>JBNLED010000136.1:0-37589 GCA_050304755.1 Polyangia bacterium | reverse complement strand
CCACAGTAGGCCCGAGGCGCGGGGGGCGGTCTCATAGTGGATGGCCAGGGCGTCCACCGCCGCCTTGAACGGATGGAGGCCGACCCGGCGGGCGGTGTCCGCGAAGGACTCCTCCCCCCGCACCAGTGCCTTGAAGGTGTCGAGCAGCGCCCTCACCACCCGCGCGGCGTCCCCGTTCTTGAAGCATCCGATGGATCGGCCGTGGTGGTATTGGCTGCCCCCCACGGCGATGTCGTACCCCTCCACCGAGCCCTCCATCTCCCGGATCCGGGCGCCCCGAAGGCCGATGTCCGCCACCTTGTAAGGGGAGCAGGCGTTGGGGCAGCCGGTGATGTTGATGCACACCCGGTCCCGTATCCCGTCGTAGGCCGAGTCGTCCACGAAGGCGAGGAGATCCACCATGTCGTGGGTGCGGGAGACCGCCAGGGGGCAGTAGGTGGTCCCCACGCAGGAGACGATATCCGAGAGCCCGTGGAACCGGTCGGTGCCCAGCCCGAGCGTCTCGATCTCCCCCCGCAGGGGGGCCACATCGTCCGGCCGGACCCCGTGAATCTCCAGGTTCTGGCGGATGTTGGACCGGAGGAACTGGTCGCCGTACATCTCGGAGAGCTCCGCCAGGCGGCGGAGGGCGTGAAACCCGAGCTCCCCGTTTCGAATGCGAATGCGCTGAATCGACGCCCCCGCCGAGTCCACCGGACGGTCGGCGGTGAGGGGCCTCACCGGCGGCGCCTCACCGGTATCGGGCAGCGGGTCGACGAGAATATCTTCCATGTCGACACCGTCCTGCCGCAGGAACCCCTCGACGATCTCGCGGCACCGGGTGATGCCGAGGCGGTAGACCACGTACTTGAGCCGGGCCGTGGAGCGGTTCCAGCGATCCCCGTAGTCCCTGAACAACAGCGCGACGGCGCGACACACGGCGGTGACCTTCGCCTCGGGGACGAACCCGAACAGGGGCTTGGCCACGAACGCCTGCCACCCGTGGCCGCCGCCGAACACCACCCGGTAGCCGCGTTGTTGGACACCGTCGATGTCGACCGTGGTGGCGATCAACCCGACGTCGTTCATGTAGGGCAGGCCGCAGTCGGCGCCGCAGCCGTTGAAACTTACCTTGAACTTCCGGGGCAGATCGTCCAGGTCCCGCATGTCCGTCAGCGCCCGGGCCGTGGTCACGGCCTCCGGGAGGACGTTCAGCCGCCGGTGGGGGCAGGTCTCGGCCCAGGGGCAGGCGGTGACGTTCCGGGTGACGTCCCCGCACCCGTGGAAGGTGGAGAGCCCGGCGTCCTCGAGGTCCCGCAGCATCTCCGGCAGCATCTTCAGCTTGATCCAGTGGAGCTGGGCCGCCTGACGGGTGGTGAACGAGATGCGCCCCATGGCGTACCGCTCGGCGATATCCGCCATGGCCCGGGCCTGGGCGGTGGTGAACACCCCCCCCGGGAGCACGATGCGCGCCATGAAGTTGCCCGCCTGGCGCTGATCGTAGATGCCGTACCACTTGGCGATGAAGCCCTCTTCCTTCGACATCTTCCCGGCGCGGGCGATCTCGTCGAAGTCGAGTAGGAATCCCCCGGTCTTGATATGCTCGCCGTCGCTCACGCGGCGGAAATCCAGCGGTCTTTGCACAGTACTTCTCCTCAGTGCTCGTCGAACAGGGGCGTGCTGAGATACCGCTCACCGGTATCCGGCAGCACCACCACGATGCGTTTTCCTTCGGCCTCGCTCCGCGCCGCGAGCTGACGGCCCACGAAGGCGGCGGCGCCCGCGGAGATGCCCACCACCAGTCCCTCCCGGCGGGCCAGGGCGCGGGAGGTTTCGATGGCCTGATCGTTGGTCACGGTCATCACTTCATCCACGATGTCGCGGTCATAGATCTCCGGCACGAACCCCGCGCCGATGCCCTGAATCATGTGGGGCCCCCCGTGCCCCTTCGAGAGCACCGGAGAGGCCTCCGGCTCCACCGCGATGACGCGGACGTTCGGCAGCGCCTCCTTGAGGACCGAGCCGACACCGGTGATGGTGCCGCCGGTGCCCACGCCGGCCACGAACCAGTCCAGCTCGCCCCCGGTATCCCGCAGGATCTCCCGTGCCGTCGTCTTTCGATGGATCGCCGGGTTGGCCGGGTTGGCGAACTGCTGGGGCATGAACGCCCCCGGGATCTCCCGCGCGAGCCGCTCGGCCTGGGCGATGGCCCCCTGCATCCCCTCGTACCCCGGGGTGAGCACGATCTCCGCCCCGAGGGCCGCCAACAGCTTCCGCCGCTCGATGCTCATGCTCTCCGGCATGGTGAGGATCAGCCGGTACCCCCGTACCGCCGCCACCCACGCGAGGGCGATCCCGGTGTTGCCCGAGGTCGGCTCCACCACCACCCCCCCCGGCTGGAGCAGTCCGTCTCGCTCCGCCTGGTCGAGCATCGCGAACCCGATGCGGTCCTTGACGCTGCTGCCGGGGTTGAACCCCTCCAGCTTGGCCAGCAGCTCCCCCGGGAGCTCCGCCGCGAACCGCCCCAGCCGAAGCAGCGGCGTGCGGCCGATGAGCTCGGTCAGGTCGTCGGCGATGGGGCCCCTCTCGGAAATTGATATATCTGTCTTGTCGTGAATGGTCATGAGTACCTCAGCCCGGCGCACAATTTGCCAGTAATTAAGTGCTCTGATACCTGAAACATCGCCGGCTGACAATAAATACCATCAAAAAAGTAGACTATTCATTTCACGACGGGGAATGGCGGTTGTTTAGGGAAACTCGCAGAGGAGGGAATCCCATCCCGCCGTTTTAAGAGCGATTGAAATTTAGTAGGCGTAGCCGAGGCGCTGGAGCACGGTATCGGCGTCACCGATCTCCGCCAAGAGCTTCTCTGCGGACTCACCGACGGCCGAGACGACCTCCCTGGCGGTCCGCACTTCACGACCGCCGACGACGTAGATGGGGTAGCCTTGCTCGCTGACGTAGAGACCGTCCCGGGGGGCTTCCGGGATCATCCCCTCGTACCGGTCCACGGGCTCGTCGGAGCGGACCAGCGCCCAGCCGGCGCCCCGATCGAAGATGACCACGGCGACCTCGCCGGACCGGGCGTCCTGCTCGAGGGGCCCCCATCCGGGGAGCGTTCGTTCCCCCCTCAACAACCACAGTATTTCGCTCTTTGTCTCGTTGCTCATGCGACCCCTTTTATCGCGAATCCGGGGACTCGTAAATAGGCGTGCAGATTCGCCTCCAACTCGGAAATGGGGCTTGACATCGACGCGGCCATGGGCGCGCGATGGAAGGACCCCGAGCTCATGATGTCGGTGCGGTCGTTCAAGGAGGATCGCTCCGGCCTGGAGCTGCCCGACTCGTCGCCGAACCCGAATATCGCGTCCTACAACGCGGACCGGACCTAGAGCACCGAACAGTTTGGCCTTCGTCGAGAAATCGCGCAATTTCATGCAGCTAGCGAGCGCGCCCGCAGCGACCCCTGGTCCCAGCTGTCTTACGGCGTGGACGACCCCATCGCGCCCCGCACGTTCTTTTTCCAGCTTCGCCAGGAGTTATAGGCCCCGCGCACCTTCGTCGACCGCCTGCGGTGGTGTCTTTGGCGGGGCATCGACACAGTATTTATCAGGGATGAAGTACCCCTCTATGTCGCACGCGGCCACCCGGTCGATGACGCGCTGCATCGCGGCCGCCTTCGTGTTCATCGCCTCCGGCCAGAGATGCGTCGGGAGGCCGTTTCGCTCCGCCTCCCGGAGGGGGCGTTCGACGATCTGGTCCCCCGTCACCGTCAGGAGCGCGGCGTCCTCCCCGTCATCCCGCGCGAAGTAGAGGACCCCGTCATCGACCAGCTCCCGTCCGTAGCCCAGCCATCGCACCTTCCCGTCCCGCCACCTCGCCGTCACCGTGGCGCCGTCCGCCGTGCTGAGCAACCAGTGGGTGGGGGAGACGGGGGTCAAGATGACGTTCATCAGGTCGTCCTCGAACTCGAACGCCTCCCGCACCTTCTGCGAGACCGAGCGGAGCCGTCCGGTCCGCCCGTCATGGAAGCACGCCTCGAGCAGATCCCCCACCGCCAGCACCCGGCCGTCCCCGGAGAACGCCAGGTCCGCGACGAAATCGCAACGGTGCAGCGCCTCGATGACGCGGTTCTTCTTCAGATCGATGAGGAGCACGGTGCCCTCGTAATCCGGTTCGCCCTCCGGGGGAAGGGCGGTGGCCACGGCGGCCCTCGGGGGTTTCGGGTGGAGCACCACGCGATGACGGTAGTCGGCGGTGAATGACGGATGAAACGATCCGAGGAGCCGCCGGTTGGAGACCCGGTGCAGCGTGACCGCGCCGTCCTCCCAGACCGCGGCGACCACATCCGGGAGCACCGCGAGGGATTTCACCTGGGGGCCCTCCGTGGGGGGCGAGCCCCCGAAGTTGCCCCGAAAATCCGCGTCCCAGGCCCGGGGGAGGACGGTGAACCGCTCCTTGGGCCCGATGGCCGGCCGCGACTTCAGGTCGAGGACCCGCGTCACCCTGCCGGTCGCGATATCGACGACGATGAGCTCCTCGGGATCCAGCGCGTCGGCCGGTACCCGAGAGGTGACGAGGCGCCTCCTGTCGAGCAGGGCGAACGGGGCGTCCTCGCGGGTTTCGATCCGCGCGACCACCTTCATGGAGGGGAGGCGGCGGATGAACAGGCCGCCCGTATCCGCGTGAACGACGAACCTCCCGTCCGAGGTCATCGCGGCGTCGTTCAGGGACTCCCGGATGAAGAACCCGAGGGGGTCACCGCTCGTCGTGTCCGCGACCAGGCCGCTGTCGAAGGCGGTGAGGAGAAGCCGCCCGCCATCATCGGAGAGGGCGGTGTTGCGGTCCCCCCAGTACCCCACCGGGCCGTTTCGGATGACCGGGAGGGAGGCGCCGAGGCCCGCCGCCGCGGCCGCGAAGGCCTGTCGTTCGGCATCGGGCTCTCCGCCGAAGCGCTCGTAGGCGCTTCTGAACAGCGCCCGGATCTCCTCATAGGACGCCCGGGGCGGCGGGGGCTTGCCCGCGGCCTTGGTCGCATCCGAGGTCGCGACCTCTCTGTTGTCCTCCGGGGCGGCCTTCACGGCCGGAGCGCTACGCGACGCCGTCGGGGCCACGGCGCCTGTCTTGCAGACGGGAACCTGGCCGCCGGTGCATCGAAAAAACATCACACAAAAAAGGAGCGCGAGGCGGTGTGAGCGGCGGCTCTCTGGCGGCGTTGAATCTGACATTCGGCGAGTCTACCGACTGAACGCCACGAGGAGGATGACGCCGAACAGGACGAAGGCGATGGGACCGCCGATGAGGCCGATGAGCCCGGTGCGGCGCCCCCACTTCACCGGCCCGGCCTCCCGGGCCTCGGGGAACTCCTTTATCTCCTTGCTCGCGAGGATGACCGCCGGCAGCCCGAAGCCGAACCCGAACAGCGCGAAGAACGGGTGGAAGAAGAAGGTCATGCACCCCGCGGCGTGTATCCCCAGGAAGAAGAGGGTCCACACCCGGCCCCGGCTCCACGGGCGGTAACCGGCCGGGGTCTCGGCGGCTTCGGTCTTGTCCCCGGCGCCGTAGACGACCGCGGCTCCGGGGTCGACGGCGTAGGGATTGGGATCGTTGTCATATTCGTCCATCATGGCCCTCTTCTCGTGAAAGGTATCGAAGGCCACCATCTTAGCAGCGTTCGAGACTGGTTGAAATCGTTTTCCGCGGCGGCGATCCGGCCTGAATCGTCAGGCGTGGAGGGCCCGACCGTCCACCGCGAGGGCGGCCTCCCGGAGGGCCTCCGACAGGGTCGGGTGGGCGTGGAAGGCCCGGGCAATGTCCTCGCTGCTGGCGGCGTACTCCATGGCCACGGTGGCCTCCGCCAAAAGATCCCCGGCCCGGGGGCCGACGATGTGGATGCCGAGGACCCGATCGGTCTCGGCGTGGGCCAGGACCTTGACGAGGCCGTCCGCCTTGGCCAGGGCGAGGGCGCGTCCGTTGCCCTTGAAGTTGAAGGTCCCCTTCTTGTAAGGGACGCCCATGGAGACGAGCGCGGTCTCGGTCTGCCCCACCCAGGCCACCTCCGGGTCGGTGTAGACGATGGCGGGGATGGTGTCGTAGCTCACGCGGCCCGTACCGGTGACGATGCGCTCCACACAGGCGATCCCCTCCTCCGAGGCCTTGTGGGCGAGCATGGCGCCGCCGATGACGTCGCCGACGGCGAAGATGTTCGGGCGGCTCGTCCGCCAGTCGTCGTCGACCCGGATGAACCCGCCCTCGGAGACGGCGACCCCGGCGGCGTCCAGGCCTAGGTCGGCGGTGTTCGGCTTCCGGCCCACCGCCACCAGCACCCGGTCGGCCTCCAGGGGCTCCTTCCCCTCCAGGTAGACCCGGCAGACGTCATTGTCCACCGCGGCCCCCTTGACTTCGGTCTTGAGCATAATCTTCAACCCCTGGCGTTTGAAGAGCCGAAGCGCGGTCTTGGCGATCTCCTCGTCCGCGCCGGGGAGCACCTGGGGCATGTACTCGAGCACGGTGACCTCGGCGCCCAGGCGGTTCCACACCGAGCCGAGCTCCAGACCGATGACGCCGGCGCCGATGACCACCAGCCGCTTCGGCACGGCGTCGAAGGCGAGGGCCTCGGTGCTGGTGACGATGCGCTCCCCGTCGAGGGCGATGCCCGGGAGGGAGGCCGGAACGCTGCCCGTGGCGATGAGGAACTTCCCGGCGGAGAGGATGGTGCGCTTCTCCCCTTGGACCTCCACGGTCTCCGCGTCCAGGAAGCGAGCCGGCCCCGGAAGGTGGGTCACCTTGTTCTTCTTGAAGAGGAAGGCTACCCCCTTGGTGAGCTGGGATACGATCTGATCCTTGCGGGCCATCATCCGGGAGAGGTCGAGGGAGACGCCGTCGACATCGATGCCGTGCTTCTCCAGATCCGCCGTGCACTCCGCGTACCTCTCGGACGACTCCAGGAGGGCCTTGCTCGGGATGCACCCCACGTTGAGGCAGGTGCCGCCCAGGGCGGGGGCCTTTTCGATGACCGCCACGTTCAGCCCGAGCTGGGCCGCGCGGATGGCCGCCACATATCCACCGGGACCGGCGCCGATGATCGCCATATCGAAGGTTTGATCTGTCATGGTCTACAACTCCAGCATGAGCTCTACAGGGTTCTCGATGCGTTCTTTCACGTCCTTCAGGAAGCTCACGGCCTCCCGGCCGTCGATGACCCGGTGATCGTAAGAGAGGGCGATGTACATCATCGGGCGGATCGCGATCTCGCCGTCCACCACCACCGGGCGATCCTTGATGGCGTGGAGCCCCAGGATGCCGCTCTGGGGGGGGTTGACGATGGGGGTGGACATCATGGAGCCGTAGACGCCGCCGTTGCTGATGGTGAAGGTGCCCCCCTCCAGCTCCTCCAGGGTGAGGGCGTTCTCCTTGGCGCGGCGGCCGAAGTCGGCGATCTGTCGCTCGATGTCCTCGAAGCCCATGGTCTCGGCGTTCCGGAGCACCGGCACCACCAGCCCCTTGCCCCCGCCGATGGCCACCCCGATGTCGGCGAACCGGCTGGTGACGATGTCGTCCCCCTCGATGCGGGCGTTAACCGTCGGGACAGCCGCGAGGGCCTTCACCACCGCCTTGACGAAGAAGGCCATGAACCCGAGCTTGACCCCGTGCTTCGCGAGGAACGCCTCTCCGAGGCGGCCTCGGAGCTGCTTTACCTCGAGCATGTCTACCTCGTTGAAGGTGGTGAGGATGGCCATGCCCTGGCTGGCTTCCAGGAGCCGTCGGGCGATGGTCCGGCGGAGCCGGCTCATCCGGACCCGATCCTCGGAGCGATCCCCGGGCGCGCGGGGGGGGAGCTCCAGAGCGGGCGGGCTCTCGGGCACGGGCGGGGTCTCCGGGGGCGACGGGACCCGCTGGACGTCCTCCTTGAGCACCCGCCCCCCCGGTCCGGTCCCCGCCACTGCCGTCGCCGGAATCCCCTTTTCCGCCAGCAGCCGACGAGCCGCGGGCATCACTCTGGCCTCGGGGGGGGGAGCCACCGCCGCGTCCGCCGCCGCCGGTTCGGTGCCGCCGGCGGTTTCGTCTTTTTCCTCGACCGTTTTCGAAGTATCGATGCGCCCGATCACCTCGTCGATTCCCGCGGTCTCCCCCGGTTGTTTCAGGATCTCGGTCAGCACCCCCGCCGCCGGCGCGGGCACCTCCACGGCGGCCTTTTCAGACTCAATGGCCACCACCGGGTCGTCCACCCGGACCCCCTCCCCGACAGACACCAGCCACTCCCCCACCTCCACCTCGTTAATGGACTCCCCGAGATTGGGCACCTTGATATCTACTGTCATCGATACTCCTTTTAAATGCGCTTCAATTGAAGAGTAAGATAGCCGACGGTTCCAATCCTTTCAAATCGTTTCCGTTGAGTGGAAACATGTGGAATACGTTTTCAGCTCCGGGACACCCTTACCCCCGGCCCTCCCCCGGATGGCGATCGGACAACGGGGGACGGAGGAAGCACGGCTTTACAAGCAAAGGTTCAGTGGAGAGGTGCCTCTTATTCTTCCTCTTACCCCCCCTCTCCGCCTGCCGGAGAGGGGCCGGGGGTGAGGCCCTTTAAAGAGAGGGGCAACCCCATAGCGAGAGGGGCCGGGGGTGAGGCCTTTTAAAGAGAGGGGCAACCCCATAGCGAGAGGGGCCGGGGGTGAGGCCCTTAAAAGAGAGGGGCAACCCCATAGCGAGAGGGGCCGGGGGTGAGGCTCTTTAAAGAGGGCCGGGGAGTCCCAAAAGGGCCACCATGGATTGGCGACGGCAAGGCCCGATACGGTCACCTTATTATGGAAAGCCCTACTTAGTTTAATCTCCCCGCCGCCGATTCACTCATTGATGAAAACGATTACATGTATCAACCTCTGCATTCTGATACTGACTATCCTCGCCCCCCGCGCCGGGGCCGCCTTCGAGCCCGACGATGCGTGCCCCGAACGAACGGACGACAAGTCAAACCACACCGAGATCGCCCGCCAGTGGTTCGGCGAGGCCGCGGGGTATGTCGAGATGGGTCGGTTCGGCGAGGCCGTGGGCGCTTACGCCTGCTCCTACCGGTTCGTGGAGCACCCGAGCACGCTGTACAATATGGGGCAGGCGGCCCTCGTCTCCGGAAACGACGAGCTGGCCTATGAGGTCTTCGCGAAGTATCTGGAGGAGAACCCCGAGGGGGAGTTCGCCGGTAAGTGCCGTCTTCGCCTCACAGCGATAGAAAACCGTCGAAAGCGCCAGGCCCGGGAGTCCGAGGTGCGAACGGCGGAGGTCCCGTCCGCCGAGGCCGAGGTCGAACGTCGGACCGCCGCGTACGCGGCCGCCCTGAAACAGACCGAAAAGCGCAGATCCACCCTGCGCCTGCTCGGTATCGGGAGCGTGGCGGCGGGCGGCGCGTGCCTGGCCGCGGGGATCGGGTTTCAGGTGGCCTCGATCCGGCGGATCCGATCGGCCGAGCGAAACGATATCATCTGGTACTCCGACCGGCAAATCGTCCAGTCTCGGCAATTCCAGGTCGCCGCCACCGCGCTGTTCGCCTCCGCAATCATCACCGCCTCCTTCGGCGCCTCCCTGTGGGTTCTCCACCGGAAGGATACCAAACCCGCTGTCAAGCTCGCCCTCCTCCCCGCGCCTGGGGGGCTTGCGCTGACGGGCCGGTTCTAGCGATGATGAACCCTTGTCGGAGGTAGAACATGGATTCTGACCAGTCGCTCACGAAAAAGAGCAAGCAGCTCTCCTGGCTCCTCCGGCACGGTGCGGCCGACGAGGGGCTCAGCGTGGATCCCGCCGGGTGGGTTCCGGTGCGGCAGGTGCTCGACGCCCTGCGCCTCTCGATGGAGGAGCTCCGATACGTCGTGGCGCACAACAACAAGCAGCGGCTGCAGCTCGAGGAGACCCGCGTCCGCGCCTGCCAGGGTCACTCAGAGGCCATGCCCGTCACTCTGGAGGCCCTCGAGGCGTCGTGGGAGGTCTACCCGGATGACGCCCCCCTGTGGCACGGCACCACCCTGGCGGCGATCGAGGGGATCGCCCAAGACGGACTCCTCCCCGTGAAGCGGACCCACGTGCACCTCGCCCCCTCGAGAGACAGCCTGGTGGGGAAGCGGCACAACACCCCGGTCCTCCTCGAAGTCTCTCCGGAGCGAATCCGGGAGGCGGGGCAGGGGATCTACCAGGCCCAAAACGGCGTCGTCCTGGTCCAGTCGGTCCCCCCCCGGTGCATCGTCCGGGCCCACGCGACGAGCAAGACGGCCCGACGCAACATCGACGAGATCAATCGGCGCTTCCGGGAGCCGAATTCAGATTGAGAAAGGCCGCTTTAGCCCCACCCGAGATCGGTGGTTCCATTTGCAGTATTGGACCTCCCGATGGGGAAGCGTTGATGGAATGACGTATGGGGAGGGTCGGAAGAGAGAGCTACTGGGTGATCATCTCGACGTTGTCGATGCAGAAGTCGAACGGGGTATCCGCGGACTGACTCGAGGAGACCTGGAACTGGATGGCCCTCAGGAGGCTCTTATCGAGAGGGGGATCGGAGGGCCGGTACTCGACGGTGGCGTTCTCGAACAGGTAGTCTACGGGGGTGCCGTTGTCGGCCTCGTCGGCTGTGATGTAGACGCCTTCGTCACGATCCGCCTCAGCCATGGTCACCCGGAAGTCGCCGATGGTGCCGGTGATGGTGACACGGATGCCGATAATGCTGTTCAAATCCGTGGGGCAGGACTCGACGGTGTGCTCGACGTCGTCGTTGTCGATGCACAGGTTGAAGCCGACGCCAGCACCCCAAACGGTCCAATTCGGAGGATCCGCGGCCTTTGCGGTACCGGAGGCGCAGTATCCACCGGTGGGGGAGACGTGCGCTGTGATGTCCGAGGGGGTCAGGCCAGCCGCGGCGGTATCCGCGTCGGAGTAGGTGAACCAGGAGCCCTGGATCCCCCACGGGTTGGTGGTGCCGTCGATCCAGCCGTTGGCATCCGCGGCCACGCAGTTGGTGCAGGGCGTGATGTCGCCGCCGTTGCCGGTGCCGGTGTCCCCGGTCCCGCCGTCCGCGCTGGTGTCGTCTCCGCCGTCCGAACCCGTGGGATCGGCGTCTTCCTCACCGCAACCCGCGAAGACCATAACCAAACCTGCCGTCAACAATAGTTTCACAAAAAAGTTCATTTTCTTTCCTCCTACCTTTCTTGATAAGGTTTAACTTCAGCCATGAGTACACCTCTTCGGGCGTCTCGACAATCCTCATATTTGAGTGGCTCCCGCTGCTCTGGAATTGCTTTTATCACATATTGGAAATTGAAGACCATATTTTAAGTGCCCAAATTTACCACTTTTTATACTACAGTATGCTGTCGCCGGTTATTCTAAGCGGGATGATTTTTTAGGTTAAATAGGGTGTTTTCAGGGAGAAGTTCTCTATTACGTTCTGGGTAAAATTCAATATAACTACAAAATGAAACACAAAAGGGGCTGTCCCTTCACGCCTTATGAATAACGACTACGGCGGGCACTCCGCGCAGACGGATCGGAAGAGGTTGGTGGAGAGGTAGCGATCCCCCCGGTCCGGCAGCACGGTCACCACCGTGTCCGAGGCGGGCAGGTCCGCGGCGATCTGGATGGCCGCCCAGACCGCGGCGCCGCTGCTCATCCCGCAGAAGAGCCCCTCCTCTACCGCGAGCCGTGGGGTGGTGGAGTAGGCGGCCCGGTTCTCCACGATGAGGGTGTGGTCGATCCGGCTCGCGTCGTAGATCTCCGGGACGATGGCCTCCTCGAGGCTCTTCAGCCCCTGGATGGCGTGTCCGGCGATGGGCTCGGCGGCCACGATTTTGATGTTCTCGTTGTGCTCCTTGAGCCGCTTCGAGATGCCCATGAGGGTCCCGGAGGTGCCGAGGCCGGCCACGAAGGCCGCGATCTCCCCGCCGGTCTGCTCCAGAATCTCCTCCGCGGTGGACTCGTAGTGGGAGCGCCAGTTGGCCGGGTTGGCGAACTGGTTGGGCATGAAATACCGCTCCGGGGTCTCCTCGAGGATCCGGTGGGCCTTGCGGATGGCGCCGTCGGTCTTCTCGTCGTGGGGGGTGAGCACCAGCTCCGCCCCGAAGGCGAGCAGGGTCTGGCGCCGCTCCACGCTCACGCACTCCGGCAGGGTCAGCTTGACCCGGTACCCCTTGCAGGCCCCCACCATGGCGAGGCCGATCCCGGTGTTGCCGGAGGTGGGCTCCAGAATCGTGCGGCTCTTGTCGAGGGTTCCGGCCTTCTCGGCCTCCTCGATCATCCAGAGGGCCGGACGATCCTTGATGGAGCCGCCGGGATTCGATCCCTCGAGCTTACAGAGGATCCGGGCGCCCTTCGCGGGCCGGACCCGCTGGAGCTCCACCATCGGAGTCTTGCCCACCTTGGACAGCAATCCGTTGCAGCGGCCCTCGCGGGCCTGTTCGATACTCTTTTTTGTTGCAATCATTGATAAATCTCCAATACAAAATCAGCTATCAAGTAAAGTACATCAATTTGGGGGAGATTTCTGTAAAAAATTGAAGGGGCGGTCAATAAGAGGCCGAATGGGGATTCAGCGCCTCCGGAGTGCCGGCGTCGGCCTGCAGGGGAATCCCGCCTCGATCGGCATCACCGGGACGCGCCCCGTGGGCCGCGAGGGCGCACCCCCGGAGGCCGAGCGAGAGCCCCGTGACGGCGAGGAGCCACAGCGACAGTATGAAGGCCCGACTCGCTTTCTTATAGTTCGTTCGTGGCATCCCCTCCTATACCGCGGCAAGCGCCCTGCAAGCAACTAGAAGTAGGCGGTGAGCCGGAGCCAGGCCTGGCCCCGTCCGGAGGATAGGAAGTCGGCTTTCTCCCCCACGGCGTAGGAGAGGAGGAGCCACAGCTCCGCGTCCTCGGCGAACTGCCACCGGACGTCCCCCATGACCGCCGCGGAGGCGTCGCTGAGGGACTGGAAGGACGACAGCCCGATGGTCCAGAAGTCGAACACCGGCTGGTCCACGGACTCGAACAGGAAGTCGCGGCCGAGCATCTTGAGGTCGTTTTCGAGGAGTCCCATCCAGTCGTTGAAGGCGTAGACCCCCGCGGTCTGTCGCGGGCCGAGGCCGTAGTGCAGGTACTCGGCCATCACATGGGTCTCGGTGGCGAAGAAATACTCGGCGCCCCCCACGATCTCGAACCAGTCCCGTGCGCCCCCCGGCTTGTCCTCCACGAAGTTGTACGCCCCCTCGGTCCAGAGGCGGACCCCCTCCACGTCCAGCACGGCGTCCCCCCCCACCAGCACCCGCCGGGAGACGGTCCGGTGCACCGCCGCCTCGGGATCAGTCCCCGCGAGGGTCGCCGCCATCATGTCGTCCATCGATCCCTCGAGGTCGGTCCTCCGGATATCCGTGACAAAGGACGACCCGCTGAGGCTGAGCGGACCGAGCCGCGCCGTGGCCTTGCCGCCGCCGGTCCACTCGGTGAAGTCGCCGCTCGGGACCCCTATCAGATCGAGGGAGATCCGGTCCCCGAGGGCCAGGATGCCCCGGAGGGCGATGACCCCGGGCTTCTCATAGGTGGGGTCGAAGAGGTCCTTCCGGGTGAAGACGTCCGTGGGGTTCCACACGTAGCCCACCCCGTGTTCCAGGGGCTGCTTGCCCGCGAAGAGGGTGAACGCCTTGATGGGAACCTTCAAGTAGGCGTTGTCGATATAGTACTCGTTTTCGTAATTATACGTCTCCTCGAGGGCCATGGCCCACCGCGGATCCCGCTCGATCAGCGCGTCGAGGGTCCGATCCGGGAGCAGGTGCCTCATATGGATGGTGGTGTCGCCGGCGTAGATCTTGGCCACCGCGTCGGAGCGCAGGGCGAGCCCGCCGGGGAGGTCGGCGTCCAGGTCCACCCGGAGCCTCGCGGAGTCGTTCACCGACACCTCGTTGCCCCCGCCGTACCGCCAGAGCCACATCCCCGTGAGCTGGTTCTCGAACTTGCCGTGGATCCGGAAGGCCCGCCCGTCGCCCGGCTCGTCCCCGTTTTTCTCTGCTTCGGGCGCCGCCGCCTCCTCGAAATCGTCCCAGTCGTCGTCGGCGAAGGGATCGGCGTTGTCGTCGGCGCGGGCGGATCGGGGGAGGAAGAGGACGTATGGACAAAGGGCGGAAAGGACCCAAAGGACGGAAAGGACGTTGGGGGAAAGGGAGTAAGAGGGGGCGTTGTGCTGCCGCCGGCCTGTTGTGGATTCCCGGACCATCGCTACTGGCTGAGGCCCGCCGAGGTGAAGAGGGCGTCGTCGAGCGCGAGGTTGATCCGGATGCTCTCCTCGTCCACCTTCATCAGCGTCTTGCCCCCGTCCTCCTGGTTGGTCATCTTGTAGGCGCAGGGGACGAGCACGCCGGAGACCTTCTTGTATTTTCCGATGTCGAGGCGCTTGATGTATTCGCCGTCCAGGTCGTAGTAGTCGATGCGGACCGGGGTGCCCGTGGACTTCTCCACCCACAGGGTGATCTTCGAGTACGACTTCGGGCCGCTCTTTGTGGGGGTGAGGGCCAGCTTGTGGCAGGTTTTTCCGGCGGTCTTCTCCTCTCCCAGCAGCTTCCCGGTCCACTGCTTGGACATCTTCCCGGTGGCCATGTCGTCGTAGGTGAAGTCGGAGCCCTGGACCCGCCGGTTGCGCGCCGACGAGGCGAGCTGCCGGGTGCGGTTGCTGCTCGGGAAGTAGGTCCAGATCTCATCCCCGTCTTGAAGGGAGAGGATCTTCATCCCCGCCACCTGCTTCGGCGACGTGTACTCGGTGAGCCCCTTCTCCTGGCCGTTCTTGTTGTAGACGGTCATGCCGAAGGTCCGCTCATCCCCCCCGGGGGTGATCACCTTCTGGCTGACGGTCATCTTGCTCGATTTCGTGTATCCCACCGCGTCGACCTTCTTCAGGATCTCCGCCGCGGTCTGCGCCCCCGCGACCCCCGGGACGCCGAGGAGCGCAGCGATCGCACCCGCCATGATTGCCATTCTACTGTTTCTCATTTTCGACCTCCTTGTCCATAGGTCCCTCATTGGACTTCTTGTCTCTGCCGAAGATTCTGATGAGCGCCGGGAGCAGCGTCACCGAGGCGATGAAGCAGCTCACCACCCCCAGCACCAGCAGGATGCCCATCCCCGCCATCCCCCGGTGGGCGGAGAGCCCGATGGCGCCGAACGCGATGCCCGTGGTGAGGGAGGTGAGGAGCAGCGCGCGGCCCGTATGCCGCATCACCTCCGGGATCGCGTCCTTCCCCTTCCTTTTTATCGCGTGGAGCACGTGGACCGCGTCGTCGATGCCGATGCCGAGGATGAGCGGCAGGGCGCAGACGTTGGTCACGTCGAACTTCTTCCCGAGGAGCACGAACAGCCCCACCATCCACGCGAACCCGGCGAGCAGGGGCAGCGTGCCGAGCACGGCGAAGCCGATCCGGCGGAAGTCGATGATCAGGATGACGAAGATGGCGCCGAGGGCGAGGAGCGTGGCCATGAGCCCCTTCTCGCCGATGAGGACGATCAACCGGTCGACGATCACCGCCGTTCCGGTGACCCGGTCGGCGGCCTTCCGTGTCGCCTTCAGGAACAGCTCGGTCTTGCCCTCCTGCCAGAGATCCACGGATGAGTAGATGGTCACCAGGTTCTTGCCCTCGGCGCTCATGTATCGATCCCGGATATTGTCCGGCAGGCTCTTCATGGTGATGGGCGCGGGATTCGCCATCCTCCGCAGCTTCTCGGCCAGGCGCGGCACGTAGGCCCGCTCGTACCTGGCGATTCGCAGGCCCAGGTTGCTCGAGCGCTTCAGCCGATCCCGGAGCCCGAGGATCTGGGAGAAGGCCTCGTCCTGGCCACCGGTGAGGCGGTCGCAGGTGCGCTGGAGCCGCAGCTTCATCGAGGCGAACGCGAGCTGTCCCACCTCCTGCACGTTCTTCTGGAACCGGCCGAGCTCCTCGAGCAGCCGGGCGCCCTCCGCCGCGGAGGCGGTCTCCTTGACCTCGTACCACGGGGGCTCCATGATCCCGGCCCCCCCCGGCAGCCCCACCGTCACCCTGGGGGAGAGGATCTCGTCCATCCGCCCTCTGATGCGCTTGACGACCCGCGCCCGCCGCTTCTGCTCTCTTGCGGACGGCACGAACTCGCTGATGCCCTCGGCCTGCCCCACCAGCCGGTTCTTCTTCAGCTTCTTGATGATCCGGCGGGTCTCCTCGATGTTGTCGGTGGTGACCATCGCGTAGTCCGGGTGGAGCTCGTACTTCTTCAGGATCTCCCGGTGGAGCAGCACCGACTTCATGTCCGGCGGCTCCATCTCCAGCATGTCCGGCTCGAACGACGCTCGCCTTGCCATGTATCCGAGCCCCGCGGAGATCGCCAGGAAGCCGAGCAGGACGGGCCACGGGTGCCGCTGGATGCCCCCGCCGAGGGCGCCCAGGAACGGGAAGGCCAACCGCACCGGCTTCGCGACCGCTGGTCTGCCCTTCCGGATCCACGCGGCGGTCCTGAAGTGGATGGCGTACAGGGCCGGGAGCAGGATCAGGGAGGCAACGAGGGTGAGGAGGATGCCCGAGCCCAGCACCACGCCGAGCTCGACGAGGGCGTCGAGGCCGGTGAAGGAGAGGGCGAAGAACGCCGCGGCGGTGGTGAGGGCGCCGGTGATCACTCCGGGGCCGGCGGTGGTGTACATCTCCTTCAGTGAATCCCGAAGATCTCTACCCCGGCTCCGCGCCGTGGAGAAGGCCGCGTTCAGGTGGATGGCGAAGTCGATGCCGAGGCCGATGAGGATGACCGCGAACATGAACGTCAGGAGGTTGAGGCGGCCCACGGTGAGGGCCACGAAGCCGGCGGCCCAGACGATGCCGACGACGAGGTTGATCACCGCCAGCAGGGGGGCGGTCCACATGCGGAAAGCGATGATGAACAGGGCGAGCACCAGCAGCAGGGATACGATCGAGCTCACCCCCATGTCGTTCAGCACCACCTCGGTCTCCTCGAGCATGAGCACCGGCATGCCGGTCATGCGCACCCGGAGAGTCCGGAAGTCCTTTTGAATATCCTCTGAAACGTCCCGGAGCCCCTGGATCCCCTCCATGGTCTCGTCGAGATCATTGATGGCGACGTTCGGCATGATGAGCACGAGGAGCATCTGGTCGTCCTCGGAGAAGAAGTAGGGGTTGCCCACGGAGAGCAGGTCGCTCACCTCCTCGGCCCGGGCGTCGAGGGCGGCCGCCCCCTTGTCTACCTCCTCCAGGCCCTCGAGCCACGTGAGGAGGCTCTTCAGGCTGTCGATGGCCCGGTCCTCCTTCTCCCGTTCGGTGACGCTCCCCTGATCCTCGATGTACTCCCGCTCGAAGAAGTCGTTGTAGGCGGTGAGCAGTGATGCCATGTCCAGGTCCTGGAAGATCTCCTCGATGTTCTCGAGGTCCCGTTCCTTGGCGAGCATGAGGCCGTGCTCCGCGATGAAGCCCACGTCGGACCGCACGGTGATCCGCTTGACATAGGGCCTTTTTTCTCCGCTCTTCTTGTCGGTGTACGTCGCCTCCTTGGCCCGCTTCCCCAGGGCCTCGGCGAAGGCGATCATCTGCCGCTTGTCCTTGCCCTCGATGCCCACCATGATCTGCGACGCGGATGCGTACTGGCGCACGATGTCGTCGAACTCCTGAGCGGCGGGCTCGTCCTTGGGCAGCAGATCCATGACCCGGGTCTCCATCCGGAGCCCCTCGGAGAGCCCCCCGGCGATGACCGTCACCACCAGCGAGACGATGACGATGACCCAGGGCCGCTTGGACACGAGACCGGCGAGGCAGTCGAAGATACCCTCCCTCATGGCTCCTCTCCTTTCGTTTTGGGTTGTCTGATGCCGTCGAGGATCGCGGCGAGGAACTGCTCCCCCATCTCCTCGATGCTTAAAGTATCGGGCATGGTGTACCAATGGAACCCGGCCCCATCCACCCAGGCGGCGATGGCCGCGGCGGTCGCGTAGGGCGGCACCTCCTCGCGGAACTCTCCGGCGTCGATGCCGGCCTGGATGAGGTCCGCCAGCCATTGCCGGTACTGATTCAGGAACTCTCCGAGGTCGAACGTGTCACCGGTGCGGCTCTTGTGCAGCATGTACTCCAGGAAGAACCGATAGGCGAAGCCCACCTCCCGCATGGCGGCCATGGTGCGGCGAAGGGTGCCCACGAGGATCGCCGTGGGGGATTCATCTGGAGTCCGCTCCTGTATCAGCGCCGCCGTCATGTCCATGAAGAGCACCTGGTAGGCGCCGTCCATGAGCTCCTCCTTGTTCTTGAAATACTCGTAGAGGGTTCCCTTTCCCACGCCAGCCTGTCGGGCCACGTCCTCCATCCGCGTCCGCTCGAACCCCTTGGCCCCGAACACCTCGATGGAGGCCAACGCCAGCTCCCGCCGCTTCTCTGCACGATTAACTATCTTGGGCGCCACGGCCTTCTCCTTTTCCAGACCGACCGGTCGGTCATTTCACAGGAAAGATAACCCCGACCGACTGGTCGGTCAACAAAAAAATCACCAGAAAAGAGCCCCCGGTGACGGTCTTGAAATTTGTCGGTCGTCGGCTTACCGTGGAGGGAGGATTGGGTTCCTGAGGAGTATCAATGACACACCATAATCGCTCACTGCGCTGCCTCCTGGTCGCGGGGATGGTCATCGCCGGCTGTACGGAAAACGATGTCACGAGAGTCTGCTACCCGAATCAGAACCGGCCATGTACCTGCGAGGGATTCGAAGGCGTGCAGGTGTGCGCCGCAAACGGCGAAGGATGGGGCGCGTGCGGCGACTGCGGGGCGGACGATTCATTGCCGGACGGCAAGGCCGCCGGACGCGACACCGGGACCGGAGAGCCGCTGGGAGAGTGCGAGTACGTGTCATGTGAAGGGGCGGCGTGCGAAGGCGCGAGCTGTTGCGAGGGGGCGGCGTGCAGCGACTGGGTGTTCCCGACGGAGAACGGTTTTATCGAGGGTTACTGTTATCCGTTGTGCGATGAGTCGGGCGGCGATCCCTGCAAGTGCGGGGACACCTGCCTCGTGCTGGACGAGGCGCTGGGCCTCTGCGTGAAGACCGGCGTCTTCCGGATGGACGTGGTCGCGCCGGTTTCGGCGGTGGGCAACGCCATCGTGGCCGACGCCGAGGATCTCGACTTCGAGCTCTCGCTCGGAGATGAGCCCCTCCCGATGGATCGCTTCGATTTCTACTGGTACGAGCCGGAGACCTCGGGGGCTCAGCAACAGCTCGTCATCCTCGGCCAGGGGCGGACCGGATTCACGACGAGCTGGCTGCTCCGCATCGCCATCCCCCAGACGACCTACGACCGGGGGCCGGGGGAGTACACGAATGAAAACGGCAGGACGTACTATGCGGAGCTCTACCACGGCACCCTCGATTTCGAGGGGAACATCGAGGCCCTCTGGCGGGAGGCGGTCCTCGACGCTGATGACTCGACGCTGACCCTCCACGAGACCTGCGCCCCCTGCGTTCCCTCCGACTCCGGGGATGGGCCGGACGGCGGGGTTCCGGACGGCGGCGTCCCGGACGGCGGCGCGGATACCGACCGCGGCATCGGCCGCTGCGAGGCGTGTCATTTCTCGTTCGATTTCTTCTGGTACGCCCTCCGGGCCCAGGTCGCCCTGAGCGATTGAGCCAGCCCCTGTTTCGCCATGAAGACGAGCTTCCTCGCCGGAAGCGCCGCCAGCCCCAGCACCACCAGGAACAGAATCAGCGCTCCCAGCGGGAACGGCGGAGACCGGTCCGGCACCGAGGGGCAGGGCGCGCCGTCTTCCCATCTCCGGGCGGTCACCCCGTGGAACAGAATCGCCTCCCCGAGGAGCGGCGCGAGGAGGTAGCGCCGCTCAGACAAAGAGAGGGAGGGCAACCCGACGGAGGCCGCGGTGCGCAGTATCGCCGTGTAGGTCCGGCGATCGCCGAAGAGCCGGGCCGGGCCGAGACCGATGCCGGTAGCGGCCACCCCCACGCCGAGCACGATGGGGCCGCTGTCCACGTCCATGCCGCCGTCGACCCCGGGGGGATACTCCCGAAATCCGCCCCAGCCGGCGATATGGGTGAAGAAGCGCCGCTGATAGCGGGTGTAGAGGTCGAACGCCCCCTCCGGGTCGAACTGCGCCGCGTAGAGGGCGGTCCAGGAGAGGGCGCACCCCCGAGGCAGCCGGGCGTTTCTGAACCTCGGTGAGAGGGAGGAGATGGGGAGCCCCGTCTCCTTGTGGGTGGCGTGCCCGCGCATATACGCCTGCCATCGCCGGACAGGGAGCGTCGCGAGGGAGGTGCCGTGGCAAAGATCGTAGAGGTGGAGGCTCGCGAGGACCACCGCCTGATCCGCGGGGAACCGGGGGGATCCGGGGTAGGAGCGCGCGTGGGCCGTCCCGTGGGCCAGGCTGCGATTCGCGAGGTGTTCGGAAATCCGACGGTGCAGGGCGTCATGGGCGGCGTCCCCGGAGATGAGGCGCCGGGCGCCGAGGACGAGGCTCAGGTGGCTCAGGTAGAGGTTGTGATCCCCGAGCTTCCGCGCCCGCTTTGGCCCATTTTTGTACGGGGCGACGCCGGGGGAGAGCGCCCGCCGAGCCACCTCGTCGAGCAGGCGGGAAACCTCTCTTCGCCGGCCCCCGTCGGAGAGCCCAGCGTTCAAGAAGCCCATGGCCGCGTGGGAGAGGAACACCACCGCGAACTCGTCGACGAAGACGTCGGTCGCGCCGTACCCCTCGAAGGGGGCCTCGAAGTGGCGCTTTAGATACTCGTAGTGCCCGAGGGCCCGCGGCGGGAGCGGGGTGTCGAGATCCCCGCTGTAGTCCGCGAGGAGCGCCTCGGCCGGTCCGGGGAGGAGATAGATGATGATCCACAGCAGGACGAGACCCCGCACGGTGAGCCCGATGAGGGTCCACAGCTTTTTCGATTCAATCGGCAATCCGCTCGGCTCCTTTGGAGGTGAACGTCTGAAGGTGAGTGTAACATTTCGAGGCGGGGGCTCTTTGTCTTTGAGCTACTCGTCCATGTCCTTTTGAATGATACTCCAGCCGCTGTCCTCGCAGAGGATGCAATCGGCCCCGTAGAACCAGTGGCGGAGCTCGGCGTCGTCCATCAGGTGGACGCGCATCCACGCGGTGAACGCGGTCTCCACGGGGCTGACCGAGTTGCCCCAGAAGGTTCCCCAGCTGCCGTGATCCGACTCCAGGTGCTCCGCGTACATCGCCGGCACCGTGGCCATGTCGAGGGCGCGGGAGGCCCCGTCGCACCCTACGACGTCGTCGAGCCCGCCGCAGAAGAACATGGCGGGACCGTGGATCTGCTGCTGCCCCATGGCCCCCTCGATGGGGATTTGAGTGATAATCCGGCTGTCCGTGGAGGCGCGACTCGTGGCCATGGCGCCTTGGGAGTGTCCAGTGGCGCCGATGTTGGTGGTGTCGAGGCGGTGATACAGCTCGCTGGCGGGATCCTCGTTCTCCTCCAGCATCCAGTCGATGCCCACGATCATCGGCGGTGGATCCCCCTGGGCCACGTTGGGGCTGTCCGAGCCGACGACGACGAAGCCGTGGGAGGCCAGGTGTTCCAGGAAGACGCCGTACATGCTCGGGCTGGAGCCGGTGCCGTTGCCCCAGGTGATGATCGGATGGCAGATGCCGCTCTCGGTCATGTCCGCCGGGCGGAAGAGGGTGAAGTGGGGCTGATCCTCGCCCTCTTCCCCCACCCCCGCGGCCGGGCCGACGTCCAGCTCGACGAGGACCTCGAAGGGGCCCGCCGCCGCGGGATCCGCGGTCGGCCAGGTTCCCGTCCGGCAGCCGTCACCGTCCGGAACGGTATCCGCGTCGCCGTCGGTGTCGGCGTCGGTGTCGCCATCCGTGTCGACATCGGTGTCGGCGTCGGTATCGGCGTCGGCGTCCGTATCGGCGTCGGTGTCCGAATCGGCATCGGTGTCGGCATCGGCGTCCGTATCCGAGTCGGCGTCCGTGTCAGCATCGGTGTCCGTGTCAGCATCGGTGTCCGTGTCGGTGTCGGTATCGGTGTCGCTGTCGGTATCTGTATCTGTATCTGTGTCGGTGTCGGTGTCAGCGTCTGTGTCGGAGCCGTTCGGGGTGGAATCCAGATCCGACGTGTCCTCGCCGTTCCCGCCGGTGGCCCCTCTTTGATCCTCGCTGCATCCGAGGAGCGCGAGAGTAAAAATCACAAGGAGCGCCGTCATCGGCGGGATGGTGTCTATCTTTCGATGGTAAGACATGGTTCCTCCTTCCTGTGGGCTAATCCTTCAATTTCGACATCAATACTTTATTAGATCACAAAGCAGTGTTCCTTACTTTTACAATTGCTGACCACGCCACTCTTTAACTGTGAAACGGATCTCCCGAGACAAAGCGAAGCATGGTGCTCGTATGTATGAGGGCGCAAAGGGAAGAAGCGGGTATATAAAAAAACCGGATAATTGATATTTGCTATTTTCCGGATTTTCCGACTCGTCCAGTCGAAGCGGACAGGAGGGCTCACGCTTCCTGGAAAACGGAGCGCCTGGAGTATCGCCCGGGCGGGGCTTGACCCGGGGCCCGTCGCCCCTACATTGGAGGCAACGACGGAGGGGAAACCATGCGACTGGACAAACTCACGGTGAAATCACGGCAGGCCCTCGGCGACGCGGAGAGCCTGGCCCGACAGAAGGGACATCAGGAGATCGGGGCGCTCCACCTGATGATGGCGCTCCTCAAACAGGACGCGGGGATCATCCGCCCCGTGCTCTCCCGCATCGGGGTCCCCCCGGAGCGGTTGGAGCAGGCGGCGGCGGCGGCGCTCGACAGGCTCCCCAAGGTCTCGGGGGGCGACGGCTACCTGGGCAAGGACCTGGCCGGGCTCATCGACGCGGCCCATGTCCAGGCGGACGCCCTCAAGGACGACTACATCTCCACCGAGCACTTCCTCCTGGCGATGGCGGACGGAAAGGGGGGCGCCGCCTCCAAGCTGCTCGAGACCCACGGGGTCACCGGGGACGCCCTGCGGGCCGCCCTGCTGGATGTCCGCGGGAACCAGCGGGTGACGGATCAGGATCCCGAAGGCAAGTTCCAGGCCCTCGAAAAGTACTGCCAGGATCTCACGGCCTACGCCCGGAAGGGCAAGCTCGACCCGGTGATCGGCCGGGACGAGGAGATCCGGCGGGCCATGCAGGTGCTCTCCCGGCGGACCAAGAACAACCCGGTGCTCATCGGCGAGCCCGGCGTGGGGAAGACCGCCATCGTCGAGGGGATCGCCCAGCGCATCGTGGACGGCGATGTTCCCGAGAGCCTGAAGGAGAAGCGGATGTTGGCCCTCGACATGGGGGCCCTGGTGGCCGGCGCCAAGTTCCGCGGCGAGTTCGAGGAGCGGCTCAAGGCGGTCCTCAAGGAGATCACTTCGAAGGACGGTGAGATCATCCTCTTCATCGACGAGCTCCATACCATCGTGGGGGCCGGCGCCGCCCAGGGGGCCCAGGACGCGGCCAACATGCTCAAGCCCGCCCTGGCGCGGGGGGAGCTCCGCTGTATCGGCGCCACCACTCTCGACGAGTACCGCAAGCACGTCGAAAAGGACAAGGCTTTGGAGCGCCGGTTCCAGCAGGTCTACATCGGCGAGCCCACGGTGGAGGACACCATCGCCATCCTCCGGGGCATCAAGGAGAAGTACGAGGTGCACCACGGCATCCGGATCCAGGACGCGGCCCTCTCCGCCGCGGCGATGCTCTCCCACCGCTACGTGACCGAGCGGTTCCTGCCGGACAAGGCCATCGATCTGGTGGACGAGGCGGCGAGCCGGCTCAAGATGGAGATAGAGAGCCTGCCGAGCGAGATCGACGACCTGGAGCGGCAGCTGACCCGGCTGCAGATCGAGCAGCAGGCCATGAAGATGGAGAAGACCCGGGCCGCCAAGGAGCGCCTGGAGACTTTGGGCCGGGAGATCGGCGACCTCTCCGAGCGGACCTCGGCCATGCGGGCCGCATGGCAGCAGCAGCGGGATCTGGTGCTCGCCCTGAAGGCCGCCAAGACCGAAATCGACGAGCTGCGCACCGAGGCCGAGCAGGCCCAGCGGCGGGGGGAGCTGCAGCGGGCGGCGGAGATCAGCTACGGACGAATCCCCGAGCTCACCCGGAAACTGGAGGAGACCCGGCAGGCCCTCGATGCCTCCCGGGAGACCGGCTCGTTCCTCCGGGAGGAGGTGACCGACGAGGATATCGCCGAGGTGGTCTCCCGGTGGACCGGGGTGCCCACCGCCAAGATGATCGAGGGGGAGAGCGAGCGGCTCCTGAAGATGGAGGATCGGATTCGAGCGCGGGTGGTGGGGCAGGAAGAGGCGGTCTCCAGCGTGGCCAGGGCGATCCGGATGTCCCGGGCGGGGCTCCGGGAGCCGGGCCGCCCCATCGGCTCGTTCCTCTTCCTCGGCCCCACCGGCGTGGGCAAGACCGAGCTCGCCCGGACCCTGGCGGAGTTCCTCTTCGACGACGAGTCCAACATGGTGCGCATCGACATGAGCGAGTACATGGAGAAACACGCGGTGAGCCGCCTCGTGGGAGCCCCTCCCGGCTACGTCGGGTACGACGAGGGGGGGCAGCTCACCGAGGCGGTGCGGCGCCGACCGTACTCGGTGGTGCTGCTGGACGAGGTCGAGAAGGCTCACCCCGACGTGTTCAACATCCTGCTCCAGGTGCTGGAGGACGGCCGGCTCACGGACGGTCAGGGGCGGACGGTGGATTTCAGCAACACCATCCTCATCATGACGAGCAACGTGGGCTCCACCTATATTCTCGAGGAGGACGACCGAGAGACCGTCGATCGGCTCGTCACCGAAGCGCTCTCGCGGACCTTCCGCCCCGAGTTCCTGAACCGCATCGACTCGTCGCTCATCTTCAACCGGCTCGACCGGGCGGCGATCCGGGGGATCGTCGACATCCAGCTCGGTCGCGTCGCGCGGCTGCTGGCCGCCAAGTCCCTCGCCCTCGACGTGACCGACGCCGCCAAGAACCGCCTCGCCGAGCTGGGATACGATCCGGGCTTCGGCGCCCGGCCCCTGAAGCGAGTGCTCCAGCGGCACCTCCTGGAACCCCTGTCCGAGCGAATCATCGCCGGCGCCATCGTCGAGCAGAGCGCGATCCGGGTCGACTTCAGGAACGGGGAGTTCGGCTTCGAGGTGACGGGGAGCTCGCCTTTGAGGTGACGAATCCGAGAATCTTCGCGAGAGTGCGACGCGAGGGCTCGCGCCGGAGGGGAAAACGGGGTAAGAGTCGGGGATGAACTGGAAGCTCGCCATCCCCTACCTCGTGTTCGCCCTGACCGTCATCGCGGTCATCGACTATAATATGGGGGAACGGGCCCAGGCCCTGAACGGGTACGAGATCGCCCGGCGAACCTTCGTGGCGCCCCTCGGCATCGACGCGCCGGTCCGATCGGATCACTACATCATCAAGCAGGAGGCGTTCGGATCCCTCGCCCTGGCGTGGGCCTGGCTTCTCTATCTGATCTGGGCCGCAGTGCTCGCCCGGTTCCTCTACTTCGTCACCCGACGGTTCCACAAGAAGAAGCGGTCGGCCGAGGAGGCGTTCTTCCAGGAGGGGGACGACCTATAAAACCGTCCATTCCGGACCCTCCCGATCCGCGAATCGTCAATTGAAATCGATTATTGTCGTTGGGAGCTACTCCTCGCCGTCGTAGGAGTCATTGACAGAGGGATATTTGCAGATCTCGTCCCGGGCGATCTTCCACGCCTTCTGAACGATCCAGGAGAGCGAGCGGTCCTGCCGGTTCGCCTCCTTGGAAATCTCCTGCAGCATCTCCTCGGGGAAATAGAGGCTCTGTTTTCTCTTGTCGCTTTTTCCCATTAAGGTCCTCCGTTTCAATTTCGGTAGGATTTAAGCCTACACTGTAGACTTTATGCCACATGTAGGGGATGGTCAATATCCTTTTGTCGCGGCGAGGCGAGGGGGGGCAAGCCTCCGGGGCGCCGTCATTTTTTCTTTCGGTTATCTCGGAATGCCGCGATCCGTGAGCACGGCCCGCTCCATCCGGTCGATGAACTCGACGCCGCTCTCCTCCGGGATCACCTTGCCGGCAATCCGCCCCCTTCGGGCCGACTACATTTTGTTCCAGAACGGCGGGCGACAGAACATCCTGCCGCGGCTGTCCCGCTTTTCGTCTCTGATCGCCGCGGCCAGCTCGGACATGGCCCCGAGCAGATCCAGCAGCTTTTCGTTCTTGAGGCTGTAATATACGAAGGCGCCCTTCCGGGAGGTGACCAGGATCTGCTTCTCCCGGAGGGCCTTCAGGTGGTGCGATATCAGGGGCTGGGACAGCTTCAGGTGGGCGACGATTTCCCCCACGCTCCGCGCTTTCTTTCCGATGAACCCGATAATCCTGAGGCGGTTCGACACCCCCAGGTGTCAAGGTCGATGCGGGGCATGTCAAGCAAAACGTGAGGAGGGTTGACATCTCCGTTCCGGAGCTGCCACGGTGGCGGTGAAAGGAGCCTGGCGCAGCGGGTGTTCAACGACCTCCTGAAACTGATCGCCGTCGCGGGGATCGCCGGCGGGCTCTGCCCCGCCTGCGATAAGACGTCCCTTGTGCGTGACGAGGGGCGGGCTGCGGAGACGCCGGATGTCGACAAGGCGGGGGATGCCTGCGGGTTCACCGGGCCGGTGCCTTTGGGATCTCCGGATCCCTCGGGGATGGTGGCAGTCCCCCCCGCCCATCCGTATATCCGGTACCTCGGTCGCATCGACTGCGCCGACCCCGAGGCGCTCCGGATGGCTCACCCCGGGGCCCAGATAAAGGTCCGGTTCGAGGGCGAGCGAATCGGGATGCGGCTTCGGGATTTCGGGATCGAGGAGTACCCCAATTATTACAGTATCATTATTGACGGCGGGGAGACGATCGTGCTCCGGATGAGCCCGGAGCAGGAGCAGTACACGCTGGCCGAGGGGCTGGGGCCGGGGGTTCACGAGATAACGGTGTTCAAGCGCACCGAGAGCAGCGCGGCGGGAAACGGGAACAGCGGAAAGGGGGTGTTCCTCGGGCTGCTGATACCGGACGGCGCGACGCTCCATCCGCCCCCACCGGTCAAGCACCCCGTCATCGAGGTCATCGGCGACTCCATTACCTGCGGGTACGGGAACGGCGTCTCCACCTTTGCGCCGGCCTATTTCCCATACTCCACGAAGGGCTCGGACAACACCCTCGCGTACGGCGCCGTCGCGGCCCGGATGCTCGACGCCGCCTACGTACCGATAGCCTACTCCGGCCGGGGCGTCGTCCGGAACTGGGCCGGGTTCGAAGGGAAGACCCTGCCGGAGATGTACTTCGAGATCCTCCCGGACGATCCCGATCCCGGCCGGTGGGACGTCAACCGGTTCGCGCCCGACATCGTGGTCGTGAACCTCGGCACCAACGATTTCTCGGTGGGGCTCGCCCCGAGCGAGCTGGCGGCGTTGCGCGCGGACTACGAGCGGGGATATGACCTCTTCCTGGAGACCCTTCGGCGCTACCATCCCGACGCCCTCATCATCCTGGCCGTCGGCCCCATGGTCTCGGACGACTACCCCGCGGGGTACTTCGCCCGCTCCAGCATCCTCGGGACCCTCTCCCGCCTGATCCGGAAGCGGCGGGGGAGCGGGGACGACCGCGTTCTCCTGCTGGAGCACGCCCCCCAGACCCCGCCCTTCGGTGAGGACTGGCATCCCACCGCGGCGCGCCATCGGATCATGGCCGAGGAGCTCGTCCAGCTCATTCGGTCGTATCGGGCGTCCGAGGTCCTCGATGAGATCGAGACCGGAGAGCCGGCCGGCCGCTGAACCGGAACGCCCAGGGGACGCGGCCGATCTTACGGCGTCTCCCGGAACCCCTTGGGCGACTCCCCCTGGGCGTCCGTGGTGGGGGCGCCCTCGGGGTCCGGGGGCAACGGGATGGGCATGGTGCCCTCGAGCCCCTGGAGGGCGGCCTCCAGGTTGGCCTTGGCCTGGGCCAGGGCGAGGGCCTCCCGCTCCTCGATCTGCTCCATCCGCTCGACGAAGGCGCGGATGTTCTTGACGGCCTTGTCGAAGTGGAGGGCGTTGTCGTGGCACAAGGAGAGGTAGAAGTAGCTCTCCGGGTGGGCGGCGACGTAGGGCTCGTGCTCACGGACCAGCTGGCTCAGGATCTCGATGGCCTCCTCGCATTCCTCGCTGTCCTCGGGATCGGCGTTGAGGTAGTGGAGGTAGCCCTTGAGGAGGAGCATCTGGGGCCCCCCCCGGCGCCAGAGGTGGTCGGGGATCTTGTGGAACCTTTCGAGGGCGTCGCGGAACGCCTTGGCGTCGATGGATTTCATCACGTCCGCCACCTTCGCGGTGAGCTCCCTGCTCTGCCCCCCGGTCATGCTCGCGGAGGGGGCCGGGGGCTCGATCACCGGGAGGGGCGCCCCCTCGTCCCCCCTGAGGAGCCGGGACATCCGCAGCGCCTTCTCCACCGCCGGGAGGTCCGGGGCGATTTTCCGGGCCTCTTTCAGGAACCGGGAGGCCTCCCCCTTCCGCCCGTTGACGAGGAGGGAGACCACCTGGTTCGCGAGGTTCCGGGCCCGGGTCTCCCCCTCGCCGAAGCCGGTGACGGCCTTCGATAGCCGGGCGAACTGCCACTTCTCGGTGTAGATGGAGGCGAGGTATCCGGCGAAGCTGGCGAACGATATCAGGTCCCGGGGGGCCGAGAACTCGATGACCGCGTTGTCGTCCGTGTTGATCGGCAGCGCGGAGCTCTTCGCCCCCGCGGGGCCGTTGGTGTATCGGAGCAGCTCGTCCTTGTCGACGAGGAGGATCCGCCCGAGCACGTCGGTGGGGGAGAAGATGTAGGCCCGCTCCAGCTCCCCGCGGACCCTCCGGTTCTCCATGGCTTTCTCGATGCGGGAGAGATCGAGGTCGATGGGCTCGAAGGACCCGAGCATCATCGTGTCCGATGACAGATCCTCCGCGGAGAAGAGCACGGTGTAGGGGAAGACGCTCGCGAAGGTGCGGAAGATGGTCTTGATGTTCCCGGGGGAGAGCTCGTAGAGCTGCACCCACTGGCAGAAGACGCCGTCGGGCTTCAGGGCCTTGACCGTGGACGCGAAGTTGTCCCGGGTGAACATGTTGGAGACCCCGGTGATCCACGGGTTGGAGGGCTCGGACACGATGACGTCGTACTGCTTGGGAGACGACGCCAGAAAGTTGCGGCCGTCGTTGTTGAAGATGGAGAGCCGGTCATTGATGACGTAGGTGTCGGGATCGTTCCAGTCGTACTCCGGGCTCTCCTTCCTGCGGTAGAGCAGGTGGTTGACGTTGAACTCCGGATCCTTCGCCTCCCCCTCGGTGTTGCCGAAGACCCGGGAGGCCTCCATCACCGCGTTCTCCAGCTCCACCACGTCCACGTGCTTCACCGGGAACTCGAGGGCGGATCCCACGGTGACGCCGCTCCCGAAGCCGACGATGGCCACGTCCAGCCCCTCCGGCCCCTTGGGGTGGAGCAGCAGCGGGTAGGCGGCCACCATGATCTGGGTGGGCATGTCGTCGCCGTTGGAGGCGTCCACCTTGCCGTTGTTCTTGAGGGCGAAGTGCCGCCCCCAGAGCTCGATAGAGACGGTGGTGCTGACCCCGTCGTAATAGTACTTGATGTCCGGATCCCCCCACGCCTCCTCGTCGAGGGCGTCCCGCATGAGGGAGATGCGAAAGATGCCGATGGTGAGGGCCGCCGGATCCCAGCCGGGGGCACCGAGGAGGAACGCCCCGGTGAGGATCGTCGCGAAGGCCGCCGCTGCGGCGCGCTTCGCCCACTCGAGCCGGGCGACGAGGACGAGGGCCAGGCCGAGGGCCGCGTACACCACCACGGAGAGGAAGAAGGTGGTCTGCATGCCCGCGCCGCCGAAGTGCCGGGAGAGCAGGGGCACGAACACGAACGCGGAGAGGAAGGAGCCGCAGATGGCCCCCAGGGTGTTGAGGGCGTAGACGCTGCCCACGTCCTTGCCGATCTTCTCGAAGCCGCTGGAGATGATCCGGATGGTGAGGGGGAAGGTGGCCCCCATGAAGAACGTCGCCGGCAGCACCGCCAGGGCCGCCACGGTGAACATGAGGAACTGGATGAGCCCCACGTGATCCTCGTAGGCGCTGATGTGGCTGGTCACGAGGGTGGCGAAGACCCGGGGGAGATCGTCCATGTAGAGGAAGTTGGCCATGGCCGCCGCGGCCACTCCGAGCTCCACCAGGGCCAGCACCCACACGGGGTTGGTGATCCGCTTGAGGAGCCGCGCGAACACCGCCGCCCCCGCTGCCAGCCCCACGAGGAAGGCGATGAGCACCAGCGAGAACGAGTAGACTGACGCGCCGATGATCATGGACATGGCCCGGTTCCAGACCACCTGGAGGTTCATGGAGGCGAGCCCCGTGAAGAAGAAGGCCGCCATGGCGAGCCCCCGCTGGAGGCGGGTGGCGGCGAAGGGCTCCGCCTCCGCCGCAGCGAGGGTGGCCTCCAGATCCGCCTCCGGGGTCTCCTCCTGTGTCTCCCTCCCGGAGCGCAGAAGCCGCTTCCGGAAGACGAAGATGGCGAGGCAGAGGGTGAGGTTGATGACGGCGGCCGTCCGGTTGGTGGCGGCGAGGCCGATCCCCGGGAGCAGGACGAAGGTGCAGAGGAAGACCCCGCCCACGGCGCCGAGGGTGTTGATGGTGTAGAGGGCGCCGATGCGGGAGCCCACCCGTCCCATCTGGGCCTCGCTGTGCATGAAGTGCCGGGAGAGGAGCGGCAGGGTGGCCCCCATGCAGGTGGTGGGCACGATGAGCACCAGGGCCACCGCGGCGAATCGGACGGTGGAGAGGAGCCAGAAGTTGTTGGAGAGGCTCGCCACCATCCACCGGTTGAGCCCCGGGTAGAACCCCGCGATGATAAGGGGGATGACGAGCGCGGCCCCCCCGACGATCCCCTCCGCCACCGCGTAGGTGAGCAGCGGGTGCTTGATGCGATCGGCGATCCGTCCGAAGACATAAGACCCCAGGGCGAGCCCCCCCATGAAGCAGGTGAGCACCGTGGAGATGGCGAGGGTGGTAGCGCCGAACACGTGCTCCAGCTCGCGGGTCCACACCACCTCGAGGGTCAGGCTTGATATTCCGGAGAGCAGAAAGCAAAAGAGGACGAACGGTTGCATCTCATCCTTTCGACAAAGCGCCGGTTTCCTGGTCGGCAGTATATGTGGGACCGGCCCGGATGTCACGCGGTGTCGTTTCCTGCAATTTCGAAATCAAAGGATCGCGCCGTAGGCTTTGCGGATAACGTCAAGCCGTTCCGATAACGGACAACGTCAAGCTGTTCCGATAGCGGACAACGTCACTCATGATTTCTACCCTGCTCCCAAGAAGGCCCTCACCAAAGGGGCGATCTCCGCGGGATCCGGCGGGATCCACCGCAGCTCCGGCTCCTTCTTGAACCAGGTGACCTGGCGCTTGGCGAAGCGGCGGGTGTCCGTCTTGGTCTTCTCCACCGCCTCCTCGAGGGAGAGCTCCCCTCTAAGGTGGGCCGCGAGCCGGCGGTAGCCGAGCCCCTGGAGGGGCTTGAGCCCGGGATTGAGCCCCCGGTCGAGGAGCCCCCGGACCTCGTCCAGCCACCCGGCGGCCATCATCGCGTCCACCCTCTCGTTGATCCGCCGGTTCAACTCCTCCCGGGGGCGGGTCAGCCCCAGATAGAGGGTCTCGTACCGCTGCTCCCCGAACCGGTGGCGCTTCTGCCATTCGGAGATGGGGATGCCGCTCGAGGCCATCACCTCCAGGGCGCGCAGGATGCGAACCCCGTCGTTGGGGTGGAGTCGCTCCGCCGTCTCCGGATCCCGGGCGCACAGGCGTTCGTGCAGGGCGGGCCACCCCTCCCGGGCCGCCTCTTCCTCGATCTCCCGCCGGATCCGGGGGTCCGGCCTCGGCCCCTTCTGGAGCCCGTGGAGCAGGGTCCGAAGATAGAGCCCGGTGCCCCCCACCACCAGCACCCGGCGGTCCCGCGCCGCGATGTCTTGGATGGCCGCGTCCGCCGCCTGAACGAACGCCGCGGCGTCGAAGGGCTCCTCCGGATCCGCGATGTCGATGAGGTGGTGGGGCACCCCCTGAAGCTCCTCGGCGGCGGGCTTGGCGGTGCCGATATCGAACCCCCGGTAGACCTGCATGGAGTCGGCGCTCACCACCTCCGCGTCCAGCGCGGCGGCGAGGGTCACGGCTACGCCGGTCTTGCCGGTGGCGGTGGGACCGGCGATGACGACGAGCGGGGGAGTCACCGTCAGCTCCGGCCGAGCCGGCGCCGGATCTCCCGCCAGGGGATGCGGGTGAGCACGGGCCTGCCGTGGGGGCAGTAGCCGGCGAAATCGACCTTGTCCATGGCCTCGAGGAGGGTGTCGATCTCCCGCCGCTCCACCGAGCGCCCCGCCCGGATGGAGGTGTGGCAGGCCATGGTGGCGATGACCTTGTCCTCGAATTCGCCCTTGGAGCCCTTCCGGCCCTGCTCCACGGCCAGCACCATATCGGCCAGCAACCGCTCCGGCGATGCCCCGGTGAGCAGCGCCGGCACCGCGTGGATCGTCACCCGATCCGGGCCGGATCGGGAGACCTCCATACCGAGGAGGGCGAGCTCCGCCTCCATCTCCGCCACCCGCTCCGCGTCCCGGGGGCCGAGATCCACGGCGCTCGTCACGAGCAGCCGTTGGGAGGCGATGCGTCCCGTGGCCAGCTCCTTGCGGAGCCGTTCGTAGGTCACCCGCTCGTGGGCGGCGTGCTGGTCGACGATGACGAGATCGTCCGCGTCCTCGAGGAGCAGGAAGAGCCCCTTGGCCTGGGAGAGGAACCGGAGGTCCGAGAACTGTCTGCGGCCGCCGCCGGAGGGCACGTGGAACAGGGGCCTCGGCGCGTCCGGCGGGGGGGCGACCGCCCTCGGTTCGTCCGCCGGGAGGGCAGGGCGTTCGCCCATCGGCGCGCTCGGCCTCGGGGGCTCCATGGGCAGGGGCACCAGCCGCCCCTCCGGCCGGTAGGGCTCTTCTCGCGCCGCTTCATACGGCGCCGCGGGGGTGTCGGCGGCCACCTCCGGCTCCATGGATCCGAAGGACCAGGCCGCCCGCTCCACCATGCTGCCCACCACGCTCGCCACCGCGCGGTAGACCGCCTGGGCGTCCGCGAACCGCACCTCTGTCTTCTGGGGGTGGACGTTGACGTCGATGCCGCCGGCGGGGACCGACAGGGCGATGAGCCCCACGGGATAGCGGCCGGGCTCCAGGATCCCCGCGAAGGCCTGGGTCACCGCCCTAAGCAGGATCTTGTCCCGGATGTAGCGGTTGTTGACGTAGGTGTAGAGGGAGCCGGCCCCGGCCCGGGCCCGCTCGGGGGCGCCGAGCACCGCCAGCACGTCGACGCCGTTGGAGACGCCGTCCGCCCGGACCATCCGCTCGCCGGCGAACATGCTCTGGATCCGCTCCTCGACGGCCTCCACCCGCGGCAGCTCCCGCGTCTTTCGTTGGCCCGAGAACATGGTGAAGGAGACATCGGGGCGGAGGGCCGCGAGCCGTACCAGGGCCTCGGCGCAGTGGCTGGATTCGGTGCTCTCCTTCTTGAGGAACTTGAGCCTCGCCGGGGTGTTGAAGAAGAGATCCCTCACCTCGATATCGCACCCCACCGGGCACCCCACTTCCCGCGTCTCGACGTGCCGGCCCCCCTCGAACACCACCATGGTCCCCGCCACCGCCTCGGCCTGCCGGGTTCGGAGGGTGAGCCGGGACACGGAGACGATGGAGGGCAGGGCTTCGCCCCGGAACCCGAAGGTGGCGACGCTCTCCAGGTCCTCCAGCCGCTTCATCTTGCTCGTGGCGTGCCGCTCGAAGGCGAGCGCCGCCTGTCCCTCGGGGATTCCCCGGCCGTTGTCCAGCACGCGGATCAGGCGGGTCCCCCCCTTGTCGATGTGGAGCTGGACCCGGGTGGCCCCGGCGTCCAGGCTGTTCTCCACCAGCTCCTTCACGACGGAGGCCGGGCGCTCCACCACCTCCCCGGCGGCGATCTGATCCGCCACAACCCCGTCGAGCACTTCTATCTTCGCTTCAACCATAGACTGGTTATCACCAGATATACGCTGGCGCGCAACCCTGAATCCGGGCCCTCCACAAAAGCCCCGAGGTCATTCGGTCTGCGGGCCTGCAGGGTCTCTGCGACAAACAGGACGTCATCGCTGTGACGGCGGCGGTGCCCATCGCCTTCTGGATTCACGAGAGCCCCTGGTCCTCCGCATCTCCACCGCCTCCGGAGGGGTCCTACGGGTGACCCCCAATCACCCGCTCTACTCCGTTAATCGGAACGCTTTTGTGGAAGCCGGCGGGTTGACCAGGGGAGAGCGGCTGCTTCGAAGGCGCATTCGAGACAACCTCCCGGTCCGGATTGTCCGCATCGAAACAGACGCAGAGACCGTGCCGGTCTTCGATATCACCGTTCATCCATATGCGAATTATTTCGCCGAGGGGATCCTCGCTCACAACTACTGAGGGGGGAATCCGAGGGAACCTTCCGAAAATGAGCCCCCGCAGGGGTCTGATTCGTAACCTATCGTTTTCATGTGATTTGTGCATCCCGAGGAGAACCAATCCCACCGGTTTCTGTGCTCCGACGCTCTATGATTTCCAATGAGCTGAGCTGTTTGAATGATTTTTCACCACTATAAAATAAAAATTCCTACTCTATGTATTACCCGCAAGTAATTACTGAAAAACACTTGCATCCTTGAGAACTACCCGAGGAGGAAAGATGAAAATCAAATATTTGGGATGGCATCTCCTATTCTGGACAGCGCTGTTGTATGGCTGCCAGGATGCGGAGGGCGATACAACACCGGATTCGGGCGATACCGCCGCCGCCGATGCCGACACCGACTCCGACACTGACGCGGATACGGACAGCGACGCGGACACGGACAGCGACGCGGATGCGGACAGCGACGCGGACACGGACAGCGACGCGGACACGGACAGCGACGCGGACACGGACAGCGACGCGGACACGGACAGCGACGCGGACACGGACAGCGACGCCGACACGGACAGCGACGCCGACACGGACAGCGATGCCGACACGGACGCGGACACCGACGCGGACACGGACACCGATACCGATGCGGACACCGACACCGATACCGATACCGACGGGGACACCGATACGGACACCGACGGGGACGCTGACGGGGACGCCGACGGGGACACTGACGGGGACACTGACGGGGACGCCGACGGGGACGCTGACGGGGATAGCGATTCGGACGCCGATGAAGACGGTGAGGACTATTTTGCGTCGTGCGGGAAGCCGGATTTTCCGGCGATCAGCGGCCTGCAGAGCATCCCCAAGTTGCCCGATCCGTTCACCTTCAAATTCGGTGACGGCGGCGCGGTGACATCGAAAGAAGACTGGAAGTGCCGGCGCGCGGAGATCAACGCGGCGGCGCAGGAATACATTTACGGCGAGAAACCCATACCGGACAACGTCACCGCGACATTCTCCGGTGGAACCCTCACGATTACCGTTGAGGACGAGGGGAACTCCATCTCCTTCGACATCACTATCAACGGCGGCGATACCGACAATCCCAAGCCCCTGCTCCTCGAGTACGGCGGAATGGGGGGGCTCAATGTCAGCGGGGTTGTCTCCGCCGGGTATTCGGTGAATACCATCGCTCAGGATGGAAAGGTCCGTACGGGTAAATTCTATGATCTCTACGGATCGAACCACCCGGCGGGTGAGCTGATGGCCTGGGCGTGGGGGGTCAGCCGGATCATCGATGCGCTCGAGATCACCCCCGAGGCCGGCATCGATTCGACCAAGGTCGCCGTCCACGGATGCTCCCGGTACGGAAAGGGGGCGCTGGCGGCGGGGGCCTTCGATCGACGGGTCGCTTTGACGATGCCCGAGGAGGGCGGATCCGGTGGCGCCCCCGCGTGGCGTATGATCGCGACGGATGCCGCGGCGCAGCCGCTGAGCAGCGCCTGCACGGAATGCGTCTGGTTCGACATAGATTTTTGCAGTTTCGACGGACAGCAGGACAAGCTGCCGGTCGATATGCATGAAGTCATGGCCATGGTGGCGCCGCGCGGGCTCCTGTACCTCGACCAGCCGTCGGCGGACTGGCTCGGAAAGAGCACGGGATATTGGACCTCCATGGCGACCATGGAAATATTCAAAGCCCTGGGGGAACAGGGCGCGTTCACCTATTCTCAGATGAACGGCAGCGGGCACTGTCAGACGCCGGCGGGGCAATCGGCCTTTATTCAGGCGTACGCCGACTATTACCTGCTCGGGACCGGCGAAAAACCCGAAGGGGCCGTGAACAAGTCCGCCGCGCAGGAGTTCAACGCGTCTCAATGGATCGACTGGGAAACACCTACCCTGGAGTGATCTCCTTTTCAACCAGCGAATAACAACGATGGCAAGTCGATTTTGATCAGACGCTAAGGCGCTGTGCCTCTTGGCCGCTGCTCGGCTCCTCGGTCCGGGCTTCCCATTATCCGGACCGGCCGGGTAACTAAAGCAGAGGTTTTGTGGGCAGAGAGGCGATTGTCAGATGAGGTGCGAATGACTTGACATCGCCCGTCGCGAGCCGACACCGGGCTTGTCGATCATGGACGACACCCGCGCGGGGCGAGTCCGAGACTGTCGAATAAAAGGAGTAACACTATGAAATCTTATTTTTTCCTATTGTTGAACATCGGCGTCGTCGTCGGATGTGCGAAGGCGGCGGACCGGACGGCCGAGCTCGAGAGCGACAGCTCGATGGAAGGCACCGGTGGTGACGCGGATGCGGACGGCGACGCGGACGGGGATTCCGATACAGACGGGGATACCGATGCCGACGCGGACGGGGATTCCGATACAGACGGGGATACCGATGCCGACATGGATGCCGATACGGACGGAGACAGTGACGCGGACACGGATTCCGATACCGACTCGGCGCAGCTCCAGGGGCCGATCACCTTCCGGATCATCAACAACGACTCCAGCCCCATATATTTGGATGCATGGTCCTTCCTGCACTGCGAGCATCAGGTCGGCGGGGAGTGGGCGACCTGCCGGTTCGAAACACCCGGATGTGCGCTCATGTGCGAGGAGGTTTCAGACCCCGACGACTGCTGCATCGACTGCGTCCCGGCGCCGGCGGTGCGGGTCATCGAGCCCGGCGGGACGCTGATCTACCAGTGGGACGGCGCGCTGGCGGTCGAAAGTGACGGCTACTGCTCCGCTTGCTCCTGCTATGAGACGGCGGCGCCGGCCCCCGGGACATACCGGGCGAGGACCTGCGTCAGCCGCGAGGTCATCTGCGACAACCCGCCGTGCGACCCGGACGAGCGCGGTATGATCCAGGGCGCGTCACCAGGGGAGACGACCTGTCTCGACGAAGCGTTCGAGGTGGTCTTCGAAGGCGACGAGGTTTGGATTGTCATTGATGGCGATCCGTCGCCGTGCGACGATCTGGACCCGGGGCTCTGCTCTGAGAGCTGTCCCTGTCAGGACGAGCTGACCGAGTGCGTCTACACCATCGACGACTTGACCGTCGGGATGTGCAGGGGGAGACCGGAGGAAGGCGAGTGCTGGTCCTCGGCGGACTGCAACC
>JBNLED010000135.1:0-42304 GCA_050304755.1 Polyangia bacterium | reverse complement strand
CGATAATGGATTCTCCGTCCTCGAGGGTATACTCGACAACGGCAAAATCGGGACCGCTCTTGATTTCGAACGACATCTCGCCTCCTACGCGCTACGAGTTCCGCGGCGGGAGCTTCCCCCCGACCAGGGTGCCGAACTCGTCCGGGTTGCGGGTTTGAATATAGAGCTTGCCCTTGCCTTTGAAACGGCAGGCCGGCCCCTCGTCGGAGAAGACGGAGAAGAACCACGAGCCCACCCGCTTGATATCGAACGAGAGGGACGGCTCGAAGGCGATGATGTACCCCGTGTCGATGATAAACGTCCCGTCCACATCGATCTCCTCCACCGCGCCGAACGCGTTGAGCGCGACCTGCCCGGTCCCGGAAGCCCTGATCCAGAACACCCGTCCCTGGCCGAACAACCCCCGAAAGCCCCCCCAGCGGGTTTCGATCGCCACCTCTCGCGAGGAGGCCAGGTAGGCGGACTGCTGGATCACCAGCTCCCCACCGGTCATCTCGTGAATGAGAATGTCTCCGGGGAGGCGGGGGGCGAAGGTCACCTCGCCGGGCGCCTCACCGGCGACATACAGGCTGCGGACGAGCGTCTCCTCGGCCAGCATCTTCCGCCCGATCTTTTTGAGGAGCCCCTTGACCCCCTGGTCGCGGGGGGCGGTGCTCTCCACCTCGAGGTGGGCGTCCCGGGTGACCAGGGCGCCGCTCTCCGCCAGGACCGCGTCCCCCGGCTCCAGGTGGCATATCGCGAGGGCGTGGGCGGGATCGTGGGCTTTGGTGAACTGCATTCTCGATCTCCTTACTCGTAGAGCTTCGGGGTGATCCAGTGGAGCGTCCCCCCCAGGTTCCGCGACTGGATCAGGACCCTGCCGCGCCCCCGGAAGTGTGCGGTGAGCCCCTCGCCGGTGAGCAGCGCGGCCTTCAGGCTGCTGGATCCCCGGACCTGGAAATCGAGGCTGTCGTCGAACGCCACCACATGGCCGGTGTCCACCTCGGCGCTGCCGTCCACCTCGATTTCGTGGACGGCCCCGTAGGCGCTGATCCAGATGTCGCCCTTGCCCCCGCACCGGACCCAGAAGGTCCCCTCCGACGAAAAGAGGCCCTTCAGCCCCCCGAACCGGGTCTTCACGGCGACCCCTTCCCCGGACGCCAGGTAACTGCCCCCCTGCACTACCAGACCGCGGTCGCCGTCCAGCTCGAGGTGTACGATGTCGCCGGCCAGCGACGGCGCCACGAGGAGCTTTCCGGTCGCGCCCTCCCGCGCGGAGCAGGTGTTCACGAAGAGCGTCCGCCCCCCCAGGAGCTTCCGGACGAGGGCCGTGAAGAACCGGAAGACCCCGGTGAAGCCCCCGCCCCGGTTGCCCCCGATGCGGGTCCTGACCCTCAGCCCGTCGGACATCCCCACCAGCGAGCCGGCCTCCACGGTGACCGATTCACGGGATGTCAGCTCCAGCGTCCCCAGAGCGAAGGAGGGACCGTGCGTGATAGTGTGTTCCATTGGGACCTCATAAGCCTCGTGTCAACTCATCCAAACCTCCTAGCATAAAATGGCGGTTTTGCCTTTCTTTTGATGTAAATATTGGGGGTTGCTGGCCGCGATGCGGGCCCCGCTTGCGCTCTTCGACCAACTATAATAGTTTTCTCCCCGGAACCGGGGTCCTGGCGGACATTTCAGAGGAGAAAACGCGTGACAACCCGAAAGAGCACAGCACGGAACGACGAATCAAAGGGCCGCTACGCCGGCCGCGGGGTCTCGGCCACCAAGACGGAGGTGCACGCCGCCGTGGCCAGGATCGACAAGGGGCTCTACCCCGGCGCGTTCTGCAAGATCACGGCGGACTTCCTCACCGGCGACCGGACGCGGTGCAACGTCATCCACTCCGACGGGAGCGGCACCAAGTCCATCCTGGCCTATCTCTACTGGCGCGAGACCGGGGACGCGTCCGTATTCCGGGGCATCGCCCAGGACAGCATCGTGATGAACCTGGACGATCTGATCTGCGTGGGCGCCACCGGCCCCATCGTCATCTCCAATACGATCAACCGCAACGCCAAGAACATCCCCGGAGAGGTGCTCGCGGAGCTCATCCAGGGGACCGAGGCCTTTTTGGCGACCCTCCGGGACAACGGCATCGCCATCCACTCCGGCGGGGGGGAGACCGCGGACGTGGGGGATCTCACCGGCACGGTGGTGGTGGACAGCTGCGCCGTGGCCGTGATGCCGAGAAGAAGCGTCATCACCGGACGGAATATCAAGCCCGGCCTCGCCATCGTGGGGCTGGCGTCGGACGGCCGCGCCGCCTACGAGGCGATCGAGAACAGCGGCATCGGTTCCAACGGCCTGACCAGCGCCCGCCACGATCTCCTGTCATCATATTACAAGAAGCGCTACCCCGAGACCTTCGACAGGAACGTGGACCCGTCGCTCATCTACTGCGGCCCCTACCGGATGACCGACCCCCTGCCGGGATCGCGGCTCACAGTGGGGGAGGGGATCCTGAGCCCCACCCGCTCCTACGCGCCGGTGGTGGCCGCCCTGCTCCGGGAGGGCCCCCGCCGAATCAAGGGGCTGGTGCACTGCTCCGGGGGCGGGCAGACCAAGTGCCTCCACTTCGGCCGGAACGTGCACTTCGTCAAGGACCGGCTGATGTCCCCCCCGCCCATCTTCCAAGCCATCCAGAAGGCGAGCGGCACCCGCCCCAAGGAGATGTACCAGGTCTACAACATGGGGCACCGCATGGAGGTGTACTGCACCTCCGGCGCGGTGGAGAGCGTCATCGCCGTCGCCGAGTCCTTCGGCGTCCGCGCCCGGCAGGTCGGGTTCACCGAGCAGAGCCTGAAGCCGGACGGCCGCAACCACCTCACCCTGTACCAAGGCAAGCGCCGGCTGACCTACTGAACCTCTCGAAGTTATAGGGGGCTGGGTGAGCTCCTACGGGAAAATCGTGCTCATTCCCACTGGAGCGCGACAAAGAAGGTGCGGCCTCGCGCGGGAGCCCCGTTCGGCAGATTGTACGAGGTGAGGCTGAAATACTGCTCGTCCAGGAGGTTTTGGCCCAACACGCTCAACTCCAGGTGGTCGAGGAACTCGTAGCTGATGCGCGAGTTCAGCACGAAGTAGGCCGGCTGATTAGGCACCAGCGCCATCTTCTGACGGTAAAAGCCGTTCACGTCGATCGTGAAATTGAAGAAGGTGTAGGCCACATCGGCTGAGAACGCGTTGGTACTCTGCTCGACGTCGACTTCTTCGCCGTCCTGCCATGCACCGAACAGGCGGCCGTAGCTGCCCACCAGCAGGAGGTTGTTCACCGGCTCCGCCTTGAGGTCGACCTCGAGGCCGGTCGTGAGCAGATTGCTGTGGTTGCCGAGTGAAGTCGAGCCGGGCGGGCAGGCCGGGAAGCACGAGTCCGCCGGGGTGAGCGGATCGCCGGGCGAGATGAGGTCCTCCACGTAGTTCACGTAGCCCGTCGCCGTTGCCGACACCCTCGAGAACAGGTTCTGGGTGTAGGCGAGCTCCCCGGTGTTGACGATTTCGGGTTGCATCTCGTTCCCCGTCGCCAGCCCACCGGCGACGACCGGGTTCTGCGCGATGGTCAGCTCGGTGATGCTCGGCGCCCGAAAGGCGCGCCCGTACATCAGCTTCAGCGTCGAATCGATGGGCGTGTGGTAGCTGATGGCGGCGCGCGGCAAGACCGGCACGTACGACCACTCTTGCCGCTCGAACGGCCCCGGCAGCTTCGCGTTGGAGTGGGTGTAGTCCACGCGCAGCCCCCCGGTGAGCGCCACCGGGCCGAAGCGGTGGGTGTCCTGCGCGTAGAAACCGATAAGGCCTTGCCAACCATTCGGGTCCATGAAGTTCAGGTCGCCACCAAGCCGTTCGATGCTGGGGTAGCCGGTCAGGGTCTGCGGGTTGTAGTTCGCGAAGTGGTACGCTTCGGCGATCCACCCGTAGGTGCCCGAGAGGCCGAGGTTGACGGTGTTGTTGTCAATGGGTCTCCACGTGGCGTCGGTGCGCAGCCGGACCGACCGCGTCACGGCGGAGGGCCCTCCGATCCAGTCGTCCGCCAGCGGCACGCCCGGAATCAGCTCGATGCCGTTCGGGACGGAAATGCCGAGCGAATCGTACCTGTCGTCCGCGTAGGTCAACCCGAACGTTATGTCGGCGGTCGACCCGATATCGAGCCGGTATGCCGCGTCGGCGTTGTACCGCTCGATCGTGTTCCTGGACAGGACCGAGGCGGCGGCCCAGTTAACGAACTCCCGCCACGAGGTGCCCGCGGTGCGAAAATTCAGCATCAACCCCTTGTACTCTCCCCGGACCGTCACGGTGTACTTCGATAAGGGATCCTTGATGTTGTTGGTAACGCCGAAAGAGTCGGTGTAGTTCTCGAAAATGAAACCGTTGTCGGCGTAGCCCTGCGCCGAACCGCTCAGCTTCAGCTCGGGTATGACCTCCGTGTAGAAGTTGGCCGATAGCTCTTTCCTACCGATGGTTCCGTAGCCCGCCGAGATCGTGTTCCGATCCTTCACTGTGACGAGGTTGATGACAGCGCTCGAGGCATTGGCGCCCCACATGGTCGAGCCGGGGCCTCGAATGACTTCGACCCGCTCGACGTCGTGGAGCATGAGGTGCCGGCTGAAGTGCCAGGCACTGCCGTCGTAGGTGTTCCAATCGGGGATGCCGTCGCGCAGGAGCAGGACCCCCGAGCTTACGGTGCTGAACAGGCCGCGCACCGTGATGCGGGGCAGGCGCCCGAAAACCGCGTCGCTGGCGACCTGGAAGCCGGGCACGTAGTTCAAGAGCTCTTCCAGGGTCGAGACCCCCATGCGCTGAATCTGCTCGCGCGTGAAAACGGTCATCGAGCCCGGAGCGTCCGCGGCGATTTCCGGCGTGCGCGAGGCGATCATCACCTCCACATTGAGCAATTCTTCGAGCGACATGTCAGTGTACTGCCTCTCGGCGTTCTCGGCCGGAATCGGCTCATCAACGGCGGCGTCTTCCGGTTGCGCCGTTGCGGCGTTCTCGGCCGGAGCAGGGGCGGCAACGGGGGCACCTTCCGGCGGCTTCGCTACGGCGTCCTCGGTCGGAGCAGGGGCGCCGTCCGGCGGCTTCGCCGCGGCGTCCTCGGTCGGAGCAGGGTCAGCAACGGGGGCACCTTCCGGCGGTGGCTCGCTGTCCCCGCTCTGTTCGGGGTCCGCCGGTTGTGCGCTCACTGTTGCGCTGATTACCGTCAGCACCAAAAATAAAATGTATCTTCCAATTTCGAAACCGCGTTTCCTTCTTGCGCCCATGCGGCGACCGGTTCCCCAAACTGCCGCATAAGCCTCTGTTTTACTTCCACCCTTCATCAATGACCTCCCTTTTTATTCCCCGATTGACAAATAAGGTAGTGTTGAAAACATTAAATTTAAGGCACGCTATGCTCGCATCTTTTTTATGAGACCCCACATCGATTGCGACCACCGACAGCTTTTCTTTATACCTCTGCTCCAAATAAATGATTCCAACCAGAAACTCGATTGACTGCGTTAACAACACGGACCGATATGGATAGACACGGACCTGCACGATGGGGCTTTTATCGCTTGGGTTTCAGCGTTTTTGCATCGTATTGCGATGCAAAAAACAGGGGGCTCGACCTCGAGATTAGATTACACTCTGTCTCAGTCCCTACTCCCCCGCCTTGAGGGCCACCTGCCTGAAGACCTCGAAGGGGACCTCGATGGGGGTGCCGTGGCGGACCCCGGCGAAGAAGACCCCCTCGGAGATGTCCCGCCAGGCGGCCGGCGCGTCGAGACCGGCGGCCGCCGTGGCCTCGAGGGCCCCGTAGCTCCCCTCGCCGTATTTGTCGAAGTAGATGAAGCGCCGCCCGTCCCGCTCGAGCAGGGAGGGCCCCTCCGCGGCGTAGTTCCCGGTGAGGGGCGCCGAGGGGTCGACGGTCCAGGCGTCGGGGCCGAAGAGGGCGGCGGAGGTGAGCGCCCTCAGGTTCTTCTGTCCGTCGGCCTCGTCCTTGATGATCATGAGGTACCCATCTCCCTGCCGGCTGATGGTGGCGTCGATGAAGTCGCGGCCGGGCCGCGAGTAGAGCACCTCGGGGGCGGTGAAGGTGGCGAAATCCCCGGTGAGCATGTAGTAGATGCTGTGCGGACTGGATATGGGCGGGGAGGACCAAAAGACCATGAACTGGTCGGTCGCGTCGTCGTAGGTGGTCTCGGGCGCCCAGACGTGCTCCACGGGGAGATCCACCGGGATGTAGGCGGCATCCCGCCAGTTGACGAGATCATCCGACTCGGCGTGACCGAACCCCATATCCGGCACGCACCCCGACTCGGCCCACGGCACGCAGGTGGTGGTCCAGACCAGGTGGTAGGTGAGGTCCGGCGCCCGCATCAGGTGGGGATCGCGGAAGGAACCGCCGCCCACGGTGGGGGGGAGGAACACCTTGCCGTTGCCGACGGCGCCCCAGAACAGGCCGTCGTGGCTGTGGGCCAGGCGGAGGCCGTCCCCCCGTCCCAGGGCCTGCTCCTCGAAGTACGCGAACAGATAGTGGGCGGCGTCCGGGCGCCCTGCCCGGTAGAGATCCACGATCTCCTCGGCGGTGAGCACCCGCCCCGCCACGGCCAGGTCGTCGATGCCCCCGGTCATCCAATCCGCCGCCGCCCCGTCCCACCGGCCGCTTCCCACCACCAGCGGGCCGGACGCCGGGAAGACCGCCCCGGGGCAGATCGTCTCCCCCGACATCACCCCGTCGATGTAGATCCGCTGCCGCCGGGACGCCGCCTCCCGGGTGGCCACCAGGTGGTACCACTCGGCCGCCCCGGGCGGCATCGAGCCGGTCGCGATGCACGGGGTCGCCCCGGTGCTGTCCTCCGGGAAGGTCGTGAACGAGAGCCGCCCGTCCGAACGTTTCTGCAGATAGAGGGCGCTGATGGCGGTGCCGGTGAGGGAGACGAAGGTATTGTAGTCGTCCAGCCGGTCGAGCCGGACCCAGGCCGAGAGGGAGAAGTCGGCGGCGCTGTCGACCACCGGTCCCGCGGCGCTGGCCCCGCTGCCGCTCCCGGAGAGGGTCAGGTACTGACCGGTCGGTCCCGCTTCCGCTACGGCGCCGTCGAGGTCGAGGGCGGGACCGTCACCGCAGACATCGGGGGCGCGTTGGGCGTCGATCTGCTCGAAGTCCCAGCAGACATCGAATCGAGGGGGCTCCGTGGTGTCCGTCTCCCGGTCAGTATCAATATCGAGGGTATCGTCTTCCGAGGCGGAGGCTGTGTCCGGTCGCGCCCCGGTTGTTGAATCCGAGTCCGCATCCGTATCGGAATCCGCGTCCGTGTCTGCGTCCACGTCCGTGTCTGTGTCCGCATCCGAATCCGCGTCCATATCTGTATCCACGTCTGTATCGGCGTCCGTATCCGAATCCATGTCCGTATCGGCGTCCGTGTCGGAATCCACGTCCGTATCGGCGTCCGTGTCGGAATCCGCGTCCGTATCCGAATCCGTGTCCGTATCGGCGTCCGTGTCGGAATCCGCGTCCGTGTCGGAATCCGCGTCCGTATCCGTGTCGACATCCGATGCCGTGTCCCCTGTTGAAGGGATTCGGCCGCTCGAGCCTGAATCACCGGTGTCTGACGGGGCGGTGTCATCCGGCGAACCGGCGCACCCCAGGGCGAGCGCCGTCAACATCCCCAGTGTCCACCAGCGCCCTTCGAATCTCAAATCGTCCAAATGTCTTCTCATCGCACCATCCCTTGAAATCATCCCATCAATACTCCAAAGATATACGCGGATAGGTGCCCCTCGAACAAGCCGGATTTGTCGTCGCATTTTGACGGCGCGTGGTTCGAGGGGAATTCCGCGCCGCTACGGCAGCGCCTCGAAGAACCGCCAGATGGCGTCGCTCGCGAAGCTGGGCCACCCGTGGGGGTGCTCGCTTTCCTCGTGCGGGCAGAAGGTGACCGGGTTCAGGGGATCGCACCCCTCGTAGTCGACGCAGACCGCCGCTTCGGCGAACCGGGAGCGGCAGCCGTTCCTGTCCCGCCAGAAGTCGCGGCTCTGCTCGGCGTAGTTGAAGGGGACGATGCCGTCGTCGCGGTTGTGGGCGATCCAGACCGCCGCCGTCCCGACGCATTCGGAGGCCAACGGCCCCCCGCCGGCCACCGAGGCCAGCCCGCGGATCCGATCCCCCCGCCGGCAGGTCAGGTAGTTGGAGAAGAACCCCCCGGCGCTGTGGCCGGCGACGAACACCCGTCCCCGATCGATGCACAGCGCGTCGTCGAGCGCCCGCAGCATCACGTCGAAAAACAAGAGATCCTCATTGGCGCCCCCCGTGAAGAGCCACTCGGTGCCGACCCCCCGGTCCCTTCCGTCGGGATAGACCATGACGGCCTCGGCGGCCGCGGATGAACCGTTGAAGTAGATCGCGAAATTGGCCCCGTCCGTCCCCAGGCCGTGGAACCCGAAGAACAGGGGGTAGGGGATTGACGGATCATAACCGTCCGGAAGGTCCAGGAGATAGCGCCGGTCCCCCTGCCCCGGGACCGCCACGACGGACTTCCCTTCCGGCGGGGGCGCCATGCCGCATCCGGCGCTCACGGGATCGGTGTCCGTGATCCGGTAGTCCGGGGGGGCCGACGCGGTATCCGCATCCGGTGAGCTTGAATTCGCGTCCGCACATCCGGTCCCCCAGATCATCACCGCGATGGCAAAGAATCGCCTCACGGGCCTATCGGACACACCCGATCCGTCGGGTGGCGACAACAATGTCGTCATACCAGACAACGGTCTCATCCTCGTCTGAGTAGTTCTGCGGCCAGAGGTGGTTCAGCCTCAGCTCGCGGACCGTGCGGACTTGGAGATCCAGGGGGATCATCTCCTGTCCGGCTTCGGGGGGGTAGTCCGTGCATCCCGGGAGGTCGGCGTTCTCCAGGCAGAACTTGTCCGCCACCCAGTATCCGAGCCCCTCGGTCTCGTTGAACGTCACGATGTTCTCGTCGTCTATCCAGAGCTCGAGCTCGGCCCCCGCCGAGGACTCCAGATCCGTGTTGACCCTGAAATGGGCCTCGACGCACCGCCACTGATCGTCGTATTCGGTGGCCTCCAGAAACACCAGCGCGTTGCCCCAAAAAGACTCCTCGGCGGCCGACCACGAGTGCATCCGCATCCAGTAGTTGTAGAAGTCGAGGCGGTCCGGGCGATCCGGTGAGGCTTCCACGGCGACGCTGAACAACTCGTCTCCGCCGGGGCGGTCGCCGGCCCGCGGGTTCGGCCAGTCGAGGGGCGGATTGTAGCCCCCGAACCACATCCCGGTGTGGTGATACACCGCGCCGATCCGATACTTGACGTACCACCGGATATACCATTCATCATCGCCCTTGCCGAAGTTCTTGAAGAGGTCCGTGGCCTCCTGATAGCCCCCGCCGGCGCGCATCGCCATGGAACGGTCGCCGGGGCTCTCGGGGGAGACATCCGAGACGAGCTCCATCCCCTCCGGGTTCTTGTAATCGTCGTAACGGGAGATCACCCCGTCGATGCTCCCCGCCTCGAAGTCTTCCGTCCACAGCACCGCGGGATCGTCCGCCATCCCCACGTCCCCCGGATAGCTCTCCGAAAGCATCGAACCGTCATCCCCGTACCCGCCCGTCCGGGGAGCGGCGTCCTGATCCTCGGAACCGCCGCCGCCGCTGTCGCACTGGATGAGACACAGCGACAGCGCTGGCAAGATCGCGCAAAGCCCATTGCGTAACATCATCGGTCTCCTTTTCTACGAGATCACCCGGTATACGGAGTCACCTCGGTGTCCACGTTCACGCTGTCCCCGACCCGCTCCAGCTCGCCGCGGAGCGCCCCGAGGGAGCGGGTAGGGGGCACCAGCACCAGCGCCTCCATGGTGAACAGGGGCGTGCCGCTCATGGGGGCGTGCACCGTCCCGGTATTCAGGGTCTCGATATTGATCCCCTGCTCGGCGAGGTAACCGGAGATATGATGAATGATCCCCTCGTGGTCGGCGCCGTTCACCCATATTCTGTAGGGAAGCCATCCCGCGTAACGGACCCCCTCAGCGGTGGTCTCCCGGGTCGTCACCTGATACCCCTCGGATTCGAGACGGACCATGGCATCGCGGGCGGCCGGAAAGACATCGTCCTCTAGGGAGACGAGCATCAGCATGGCGAACTCGCCGCCGAGCCGGGCCATCCGGCTCTCCTCGATGTTGGCGTCATGGGTCAGCAGAAGCTTCGTGATACTCTCCACGAAACCGATTCGATCCGGGCCGGTGATGGTGACAATAAGGTGCTTCGGCATCTCGGTTTTCCTTTCCCTCTCTAGGTGCTCTGAGTTTACGTCAAGGCCGGGGACGACGCCTCGTTTTTTCTTCTGAGCTCATTTTTACCCCAAACCGGCTTCTTGTGCATAGTTTCGAGGACCATCCCCTTCGCTGATAGCCCAATTCGTGTCGCCCGGCGGGGGGCCCTTTCGATAACCTCCCGAGGTTACTGAATTCCAAGTCCGGTCGGGGTTGGCTTGCAATTTGCTTGGCGTTTCCCTAGTGTTTTCGGTATTCGAACTTTAGAGCTGTTTATGAATACGGTCTCGCCTCCCACGGTCGCCCTCGTCGGCCCCGGACAACAGGAAAACCTCCCGCTCTCTTATCTCGCGGCGGCCCTGATCGCGGCCCTTCCCCGTGCGAGGCGTTTCGCACCGGCGGTAACCGCGTCAACGGGATTCTGCCGGACGACGGCAGGCACTCCCCCCATCGCGCCGTCTTGAAGGGCGCCGGAGAGAATGGTAACCATTGAGATCGTATGGGTTTCCAAAATCGCCACGGTCACACGAGTGTCCGCAATCGGCGGTATTGAGAGGTTTGACAGTGAATATGGTTATGGACGTTCTCTCGGAATTGGGCGCCACCCCCTTTCGGATGGTCGGCGCCGCGTTGATGTCGGCGCTGGGGTGGTTTGTTTTGTCGCTGCTGCTCGTGTTGACGCTGTACTTCCTGGCGCGCGCCAGGGGATGGCTCGATACGATCAAGGGACAAAAGAGCAAGGGGTCTCGAATCGGTTTTCTGTTACTCCTCCTCTTCATCGTGGGGCCGGCGGCTACGGCGTTCGGCACGATCCGGGGGGTGCGGGAGGTGGTGATCGAAGAGGTGGGGGTGAAAAGCGCGCAGATCGGCGCGACCCAAGCCATCGGGAAGCTCCTCCTGGCGCCCCTCGTGGTGATAACCGATATCGAAGCCCATATCGTGGACGGGGACGCAGCGACCGCGATGGACCGGCTGTCCGTTGCGCAGATCCATCAGATGTTGAGCGACAGGTCATCGGCGTCGGACGTATCGTTCCTGCTCGAGGAGGATGGAGATGTCGTGACGAGCGCCCTCAAAGGGGGGTTGATTGAAACCCTCGTCACCCATCTCGAGCCCGACGCCTCGGCGATAGAACGGTTTCTCCTGTCGTCCGCCCTGAAATCCCGTTTCGGTTCCATCAGCGACCGGCTCGGTCTCTACAAGGATCTGTTGGCCGAAATGGAGGCCGACCCCGGCGGACGTCTCACCTGGCAGAGCGCGGCCACCCAGGTCGGAAACAGCGTCATAGAAAAATATCTCAATCCCCCCATCCGCTCCTTTTTTACACCCTATCTTCTGCTGTTCGGCCTCATCGCGGTGCTGCCGCCGCCCCTGTGGCTGGGGGGGGTTTTCCTCATCTCGCGGAGAAAACAGAAGAAACTTCCGGCCCCGGAAAATCCCGAAGCGAACGACTCGGTTGCCCGCTGACCACCGCCGCTTCCATGCCTCACATGACGATTCCCTGCCGATGGCGCGGCGGTTCATTAATTCGACACGGGAATGAAGAATCGGTTATGAAACCCAATTAATGAATCCCTTCACTCCCTTTCTCGGGGGATGTCTCCTCCTGCTTTCCCCCGCGCCGATCGTTGCGTCCGCCCTGCAGCCCGCGGGCGCATCGCGGATATCCAGCGTACCGATCACCCGCGCATCCTCCCCCCCGAAGATCGACGGCGTGCTCGAGGACGAGGCGTGGCGACACGCCGAATGGTTCGACGACTTCGTGCAGAAATTCCCGTCCAACGGGGCCGCGCCGAGCCGGAGGACCGCGTTCGCGGTGCTCTACGATGACGAGTCCCTCTTCTTCGGCATCCGATGCGGCGTGGCCGAGCCCTCCGAGATCGTGACGCGCATGGTCCGCAGAGATCGAGAGGGGGAGTTCGATCGCGTGGAGATCACCCTCTCCCCCCGGGGGGACGATCGCACCGGATACGGATTCGGCGTCAACCCGAGCGGCGTCATGCAGGACAGGTACTACGGCGACGACGCGACCTACGACGCGGAGTGGGATATGGTGTGGGACGCCAAGACCGGCCAAAGCGACACGGAGTGGCGCGCGGAGATCGAGGTGCCCCTTGACCAGCTGCGGTTCGCTGACGGCACCCCCTATTTCGGGCTCCAGGTATCGCGCTGGATTTCGGCGCTCCGCCAACGGGTCGTGTTCAACCCGATCCCCGACGCCAGCACCGGCTATATCTCGACGGCGGGGAGGCTCACGGGGACACAAGCGGTTCCGGCCAGGCTGCCGTTGGTCCTGATCCCCGAGTCCCACATCTCGTACGAGACGACGACGAGCGGTTTCGACAGCAGGAGCGAGGGCGGGATGTCCTTCGGCGGCGGCGGGTACGGCAAGGCCGGGCTGCGCCCGGACCTCATCCTGGATATGGCGATGCTCCCCGATTTCGGACAGGTGGAGGTCGATGACGTGGTGTTGAACCTGACCGCGTATGAGACCCAGTTCCCGGAAAAGCGGCCGTTCTTCCTCGAAGGCGCCGGCCTCCTCGATACGCCGATACAGCTCTTCTATTCCCGCCGCATCGGCCAGCCCCCGCCGAGCCCGGACCTCGGGGACGACGAATCCCTCGTCCACGGCGGCGCCCTGACGCCGATACTCGGCGCAGTGAAGCTCACCGGCCGCACCCAAAACGGCCTCTCGTTCGGTCTGATGGATACCGTGCTGCTCCCCACGGAATTTGTTGTCCGTAACGACGAGATGGGGCACGGGACCTATCGCCCTGGCGCACCATGGACCAACGCCGTCGCCCTGCGCACCGTCGCCGAGATGGGGAGGAACAGCACCGTCGGAGTGCTGGGCACGGCCCTGAATCCAACCGAATCGGACGGCGCCTACGCGGGGGGGATCGACTGGAACGTCCTCTCCTCGCGCCGGATCTATGCGTTCCGCGGGCAGGCGGCCGGCAGCGTCCGCTTCGAAGGGGTGAACGGGCAGGAACAGAGCAGCGGCGCGGGGGTCTGGACCAAGATCGGCCGGGAGGGGGGGGAGCCGATTCGTTACACCGCCTCCTACGCGATGTACTCGAAGGGCTTCGATCCCAACGACCTCGGCTATCTCAAGCGCAATGATCTCCACAACTACAACTGCGGGCTCGGCTACTCGTTCCTCGAACCGATCGGACCGCTCAAGCAGCAGTACCTCACCGCGGGCTTCGACGGAAGCCGGAACCTCGACGGCCTGCGACTCCAACACGGTTTTTGGACGGCGTGGTCGGCGAACTGGAAGAATGACTGGACCGCCGCTGTGAGCGCTTATGGGGGGCTGCCGTGGTTCGATGATCGGGAGACCCGCGGGGGGCCTCCGTTGAAGCTGCCGGGATATATCGGGGGCGGCTTATCGATCCAGAGCCCAATGGAAAAGGTACTGGGGATGCTCCTCGCCGGGGAGGTGGGCTCGACGCCGCACGGGGTCGCTGTGGTGGTGTGGGGCTCCTTGTTCCTCAATCTCGGCCGCTTCAACCTGGAGCTCTCTCCGAAGCTTTCGGAATCGCGGGGGGGGCTGGCCTACGTCGACACTCTCTTCGACGATACCCCCGGCGAGACCACCGTGGCCGGGCGGCGGGATCTGAGGGAGCTGAACCTCTCGCTGAAAGGCACCGTGGTCTTCGCCCGCGATCTCACCCTGCAGATCCACACGCAGCTCATGAACAGCAGCGCGGACTATCATCACTACGGGGAGGTGCGCCCGGGGGGCACCCTCTCCCCCATGGTCTATCGGGACGAGGACGGCGCCCTCGCGGAGGGGGACTTCGCGCGCACGGACCTCGTGCTCCAGGCGCTGGTCCGGTGGGAGTATCTCCCGGGGAGCACCCTCTTCCTCATCTATACACACAAGGGGGTGGTCGATATCGCGGAGAGCGGCGCGCGCATCGTCGACAGCATCGGCGGCATCCCCGACGAAGAGCGGCAACAGATTTTCATGTTGAAGCTGAGCCACCGCTTCGGCTAGTGCTCCGTCAACCCCAGAATGACGGGTGCGCGCTTCCTTTGCTTCAATTTCCTGGCCCTCTGGAGTACTATCTCCTCCTGTACCGCCTCGTAGTCAAAGGGCAATCGGCCCCTTTGGCGCAATTGACGGTACAGCTCGTCGGCCTTGCAACACGCCTCATATACCTTGCCGGCTCGCTCTTTGCCTGCCTGGCCTCTGCTGTGCTTGTCCCAAAACTTCTCCAGTCTCCGGCGACCATATTTCACGGCCTTTTGCGGGTCGGCATATCTTTTGAGGAAGGCCACAGCGCCTACCGATTCTTGCGCGCCGTCATCGCGGCGACCCGCTGATCACCCCCCGCCGCTCAGGACGATGATGAACTCGTTTCCCCCGGGCCCCCGGAGGCCGCGGGCGTATCCGGTGCTGAGGCGCATGTTCTGGTAGTAGCCGAGGGAGAATATCCACGCGATGGTCCCTCCGACGGAGCAGTACCAGTCGTCCCGGTCGAAGTCCTCGAAGGAGATGAGCACGTGGTCGGTGAACACCGAGCCCTGGATGTTCTTCAGGAACAGGGGGACGGTGCCGTAGGCCAGCTCGGTGAACCAGATGGGGAACCGGTAGGTCATGTGGAACGCCTGCAGCCGGCTCCCCTGCAGGGACCCCGGCGCATACCCCCGCAGGGTCGGGTCGGCTACGGAGGTGTTGTTGATGATGGCGTCTATCTCGTTCCACTCGGCGTAGCCGCCCACGGTGAACGCCGCCTGGTTGGGGGGATCGCTGATGTGGACGCCGCCGCTCATCGTGAAGGAGAGGGTGTGGTACTCGAGCCAGGGCATCCTGAAGTATTCGGCCCAGCTGTACCGGAACGTGGCGATGGTTTGCTCCCCCCCGAGGGCCGGGTGGTCCAGGCCGATGCTGGTGCTCGCCCGCCGCCCCTTGTGGGGTGCCAGCCCCATGGGGGACGCCACGATGTCCGAGTAGGACCAGCCCGTGGAGAGCCCGGCCCGGAAGTACTCCTCGGGCACCGTGGGCATCTCCCCCCGGGGATCGAGCTCCAGGATGGGTTTCTTGTGGGGCTTGGCGTGGACGATGCTGTAGCCGAACGACAGGCCGTGGCTGCTGTCGACGATGTGGATGGGGAAGTTGAGGTTGACGCTGCCGCGGGTGATCACCTGGAGCCACTTCCGGTTCCTCGTGCCGGTGTAGTAGCCCGTATCCCGGGGCGTGTACGACCGGGAGAGCCCGAACCCCACCCGGGGACCGAGGCCGTCGAAGGCATAGCCCACCCGGCCGGCCACCACCTTGCTGTCCGTGTTGTAGTCGATGTTCGTCCCGAGATGGTGCCGGCCGGCGATGTCGGCGAAGGCCGTCCCCGCCCGGAGGGTGACGTTCCAGTCCGCGTCGATGGAGGTGTCGAGCATCCAGTGGGTCGGGAGGAACGTGGGGAACGGATTGTAGCGCTTCGCCGCGACGTCGACCGGCGCCGGGGTCTCTTTGACCGCGCCGAAGGGGGACTCCACCAAGGGGGCGTCGGCGGCCTCCCCCGGCGTGAAGGGCATGACGTTCAGATCGTAACCGGCGGAGGAGTACTTGAGGAAGGCGAGGGTGCGGCCGTCGTGGGAGACCGCCGGCGCGAACGCGCCGGTGAGCACGTTGGTGAGCTGGCGGAGCTCGCCGGTGTCGAAGTCGAAGGCATATAAATTGTTGACGCCCGTGCGGTCCGAGACGAACACGAGGTAGCGCCCCCGCGGTCCGAAGGCGGGGCTCTTCTCGAAGAAGCGATCGTTCGTGATGAACCGCACCGTGCCCTTCTCGAGGTCGACGATCCCCAGGTCCACCTTCGGCCCCCGGCGGATGATGGCGGCGATGCGCTTCCCGCAGGGGGACCAGACGGGAGTGTACACCTGGTCCTCCGGCGCCGAATCGATCAGGGTCTCGAGGCGGTGGCCCCGGTTGTCCGTCAGGATGAGCTTGCTCGTGCCGAGCTCATTCACCACGGCCGCCAGCCGATCCCCCCGGGGCGAGGCGGTGACGTAGCGCGCGCGGAGGCCGTCGGTGAGGCGGACCGGATCGGAGCCCTGGATGTCGGCGGTGAAGATATCGTTGAAATAATACAGGTCCCTGTGAGGCGCGGGCCTCGCGTAGTAGAACCGGCCGCTCCGATCCAGGGAGATCCGCGTGTTGGAGTTGGACAGGAAGAGGAGCTCCCGGTCGGCGCCGTCCAACGGCACGCGGTAGACGCCGGTCTCCTGCCAGCCGTTCCCGATGGCCATGTAGACGCTCTTGTCGTCCTCCGCGAAGACCGGCTGCCCCTTGGTCTCGCCGTCGGACGTGACGGCGCGGGAGGGGGTGAGCCCCTGCGCCTCCAACCGCTTGCGCGTCGACTCGGACTCCGCCTTGACGCTCGCGATCCACTCATCGTAGAGGGACTGGACGCCCTGCCCCAGAGACTCCTCGAACGCGCGGTTCACCCCGTAGGGGATCAGAAGCTTGCCGTACTGATGGAAGATGTCGACCACCTTCTCCCGGCCGAATTTGTCCCAGATATACGTCATGAAAAACGCGCCGTAGAGATAGCCGAAGGATCCCCGGAGATACTGGCGACTGGAGTTTGAGACCTGCCCCAGATCGAGGAGGGTGTCCTCGAGGGCCATGGTCCTGATGTACATCTGGTAGAGGCTCGACCGGACGCGGCCCATGGAGGTCTCCTTGGACTCCAGGGTCACGGCGAGCCCCTCGATGATCCACTGGGGCGCGACCTGATTTGGGTGGTAGATGTCGCCGAAGATATGGTTGATGACGTCCGCCACCTTCCCGTGGATGCTGAGGTGGTTGATGTGCACATACTCGTGGGTGATGAGGGTCCGCAGGTAGTGATCGTAGGACTGGAGGCTGGAGTCGAGATCCGGGGCGGTGGCGAAGAGCCGTATCACGGGGCGGCCGAAGACGTTGGCGGAGCCGTTGGCGGAATCCGTCGAGTCGATGATCACCACCTCCGTGGGGCCCTTCACCTCCCAGCCGAGGAGGATGGCCAGATCGACGTGGACCTCCTCGCACAGGGCGGCCGCGGTCCGGGCCATCCCCTCGAGCCCCTGGTGGTAGTGAATATTGAAGTGCTCGGTGTGGAGGGTCTCGAACTCGAGCTCCGGATCGCCGGCGCGGGCGTGACGAGATATCGTCGTGATCGCGAAAACCAACGTCAGACCAAGCCAGAACCAGCGTTTCATCAAGGGTACACTCACTATAAACCAAAGGAATCGTATCGATCCCGCGACACGACGTCAACGAGCTCCTTTACGGATACCGAAAAATAAAGACAGGGTAAACGTACATGACATGGCGGCGTCGGAAAAGCCAAAACGAAGAAAGTGGGTCCATCCGCGCCGGTCGACGGAGGGCCGCGCCGGAACGCGACGACAACGGGGCTTGCCAGGATCGACGCGGCATCGTAGGTTGCCGTCATGATCGATTTGACATCCGACCTGAACGAACAGCAACTCTCTGCGGTCAACCACATCCACGGTCCCCTCCTGGTCATCGCGGGGGCGGGCTCCGGCAAGACCCGGGTCATCACCTATCGCATCGCGAACCTGGTGGCCAACCACAAGGTGGCGCCGTGGCGCATCCTGGCGGTGACCTTCACCAACAAGGCCGCGAAAGAGATGAGAGAACGGGTGGCGCAGCTCATCGAGGGGCGGGGGGAGAAGTGCTTCGTCTCCACCTTCCACGCGGCCTGCGCCCGGTTCCTCCGCATCCACGGGGAGCTCATCGGCGTCGATCCGAAGTTCACCATCTACGATGACAGCGACCAGAAGGCGATGATCTCCCGGTGCCTGAAAGAGCTGGACCTCAGCGAGAAGAGGTACGCCCCCCGCACGGTGCAGCACCAGATCAACCACTCCAAGCGGGAGCTGATCTCGGCGGAGGAGTACCAGACGGGGGACTACGCCCGGGAGCAGATCCAGAAGATCTACCGGCTCTACGAAAAACGGATGCGGGAGGCGGCGGCCCTCGACTTCGGCGATCTGATCTACAAGACCGTCCGGGGGATGCGGCAGAACGACGGGTTCCGGGAGGCCCTGACGCGGCGGTTCGACTACGTGCTCGTGGACGAGTTCCAGGACACCAACCAGGCCCAGCTCGAGATCGTGAAGCAGCTCTCCGGGCCGACGGGCAACATCTGCGTGGTGGGGGACGACGACCAGTCGATCTACTCCTGGCGGGGGGCGGAGATCCGCAACATCCTGCGGTTCGACCGGGAGTTCCCCGGCACCCGGCGGGTGACCCTGGATCGGAACTACCGCTCCACCGCCAACATCCTGAGCGCGGCCCACGGCGTGGCGAACGGGCTCCTCGAGCGGCACCCCAAGAAGCTGTGGACCGACAGCGGCGCCGGCGAGCGGGTCTCCCTCGTCACCGCGGACGACGAGCGGGAGGAGGCGCGGCTCGTGGCCCGGGCCGTCAAGGAGCTTAGGGACGACGGCGTGGGGCTCGGCGACCAGGCGGTGTTCTACCGGATCAACGCCCAGTCCCGGGTGTTCGAGGAGGTGTTCCGGTCCTTCGGCATCCCCCACCGGGTGGTGGGGGGCATGCGGTTCTACGAGCGGGCCGAGGTCAAGGATATCCTCTCCTACCTGCGGGTCATCCAGAACCCCGGGGACACGGCGGCGTTCCTCCGGATCGTCAACGTGCCCACCCGGGGGATCGGGAAGACCACCCTCGAGCGGCTCTCCGCGCTGGCCGCTTCCCGGGACATCTCCCTCTTCGACGCCATCCCCCGCGCCGCCGAGGGGAGCATCAGCCAGGCCGCGGCCGGCAAGCTCCAGAAGTTCGCCGATATGGTGACCACCTGGCGGGAGGAGCTGGCGGACGGCCCCCAGCACCTGGCGGAGCGGGTGCTCGCGGACACCGGGTACGAGGCCGCCCTGAAGGCCCAGAACACCGCCGAGGCGGACGCCCGCCTGGAGAACCTCCGGGAGCTCATCGGCTCCGTCCAGGACTTCGAGCGGGAGGCCCCCGAGCCCACGCTGGACTCTTTTTTGGAGCTGGTCACCCTCCAGTCCGACGTGGACGAGGCCCGGTTCGACGGACAGGAGGTGACCCTGATGACCGTCCACTCGGCCAAGGGGCTCGAGTTCGACGTGGTCTACGTCACCGGCCTGGAGCAGGGCATGTTCCCCTACGTTCGCGGCGGGGAGGACGCCCTCTTCACGGCCCCGGATCCGGACGAGATGGAGGAGGAGCGGCGGCTGCTCTACGTGGCCATGACCCGCGCCCGGAAGCGGCTCTTCCTCACCCGGGCCATGACCCGCCGGATCTTCGGCCAGGCCCGCCAGCGCCCCGTTTCCTCGTTTCTGAGGGACGTGCCCTCGGAGGTGCTCATCGATCTCACCCCGAACCGGCCCCGGATCAGCCAGGTGCCCTCCGCCTTCGGGCGCAGGAGCCGGCCCACCTACGGGGGCGGCTCGTTCGGCGGGTCATCTTATGGGGCCAGGTCGTCCGGCAGCGCCTACAGCCCCTCCGGCGGAAGCTACAGCGCCCCGCCCGCGACGTTTTCCTTCAAGCGCCCGGTGTCGCGCCAGGCGAAGCCCCCCATGGAGCGCCCCCTGAAGCCCCCCGCCGATGAGGGCGAGGAGACATGGATCGACCGCAGCTTCGACCAGCGTCCCGGCGACGAGGCCCTGTGCCCCGGCACCACCGTGCGCCACGCCCGGTACGGCGTCGGCCAGGTGGTCTCCGTCATCCACGGCGACAGGCTCAAGGTGGTAGTGGCGTTCCCCGTCTGGGGGGAGAAGACCATCATCGCGGACTACCTCGAGATCGGTTGAGAGATCTAGGGCGAGACAGAGAGGGAGAGATCGTAGCCGTTCCTGACCGTGTTATCCGCGCCCGCCACCCGGAGATAGTAGGCTCCGGCCGGGATCGGGCCGGTGATGGTTTCGTTGTCCGTGGTCGTCTCTCGGGACGCCAGGGGGGCGGCGGTCGGGTCGTCGTAGAGGTACAGGTTGATGTCGCCGTCGGCGTGGGTGAAGAAGACGGTGACGGCCACAGTACCGGCGGCGGCCTCGAACCGGAACCAGTCTTCGTCGCCGCGCGGGTCCCCCTCGCAGACGGTCAGGTCCGCCACGATGCCGCTACTGATCGCCGTGGCCGAGGAGAAGGTGTCGTTGCTGTCCGCCATATCGAACGGATCGTTCTCGCAGTTCGAGGTGTAGAGGGTGTAGCTGTTCTCGACGCTGCCGGAGTACCCCGCGACCCGCAGGTAGTAGTCTCCGTCCGAGGGGGCCGGGAAAAAGAGATGCTCGTCATCGTCCGATGACGCGGAAAAGGCCAGCTCGATGCCGTTCTCGTCGTATGCGAAGAGGTCGAGGTTGCCGGCGTCGTCGAGGAAGCTCAGATCGACCGTGGTCACGTCGTTTTCGCCCAGGTCGGCGAGCACAAACCAGTCGTCGTTCCCCGGACAGATCCGCAACCGGTGGATCAACTGGTTGAGGGGGACGGGCCGCGCGGTCGCCAGGGTGTCGTTGGGCTCCTCCCCGTCGTCGGCGCACTCGGGCAGGAGGTTCGGGGGACATTCGGGGGTAACCCCGTGGGGGGCGGGATTGGCGGTGCCGCCGCAGGTGAACGCGCGGGCCCGGTTGTCGTAGCCGCAGGCCTCCCCCGGCCCGCCGTCCTCCTCGAAGCAGTCCAGCCGCTCCAGCGCGCCGCCGTCACAGGAGTACAGCACGTCCGCCTCGCAGCAGCCCGCCTCCGGGAGGTAACCATCGCAGGCGTGGACGCACTCGTGTCCGCCCTCCAAAACCCCGAATTCGTGGAGGCACTCGCAGGCCCCGGCGGCGCAGTACCCGTAGGAGCCGCAATCCCCGCAGTCCACCGGGGCGCCGGTGCAGACGTCGTTGCCGGCGGTGGGGCCGCACTCTGGAGTGGCCCCACCAAAGGTCTCGCAGGTGGCCGGCGTGCAGCAGGCCCCGTCGTCCGCGCTGCAGATCTGTCCGGCGCCGCAGCACACCCCTCCGCACACCGTCTCCGGACACTGATCACACAGGGGTCCGATCCAGGGCGCCGCCGCGGCGCAGTCGCACCCGGCATACCCGGTCGCGGGGGTCACCCGGCAGAGGCCGCCGTGCTCGCAGGCGGGCGCCGCGGTCGAGCCGCAGTCGGGACGGCACTCCCCGTCGCCGTCGATATCCTGGAAACCGGAAATGCAGACGTCGCAGGTCTCCCCTTCCCAGTAGGGATCGCAGGCGCAGGTGAAGTCGGTGCCGTCAAGGGTGTCCACGCAGGTGCCGTTTCGACAATTGTCGTCATCGACACACCGGCGGTCGGGCACGCAGATGCCGTCGGCCTCGTGCAGCCCGGCCTGACATTCGGCGCAGTAGATCGAAGGATCCCAGCCGGCGTCGCAGTCGCAAGTGACGGCCCCCTGTCCGTCCACGGTGCAGGCACCGTGTCCGCCGCAACTGGTGGGCAGGCAGGTCTCGTCCGGGGCGCACCCCCCTCCGACCGGGTGGAAGCCCGGCGCGCAGGCGGCGCAGTCGTCGCCATCCCACCCGGGGTCACAGTCGCAGGAGATGATCCCGCCGAGATCGTCGCAGGTCCCGTTGACACAGAAATCATCCGCCTCGCAGCTGCGATCCGCGACGCAGTCCGCGTCCTCCCGGTGGTAGCCGAGGGGACACATGTCGCAGCGATCGCCGCTCCAGAGATCCCGGCAGTCGCAGACCACCGTTCCCGACAACACAGCGCAGGTGCCGTTGACGCAGGGCTCGTCGTTCGCCCCGCACACCTCGTCGGGCACGCAGGCCTCCCCCTCAGGGTGGTAGCCGACGAGGCACTCGGCGCAGAAGGTGGCGGGATCCCAGTTGGCCCCCGGGGTGCAGGTGCACGCCACCGTCCCGCCCGTCGCGTCACAGGTACCGTGCTGGGCGCAGCTGGTGGGACGACAGGTCTCGTCCAGCGTGCAGTCGTCCCCGGCGACGTGGAACCCCGGCGCGCAGCGGTCGCAGAGATCGCCGCTCCAGCCGTCGTCGCATGCGCAGATGGCGCCTTCGGGGGTGTCCTCACAGGTCCCGTGATCGCCGCAGGGATCGTTCATCGCGCAGTCTTCCGTGTCGCCGCCGCCGGTGTCCCCCTCGGTTTCGGTGGCGGGTTCGAAAGAAGATGTGGACTCGGTGTCTGGGGTCCCGGTGCCCATGTCGGTCCCGGTGCCCATGTCGGTCCCCGGAGAGGTCGCGCTGTCGGGGTCCCCTTCGGTCACAGAGTCCGTCCCCTCCCCTATTGTCACGGAGTCTGTCGCGGTGTCGGTGCCGTCATCATCAGATCCGGTCCCGGTATCGCCGCGGCAGCGGTGTCTCCCGTCGACCAGCAGGCAGGTCTCCCCCTGCGCCGCGCAGTCCTCCCAGTCGGTCCACTCCCCGTCCTCGCATCGTTGTAACAGCAGGTCATCCTCACAGCGGGTCCGCCCGTCTTCGCATTCGGTGTTGTCCGTGGGGACGGAGACATCTGAGTCCAGGCTCTCGGACGGCATGGACGCGCTGCAGCCCGTGGATAGCCAGAGCATCAGCCCGGGCAGCCATCCGTTCCTCAATCGGTCGTGGAGACACCTCATGGAATTACCTCCTATTTCCTGATTTCGGCGGATACCCGCAAATATTAAATAAAGTTGGTCCATGATATTGTAACGGTCGCTTCTACGACCGACGGCGTGGATGAAGAGTGGAGATATGACTATTCGAAAAAAAGTTATGCTTGTCCTCCCGGCCTGCATCGGCCTGGCGGTCTCGTGCCGGTTCTGGGGACACGACTACCAACCGCCGAAGCCGCTGGCGTCGAGCTGGTGCGACAAATTCGATGCGGAGCCGATTCCCGATCGGGACGCCCCCTATCTCATCGAGGGGGAGTGGGTCGATGATCTCACGGGGGAGCGCCGGATGACCTTCTACCCGGACGGCGCCACCGACAACGATCAGGTGCGCTGGCGCATCGAGAACGTCAAGTATCATCGGCTGGTCGGCAACGAACCCCATGAATTCTATGTCTATACCCGCGGCGACCGCAACTGCACCGTGAGGGCGATCGCCGTCGATGAGATGTACATGGTCATCCGTGATTTGGAGGTGGAGGAGGTGTTCATCAAGGCGGTCGCCCAACCCGGGGCACCGCTCATCGAGCCCCCGGACGGCGGGATCGACGCCGGCCCGTCGGACAGCGATTCCGGATCAGAGCGGGGATCCGCTTCAATCTCTCGGGAATCGGCTACTTCACCAGGTGGTTCTCGATGGCGTAGCGCACGATTTGAACGTCGTTGGAGATATCCATCTTATCGTAGATGCGGGCCTTGTAGGTGCTCACGGTCTTGGGGCTCAGGTTGAGCACTTTCGAGATATCCCCCGAGCTCTTGCCCTCGGCGATCATGCAGAACACCTGGTACTCCCGGTCGGAGAGCATCTCGTGGGCGGGTTTGCCCTCGTCCTTCATCAACCCGTTGGAGAGCTTCTCGGCCACGTTCTGGGTGATATACTTCTTACCCGCGATGACCATCTCTATGGCCTTCACCAGATCCGACGCGGCGCTCTCCTTGGTCAGATAGCCGTTCGCGCCGAGCTTGAGGGCGCGGATCGCGTACTGCTCCTCCGAGTAGAAGCTCAGCATCAGCACCGGCAGCTTCGGATACGACAGCTTGACCTGTTTCAGCACCTCCAGCCCGTTGCTGTCCGGCATCTCGATATCCAACACCAGCACGTCGTAAGTCGTCTTGCTGAGCCGTCCGAAGACCTCCTTGCCGCTCGCGGCCTCCTCCAGCTCCATGTTGTCCTCTTCTTCGATGATGTGCCTCAACCCGTTCCGGAAGATGGGGTGATCATCTGCGACCAGTATGCGAATCATGGATTACCTTCTTATCGGAACCGCCACGTCGATGCGGGTTCCGCGCTTCTCTCCCTTGAATATATTGAGATTGCCTCCGATGGCCCGGGCCCGCTCTATCATCCCCAGAATACCGACCGATTCCACCGAGGTGAGCTCGCTCTCGTCGATCCCCACGCCGTCGTCCAGGATGGAGACCTGCAGGCTGTCTCCGGTGTCGGTGGCGATCACCTTGGCCACGGTCGCCTTGGAGTGGCGGGCGATGTTGGTGAGCGACTCCTGGATTATTCTGTAGATGACTATCGACAGGTCCGAGTCATATGTATCCTCGACCAGCTTGTTCTCGAAGACGCACTCGATTCCGTATCGCCTCCTGAAATCACTGATGGAGCTCTCGATGGACGCGGCGAGCCCGATCTCGTCGAGCATCAGCGGCCGGAGCCCGCGGGTGATCTTCTGAATGCTCTTTATCGCCGTATCCACGAGATGGATAATACCGGAGGTCCGCTTTTCGTGCTCGTTCGATCCCTCCCTGCGCAGCTTCTTGTTCAGCAACTCGATCTCGATTTTTATCCCCGTCAGGATCTGCCCCAGGTCGTTCTGCAGCGCCTTCGAGATGCGGATGCTCTCTTCCTCCTTGGCGTTGGCGAGCCGCTCGCTCAGGAGCTGCAGCTGACGGCTCGAGCTCTCCAGCTCGCGGTTCGCGGTCGCCAGGTCGCCCATCCGATCCTCCACGAGCTGCTCCAGGTGATAGCGATAGCGATCCAGCTCGCTGTCCCTCTCGATCCGGTCGGTGATGTCCCTCACGATGATGACGTATCCGATGTTCCGTCCGATCTTGTCGCACAGCACCGAGCCGATGAGGGACACCGATATCTCAACCCCGTGAACCGTCAGGAGGTCGGTCTCGAGGGGGGCATATCGCCCCTGTGCCCGTACCGTTCGCTGCAGCCCCTCGAACCACTCCTGCTCCCGCTTTCCGGGGGTGAAGAACCGCGTCACGGATTGGTCCTTCACCTCGTCCCGTGTGCGCTTCAGGAGGTCCAGGAGGGTCTGGTTGCAGGAGGCGACGGTCAGGTCCGGATAGACCAGGAGCACGCCGTCAGCCATGATCCGCATGATCGTCTCGGCGGCCGTGGAGGGGGTGGTCTCGAAGAGATCGAACCGTACCATGGCGTAGGTCACGATAACGAGGAGCGCCGGAGTGAAGAGGCTCCCCGGATATATCTCCCGTAAGTCGGCGTAGAAATAGATCCCCTCCAGGAGGACCTTCAGCAACGCGCCGGTAGGGATAAGGGCTATCAGGGCCATCTGCCGGCGGACCTTCTCCGACGTCTGGTCGCGGTGGTGGAGGTAGAGGACGACCATCGAAGCCAGGTGGACCAGAGCGGCCCAGACGAAGGAGAGGACGGAAAAGGGGCGCGAGTCATCGGCGGAGAAGAACCATCCGATGCCCCGGCGAGGAAAGTCCGAAGCGGGGAGGGTGATGTCGACCAGAAGGAAGAGCAGCGCCCCGCCGATCACCGCGACACCGATACGCCCGCTTTTCAACCACCGGCTCTGGGTGAGCACCAGCACGAAATAGAACAGGGCGGCGGTGAGTAGTGGCCACAGCACGTCGACCGATTGCCAGGCGAGGGCATCCTCCGCCGTTCGGGATTGAAAATAGCCGAGCTCGACGAGGGCATGCAGACCGGTGAGGGCGGCGAGCAGCAGAAAGATGCGATGCCGCATCGAGCTCGGATTCCTGAAGTAGACGAACGCGCCGAGGAAGATGGCACCGCAGAGTGAAAACAGCGATGGTATGGTGTAATAGTTCATCGAAAACGTCCGACCCGTCTATCTTTGTTTTCAGATTACAGCAATATCGACCAAAAAGCATGGTGGAATTTTGTAGGAAAAATCCGACAAACGCGGGCCGCCGCTCATCCTTCGGGACTGGCGTCGGTTCGACTGTTCATAAGTCGCGCCGGGGGTTGGGGGTTAATCCTTGACTCCCCACTTCTTGAGATAGACAGAGAGCCAGCGCCGGGAACAGGAGATGCCGCGGGTGTTGAGCACCCGCATCGTGGCGGAGATGTTCTCTTCCCGATCCCGGTATACCGCAACGATGAGGTCCTTGTGCCGCTCATACGCGGATGCGGTCTGGGCGTTGATGGAAGAGTCGACGGTGTCATAGACGGAGGCTTCGGCGGGGACGACATCGAACCGTTTGTCCGGGGTGGGGATATCGTGTTCGGTCTTTCCGGCGAAGCGATCCGTAAAGACCGCGGTGATCGCCTTTGACGGCGGCACGTTGCCGGCGACCTTGGTGGCGATGCGATCCGCGATGTCGATCAGCCCGCGGACGTTGTCCCCTGTGAACCCGTCGAGCATCAACAGCTCATAGTGCTCGCCCTTCAGGATGGGGAGGACGGCGGACTTGTTGATATCGAAAGTGCCGAGCTTCACTTTAAGCACGTATTGGAAGATCGCCGGGATGTCCGCGATGCGCTCCTTCAAGGCCGGCATGGTCAGCAGCCTGAGGCGGGCGAACAGATCGTGGGCGACGGCAGCGCCGGGATCCTCGGCGTTGGAGGCGAAGACAAAGCGCACGTCCGTGGACTTCACCGCGGTCTCTCCGATCCGGGAGAACTGACGGTCCTCGATAACCCGGAGCAGGCTTCGCTGGACCCGCTCCGTCAGGTTGTGAATCTCGTCCAGGAAGAGGATGCCCCCCTTGGCCTGCTCGATGAGCCCCGGGCGGGCATTGACATTGGAGAACACCTTCGCGGCGACCCCGAAGAGCGTCGAGGTGGCCTCCTCCTCCGAGGAGAACCGGGCTGCGTTGTGCGCCAGCAAGGGAATCGGGGTATCCGTGTCGCTCGACATGGCGGCCACCGCCCCCGCGGCGAGCTCCTTCCCCGTTCCGCTCGGCCCGACGATGATGAGGTGCCTGGGGGATCGGGCCGCCTCCTCGAGCTCCGTCAGGATTCGCCCCACATGGAAGCTCCCCGCCATCCCGAACCGCCGGATGGGGGGCGGCTGGAGCAGGTGGGCCCCGCTGTCGTGAAATACCAGCACGGCCCGTCCCGCTCGGATGACATCCTGGTCACTCAGGGGGACCTTCGAGCGGAGGGCGTGGCCGTTGACGAAGGTGCCGTTGGTGCTACCGAGATCCCCGATGTAGAACCGGCCCCCTTCGATGGTCAACCGGAAGTGGTGCCCCGAGACTTTGTTGTCCACAATAGAGAGGGAGTTATCCCCTCGTCGCCCCACCGTGAAGTCGTTCTTCAGACGACATCGGTCTACGGCCGAGGCCCCCTGTGGGGCGTAGGCCACGAGCAGTGCCGGTGTTGGCGCGCGGGACTCCGTGAGCTGGCTCTCCTCGATCGAGGTGCTCGTAATATCGGGTTCTTTCATCATCCTGCACCATACCGAATAACCCGGTCCGTCCACAAGAGCAAAACAGCTCGGTATTGCCCCGGACGACGCGGTATCATACACTTGGACCGTATTGGTGAAGCCAGATACCAGAATCGAGCCGGGGCGGGTGATTGACGGCAAGTACGAGATCGGCAGGGTCATCGGATCCGGCGGAATGGGCACCGTTTACGAAGCCACCCGGATGGGGCTCGACCGCAAGGTGGCGCTCAAGCTGCTCCACGGCAAGTACGCCAAATCGGCGAAGATCGTGAAGCGGTTCCATCAGGAGGCCCGGCTCGCCGGCTCCATCTCGCATGACAATATATGCCGGGTCACGGACCACGGATCCGCCGAGGACGGCGCCCCCTATCTGGTCATGCCCCTGTTGACGGGACAGTCCCTCGCCAAATGGGTGGAGAGCGGGGAGAAGCCGTCTCAGATGCAGATCATCGATGTCGCCTGCCAGACCCTCCTCGCGTTGGAAGCGGCTCACAAAGAAAAGATCGTGCACCGGGATCTCAAACCCGACAATATCTTCGTGACCAAGATCGGAGACCGGGACGATTTCGTGAAGCTGCTCGACTTCGGCATCTCCAAGGTGCTCGAGCAGGAGTCCGTCTCCAATCTCACGTCCACCGGGATGGTGCTGGGCACGGCCTACTATCTCGCCCCGGAGCAGGCGAGGGGGGCCAAGCACATCGATCACCGGGTGGACATCTACGCCATGGGGGTCATCCTCTATGAGGTCCTCACCGGTACGCGGCCCTTCGAAGGCGAGACCTACAACGAGGTCATGTTCAAGATCGCCGGGGAGCCGTTCAAGACCCCGCGTTCTCTGAACCCCTCGATCTCCCCGGCGGTGGAGCAGGTGATTATCAAGGCCATGGCCATCGATCCGGCGGATCGGTACGCTTCGGCCCTGGAGATGTGTCACGCCCTCGAGAAGGCGGCGGTGAGCTCCCTGCCGCCGGCGGATGAGAGCCTGACCGACACGCTGGCGGACACATGGGTGGAGCACCCGTCGCCGTCGCCGACTTCGGAGCGCGCCCCCGAAGCCCGTCGCCGACGGCTGATCGCCGCGGCGTTGATTGTAGTCGTCGGGGTCATCGCGGCGATCTGGCTCAGCCTCGGGGGAGATCAGGAGGACCTTGCCGATGAGCCCGTCACCGCTCCCGATGACGCGGCCGATGACGGGGCCGCGGCCAAAAAACTTCGGGAGGCAGAGCCCCCCCCCGTGGCGGTCGAGGCGGAGGTCCCGGACGCGAGACCGGCGGAGCCCACGCTTGAAACCGCCGCTCCAGACGAGAAGCCCGCGCCGTCCGACGCGCCCCCGCCGTCCAAAAAAACGCACAAACCGCCGAGGAAGAAGCGCGGCGACGACGATCAGATGATCAAGGGACGTTTCGGCACGACGTTCATTTTCGAAGAGTAGCCCCGAATCCCGGCGCACTGCAACGCTAGGGTTTAGTCGACTTGACTTTTTTTTCTCCCGGAGGGTATCGGGCAGGCCGACACATGTTATAGAAAAGGATTGGAAAGGCGAAAGAGGTATCGACATATGGAAGAACAAATCAAGAAAATCATCGAAGAGAAGATCCGACCCGCCCTCCAGATGGACGGCGGTGATATCGAGTTCGTGGGCCTGGCGGGCAAGACGGTGCAGGTCCGATTGCAGGGGGCCTGCTCCGGATGTCCGTCTGCGGCCATGACCCTTCAGATGGGCGTCTATCGTCTGCTCAAGGAGGCGGTGCCGGAGATCGAGGCCGTGGAGCCGGTCTAAACGGTGGGCGCGTCGGAGCATGTGCTGGAGGAAACGATCCTCCTCGAAAAGCTGAAGCTGTGGACCGAACGACTCGTGAAGATCGCTCTCGCGTCCGCTCGCATCCATTGTGAGCTGGCGGATCTGGGAGTGCTTTCGAGGGCCCCTTTGAAAGTCGACGGTAATGATGGGCCCCGGACCGTTCGTCTCAAGGAGCGCATCCTGGAAATGAATCGGGAACGGAGCGTCATCACCCGCAGCATGGCCGCTGTCGGCGCGGAGATCCTGGAGGAGACAACGATGGAGGTCGTTTTTCCGAACGGGCCCGACAATGGAATACTCAGCTGGATGCCTGGAGAGCTGGCCATCGATCACTGGCGGGAGAAAAGGGACACCTTATGCGAGCGGCGTCCCCTGCCCGAACGACGAGGCGCCCCGCCGACCCGGCACTAGTCGCGAAGACATGAAGATCAAAAGATGACTACAGAAGATAAGAAGACCGCCGCCCTGACCAAGGCCGTGGAGGACTTTCTCAGAGCGGTGGGGAGGTCGCCGGGGACCTATCCGGAGTTGATGGAGACGCCGGTTCGCGCCGCCGCTATGTGGCTCGACGAGCTGCTGGACGGGTACGAGTGGAACCCCGAGGAGATCCTGGCGAGCGGTTCCCAGGTCTCCGGGGGAGGCGATATGGTGTTGGTGAGGGATCTATTCTTCCACTCAACCTGTCCCCACCACCTGCTGCCCTACTACGGCATCGCGCACGTCGCTTATATCCCCACGACCCGTGCGGTGGGGCTCTCCAAAATCGCCAGGCTCATCGACTGTTTCGCCCATCGCCTCATCATTCAGGAGGAGTTGGGGAAGCAGGTGGTGCAGGCGCTGGTGGAGCACCTCGGGGCTGACGGCGCGGCTTGCATGCTGGACAGCGAGCAGCTGTGCATGGTCATCCGGGGTGTCCGGAGGCCTGGAAGCCGCGCGGTGACGACGAGCTATGCCGGATCCATGGTGACCAACACCGCCTTTCGAGATGAGTTCCTGACGGCGATTGGAAAAAAAGAGTAGAGGCTGCCCGATATTTTCCTCGTCGGTTGGCATAATTCTTCAATTTCAAAACAAAAAACGGTACGTTGGGGGTGCATTGCGAGCGTCGCATCTGTTCTTGTCGGGCAGAAGATAGACAGGCTCCAAAAAAGTTTCTGGAACCTGTGGAGAAGGGAAAAAAGAGAACAGTATGACGACATGCTCGCGGGGGGGGGGAGGAAACGAGCATGTCGTCACTGGAGGGCTAAATGCAATTCGCGGACCAAGTTTGCTTTCTTTTTGTTTTTATTACAATTTGCTGTTTCACCTCCCCCTTGGAACATGTATTGTTCCAGTATAAACGACTTTTTCTTTTCATTTTTGAACGAAAAGCTTGCGATAATGACAGTCTCCCCCCCCGGCTGGGATTGTCTGTTCTAATATGTGCAATGATATTAGGTTGTTCCACTGGTCCGGGACCGCGTCGAAATGGGACCGATCGCGATCTGCGAGAGGCCAGAGTCGAAAAGCGAGACCCCTTGTCGAAACCCGCGAACCCCGTCACAATCAATACGGTTTCCGCCCTTCAGACAGGGCGAGCTCTCGAATCCGGAGACCTGAAGCAAGCTGCAATCATGGCAGAAAAACTCGACTCCACTGCAGAGAGCCTTTTGGTGAGAGCCCGTCTCGCCGGAGCCCTCGAGCAACACGAGGAGGCCATTCGCCTCTACCATGAGCTGACGGACCAGGTTCCCGAATTTGAACCCCGGCGGATCACGGAGCTGGCGGAGTCATTGGCCCGCGCGGGCCGAAAAAGTGACGCCGCATCTCAGCTCAAGGGGTTGTTGCTTGCGCAACCCGACCTTCCGGCGAAGCAGCAACTCTCAGTATTGAAAAAACAGGCCGAGTGGCTGACCGAGGCCGATGACAACGCCGGGGCTCTGGAAGCGTACGATTCCGCGCTGAAGCTGGCCGATACCCGGGAGGAGCAGGATCGGTTGAGCCTCCTGAAGGCGAGGATGCAGCTCGACGGGGAGGAGAAGCACCAGGCGGGGAAGACGCTTTTACGGCTGGCGATGGAAGGGGCGAACCGGACCATCATGAAGGAAGCGCTCAGGGCGTTGAAGAAGGCGGGGATCCCCCCGGGCTGGAGCGATGAGAAGCGCCTCGAGCGCGCGGAGCGGCTCATCGGATTTCGCGACTACGACGAAGCGTTGAAGATGCTCTCGCCAATCGAGGACGAATCCCTCGTGATGGAGGCGGCGTGGCTGACCGCCAAAGCGCTCTACAAAAAACGGGGGCACTACAAGGCGGCGATCCAGGCCCTGACCCCCATCGCTGAAAGCAAGGGCCCCCACGCGGACGAGGCCCGATTCCTCCTCGCCCGGGCCCTCTCCAGGCGGGATCGGGATGACGAAGCCATCGTCAAATACCGCGCCTTCGCCACCAAGACCAAGAGCGCGGCCAAGGCGACGGAGGCGCGCTTCCTGGCGGCCCGCCTGGAGTTCTACCTCGGCCGCCACGCCGCGGCCCTCCGATCACTGGAGCATCTGGTGGGTAACGGCAAGACGAAGGGGAAGGGGCGGATCGGCGATCCCGGACGCCGCCGGGACGCCCACTTCCTGGCCGGCCTCTCGGCCCTCCTCGAGAAGAAGCCGGAGCGCGCCGTCCCCCACCTGAAGGCCGCCTCCGAGGGGTCGTCCCATCAGGAGGTGCTGGAGCGGAACAGCTACTGGCTGGCGGTGGCGATGATCGACACTCAGAAGCCAAAGGGGGTCGCAGCGTTGAAGGCGATCTGCGAGGCGGATCGGACGAGCTGGTACGCCCACCTGGCGGCTCGGCGGCTGACGGATCTCGAGGTCCCCCTCGGTCCCTGCGAGGTCGACCCCCTCGTCACCGAGCCGCCGGCGGAGAGCGCGGACGGGAAAAGTGAATCAAAGCCCAAGACGGAAGCCGACGCGGCCCCGGTTTCCGTGGAGGAGGTGTCTCCCCTCGTCGCCCTCTATTACCGGGCGGGGCTGTTCCGGGACGCGGCGGAGGAGCTGCAGCGGGTCGAGCGATCCGCGCCGAAACGGTTCAGCCCCAGACAATGGGTAACCCTCTACCTCACGCTCGAGTCCGGCCACCGCGCCCTCCGCCAGGCGATCAAGGGCCTCGAGTGGCCGCCGTCTCCGGAGAACCTGTGGCAGGCCCGGGCGGCCTACCCGATGCCCTACGAGGATCTGTTCAGGGCCGTTGAGGAGCGGCACTCCCTTCCCCCGCTCCTGCTCTTCGCCATCGCCCGGAAGGAGAGCCTCTTCGATCCCGCCGCGGTGTCGTGGGTGGGAGCCATGGGATTGATGCAGATGATGCCGAAGACCTATGAGGTCAACCGCAAGCGGGCCGGGCTGCCCAAGCTGAAGCCCGGGGAGCTGCCGCCGCCCGAGCCCTCCATCAAGGCCGCGGGGTTCGAGTTCGCCCACCTGTTCGAGCGGTATGACGGATCGCTGGTGCTGGCGGTGATGGGGTACAACGCGGGGACCGCCGCGGTGGATCGGTGGCTCCACCGATCGGGGGATCTGCCGGTCGATGTCTTTGTAGAGAAGGCCGGCTTCGCCGAGACCCGCAACTACATCCGCCGGGTGGTCCGGACCCTCAGCCGGTACCGCCAGCTCGCCGGGGAGCCGATGCCGACGCTGCCCCGAATCGTGTCACGGCGAAAGCCCGCCGCCGAGCCGACACCGGGTTAGGGAGGAGAAAAGGGTTGTGTTCTGGGGGGCTCCCGGCATAATCCGGGCGGCACGATGCTAGCGAAGGTCAAAGCGAAAATCAGGGAGTTCCTCGGCCAGGAGAACCTCGAGTTTCTGAGGCACAGCCGCAATTATCTCTCCGCCGAGCTGATCCGCAACCTGCTCATCGCGGCCACCATCCCCATCATGACCCAGCTCCTCTCCCCCGGGGAGTACGGCGTCCTCTCCATCTTCTGGTCCATCGCCACCATGCTGACCATCATCGCCCGGCTCAACCTGAACGGCGGCATCGTTCGGTACTATTTGGAGAAGCGGTCGGACTTCGACCGGGCCCTCGGCACCAACCTCGTCTTCCTCGTCCTCTTCGACGTGTTCTTCCTGGCGCTGATGGTGATCCTCGGCGGGCCCCTCGCGGCGTTCTGCGCCGTGGATCGGGAGGTGTTCCTGTTCGCCGCGATCCTCTCCTTCTTCAACGTGCTCGTCGAGACCTACCTCGCGTACCTGAACGCCAGCCGGCAGAGCCGGCGCCACTCCGTCATAACGGTCATCAAGACGGCGACGGGGCTGGCCCTCTCCATCGCGTTCATCCTCCTGCTCACCGGGAAGAAGTACCTCGGGATCATCTACGGGGAGCTCGCCGTCACGGTGATCGTCTCCGGCTACTCGTTCTACGCCCTGCACCGACTGTCGAAATACGCCCTCGCGACCCGGTATCTCAGCTACACCCTGCGCTTCTCCCTTCCCCTCGTTCCCCACGTGCTCTCCCGGTACATCCTCGGATACTTCGATCGCATCATCATCAAGCAGCTCGTCACCGACACCGCGACGGGCATCTATTCCTTCGCGTACGATGTGGGATCGGTGATGAACCTCATCGTCATGGCCACGGTCAAGGCCTGGCGCCCCATCTTCTTCGACGAGTATCGGGAGAATAACCTCGAGCGCATCGACCGCATGGTCTACGACTACGCCAACTACATCTACCTCGCCGCCATCGGCATCATCCTGTTCGCCACGGACGCGGTCACCCTGTTCGCCGAGTCGCGGTATTACGTCGCGGTGCCGCTGGTGCCCCCCGTCGTGCTCGGCTACGTCTTCGTATTTCTGTACACCCTCTTCTTCCAGTACGCGGCGTACCAGAAGCGCACCGAGCTCATCTCCATCAACACGTTCATCGCCGGCTTCACCAACATCGTGCTCAACTACCGGTTCATCCCCATCTACGGATACGAGGCCGCCGCCTACACCACCCTGGCCTCCTTCGCGCTGCTCTTTGCGCTGCACTACATCAACGCCCGGTTCATCCTCAAGCAGCGGGTCCTGTCCCTCCTCAAGATAGGCCCCAACTTCCTCGTCGTGGCCGGGGTGGCGGCGCTGTACACGATCCTCGCCCCCCGCGTCACCTCCTACGGGCGGTTCCTCCTGGTCCGCATCGGCATCATGGCGGTCGCGCTCCTCTACTTCTGGTGGTGCAAGAAACGGTCGATGCGTTCCGACCTCGAGGATCAATAATAGTATTGGGATCGACTAAGGATCTCCGGATATTGCCGGCACGACGATCCCGTTCGATGTAACGACGGCGTTGGACACGTCTCCCGAAACGGTCGCCCCCTCGAGGACGACAGCGCGTTCGATGGTCGCGCCGGGGGCGACACGGACGCGGTCGCCGAGCACGGTGCCGGAGCGCAGCCGGCACCCCTCGCCGAGGGAGACGTCGGCGCCGATGTAGACCCCGCCTTCGGCCGAATCCACGTCCGCCATCCGCGCCCGGCCGCAGGCGAGATCCGCGTTGGCCGCCAGATACCGCGCCGGGGTGCCGAGGTCGCAGAAGTACCCGTCCTGGGGCAGGCCGAAGAACGGGATCCCCTCCTCGAGCATCGGGATGTAGGTCTCCCGGACGATGCACCCCGCGTCGGGGAGACGGGCCCCGATGTCCTGATGGAGAAGGTGCATCCCGGTGAACATGAAGCTCTCCGCCACCCGGTCCGCGTCCCCCGCCCACACCAGCCGCCGCACCCGCCCGTCGCCGTCGAGCCCCACCGCACCGTATCGCGCGGCCGCCGCGTCCCGGCGTACCACCAGGGTGGCGAGGGAGCCGTGCTTCCGGTGATGGGCGACGATCTGTTCGAACCGCGGGGCAAAGAGCGCGTCACCGTTGATGACCAGGAAGGGGTCGTCGCCGAGCAGGGGGAGCGCTCGCTTGATACCTCCGCCGGTGCCGAGCAGCTCGGCTTCCGGGGAGTAGGCGATGGCCACCCCGAAGGCACTGCCGTCACCGAGCGCGGCTCGAAGGCGGTCCCCCAGCCAGTGGGTGTTGATGACGATCTCCCGAACGCCAAACGCCTCGAGACGGCGGATGATCCGGATGATGTTGGGGATTCCCAGCACCGGGACCAGGGGTTTCGGGATCTCCTTCGTTATGGGGTCGAGCCGTGTGCCCAGCCCCGCTGCCAGTATCATCGCCCGCATCATTCCATGACATATCAAAAACCGACGGATTCTCCCAGTTCCCCGCTTTTCCGACATCGACAAAGGAAGGAATCAGCGGGTGTTGATCCATATCTTAGGTGGAGTGTAAAATTATTAATAAACTGGACGCAGAAGCTTGATTTGAGATAAATTGACCGTTGAGGGGCGATGTTAATACATAATTAGAAGATGAAATTATCTAATCAACAAAGATTATTGGATGCGGGAAATTGGTCTCTCGATTCCCCAAAGGAGCTATCATGATTGGCAGTAGACTTATTGTGGTTTTCTTAATTCTTCTCTCGGTACTCGGCTGCGAGTCCTCCGAGCAGGCGTTGAAGCCGCCGTCCAACCCCTCCAGTCCGAACAACCCCCGGGATACCTCCGGCGGTGATACGGATACGGACACGGATACCGATTCCGACGTGGACGGAGACGCCGATTCGGACGGAGACGCGGACCTGTTCGACACCGGCACCGACAACCCCTGCCTCGGCCCCAACCCGCCGGAGAACTGCGCGCTGGTGCCGTCGGGGCCGGCCTGCGGCGACGGCGAGATCAACCAGGCGGGCGAGGTGTGTGATGACGGCAACACCCTCCCGGGGGACGGGTGCACAGGCATCTGCCTGCTGGAGCCTCACTACGAGTGTCCGGCTCCGGGGCAGCCCTGCGTGTTCGTCCTGGAGTGCGGCAACGGCATCGTCGAGGCCGGCGAGGTGTGCGACGACGGCAACAAGATGGACGACGACGGCTGTAACGCCACCTGCGAGGAGCAGAGCGCCAACTACATCTGCCCCGTCCCCGGGCAGCCCTGCGAGAAGGTGGTCTTCTGCGGGGACGGCCGGATCAACGGGGAGGAGACCTGCGAGGACGGCAACACCACCCCCAACGACGGCTGCGACGCCGACTGCAACACCGAGACCGGCTGGATCTGTCCCGTGCCCGGGCAGCCCTGCGAGCCCGGTCCCCGGTGCGGGGACAGCACCCTCAGCGTGGCCATCGACGAGGCGTGCGACGACGGAAACCTCGACAACGGGGACGGGTGCGACGCCACGTGTCAGATCGAGAGCGGCTATGTCTGCCCGGTGCCCGGGGAGCCCTGCCAGAACACGACACGGTGCGGGGACGGACGGGTCTCCGGCGCCGAGACCTGTGACGACGCGAACGAGGATCCGGACGACGGGTGCGACGCCTGCGTCCTGCAGCCGGGGTACGAGTGCCCCTTCCCCGGGGCCAAGTGCCTGGCGGACTGCGGCGACGGGATCCTCTTCGATTTCCTGGGGGAGGAGTGCGACGACGGGAACGAGTCGGACGGCGACGGGTGCACGAGCACCTGCGAGTGGGAGGACGGCTTCGTCTGTGAGGGGCAGCCGGGGAGCTACACCTGTCGGGAGACGGTGTGCGGCGACGGCGTCATCGAGGGCACCGAGGGGTGCGACGACGGCAACAACAACATGGGGGACGGCTGCACCCCGTCCTGCATGCTCGAACCCATCTGCGAGGGGGGGGCGTGCACCTCCACCTGCGGTGACGGGCTGGTGCTTGAGAGCATGAACGAGGCGTGCGACGACGGCAACGTCAACAACGATGACGGCTGCTCGGCGGACTGTCAGATCGAGGAGGGGTACGAGTGCAAGCAGCCCCCCCTCGGCGAGACCATGGAGGTGCCCATCGTGTATCGCGACTTCCCGGACGATCATCCCGACTTCGAGAACGGGGTCGTCGGCCAGCTCGAATCGACCCCCAACATGGTCCGGGAGACCCTCGACGAGGACGGCAAGCCGGTCTACGTCGGCGCGACCGGCTTCGGCCACGTCTCCAGCGCCGATACCTTCGCCGACTGGTTCCGGGATATCCCGAGCAACGCCACCGTGGCCTCCATGCTGGTGCTCTACGACAACGGGCAGGGCGGTTACGTCAACCGCTGGGGACCGGACGGCGAGCCCTACCCCTACTATTCGGACGCGGTCTGGTGCGGCGCCGGCGGGAGCGAGTGCTCCTCGTGCGACGAGGACGAGTACGACGTGTGCCTCGACCCCTGCACCTACTGGGGCAACGGCAACACCGACGCCTGCGGCGTCCAGGCGGTCATGATGGACGGGAACCCCCTCTTCTTCCCCCTCGAGGACACCACCGTCTCCCTCTCGCCGGCGGGGCCCCTCATGGCCGCCAAGGTGCCGCCCCCCTACGCGGACAGCTGGCCCTACGAGGACACGGAGACCGGCCCCCTCCGGAACTTCAGCTTCACGAGCGAGGTGCGGTACTGGTTCGAATACAACGTGGACCAGACTTACACCCTCGACTTCCTCGGGGATGACGATGTGTGGGTCTTCGTCAACAACCGGCTGGCCGTCGACATCGGCGGCATCCACACCCCTGTGGAGGGGAACCTCACCCTGGCGGACGCCGCGGACGGCGCCCAGTACGGCATGGAGGACGGAAACGTCTACGAGGTGGTGGTGTTCCAGGCGGAGCGGCAGACCGACTGCTCCTCCTACAAGCTCACCCTGAGCGGGTTCAACGCGGCCGAGAGCGACTGCGGCCCCATCTGCGGCGACGGGGTGATGTCCCCCGGCGAGCAGTGCGACGACGGCGAGAACGCCGGCGGCTACAACGCCTGTCAGCCCGACTGCACCCGCGGCCCCTACTGCGGCGACGCCATCGTCCAGGAGGAGTTCGAGGCGTGCGACGACGGCCTCAACATCAGCGCCTACGGCACTGAGTCCACCGGATGCTCCCCCGGCTGCATCCGCCCCCCCACCTGCGGGGACGGCATCGTCCAAGGGGAGTTCGGCGAGGTGTGCGACGACGGGGTCAACGACGGCTCCTACGGCGGCTGCAGCCCGGACTGCCACGGCGCCCCCTGGTGCGGCGACGCGGTGGTCAACGGCGACGAGATCTGCGACGACGGTCTCAACGACGGCTCCTACGGAAACTGCGGCCCCGACTGCGTACCGGGCCCCCGCTGCGGGGACACCATCGTCCAGTACGAGTTCGGCGAGACGTGTGATGACGGCAACGCCGAGGCCCATGACGGGTGCAGTCCCAACTGTCGCGACGAGGGGGGCTGCGGTGACGCCATCGTGGATCGGGAGGCGGGAGAGCAGTGCGACGACGGGGTCAACGACGGCGGCTACGGCGAGTGCGCTCCCCTCTGCCTCCTGGGCCCCCACTGCGGTGACGGCGTGGTGAATGGTCCGGAGGTGTGCGACGACGGGGTCAACGGCGGCGGCTACGGCGAGTGCGCCCCGGGGTGCATCCTGGGCCCCCACTGCGGTGACGGCCTGGTCCAGCCACCGTACGAAGAGTGCGATGACGCGAACGAAAACGACCTGGACGAGTGCAGCAACGCCTGCAAGGAGGTGCTCGTCATGGTCGTCTGATCCCCTCCCCTCCGCCCATAGCGGACAGCGCGATCGAAACCGCTCCCCCGAGCGGATCCCCGGGTCCGGAATCGTTCACCAATCGTTAGTGTTCATTTTTAAGGGAACGCTTGCGCCGCTTCGAGAAAAGTGATGAAGTCCTTCCCGTCTGGAGCGATAAAGGGCGCGACGACTCGGCCGGAAGAGAGGGAAACCGCAATGAGGTACCACATCCAACGATTGGAGCGGGTTATCACCGATACCAACGAGATTGAGGCGATCCTCGCGCGCTGCCGCTATGCCGTCATCGCGCTCGCCGTGGACAACGAACCCTACATCGTCACCCTCACCTATGGCTATGATCGCCGAGAGGGGACGCTCTACTTCCACTGCGCCAAAGAGGGGCGGAAGCTCGATTTCATCCGGAAGAACCCCGAGGTTTGCGTGACGATCATCGAGGAATTCGGGGACCAGACCACCTGCGATCACTCCTACCGCTCCCTCGTCATCCGCGGCCGGATAGAGCTCCTGGAGGAGCCCAAGGAGATCGATTGGGGGATTCGGCTCATGATCGCCCAGATCGAGCAACAGGATCCCACGCGACTCACCGCCAAGCTGAGCCCTGGCAACCCGGCCTACGACAACCTCCAGATGCTGAAGCTCCGCATCCGGAGCGTCACCGGCAAGGCGCGGGAGTAGGGCCGACGCGTCGTTGTCAACACGTGCCATGTACCGCATGAATGTGAATATTTCCGCGGCGGAGAATGCGAAAACCGCCGCTGATGCGCTTTATTTTTCCGCGTCGATTTGATAACGAGTGTGGCTGGGCCTTTTACACAACAGACGAACCCAACGAGGAGCTTCGCCAATGACTACTAAAATTTGTGAAACCGCATTGAGAGATGCACATCAATCCCTGTTCGCTACCCGTATGCGCACCCCTGACATCATCGAAGCGGCGCCCATGCTCGACAAGGTCGGATACGCTTCGCTGGAGGCCTGGGGCGGCGCCACCTTCGACGCCTGCCTCCGGTTCCTGAACGAGGATCCGTGGGAGCGGCTCCGGCAGGTGAAGGCCGCGGCGCCCAACACCCCTATTCAGATGCTGCTCAGGGGGCAGAATCTGGTGGGCTATCGCAACTACGCCGATGACGTCGTCGACTACTTCGTGGAGCTGGCCGCCAAGAACGGCGTGGACATCTTCCGGGTGTTCGACGCCTTGAACGACACGCGGAACATGGAGCGCTCCATCAAGGCCGTGAAGAAGGCCGGCAAGCACGCCCAGGGGACCCTCTCCTACACCACCAGCCCGGTGCACACGACGAAGAAGTTCCTGGCGGTGTCCCGGGTGCTCAAGGACCTCGGGTGCGACTCCATCTGCATCAAGGACATGGCCGGCATCATCATGCCCAAGGTGGCCGCGGAGCTGGTGACCGCCCTCAAGAAGGACGTGGGGCTCCCGGTGACGCTCCACTCCCACTGCACCGCCGGCATCGCCCCCATGGCCTACCAGGCGGCCGCGGAAGCCGGGGTGGACGTGCTCGACTGTGCCATCTCCCCCATCGGCGGCGGCACGGCGCAGCCCCCCACCGAGAGCGTGGCCTACGCGTTGAAGGACACCCCCGCGGACGCGGGGATCGATTTCAAGGCGCTCGCGGACGTGACGGAGCACTTCAAGGGCGTCCGCAAGAAGTACGACTCGCTTATCAACCCTATCTCCGAGAAGGTGGACACCCGGATCCTCACCTTCCAGGTCCCCGGCGGTATGCTGTCCAACCTCCTCAGCCAGCTCAAGGTCCAGAAGAAGCTGGACAAGCTCGAGGAGGTGCTGGCCGAGGTGCCGCGGGTGCGCAAGGACTGCGGCTACCCGCCGCTCGTCACCCCCACCAGCCAGATCGTCGGCGTGCAGGCCGTGTTCAACGTGCTGCTCGGCCGCTACAAAGTGGTGGGCAACGAGACCAAGAACCTCATCAAGGGCGGCTACGGCCAGACGCCGGCCCCCATCGATCCCGAGTTCCAGAAGCAGATCCTCGGCAAGGAGCAGCCCCTCACCGGGAGGGCCGCGGACTCCCTCGAGCCCGAGCTCGACAAGCTCCGCGCTGAGTACGAGCCCACCGGCCTGGTCAAGACCCCGGAGGATCTGCTCACCCTCGCCATGAATCCCCAGGTGGGCAAGGAGTTTCTCTCGGGCAACGTCAAGGCCGAGAAGGCCCCCTGGGAGTAAAGAGGGCGATCACAAGGATCGTCCCGATGCGGCACGGCGCCGAAAACAATGGCGCCAATGACCAACAGGATCATGAAACGTAGGGGCGAATCACCTCGACCGTGAAACGCAAGGGCGAATCTCGTATTCGCCCGGCACGCCGGTCATTCAGGTCTGTTGAGCACTTTGTTCAGAATTTGGCTGGACTTGAAGCTCACCACCTTCCGGGCGGAGATGGTCATGGGCTCGCCGGTCTGGGGGTTTCGCCCCGTTCGCTCGCGCTTGCGCCGAACCGAGAAGCTGCCGAACCCCGATATCTTGACGTTGTTCCCGGTCGCGAGCTCGGCCTTGATGAGCTCGAACACCATCTCCACACACTCACAGGCTTGCTTCTTCGACATCTCCTTGTCCCGTTCGAAGACGTGTTCGACTATATCGGATTTGGTCATTTCTTCCTCGCTATCTGGTCCGGTCCATCAAAACTCAGCCGCCTTCCATACCGGGAGGGAGGACAATAGGTCAATACCGCCGATGATTTTCTTCGGCTTCCGATCCCCGGGGGGCTATTCCACGAGCAGTTGGTAGGCGGTCGGCGCGTTGACCGCCGATTTCGCGACCACCCCGATGTAGGTCGGCCCCGCCCCCGCGGGGAGCCGCTCGGCCTCCCCCTGCCCCGGCCCCAGGCGGTCGATTCGGAAGGCCGCCCGGGTGCCGATATGGAGGTCCAGCGCGACATCGACGGCGGAGGCGGTGGACACCTGAACGGATCGCACCGTCACCTCCGGTCCGATGACGAACCAGTCCACGGGGTCGTTCGGTTGCAGGGTTCCACTGACCGCCTTCCGAAGGGTGATGGGGGTCGCCTCGCTCCCCCGGTTGTTGGGCTCCACCTCGAGCCCGGTGGCATCGTAGACATGGTAGGTGATCTGGTAGGGGGCCTCGAAGGGGCCCGGTTGACCGGAGGCGCCGGCCTCCCGGATCGCGAGGTACACCTCCGGTATCCGGACGACCCACGGCCCGAGGCGCTCCTCGCCTCCGGGGCCCGCCCGGTTGGAGACGAGCAGCGGGACGCCTTGCGCGTCGAAGAGCTGTAGGGTCGTATCCACCCCGGGAACCCCGCTGATCTCCGCGGCGACCGCCCAGAACCCGGTGGCCGGCCCCCGCAATCGGTACCAATCGATGTCCCCCGGGGTGATCCGCGCGGCGGTCGGCGCCTCCGCCGCGAG
>JBNLED010000134.1:0-2941 GCA_050304755.1 Polyangia bacterium | reverse complement strand
GCCAAACTTCTGGACGAACGAAACCGAGCCGCCCTGCACGTTATCGAACCCCAGCACCTTGCCCTTTTGCCTGTACCAGCCCTGCACGACCCGTAGGAACATGGCGAGCAGATCAGATATGAGTCGCTTGTCGTAGGATAGAGTTGTAGCACTCTGTTGAGGTCAGTCCGAGAATCAGTATCACGAATAGTCCTTCCGGGCCCGAATATCGCAGTTTCACTTTTCACTCCTTGTCTATCAGACCGCAGCGAGCCGTTCTGTCAGGCCAGTAGTATCGGGGGAACGAGCCTGATATCGCGGTCCTTCATACAGGGAAACCGCTGTCCCTTTACCGCGGCCAGGAAGCATTTCTTGATCTCCTCGTCTACGGAAACACCGCTCCTCATCACCATGTCCAGCACGTTCCCGTCGAGATCGAGCACGAATCCATACTCCTCCGCTTCTTTAGGGGGGCGGGGGCATCCCAGCCGCAGCGCCCGCTTTTCGATCTTCTTTCGCGTATGCTCGGTAAAACAGCCGTAGGTCCCGGCCCTCATCGCCCCGATGACCGGTTTGCGTTCTGTTTCCGCTTCCGTACCCGAGCCAGCCGGGGCCTCCCCGTTGGGGGCGGCGTCCTCCGGGGCCGGACCGGTTTCCTGCGCGATGCTCGTTCCCGTGTCGACATCCCTATCGGTGACCGTGGTGTTGTCCGTAGCCGGAGCGCCGGCGATCCTCACGGGGCCGGGCCCGCCGACAGGGACAGTCCTGCTGCAGCCGGAGGCGGCGATGACGGAGAGGGCCAGGGCCACGGCCGCCGCGGTCCGGGGGTAGAAGATCTCGGTCCGAAGCGGTCCGGACGACGCCGCCTCGATCCGTTCCTTCAGGCGCTCGAACCCGAGTATCAGATGCGCGGAACGGAGGGTAGACTCCGCGACGAGGTTCTCCACCTCATCCGTCGAAGCCCCTCGTCCGGCTAACTCGCTCGCCGTCTCGAGCAGCGCGATCCAGAGTCTGTTGTGCTCATCGATGCGCCGCTCGACCTCGCGGCCGATGGGCCGACGCCCCTTCAGCATCCCGAGGCGGCCCGCTACCGCGTAGGCGCCGAGCACCTCGTAGGCGTAGGTGGTCATGTGCAGGAACTCGGACGCGTCCCGCCGCAGCCGGTAGAAGATCCGGGCGAACCGGCGCGCCCCCGCGTCCGCCGGCCAGTAATGGAACAGCAGCGGCCCGCCCTCGAGGCGCCTCTCCCGCTGCAACCGATGGTAGAGATCGGTGCCGTAGTAGACCTCGACCTGGAACGGATCGATGAGCCCGCCGCGGACCTGCCCAAGCGCTTCGATCTCGGCATCGATGCGCCCCATCGTCGAATCCGGATCGATGAGCAGGAGGTTGAAGTGAAACACGATGCCCCGCGCTCGGAGGGCTTCCATCGCCCTAAGGTTCAAGGCCGGCGCCCCGCCCCTACCGAGTCGCCTGAGCCCCCCGGTCTTCATCGACTCCACGCCGAGGAGGCACCGGGCGAGCCCGAGCCGGTGCAGCGCGTCGACGACCTCGGGCGTGGCGACGTCCGCCCGCAGCATCATGTTGACGGCCCGCGGCCCCACGCCCCGCCGGGTCAAGGCCCGATCGAGCGAGTCGATGACTCCCGCCGCCGCCAAGGGATCCCGAGGGAGGTGGTTCTCGTCTACAAAGTGAAAGAACCGAACGTCCCGCGCGTACAGATCCGCCATCTCATCCGCCACCGCGGCGACGGGCCGCCGCCGTATGCCTCCCACGCCGAGGCGTTCCATCGCCGCCGCGTCGAGGCCGCAAGCCCGTCCCTCCTGCCGGGCCGCCTCGCGGAGGGCGCGGAGGCCGCAGTAGCGGCAGCGACCGAAGCAGCCCCGCACGGCGGATACCTTGGCGCTCTTTACCCCGGCGTACCGCTTGAAGGCGGTCCGATAAGGAGAGATGTCGAGGTGATCCCTGTCGCCCACCGGCGCGGGGAGTCCGTCGCCGCGCCGCGTCGACACCCCCGGCAGCCGTTCCAAGTCACCGCCGGCGCCGAGGGCGTCCGCCAACGCCGCCAAAGGAAGCTCCCCGTCGTGCCGTACCACCGAGTCCACCCCGGGGTGAAGCGCGAGGAGTCGTCGCCGGGCCAGGGTCGCGAAAGTCCCCCCCATGGTCACGTGTCCCGTGTACCCGAGGTCGCGGAGTCGGTAAACGAAAGCAAGGGCCTCCACCGCCGCCTCCCCGGAAGGAGCCGACACGCCGATGAGCCCCGGCGCGATCCCCACCGCGCGGCGAGCGGCCGCGTCGAAGTCTCCGATACCCCGAAAGGAAATGACCTCCGGCGCATGCTCCCGGGCGAGAAGCGCCCCGGCGAGATAAGAAAGGGCCAGGTTGTCCGCCCCTGTCGGCGAGGCCCCCACGAGCGCCACCGTGATCGACTTCGTCATCGCGTCACCTCCGCTGCCTTTGGACCGGCGTAGATTGTATCACGCTTCACGCGCGTGGCTATCCGATAGACCGATCGATTCACGATCGCCCCTATTCTTTCTCCCTCCCCATCGTCCGATCGTCCATCGGGGGAGGGACGGGGTGGTGGCGTCGCGGAGCTGAAAACGCAGCCCCGCAGAAACGTCACCCCAGCCCATCTCCCACAAACGGAGTACGTAAAAAGTACGCGCTGTTGTCGGAATTCGATATAGCGTTCAGATGTCGATCAACGTAAGCCCAATGATGAATGATGTCTGACAAGTATCTACTGCCGAATCACGGTGACTTCACAAGTCGGTGTGCAACTGGCGGAAATGGTGCCTCCGTTAAGCTCGGCGTTGCAGAGACCGTAGCCCAAATAAACGCCCTCTTCAAAGTTGCCGTTTAGAGCGCACATAATTTCATAACACCAATATTTTTCACCTTGAACCAAATTTTCACCATCAGGCTATGATGTACGTGAAACAGAGACCGTCGGAGCACC
>JBNLED010000133.1:0-9512 GCA_050304755.1 Polyangia bacterium | reverse complement strand
TTCTCCTTGATGTGAGCAATTGTATCGTTGATCGATTTCGATTTAAACGAACCGACGATCGTACCAAGTGTAGGGGCAGCCCTCGCGGCTACCCTTTGTCCAGCGTCATTCGTCGTCGATTCGGCGAGTGCGTTTATGATCACGATGCCATGAAAATGTTTCGGCATGATCACGTATTCGTCTAACGACACCACCGGAAACCTTTCGGTCAATTCTCTCCAATTTCGATCTACGATTTCGCCAATCGAGGTCAGATCGAATCTTGGTGACGGTTCGAATTCGAGTTCGTTTCGTCTTTCGATTTCACTTTCGAAATCATGGGTAGCCGCGAGGGCTACCCTACACTTTTTACGTCTTTCGCTAAGATCAACTCGCCGTTTCGAGTGCAAATCGTTATGAAATATGCACCACATTTTGAATAGTCATATCCGGGCAATCGTATCGAGCGCCGACGGTGTTTTTCCGGATCAAATTTCATCGCGTTTTACAGCTAACGATTTATTGAACGGACGGTACACGAATCTCCAGCGCCAAACGAGGCCGCAGACTGCCGGTGGTGCTTTCCGTAAACGAAGTAGTTGGTTGACTGTGTTGTGGCTCAATCGCGGCAGTGGTCGCTATTCGCGTTATATATACATGAGAAAGGAGCGTTGTGATGCATCATGACAGATTGGAACCGGGGCGGGCTCTATCGGGCCCCCTTCTCACCTTGGCCTTCTCGGTGATGATCGCCGCGGGCGCGCCGGGCGTCGCCGGGGCCGGTGAGAAAAGCGGCGCGGGCGCCTTGGGCTACACGAAGACCCTGGAGGGCGTGAAGGACCTCGCGACGGCTCGCGGACGGGTGACCGCGGCGCTCAAGAAGCAGGGGTTCGGCGTGGTCACCGAGATAGACGTCCAGGCGATCGTGAAAAAGAAGCTGAACCGGGCCTCGAGACCGTACATCATCCTGGGCGCCTGCAACCCGAAGCTGTCCCACGAGGCCCTGAAGCGGGATCCCTTTGTCGGCCTGCTCCTGCCGTGCAACGTCATCATCTTCGAGGACGAGAGCGGGAAGATAGTCGTCTCGTTCGTGAGGCCCGAGTCGCTGTTCAGGCTCGTCGATGACCCGGCGCTGGCGGAGCTCGCGGCCTCGGTCGACGGGATGATCGAGAGGGCCTTCCGATCCTTGTAGTCTCAGGACTGCGTCCGGGTTGTGCCGACGAAGGGACCTCGAATCCGCGCGCCCCTCGCGTCCAAAAAGAAGGCGAGCCGCTCCACCTCCCGGGCCCATAGGTTGTCCCGCTCGTTGAGGCACAGGGCGGTCTCGATGGCGAACCGGCGGGACTTTTCGATATCATCCAAAGAAGCAGCGGCGGCGAAGGCCGAGATCCGCCTGAGCTCATCCACGGTGTCCCGATAGACCTCGGCGATGAGCCTGTCGACCCGCCGGCTCATGGCGGCGGTGGCCGGTCCGGGGAGGAGCGCCTCGTGGACGTGCCGGGTGAACGAGAGGTTGATGAGGTTGTTGAGGAGGCTCTCGTTGTGAAACGCCCGCTGGTTGAAGCTGATCCTGAGGACGCGGAACATCATCTCCGCCCGCGGGTCGCGCATCTGGTACCCGTAGGCCCGCCAGTCCCCCTGGAGGCGGTCTTCCGATCTCAATCGATCGAGGAGGGGCGTCCCGGGATAGATCTCCGTCCGGCAGATGTTCCAGGTGAGGTAGAGGAACTGCTCGGCGAAGGAGAGGTTGGCGTCGATCTCCTCCAGGGAGCAATCCGGATCGAAGAGCATGATATTGAACGACGATCGGATCCCCTGGTCAAGGCATCGCGCCACCGCCAGCTCGTTGTCCCGCCGGGTATGGGTCCGGCCGAGGTATCGAAGCCGGTCCGGGGCCGCGTTCTCCACCCCCAGGAACATGTGGATGGCGCCCATCCCTCGAGCGGCCTCCGCCACCGCCGGGGTGATGGTCTCGGGGCGCCCCTTGAGCCAGAACAGCACCCGCTCGACGCCCCTCGCTTCCAGGGACCGGGCGATGGCGTTCATGCGGTCGACGGACTTTCGTTCGCTGGGCAGAACGAAGAGGTCGTCCTGCAGGATGATCACGCGGACCCCGCGGCGGTGATACTCCCCGGCGATCTCCTCGGCGATGGCGTCGGGATCCCTCATGCGGAACCGCCTGCCGCCGGCGTCCTTGCCGAAGGCCCGGAGGCAGCAGTAGGCGCACTCGCCGATGCACCCCCGGGAGGTGAGCATCACGGCGAGGGGGGCGCCCCCCACCACGAGGGGCTCGTAGGGCCGGCGGGGCGGCGGCAGGGAGTCCAGATCCGCGAGGAGGGGTCGCGTCGGGCCCACCTCGATGCCGCGTCCTTCGCGCCACACCAGCCCGGTGATATCCCTCACGGGTCTCCCCGCCGCCACGGCGTCCAGCAGCGCCACCAGGGTCTGCTCTCCTTCATGGCGGGCCACGGAGTCGATCTCCGGCGCGGCCTCGAGCAGCTCCCGGTAACAGAAGGTGGGCACGTGGCCCCCGCAGGTCACGTGGCCGCGATAGCCGTATTTGCGGAGCAGCTTCACCAGCTCCAGGTGATCGTCGAGGGTGCTCTGGAAGGTGATGCTGAGGCCGACGACGTCCGGGTCGAGGTCGGCGATGGCCCGCGCGCAGGCGGGCGCCTCGTCGCGGGAGTTGAAGCTCACGAGAGGCGCCCGGTAGCCCTTGGCCGCGGCCGCGGCGGATAGATATTCAAGGGCGAGGTTTCCCTGGAGGCTGGGGCCGACCAGTGCGACGGAGAGGGTCATATCCTGTGGCGCCAGCGGAAGGTCGCCACGGTGGCCGAGGTGGCGTCGGAGACCGCCACCTGGACGAGGTGAGGCCCCGGCGTCCGCGGGAGCTCCCAGATCACGCCGGACTGATCCCGGCCCGTGATTTTCCCGGCGGACGCCTTCCATTCGTAGGAGACGGCGCCCTCGGTGCCGCGGGTCTCGGCGAACAGGATGAGCGTCCTGCCGTACATGATAACCGGGACGATGTCGGCCTTGGGGCTGCCGGAAAGCGCCGCCGACTTCGGGTCCCGCGCGGCCGGGAGGGGCGTGGCGATCTTTTCGCAGATCTGGTAGCAGACCGTGCACTCGCCGCCGGAGGATACCCAGACGGCCCGGCCGGGCTCGCCGCAGAGGTGGAGGTAGGTCATGGACTCCACCATCTTGGTATCCGCGCTCGCGTCCTGGCACGCTATCTCCAGCGTCACGTGCACGGTGATCTCGACCCCTCCGAGATAGAAGCGCCGCGGGCCGGGGAACTCGATATTGAAGGCGTAGCCGTCCTCGGACGGCGTGATATTTGTTATCACCGCCGGCTCCGGATCGACCGAGGCGTTGTCGACGGCTTCTATCACCGGCAGCCCCGCGACCTGCCCGATGAGCCCGTCCGCCAGAACGATCCGCCCCTTCGCGAAGAGGTAGTCATCGGAGACCGGCGTCAGGGAGACTCTGGCCGCGTCGCGGCTCACCGCGAGACCGGCGTCGATTTGACAGAGGGCATCGAGGTTCGTCAGGTCCCCCGCGGGGGGAGACGGCACCTCGTAGGTGTCCGTTATCGGCCAGCCCTCGCAGAGCGGGACATCCGAATCTGCGTCGGTATCGGCATCCGAGTCCACATCCGAGTCAACATCGGTATCCGTGTCGGTGTCGACGTCTGAATCGATGTCCGTGTCAACATCCGTGTCGGTGTCGGTGTCCGTATCGGTGTCGGTGTCCGTATCGGTGTCGGTGTCCGCATCGGTGTCGGTATCCGTATCTGAGTCACCATCGGTGTCCGTATCCGCATCCGCATCACCATCCGTGTCCGTGTCCCCATCCGCACCGGTCCCGTCTGTCAGGCTCGCGCTGTCCGAGGCGGTCTCTTCCCCGCCTGTGTCCCCGCCTCTGCGGCATCCGCCGAGGAGAAGCCCGATGGTAATGAGCATAAACAGCAACTTCGGAGGTTTTCGGAGCATTGCGACCCTCCATGTAGGGTGGTTTGCGATTCTCTTGCTTACTCGATAGACAATACCATTTATCTCGAGAGTGAGAACCCCTCGGTTTCTTCTGGAAATGGGAACACATGCGCTACAACAGGTAAACTCTGCCTATGAAACTCCTCACCGCCTTCCGCGCCCCCCTGTCTATGCTCACCTCCGGACCGCGATGGGCAGGATATACAGGGCTCGGGAAATCACGGATCGGAATGGAGTTAGCGATGAGAGAGTATCTCGAGTATCGCGATGACAAGTCATCTAAGTTCTGGGAGATCGTGGTCGACGGACCACGGCAGCTCGTGCTCCTCGGTCTGACACCGCTCGAGAAAGGTCTCCAGATTCCCGGCCAGCACTCGGTAGAGCAACGTCTGCTCCGGCACCCGGCGTTGGCAGGAGAAGGTTTCGTATTGAGGCGGGACATCCATCACACCTCGTATCGGTCAGGCGGTCTCGATGGCGAACCGGCGGGACTTTTGGAGCGGGGTGATGGCGGTGATGTCGATGCCGAGGAAGAACCGAATGGCGTTCTTGATGCCGATGGCCGTCCCCTTTTGGCGGTACATTTCGACCTGCACCGCCGCCAGGCTCGGACGGCCTCTCTTCCTCGCAGACGCCATAACCCGACGACGAGAAATCGGTTCACGGTGTAAAACATTGATATTATGAAATTATGTAGGTTTTTAACGGGTACTTCGCGGAGGGCCTTTTTTTGACTACCGCCGCCACCCCCCTATTATGCCTACCCACCGGGGTCCCAGAATTTCGCTGCCGCTTGACAGCCCATAAATTCAATAACATAAAAATAATGGTGGTTTTGGGGAAAGAAATACATTCATTTTTGTACAGTCAATTTTGAAAACATACAAATCATGAATCAATTTGGAGAATTACACCTTGATGCCAGCACGTGCTGTGCGATACGCGTTGTGGCTGTTATCTGTGCGGGCTTCTTCGTTCCACACTCGACCCTCGCGGAGGAAGATAACGAAGAGGCGACCTTTGCCGACGAAGATCTTCTGGCCATGGACCTTGAAGACCTCCTTGACTTGAAGCTCGAGGTCGCTGCCAAGAAGTCACAATCACAGACAGAAGCGCCTGCAAATGTCCTGGTCTTTGACAACAGCACTTTACGGAAGCGCGGGTACCGTTACTTGCGTGACTTGCTCCAGGATCTGCCCGGTTATCAAGTCACTCAGCTGAGTCGCGCCGAGTGGGGCAGTTGGCTTTACGTACGCGGCCTGCCGGGCAACCATCGTTTGGTCTTTCTCCTCAACGGCCATCGCCTCAACCCGCCAGGGGGAGAAGAGGTGCCGCTCTTTGCCAACATGCCCATCTCGCTCATCGAGCGCGTGGAGGTCATGTACGGTCCGGGAGCCGCCCTGTACGGCAGTGACGCATTCAGCGGCGTCGTCAACATCATCACGCGCCAGCAAGGTGATGCCGATAAAGTCGAGCTTGACGCCACCTCCGGTATGAACAACCTGTTCAGCGTCCAGGGCCAATCTTCCACTTCCATCGGTAAATGGCGCATCACGGGCGGCGGACAATACACCCAGCTCGACCACCCAAACATGTACCATCGGTACCCGCGGGAATACAGCTATCGTCTCGGCGACGATACCACGCCGACACGGCTCGACCACGTCAGCTCCGACTCGATAGAGCGTCTCGACGAGTTCTACGCGCCGGAGCAGGGGTACGACGTCTATGCCGGAATCAGCTACGATACTTTCCAAATCTTCTATTACCACCGAGGATACGAGCTCTCCAGCGCCTGGGAAGGTTCTGCCCAGGGGCGGCCCTTTGTCCCCGAGGCGCGCTTCAGCGATTCCCAGGGCCTCGCCGCCGCGCGTTATCGATTCGAGCTGGGTTCGGTCAAGCTCACGAGCGAGCTCGACTTCGCCCACTACAAGGTTCAACCGTCGACTCGCTTTGTGCAGCCTGTTGACCTCGATACCGGTCAGTTCACGACCGACGACTTTCGCACCGGCGGCAGTAAAGGGGTGCGCCTGCAGCAACAGGCCGGCTACTTTGTCGAGCCAATAGACCTGGATATCAATGTTGGAGCGACCTTTCAGTACCTCTGGGTTGTCCCTGTCGGCGCATACGAGACCAATGACGATGGCGAGCGCGTGGGTATAGAGAACAGCTACCACTTCTACACCGGCCCCGGGGACACCCCCTTCCTCGATTCGAACAACGAGGTCATGACGGCCGTACCCAGCCACTTCTCCGAGTCGCAGCAGATCAGCACGAAGACCGAGGTCAACTACGCGACCTCGGGACTCTACGCCCAGCTGCTGTGGCTCAAGTTCAGGTGGGCCCAGCTCACCGCCGGCGTACGCTGGGACTTCACGGAACGCTTTGACCATTCGGTGAGCCCTCGCGCTGCGATTGTATCGCAGCCCTTCGAGTCCACCGCGATCAAGCTGCTTTATTCGCGAGGGTACTTGGAGCCCACACCCTGGGAGCAGTACGGCGCCTTTCTCGACGGCCAACAGCTATTGGCGCCGAATCCCACGCTCAGGCCCGAGACGCTGAACGCATTCGAGCTCGTCTGGATGCAGGGAATCGTCGATGGCCTCGACTTCAAGGCCGGTGGGTTCGTGAACCTGATTGACAATATAATCAACCCCGAATCGTGGACCCGGGGCTATGTCTATATCGAGGGAGAGCCGAGCAATCCGGATTGGCCCGGATATTACGCGCGCGAGTATCTGCAGACCGTCAACAGCGGGACCGGACTCTACTACGGCGGCGATCTGAGTCTCGCCTGGCGGTCCTCTATCGGTGAGATCCAGTGGTGGATTGATGCCAACCTCTCGCTCGTCGACGGCAAGCAAAAGTCGCTGAACCTACGTGGGTTGACGGAGAAAAGACCAGCGAGGGGCATATCGGTCCTCACCGCCAAGGGCACCGTGGGCATCGAGGCGAGCAGGACCTTGGTGATGGCGCTCCGCTGGCAGTATCGCACAGAGCCCCGCCTCGATATCGAGCCCTGGTTGTACCCGGATGCAGCGCGGGCCAAGCCTTTCTATACCTTGGGTCTCCACGGGGAGTATCACTTGCGCGACTACACAACCGATAATTTTGATATCGCGTTTTTTGTTACGGCCGAGAATTTCACCGACGTACGCTACAAGACAGCCAGCGGACGCTCGGGGACAAATCCCATCGGCACCCCGCAACCGGCCTTTCGCGCCTTTGGTGGTGTATCGATGAGCTGGGACTATTCACAAAAGAGTAGCGATTGACGCTATTTCTTCACCCCAACCAGGGAGGGGGGATAAAATGTTTCACAAGTATTATTGGGTCATTGCGGGATTATTGGGCATTGCTATCAGCCTCGGCGCGTGCGGTAGTGACGGCTCCGACGAGCAGCAGCAGGAACCATTGGAACTGGTGGTGATGAGCTGGTACAACGACGAGGGCGAATCGGCGGCCCTCGACGCCATCGTCAACACCTACATCGAGCAGTTCCCCGAGGTGACGGTCATCAACGGCACAGTGACCTGGCGTCCCAACGAAGTGGAGACGCAGACCTATGCCGAGGTCATCGAGCTGCGTTTCGAAGCCGGGGAGCCGCCGGACATTTTCCAGTTCAACAACATGTACAAGCTGCGCGAGGGGATCGCGGCCGGTAACGTCGCGCCGCTGACCGAGGTGATGGCCAATAGCGGCGGCGACGAGCAGTTCCCGGAAGGTCTGCTCGATGCCGTCAGCGTCGACGGCGTTCCCTATGCCGTGCCGCTGAATATCATGCGCAACGGCATCATGTATTACAATACGTCGGTATTTGCGGCCGCGGGCGTGACCGACGACCAGGTTGCCGCGCTCAAGGACGGCACGGCGACCTGGGATGATCTCTTTGTCGTTGCAGAGACGATTCAGACGTACTACGAGGACCAAGGCATCAACGGTACCGCCTTTTCCATCCCGCAGTCGGCCGGCGACGTCACCTCCGACGAGCCCGGGCGCAAGTATCCGTGGACCATGAAGGATGCCTTCTTTACCTGCATCCTTCCCGGCACATTGTCGATGGCTCAGTTTGATACCCTCGAGTCCGACGCCGCGACAGTAGAGGACTTCGGCTCGGCCGATGTCGTCCAGGCGTTCGAGAACATGGGCCGCTACGTTCAGCTGGCCAACCCGGACTTCCTGGGTGACTGCGCCGACTACGAGACAACCGACGAGTGCCGGCTCGAGATTGCCCCCTGGCTGGCCATCCAGAACACGGCGGATTTGCCCGCTGCAGCGGCCATGGTCACTATGGGCGACTTCTTCGTGAGACGGCTCCGCGATGCGGATCAAGAGTTCGGCACGGATTGGGACATCTTCCCCTGCCCTGGCATGGGCGACATGTTTCTGGCGCAAGCGGACATGTTCGTTCTCGCCGAAGGCGCTCCGAATCCCGAGCAGGGCGAGGCCTTTCTCGAGGTCGCCGCCGACCCGGCTGTGGAGGTTGAATTCAATCTTGCCAGCGGCAACATCCCGCCGCGCGCGGACGCCGCGGTCACCACGGAAGCCGGTTTCGACGATTACCAGCTCGCGTCTTCCGAGGCGTTGGGTGTCAATGAGGTCCGTACCCGCCTCGAGAGCAACGTCGTGAGCGACTTTTCCGACAACTGGATCGGGCCGGTGGGAGATTTCGCCACGGCAATCTTGGCGCTCGATCCCGCCGCCGCGGATTACGAGACTCAGGTGACAGCCGAGGCCGAGGCCGCTGCACAGGCTCTCTCCGATCTGTGCGCGAGCGCCGGTCACTGCCAGTAGCTGCATCATCTCTGCGCGTCGGCCCCCTTGCTGAAGTCGGCGAGATTCAGTTGATCGAAACGCTTTTTCGACTTCACCGGTGCGGCCTTCTCTTCCTCACCCTGGTCCGACATCACCTCCGCTTCCTCCTGCCATTGAAGAAGGCATGGATTGCGCTCCCCACCGACAAACGGAGGATGGTGTTTCCTGCACCACGGAATACGATTGCACCCAGACCGCGGCGATCAACGACATGCCCATCGATTTGAGCGGCGGTTTCTTCGTACATTGCGAGGTGACCGATTCGGGAGTGTGGCACTGCGAGTGTGAAGGCAACCACAGTTACGAGCCCCTCTCCTTCGATTTCGACAGCGACGATCCCTGGGAGGCTTGCGCGCTGGCGGGAGAGCACTGCAAGGAGGCGATCGATCCCACAGATCTATAGGACAGGAGGCTCTCCCGAGGTTCCCGGTTACCCCTGTAGGCACATGCCCCGCTCTCAGATCCCGGCGGCGACCTCACCACTCGCCATGACGCAATGAGGTCTGCTGTCTTCCGATACATACAATCGTCGACGTTCAATTGTATCGTTGATCGATTTCGATTTGAACGAACCGACGATCCTACCAAGTGTAGGGGTAGCCCTCGCGGCTACCCTTTGTCCAGCGTCATTCGTCGTCGATTCGGCGAGTGCGTTTATGATCACGATGCCATGAAAATGTTTCGGCATGATCACGTATTCGTCTAACGACACCACCGGAAACC
>JBNLED010000132.1:0-12992 GCA_050304755.1 Polyangia bacterium | reverse complement strand
TGAAAGCTCCTTTGGCGAAGATTCATGTTCCTTCTCGGACAGTTGGGGACAAGAGTTGCCTGTTCCTCGAAAGATTTTCAAAAAAAGTCTGAAAGACCCATAATATCAACTTGATCCATGTGGGGGGCGAGGCCTCCCTGGCGAAAGATTTTCAAAAAAAGTCTGAAAGACCCATAATATCAACTTGATCCATGTGGGGGGCGAGGCCTCCCTGGGGTTCTCAGCGCATGGGTCATATCATCTGAAATTGGCTGTCTTGCTTGCTTGTGCTGAGGTCCGCTCACCAACGAGGGTCAGCGAGACAATTCCCGCGATGAGGATCACAGCGGGCAACCGGTGTGGCGAGCTGGTTTTTCTCCCTTTTCGGAACTTTCTGCCTCCAAATGGAACCCACGCCTCGGTCAAAAAAGTATCTCCTTGATTATCGCGCAAAATTCCCCTGTCAGTTTTTACCGCCAATTTCGCTTTTTGTGAACAGTTACTGAAAAAGTGGAGTAGCCGAGGGGACCCAATGACGAACGGTGCCACTGCCTATTGCTTTTCATCGAGGAATCTGCCTTGCCTGAGCAACAAAAAAGCAAGATCTATTGAAAAATTAGCTCAGATGATCCATAGTAAACACAGAATTGCTCCCCGTCCGACTTGTCCTCGTGACCCGGACGGGGTTATTTTTTTGACCACCAATGCAAGAACCCCCGATGAAAAAAGCCGTTGCATTCTTTGACGGCCAAAACCTGTTTCATTCCGTGCGTGAGGCGTTTGGTTGCTACCATCCAAACTACGATGTACTGCTACTGTCTAAGAAAATCTGCTTGAAGCAGGGATGGGACCTCACTCAAGTGCGTTTCTATACTGGCGTGCCGGACAAGAAGGACAACGCGCTGTGGAATGGCTTTTGGCACAAGAAGCTGCTTGCAATGCGCCGTCAGGGTGTCTACGTTTTCTCCCGTCCATTACGCTACCGGAATAAGACAATCAGAATCGGCGACGGCTCCTCCTACACCACCCTTATCGGCGAGGAAAAGGGCATCGATGTTCGTATTGCTATCGATGTAGTGAGCATGTCCAGACGGGGCGAGTTCGACGTGGGGCTGATCTTCAGCCAGGACCAGGACCTCTCCGAGGTTGCGGATGAGGTACGCAGTATCGCGCAGGAGAAGCAGCGGTGGATCAAGCTCGTTTCCGCCTTTCCGGTCAGCCCGACTCGAAAAAACAAACGAGGGATCAACAAAACCGACTGGCTGCCCATCGATCAGGCATTCTACGAGAAGTGTATCGACTACCGTGATTATCGGCCCAAGAAAACCGGAAAATGATAGTCGAACAGGTTCGTGACCGCTTGTCGAGACACTTTTCGGCTCATTTCTTGGGACAAATTTGGGACACAAAGAAACAAAACACCGCAAAAAATGACAAAAAACGATAATAGGGCGTTTTTTCATAACCAACAGTAATCATTATTGTATTTAGTTGTGGTCTATTGGGGTGTTTTGCCCCGAAACCGATTCGTAATCAGCAGGTCAGCGGTTCAAGTCCGCTTGTTGGCTCAACATAAACCCCGTAAATCAAACAGGTTTTCGGGGTTTTATTTTTTGGCTGAAATTGCAAAACAAGTTATTGTCGTACAATTGTCGTACAATTATCGTACAGCGAATACTTGGATAGTATTTGAGGAGATATTGTCTATGGGATATTTACTACTCTGTTGCCTCTTCTTCTGTAGCTTGTGGGCCACCGCCTGTGGCAACACGAGCGGTACCCCTGTCGATTCGGACACGGTTCCGGATTCGGATTCCGGTTCTGATGGTGATATGGATACAGACATGGATACAGATATAGACGGAGACAGTGATACGGACGGTGATTCCGATACTGATTCCGACGTCGATGCGGATAGTGATACCGACACGGGCACCGATAGCGACACGGACACCGATAGCGACACGGACACGGACACGGATTACGACACGGATACTGATGTTGATACCGACGCAGACTCGGATACGGATTCGGACACATCGGACACCGCTACGGACTCAGACGCGCACGCCGACGCCGGGGCTGAATGCACTTCTGAAGGAGAGTCCGTCCACGCGGGCAGCCCCGGTTGCTGCCCAGGGCTGAGAGGGGTTCCTTTTGTTCCCATTACTGACGATGGAATTTGCCTGCCCCTCGTCGGAAGCGACATCTGCCTGGACTGTCCGAACGGTATCTGTGACCCCGATGAAAACAAGTGCACCTGCCGCGAAGACTGCGAGCGGCCTATCATCGATCATGATGCGGGGGATTCATCCGACCTCTCTGTCTGCGACACTTCCTACGAACCCGTGCAGCCGATTCAGACAGAAGACATTGCCTATGACCAATGGGAACAAGGCGGCTGTTTTCAGGATGCCTGCTTCTGCGACCGGGCAGCCGAGCCGCGTCTCAGGCGTCTGCTGCGCTGCGAGCCCTTCGGCATCGGTTACTTCTGGGGTCTGGGCTCGGAGTACCTTCAGGCCGTCGGGATCGATGCCGGGAACTGTATCATCGACGTCGGTTCAGAGGTGGAGGGATGGGTCAACGTATACCGATGTACCCTCCCGCTACCCATGTCACCATGGCCGGGTCTTGCGGACGAGCGGAACGGTGATCAGGTAACCGGCAATATTATCCGTGGAATCGAAGAGTCTTGTGTGATGGTCGGTGGCTGCAGCCTGTTTGGCCTGATGTCGGAACCGTGCGACGCTTCCGATTTGAATCCGCCGCTTTGCCCGGTTGCGGGGGTGTTGCCTTGCGAATCGTGAATTATCTTTTGATCGTATTTCACACAGGTCGGCCATTAACTTGGGCACCGGTGACAGATGGGGCGACAGAACGGACGTAGCGGGGGCCTTTGCCGAGTATTCCCCGTCACCTCCGCCGCGTTGCGGGCTCGATAGGACGGATGGAATGACGCGTCCGCATCGGGACTTGTCCTCCGCTCCAAAACAGATTAGCTTTCGAGAACTTCTGTGATGGGACGAAGCACAAAGGACAGACCTTGCAATCCCCGCGCCACCCCTCGGGACGAGGTGAAGGTTGCGATCGCTTCAAAAGAAGATCGAAATCCCGAGGAGGGCGACGGCGCGACGCCGAAGATCCGGCGATTTTTTCTCTTCCACATCAAGCCGACACGGCTGCCGAGAGCAGCCCTCCGGTTGACCCACACCTTCGGGCTCGGCGGGAGCGCGGTGGTGCTGCTCGCGCTGCTGGCGGTGACCGGCATGCTGCTCATGCTGGTGTACGAAGCGACCCCGGCCGGGGCCTACGACTCGGTGGTGGGGTTGGGCGATCTCCGCTTCGGCGGTTTTGTGCGCAACCTCCACCACTGGAGCGCCGACCTGCTCTTCGCCGTGGTCATTCTCCACCTGCTGAGGGTGTTCTACACCGGCGGGTTTCACGGCCCCCGGCGGGTCAACTGGGTCGTCGGCGTGCTGCTGCTCTTCGCCGTCATGGGGGCGGGCTTCACCGGATATCTCCTGCCGTGGGATCAGCTCGCCTACTGGGCGGTGACCATCTCCGCGGGGATGCTCGGCTACGTGCCGCTGTTCGGTCCCTCCCTCCAGGATTTGATTCGGAGCGGCACAGAGGTCGGAACGCAGACCCTCGCGCTGTTCTACGCCGTCCACACCTCCTTCCTCCCGATCGTCCTGCTCGCGGTGACGGGGTTCCACCTCTGGCGGGTGCGAAAGGCCGGCGGGGTGGTGGTTCCCCTCCCGCCGGACGACACCGATGCCCCCCGTGAGACCGCGCCCGCCTATCCGGATCTGATGCTCAGGGAGCTGACCTGGGGGCTGATGATCATCGCCCTGGTGTTTGTGCTCTCGGTCTTCTTCGACGCCCCCCTCGGGGATCGGGCCAATCCCGGGATGAGCCCCAACCCGGCCAAGGCGCCCTGGTATTTCATTGGATTTCAGGAGCTGCAGCTCCACCTACACCCCCTGATCTCAGCGGTGGCGGCGCCGCTCCTCGCCACGACGGCGCTCTTCGCCCTGCCCTACCTCCGCTACGGAACCCCGCAAAGCGGTCCCTGGTTCCTCACGGTGAGGGGGCGCCGCGCCACGTTCGCCATCGCGGCCGCCACCGCCGTGCTCACGGGGGGCCTGGTGATCGCGGACGATCTCTGGCTCCGCCCGGCGGCCGGCGCGCCCTCTCTTTTCGGACGGGGGGTGGCGCCGCTCCTGGTCGCCGCAGCCCTGGTATCGGCGCTCCGGCACATCTTGAAGCGCCGGCTGTTCATGTCGACCTCGGAGACCGTCCAGGCGCTCTTCACGGTGTTGCTCACGGCGTTCACCACCCTCTCCGTGATCGCCATCTGGTTCAGGGGTGAGGGGATGGCCCTGGCCCTTCCCTGGTGGACGGGGGGACCATGAGCGCCCGGAAGCGGAACTCGGACGCCGCCGGGCGGAGAGGCGTCCTCAAGAAACTATGGCTGCTCGTGGGCGGCGTGGCGGTCCTGGAGCTCGGGTGGGTGGCGCGCGGCTTCTTCGGGCCGCGAGGGCGACAACGGGAGGAGGTGAAACCGCGCGCCCTCTTCGTCGCCGGGCCCGTCGATCGGTTCGAGAACGGCACGGTGACCCCGTTCCAGGAGGGGAAGTTCTACCTGGTGCGCCTCGGGGACGGCGGCTTCCTGGCGCTGAGCCGGAGGTGCACCCACCTGGGCTGCACGGTGCCATGGCGCAAGGAGCGCGGCCGGTTCGTCTGTCCCTGCCACTCATCGACCTTCAACATGAGAGGTGAGGTCGAGGGCTCCCCCGCGCCGAGGCCCCTCGATCGGTATGCCGTTCGTATCGAGAATAAAATCGTCAAGGTCGACATCAGCGCCCCCATCGAGCGGTCATCGTTCGAGCCCGGTCAGGTGACGCGGCCATGATCCGGGATCCCCTCCACCCCTGGCGGCTCGGCGGCCTGGCGGCGACCCTGGTGATCGCCGCCGCGGTCCCCTTGCGGTTCGTTCGGGAGCGGATGGCGGCGTCGCCGGTCCGGATCACCGAGGAGTCGGCGCGCTTCGTGGGGCGGGACGCCTGCCGGGAGTGCCACGGGGCGGAGTTCGAGAAGTGGACGGGCAGCGATCACGACGACGCTATGGATATCGCCGACGACACGACCGTGCGCGGAGACTTCGACGACGCGGTGCACACGGAGAAGGGGGTGACCTCCCGGTTCTTCAAAAAGGACGGTCACTTCATGGTCAACACGGAGGGGCCGGACGGCGGGAACGCGGACTTCGAGATCAAGTACACCTTCGGCGTCTGGCCCCTGCAGCAGTACCTCATCGAGTTCCCCGGGGGACGCCTCCAGACCCTGAATGTCTCCTGGGATGACGCGGACCGCCGCTGGTTCTCCCAGTACCCCGGCCAGGACATCCCGGCCGGGGACTGGCTCCACTGGACGAGAAACGGCCAGAACTGGAACGGTATGTGCGCCGAGTGTCACTCGACCCACCTCGAGAAGAACTACGATCCCGAGACCGATACCTACGACACCACCTGGTCGGAGATCGACGTGAGCTGCGAGGCGTGCCACGGTCCCGCGTCCCGACACGTGGCGTGGGCCCGGATCGAACCGATGGCGCGCCCCCCCCTCGACAACTACGGGCTGGCGGTCCGGACCCGGGATCTGGACGCGGCGGGCCAGGTCGGCCTGTGTGCGCCGTGCCATTCCCGTCGCTCCGAGCTCGGAGACTACGACCACCGGGGGCGGGACCTGCTCGATGACTTCGTGCCGTCCCTGCTCGAGGAGGGGCTGTACCACGCGGACGGACAGATCCTCGATGAGGTCTACACATGGGGATCGTTCACCCAGAGTAAGATGTACGACAACGGGGTCAAGTGCTCGGACTGCCACGATGTGCACAGCCTCAGGCGTCACGAGCCCGGGAACGCGCTGTGTCTCCGGTGCCACCGGAAGGATATCTACGACACCAAGGCCCACCACTTCCACAAGAAGGTGCACCGGGGCAGGCCATCGGAGGGGGCGCTGTGTATCCGCTGTCACATGCCCGAGCGCCGGTACATGGTCGTCGACGACCGGGCCGATCACAGCCTCCGCGTTCCGAGGCCGGATCTGAGCGAGGCCGTCGGCACCCCCAACGCCTGCACCCAGAGCGTGTGCCACGCGGACAAACCGCTGGAGTGGTCGGTCGAAGCGTTCACCAAGTGGTACGGGGAGGCGCGAAAGCCCCACTACGGGACCGTGTTCGCCGCGGCCAGACGGGTTGATCCGAACGCTCGGAAGGGGCTCGGAAGCCTCGCGGACGATCCCCTGTTTCCCCCCATCGTCCGGGCCACCGCCCTGTCCCTGCTCGCGGGGTACGGCGGCGACGACGAAACCTTCGAGGTATTCGAGAGAGCCCTCGCGGACGAGGAGGGGCTCGTACGACACGCCGCCCTCCGGTACCTCCCCGGAATCCCGGATCCCGAGCACCTCGTGGAGATCGCCGCCCCGCTCCTGTTCGATCCCCTCAAGGCGGTTCGCGCCCAGGCCGCGATAGCGCTCGCGGATGCGCCGAAGGCGTTGCTGGAGCCTTACCAGCGGGATGCGCTCGCGGACGATCTCGCAGAGTACGAAGACGCGATGGTCCGCGCCCTCGACTTCTCGGCCTCCGGCCACAACCTGGGCAACCTCTACACCCGCCTCGGGAAGCCGGATGAGGCCGAGACGTACTACCGCCGCGCCATCGCCGTGGACGACCTTTTTTTTCCGGCCAAGGTCAACCTCGCCATGCTGCTCAACGGCCGGGGCCGGAACGCCGAGGCAAGGGCGCTCCTCGAGGCGGTGGTCGCCGCCTACCCCGAGCAGTACGAGGTGCACTACTCCCTCGGCCTGCTCCTGGGCGAAATGGGGGAGTACGAGGCCGCGGCCGTCCACCTGGCCAAGACCCTCGAGGGGCTGCCGGATCACGAGGGGGCCGGGCGCAACCTGAAGGCGGTTCGAGAGTACCTCGATAAGGCCAAGCGGCGTCAATGACGCCGTCTCCCCGGGGGATCACTGTAACCTGCTGATATCTCTATCTTTAAAACAAACCCCACGCACCACCGACCGCGCTGCCTGTTCTTCGAAGTCACAAAGTGGACTTGAGTTTTAAATACATCGCGGATTATAGGCGTCAGAGGATTTGATTTTCGTACAGACTTTTTTTCGACAATGTGATGAAAGGGCTGTGTAAATAGCAGCCGAAGGAGATAACTCATGAAAAAAGGCATCATCACACAAATCGGCATCTTAATAATCCTGTGTACCGGGTGCAAAGACGACAAGAGCGAGCCGCTGCTCGAATGCGAGCACGAGTGTGTCTCTGAGGAGCTGTGCGTCGAGCCCAACATTCCGCACGACGACATGGCTTGTGAAGGAGAGGGGATGGTCTGCTGTGAGCTGGTGCCGCTCGACTCCGAATCCGGCTCCGGGTCCGGGGGCACCGGAGAGGACACGGAGAGCGAGCAGTCGTCCGAGAGCCCGGAAGACACCGGGACCGGAACGGAGACGACCCCACCGGATTCCGCCACGGAGTCGGCGCCCGAGGACACCGGTGACGGCACCGGGATGGAGACCGACAGCAACACCGAGGGGGAAGACACGGCGACGGGTTCGGCCGAGGACACCGGCACCGGATACAACTCGGGGCTCACCTGCGCCGAGGCCATCCTGGTGACGCCGCTGCCCTTCACCCACTCCGGGAGCACCGCCTCCTCGGGCAACGACTACAGCGTCGACGCCTGTGACGGGATCACCTCGGCCAAGGGGGGCGGCTCCAACGATGTAGTCTACGTCTTTACGCCGCCCGCCACCGCCATCTACAACATCACCGTCGACGGTTTCGATACCGTGCCGTACATCGTCACTGATTGCGACGCCATCGACGACTCCTGCCTCATCGCCACGGACGACGCCCTGACGGGGATGGAGACGCTGGTGGTGGAGCTCCAGGCGGACCAGGACTACTACATCATCGTCGACGGCTGGAACGATTCGCAGAACATAGCGGGCGCGTATACCCTGGAGGTCTCCGCCCCCTGCACGCCGAGCTGCGACGGCAAGGCCTGCGGCGACGACGGCTGCGGCCAGTCCTGCGGCGTCTGCGATCCGGGCTACACCTGCGATCAGGAAGGCCAGTGCCGAACGGACGACACCATCGGCAACAGCTGCACCTACCCCCACCCCGTCACCGAGCTGCCCTTCACCCACTCCGGGACCACCGAGACCCTGCAGAACCTGTATGGCGCCAAGGACGGGGATTGCCCCGGGATCTCCCGCGATATCGGACAGGGCTCCAACGACGCGGCCTACGAGTTCACCCCCGAGGTCGCCGGTCGATACACCATCACCACCGACGGCGACTTCGACCACACGATTTATATCGTCACCGACTGCTCCCTCGTGGGGAGCACCTGCGTCGCCGGGGTCGACACCACCGGTCCCGCCGAGACCCTGACGGTGGATCTCAGGAACGGCGTCACCTACTTCATCGTCATCGACGGCTGGGACGCGGCGGACAACGTGAGCGGCACCTACACCCTGACCCTCTCGGAGGTGTGCGTCCCGGACTGTGACACGGAGAACTGCGGGGACGACGGCTGCGGCGGCATCTGCGGCGAGTGCGCCGAGACCGAGGTGTGCGGGGAGGATCAGGTCTGCGAGACCTACAGCGGCCACGGCGACTCCTGCGCCGATCCGTTCGTCGTGAACGGCGCCGCCCTCACCGCCGAGGACGGGGTGCTCTACACCAAGAGCAGCAGCACGATCCTGCCCACCAACGAGTTCGGCTTCAACGACGGGGCCTGCGGCGCGTTGAACCGCAACGGCCTCAGCTCCGATGACGAGGTCTACGCCTTCACCCCCGCCGTCAGCGGTGTCTACACCCTGCGGGTGGCCGGGGATTTCGACGCCATGCTCTACGTGGCGACGGCGTGCGATGATATCGACGGGACATGCATCGCCGAGGAATCCGGGGTGACCGGCCCGAACCCCGAGGAGCTGTCGGTTCAGCTGGCGGCGGACACGACCTATTACGTTATTGTGGATGGTGATCATACGTCCTCCAATATCGAAGGCACCTACACCCTGACCATCTTCGAGCCCTGCATCCCCCAGTGCGACGGCAGGATGTGCGGCCCCGATCAGTGCGGGTTCGAGTGCGGCGACGGGTGCGAGAGCGCCTTCTACTGCGACGACGGCGGGCTCTGCCAGCCCTACAACGAGCACGGCGACAGCTGCCTCAACCCGTTCGTTGTCCCGGGCTCCCTCCCCTATTCGGACATAGGGGATACGACCTCCATGCATCCGGTGTACGACGTCGCCGAGGACCAGTGCCCCGGCGCCACGACGGACTGGGGCACGGCGTCAGATGATGTCGTTTACTCGTTCACCCCGGAGGAGACCGGCGTCTACACCATCGCGGCCTCGAGCGACGAATTCGACAGCGCGCTCTACGTGGCCCGGGACTGCGACCTGGAGTCCGCCTGTGTCGGGGCCGCGAGGAGCGCCGGCCGCAACACCTCCCTCACGCTGAGCCTCGAGGGCGGAGCGGAGTACGCGGTCGTCCTGGACGGTGTCAGCACCGGGTCCAATTTCAACGGCGCCTACACCTTCAGCATCTCCGCGCCCTGCTTCAGCCAGTGCGACGGAAGGGCGTGCGGGGACGACGGCTGCGGCCTTCCGTGCGGCGAATGCCCCGACGACCAGTTCTGCGACCTCGACGGGCAGTGCTCGTCTTACTCCGGCGTGGGGGACATCTGCAACGATCCGATCCTCATCGACACCATGCCGTTCGCCAACGCCGGCGACACCTCCCTCGCGGACGATCACTACGAATTCGACTACGATGAGTGCCCCGGGCTGATCTACGGCGGTCACGAGGCCGAGGAGGAAATATACGCCCTCACCGTGCCCTTCCGGGAGGTGTACACCATTTCGGTGACCAGCGAATTCGAGGCAGCTGTCTACGTGGTCACCGACTGCAGCGAGATCGGCACCACCTGTCAACAGGCGATGGTGACGGATCCCGGGGTGGCGAGCGCTCTGGAGCTCATACTGGAGCCGGACATCGAGTACTACATCATCGTCGACGGGTGGGGCGCCCAGTCGGGCCCCTACACCCTCTCCGTGTCATCGACCTGCACCCCGGACTGCGGCGGCAAGGCGTGCGGGGACGACGGCTGCGGGTTCTCCTGCGGGGGGTGCGGCTCCGAGGAGTACTGCGACACGGCGCAGCAGTGTGCCGTGTACGATTTCCGCGGAGACAGCTGCGCCAACCCCATCGCGCTGGACGGCGACACCACCTTCCCGGTGACCGCGGACTCGTCGAGCGCGTCGTTCCACAACGTCCACTCCGCGGCCAGCGGCGATTGTCCGGGGCTGAGCGCCGCCGGCGCCGAGGCCAACGACGTGGTGTACAGCTTCACCCCCCCGGCGTCGGGGTACTACACCATCTCCACGGATGACGTCTTCAACAACGCCATTTACGTCGTCACCGACTGCGGCGACATCGCCGGCACTTGCCTCGGCGGCTCCAACGAGGCGTGGGAGGGGAGCAGCGTCGAGGTGCTCATGGACTCGGCGGTCACCTACTACATCATCGTCGACGGCTCCTCCAACCAGTCGGGCGCCTTCGAGCTTACCATCTCGGGCTTCTGCGCGCCCCAGTGCGACGGGATGTCCTGCGGCGACGACTCGTGCGGCCACGAGTTCGGGTGCGGCGCCTGCCGGGCGGGGGAGTACTGCGACGACACGACGTTCGCCTGTGAGATGTATGACGACATCGAAGGGGACAGCTGCTTCAACCCGGTGGTCATCCCCTCGAACTGGACCACCACCTGGACGGATGAAACCGTTCGGGATACCACCGACCTGAACAACGGCTACGGGCTCATCGACTACAACCAATGCCCCGGCGTGGGCGGCCTGGAGGTGGGGCATACCTCCAACGAGCTGGTCTATGAATTCACCCCGGCGCTCTCGGGCTACTACACCTTCACCGTGGACGCCGACTTCTGGGGCTCGGTGTACATCACGTCGGACTGCCTCGACATCGACAACAACTGTCTCGGCGGGACCTTCGATAATTACTATCCCGTGGAGGTGCGCCTCCGGGCGGGGGAGACTTACTACATTATCGTCGACGGCGATACCGGCACCACCGCGGGGACCTTCACGATGACCGTGGACTACTGCGCGCCCGTGTGCGACGAGTGCGGCGATGACGGCTGCGGCCATCCGGTGGCCTGCGGCGGGTGCGGCGGCACGGGGTACTGCGACGCCGGGACCTGCGTCCCCACCGACGAGAACGCGGACAGCTGCATCGATCCCGAGCCCATCGAGCTGCTGGGGGTGGCCGAATCGGGTTACACCGACGACCTGCACAGCGTCTTCTACATCGAACCGGACGACTGCAACGGGGTCGGCTCCCTGCGGGGCGCGGCCGCCGCGGATGTGGTCTACAGCCTGAACGTGGGCTTCTCGGACACCTATCGGTTCTCACTCTACACTTACGGCTTCGACGGGGTGCTCTACATCACCTCCGCATGCGGCGAGGTCAACGAGCTCACCTGCGTCGGGGCCGTCGACGAGACCTATGGCGGAGAAACGGAAGTCCTCGATGTCTTCCTCAGCGCCGATCACGACTATTACGTCATCATCGACGGCTCGAACAACGAGGAGAACCCGACGGGCTACTACGAGATTACGGTGGACTACGCCGACTGACCCGGTCCGGGCACCGCCTTCAATTCCATTTACAATCAATCATCCCCGGACGCCTCAAGACGACGTTCAGAGATCGAGATCCGGGGGCGCCCCGTAGAGGCTCTCCCGCCACAGGGCGTAGCCGAAGCGGTTGCCGTCGCTATCGATCTGGAGCAGCACGTTCTCGCCGTCGTCGATCTCCTGAATGACGCCGTCGTTCGAGTAGGTGATGAGGAGGTTCCCCCCCGGGAGGCGCTGCACGTCCCCCAAGTTGCTGGTGGAGTAGCCGCTGTCGTAGCGCATGGTCTCCTGCCCGTCGAGGGTGTACGCGATGACGGCGGAGGCGTTGGATCCCCCTTTGTTGGCGAAGACGAGGAGGCGATCCTCGAGCAGGTGGTGACCGTGGTTGGCGCCCCCCCAGGCGCTGTTCCCGCCGTCGACGATCTCCGTGAGCCGCCAGTCCACGCTCCCCGCTCGGTTGACGATCAGGATGTCCTGGTTCAGGTCGGAGAACGTGTAGACGTCCTCGGTCTTGGAGTACCTGAGCGCATTGCCGTGGCAGTTCATCATGCCGCCGCCGGTCAGGTAGTCCTGGGATTCGAACACCTCCAAGGTGGCGCCGCTCGAGTCGATCTCGACGATGCTGTCGCAGTCCTCCTCTCCGTAGTCGAGGTAGGCCATGAGCTCCCCCGTGACGGGGGTGAGGTCGTGGGAGCCCACGGTGGCGGTGTAGGTCTGCCCCTCCAGGGTGTCCATGGAGACCCGCTCGAGGGCCGCACCCTGAAGGTCGGCGGTGAGCATCCACATGTTCCTGCCGTCCTCCGACATCCGGGCGCGGGCGATGCTGTCGGTGCCCGACTCGTACCACCAGACGATGTCGCCGTCCGCGTCGATGATGAACGGCACCGCCGTCTCCGGTGCGCCCCCCACGCCAATGCCGCCGCCCCCCCAATACGAGGTGACGATGAAGCCCCGCTCCCGCGCCGCCTCGCTGTGGACGGTGAACTCGCCGATGCTGATCACGGCCGTCGGCGGGCCGGTGTCGATGGTATAGTCATCGCTCGTGTAGGTCGTCCCGGCGGCCTCCACCGCGATCCGGAAATGGTAGGTGCTGTCGGGCTTCATCCCGAGGAGCAGGGTCCTGAAGTCGGGCGCGTCCAGGTCCACCGGTGCCGTCATGCCGTAGCCCGTGTCGAGGCCGAACTCGATGCGGGCCTGGTCGAGGGCCGAGAGGTCGACGGACCAGGCGACGATGCCGACGGTGCCGGGCGCCCCGTCCCGCTCGTCGCTGG
>JBNLED010000131.1:0-24965 GCA_050304755.1 Polyangia bacterium | reverse complement strand
TGCCATCTGACAACCGCTGCATCCCGCCCGTCGGCGTTGCTCGTCGGTCAAATACCCCCAGTATTCTCCACTCCTCGCGCCTTGCCGGACGGGCGCAGCGATTGCCAGCTTGGAAACTTTATTTTGACCAGAGACCTTACCTCTAGCCCCGGCGCGCCCGGATCACCATCTGATCGGTATCGTCGTCGACCGGCGCGTCCCTGAAATCGGCGGTCAGGGAGACGAGGGTCAACCCCGCCCGACCGAGGAGCGCCGGCAGGTCCTCCTTGTAGATGCAGCGCTGCGCGATGGCGTACTCCTCCTGGCGCTCCGCGCCGGTCTCGTCGACGATGATATGGCGATAGACGGTGTCGAACCGCTGCGGATCCGGATGGGGGAGCGCCCGTTCGAACACGTGAATGGTCCGCATACCGTCATAGAGGGCGGCGATGTGCTCGAACGGATCGTCCTCCGGCATCCCGTCATCGCCTTCGGCCACGGGGACGTAGTAGATGTCGAAAAGGAGCTCGCCGTCCGGCGCCAGGTGTCGGGCCGCGGCGGAGAGGCATCGGATGACATCGTCGTCCGAGAGGAGGCAGAGCAGCCCGTTGTAGGGGATGAGGATTCTGTCGAACGCGGTGTCCAGCGAAAACCGCCGCATGTCCCCTCGGTGAACCGTCAGGCGCCGGGCCAGATTCTCGGGGAGCGAGGCCGCGGCCTCGCGGAGCAGCGCCAGCATGCCGTCGTGGGTGTCCAGGGCCGTCACCCGGGCGCCGTTGTTGAGCAACTCCAGGGCGATGCGTCCGAAGCCGCACCCGAGCTCCAGCACCTCCACGCCCGGCGGACACTCTGAGCGGTAGAAGGGCAGATCCCCCGGATTGCCGGTGTGCAGCAGCCGGTAGAGGCTCGGATTGTACATCGTCTCGGTCATCTGACGGTCCCCCTCAACGACGCCCAGGACGGCGAAAAGAGGGTGTCGGACAGGAGCGCTCGGAGGCGGGCGGTGTCCAGATGGTTTCGCGAGAGGCAGTACCGATGGGGGGTCCACCAGGCCGCGATCTGATCCGCGTTCCGCCGCGCCAGCTCCCTGAAACCGGGGACAATCCCAAGCCTGGCGATCACATCCGCGGGCAGCCCCCCGCGGACCCGCGCGCCGCCGAGCTTCCGGCTCAGCTCCTCCAGGAAGCGGTCCATCGAAGGGGGGGCGTCGATGACCAGGTGCACGGCCCCTCCGGCCGCCTCCCGTTTCCGGGCCAGGGCGAGGAGCACCTCGGCGGCCCAATCGGCCGGCGTTACGGGCGCCAGCGCCCCCCTGGCCACCGCGACGGGGACGGTCACGAAGCGCGGGAGCCGTCTAATGAAGCTGACCGCGCCGAGCAGGATCTCCGAGGGGGGAGACCAGTAGCGGTACGGCTCGGGGGCGTGAACCGAATCCAGCACCACCCCCACCCTCGCCCGGAGGATGGGGATGGTCTGACCATCCGCGCAGGCGAGCTCGGCCTCCAGGCTGGTGCGGTCGACCTCGTCGAACGGGGTCTGGCCCACGTCGATCCACCCCTCGCTGAAGAGCCCCGGATAGTCCCCCACGAGGCCGACGTCCGTGACCACGACCAGCGAGATCAGCCGGTCGGCCTTGTAGGCGATCGACAACGCCCGGTCGAGCATGAGGGGATTGTGACGACGGATATCATCGGCCGGCGCCCGCCGGTCCCTCGACTGGGCGAGATGGAAGATGACGACGGGGTGCTCCCCGATCGCCCGGAGCAGCCCGTCATCGAGGCCGGCGAACGGTCGCTCGGGATCCATGGTGACGATCGTCGTATTCTCGAGGGTGCGCCCCGCCCCGCGGGTGATCGCCTCGAGGGCGGCGCGTCGATCCGCCCGTTCGGCCAGCACCGCGTGGGTGTAGCCGTCCCGCTCGAGAGATCCCATGATCGCGGCGCCGATCCGTGACGCGGCGCCGAGCAGGAGGGCGTACCGGTGAGGCATGGTTTAGGCTTTCGCCAGGGATGCGATGAACGCGCGGGTAAAGTCGAAGAACCGGGCCACCGAAGAGATAGAGACCCGTTCACTCGGGGAGTGGGGGCTCTCGATGGTCGGCCCGAGGGAGATCATGTCCAGCTCGCCGAACCGCTCCGCCAGAAGGCCGCACTCCAGGCCGGCGTGAACGACATGGACCTCGGCCTCCTCGCCGTGGGTCTCTTGCCAGACCCTCCGGGCCTTCGCCAAGAGCCGCGAGCCCATGTCGGGCTTCCAACCCGGGTAGCTGCTGATCACCTCGGCCTTCGCGGCGGCCAGGCCGGCGATCGCCTCGATCTGGCCCGTCACCCCGTCGACCGCCGATTTGATGGAAGACCGGGCGCTGAGGAGCAGGGAGACCTCGCCCTCATCGGTCCGCACCTTGGCGATGTTGTTCGACGTCTCCACCATGCCGGGGATGTTCCTCATCATGGACAGCACGCCGTTCGGGAACCCCGCGAGCAGACACAACAGCCGGCTCGCGCTCTCGGCATCGAGCGCGCCGGACGGGGCCGGAACGCTCTCTATTGTAACGGCCATCTCCGGTTCCGCTTCGGCGAACTCGTCCTCGAGCCCCGTCATGACTGCGGCCACGCAGCGGCGCATCGCCTCCTCCGCGTCGGGGGCGAGGAGGATCGTCGCCTCGGCGTCCCGGGGGATGGCGTTGTGCTTGTCGCCGCCGAAAACGGAGGAGACCGTAACGGTTGTCTCCTTGGAGACGGCGGTGAGCAGCCGGGCGAGGAGCACCAGGGCGTTGGCCCGATTGTGAATAATATCGAGCCCGGAGTGTCCGCCGAGGAGCCCCTTGACCCGGATGAGAAAAGCGCGCTGTCCGTTCGGCGCGGGAATCCGACGGGTGGGAAGGGTGATTCGGACGTCGGCACCGCCGGCGCAGCCCACATAGAAGATGCCGTCCTCCTCCGAGTCCATGTTGAACAGCAGCCGCCCCTTCACGAAGTCGGGGGACACTCTCTGGGCGCCGAGGAGACCGGTCTCCTCTTCCACGGTGGCCAGGATCTCGAGGGGGCCGTGGGGCACATCCTCGACCTCCATGAAGGCCAGCGCCGTGGCCAGGCCGATGCCGTTGTCCGCGCCGAGGGTAGTGCCGCTCGCGGTGATCCAGTCATCCTTTCTCTCGAGCTGGATAGGGTCCTTCTCGAAATCGAAGACCTTGTCCGGCAGCTTCTCGCAGACCATATCCAGGTGTCCCTGGAGTATCAGAGGGGGCGTCCCCTCGCAGCCCGACGTGGCCGGGATCCGGACGACGGTATTGCCCACGGCGTCCATTTCGGCTTCGCATCCCCTGGCGGCGGCCCATGACACGATGGCCTCGGCGAGCCCCCGCTCGTTGCCCGAACCACGGGGAATCCGGCGGATCCTGTCGAAGTACCTCCAGACCAAACCAGGGGACAATGTGCTGACATCATATGACATAATCGAGTTGTTCTCCTTCATCTTACTACTTCGACATGTTTATCATATACACCGTTATTTCATCCAGGGAAGTCGCACAAATCGAAACGCCCCAATTGGCCGCTGCTATTTTTTTTATTTTTTTGGCCATAAAATGATGAATTTTCGGTTCATGTGGTCTATTTTTATTGTAATCAATTACCTGTAATCTATAAATGCTGTCCTAAACGTGGGGGCAGCAAAGACAATTGGAGCGTACAAAGTGGTAGCCAATAATTCCAACAATACATCCCACGGCATTGGGGTCAGCGGATTCTCACTCTTTCTCCCTCGGTTTCGGGTTCCGTTGAAGGAATGGTGCAACTGGACCGGGAGCTCCTGGGACAAGGTGCGAGCGAATGTGGGCCGCAGCTTCCGGGTCGCCGGACCGCATGAGAGCATCTATACCATGGCCGCGAACGCGGCCCTGCGTCTGATCCTGAAGTATGACGTGGACCCTCGGGACATCGGATACCTCGCGCTCGGCACGGAGTCCAGCACCGACAACTCCGCCGGCGCGATTATCATCAAGGGGATGCTCGACAACGCGTTGGAGTCCATGGGGCAGCCCCGGATCTCCCGCCGCTGTGAGGTCCCCGAGTTCAAGCACGCCTGCCTCGGCGGGGTCTACGCGCTCAAGAACGCCGCCCGATATCTCGCGACGGACGGTCGCGGCAGAAAGGCCATCGTCGTCAGCGTCGATCTGGCCGAATACGAGCGGGGAAGCTCCGGAGAACAGACCCAGGGAGCCGGCGCCGTCGCGCAGCTCCTCGAGGAGAACCCACGCCTCTACACCCTCGAGCTGGAGAGCGCGGGGAGCGCGTCGGCCTATCGGGGGGTGGACTTCAGGAAGCCCCACCGCCGGCATCTCAACGTCGATTTTCCGAAGGATGTCCTTCGGTTCCCTGATTACCCCGTCTTCAACGGGAAGTTCAGCATGCTCTGCTACACCGATCAGACCATCGCCGCGCTGGCGCATATGATGGAGAACCTTAACACCACCGTGCGCAACCTCTTCCACGAGGTGGAGGGGGCCTTCCTCCACCGCCCGTTTCACGGTCTGCCGGTCAATGTGCTGGCGGCCCTCTATGTGTGGGGGCTCACCCAGAACAGCGAGCACCGTAAAGAGTTCCGGGGGTTGTGTAACGAGGCCGATGCCAACTACCAGCAGGCCCTCAACGAGGCCAACGCCACGCCGGACCTGTTCGCGGGGGCGCTGCAGGGACACATCAACGAGGACGTCTATCCGGAGTTCACGCGGACGGTGAAATACTTCAAGAAGACCGTGAAGTTCAAGAGCGTGCTCAAGAGAAAGATGCGGCTCGGCGTCGATGTCATGCTGGAGCTCGGCAACCTGTATACGGGCTCGCTCCCCGCCTGGATCGCCGCGGGCTTCGAAGACGCCCTGAACGAGGGCCGAGATCTCGCCGGCAAGGCCTTCCTGACCATCGGATACGGAAGCGGCGATGCCGCGGAGGCCATCCTCATCCGCGCGGTGGACGGATGGCAGGACGCGGCCGCCCACATCGGATTCCGGAAGGCCCTGGAGGGCGCCATCGATCTCAAGAAAGAAGAGTACGAGGCGCTTCACGACTGCCTCAGCGCTCCCTGCCCGGCATACAAACCATGTAATCAATTCGTCGTCGACCACATCGGCGACCACAGCAACGGCTATGAGGATCTGGGCATCGAATACTACCGCTTCGTCTCCTCCTCGGACAACGCCGATTCCTCCCCCGAGTGCCGGGAACGCCGAAGATCGAGCTGAGGTCGCCGGTCCGCAGGGCCTACCTATGAAATCTTGAGGTGCTTGGTGGCCAGGTACACCGCGTGGCGCAGGGACTTCCCGTCGGTGCGGACGAGCTCGGGCGAGAAACCGTGTCTTCTGAGCCTCGCCTCGAACGCGGGGCTCGGGGTTTCGCCCCAGACACCGAAGACGCCGCGATCGCTGAGCGCCCCGAAGGTATTCTTGACGCTGCGGTGACCGAAGACGGGATCCCGGTCCCCGCCGCGGCGTTCCGGCCCCACATAGAGGTCCCACAGGATGGCGTCGTAGCGCGGCACGGACGGATTGTCGGCGACCCGTCGGATCTCGCGGGTGACGTCCCCCACCACGAACCGCACGCGCCGATCCAGGGCCGCCCGGCGGTTCACCACCGCCACCGGACCGCGGCACCATTCGATGACCTTCGGGTTCAATTCCACGACCGCCACTCGGGCGTCCTTGGGCAATTCGTCGAGGGTCGCGCGAAGGGTGAAGCCCAGCCCCAACCCGCCGATGAGAACCCGCGGGCGGCGGCGCCCCCGGATCGCCGCGCAGCCCCGCTTCGCGAGGGCGATCTCCGAGGTGTTGTGAACGCTCATCATCAGAATGCGCCCCCCGATGAGGATCGTGAAATCCCGCTCCCCCCGCCGGCGCAGCTCGAGCAGGCCCTCGTCAGTTTCGACGCTGTCTATAATCTCGTTGCGTAAAATGGCAGCGGCCTCCTAATACTAGTCGCTCTGACGGCAGAGCACCTCGCATCGCATACACTCCGCCAGGAAATCCTTCGGGGCCTCGAGGGCGCACAGCTCGGGGAGAAGGAGCAGCGCCTCACCGATGATTCGAGGGGTTTCGAACAATCGGATCACCGCTGTTTCGGATCGGGTCAGGAACATCTCCGAAGCCCCCCCGTTGCTATCCGAACAGATCAGCTTATACGGCTTCTCCGCGTACAACCGCGAGGTCGGATCGTCCTTTGGATTCTCGACGATGACAACGCGCTCATTCAAAACGACCTGGCCCTCGTTGTACGGCAGCTCCCAGAGCCGGCGGGTGGCGAGCTGCAGCTTGTACCAGAGATCGGAGATGGGGATCGGATCCCCCAGCTTCCCGGGGACGGTCCCGGCGGGGTTCGGGGGGGCACCGGAAACGAGCCGCTCGACCGCGGAGTCATACTCGAAGGCCATGAGCAGCGGCCTGTGGGCGGCGATCTCCCACAGCTCGTCCCGGTGGGCCATCACCTGATCCGCGCACGCCTCGAAGAAGGCCTCCTCCCGACCGAACCAATCCCCCCAGAGATGTCTCCGGGTGTGAACCGACCACGATTTCGGGTCGTCGCCGGCGAGGTCGGCCACTCGGTCAGCGAGCTGGTCACACCGGCCGAGGTAGGCGACCGGATCCATGCCCACCGCCTCCATCACCCACTGCCCCAACGCGGTCTCGACCCGCCCGACCAACTGTTCGATCCGCTCCCAGTATTTGACCCCTGCGCCGCAGTGGTCGTGACCGCAATGAAACGTGGCGCAGATCGAGTTTCGAAACGCATAGATGGCGCAACCGCCGGAATCCAGGTCCAGGAAGGGACAGATGAGCGCGTCGCTCTTTCCGAAAAGATCCTCGGCATACGCCTTCGTCGACGCAACGAAGTGGGTCGGCGTGAGCTCGATGCCCTCCGGCAGCGCGTAGCCCTTCTCGATGACGGATCGCGTCCTCTCCCGCGTGCGGGGATCCTTCAACGCCAGGCCGAGCTGAAAGTTGGGGATCTGCGCGAAATGGGTACAGCAGCGGGAGCTCGGAATGAACTCACCGATGGCGACCATGGGACAATCACTGCAATCCGCGAGCCTTTCCGCCGGCAGCTTCAGCCAGGCGAAATCGGAGGGCAGCATGTACCGCCAGACGCCTGGGAGCCCGTGCCCCGAGATGACCATGGGGTTGAAGAGGGGATCGCTACTGTAGTCCTCATATGACACGTCAACTGGTTTGGTCTTTTTTCGCAACCGGACACGAAAGTAAAGCTTTCTTTGTCGTGCCCACGAATCACGAGCCCGTTTTACCCATTCCCTCCTTCCGAATCGGGGGTCGGCTGTAATGAACAGACATACCTTTCCTGCCACCGATTGGGTTTGACTTTCCCACCTATTTTCTGGTAGGGTCTCTGGTTAGCTAACTATCTGCAATTAAAATGGTATTGCTGATATTACAAGCTTGACATATTTAGAGAGTGTTGAAATTTTGTTGAAGACCGGGCATATCAAGCAATACTGAATTCACTCGATGTCGGCAGTTGAGCGGCATCACCACCGCGGCGAGGCATAAATGGCAAAATCAACTAAAAATGAGAACTCAGTAAACTTGGCACTTCAAGAGTTGATGGGGATGGAAGACTCTCGTCAGAAGCAGGAGGAGGAGAAGAGGCGCCGCCGTGAAGAAGAGGAGCGCCAACGGCGTGAAGCCGAGGAGCAGGCGAGGCGTGAAGCCGAGGAGCGGGCCAAGCGCGAGGAGGAAGAAGCCATCCTGGCGGCGGAACGGGCCAAGATAGAGGCGGAGGAACGCAAGCGCCGTGAGGAGGAGGAGCGGCAGCTCAAGATCAAGCTCGAGGTGGAGGCCCGCGCCCGCGCCGAGGAGCAGAAGCGGATGCTCTCCCATGAGATGGAGGTCAAGCGCCTCGACGCCGAAAAGAAACAGATCCCCAAGTGGTTAATTGCCATCGTCGTCCTCGTGGTGTTGGGTGGCGGGGTCACCATCTTCGCCCTTCATCGGAGCGCCGAGGCGGAGAAGGCGGCGGAGCGTATCCGCGCGCAGGAAGAGGCGGATCGGATGCGCAAGGAGTTCGAGGAGCGGGAGGCCTCTCTGAAGATGGCGTTGGATGAAGCCAAGAAAGAGGAAAAGGCGACCCGGGATAAGCTCCGCCAGGCCGAGGAGGCGGGTGACGCCGAGGCCATCGCCAAGGCCAAGGCCGAGCTGCGAGCCGCCGAGAAGAAGACCAGCGCCGCGAAGCAACGCAGCAGCAGCTCCCGCAGGTCACGCGGCTCATCAACACCAAAGGACAAGCCCAAAGAGAAGAAATCGCGAGGGCTCAGCGACGATCCCCTGGGAGGGCTCGAGCTGTAGCGCCGACCGCATTCGGAATTACGGCGAGGACCGGCATCGGTCCTCGCCTTTTTTTTGCAGGTATACGGCGAGAGGAATGATGACGAATTCGCAATTGAAACCAGCACGGGAGAGGCTGATCCTCGCCCTCGATGTCTCTTCGATGGACGCGGCGAGGGATCTCCTCGCGCGGGTGTCCGGCCAGGTGGGGGTCGTCAAGGTGGGGCTCGAGCTGTTCACCGCTTGCGGCCCCGAGGCGGTGCGGGAGGTCAGGAAACACGACCTGGAGGTGTTCCTCGATCTGAAGCTCCACGACATTCCCAACACCGTGGCCGGGGCGGTCCGCGCCGCCAGGGGGCTCGGGGTCTCCATGCTGACGGTCCACACCGGCGGCGGACGGCCCATGCTCGAGGCGGCCGCGGAGGCGGCCGCGGGGGAGCTGCGGCTGTTGGGGGTGACGCTGCTCACCAGCATCGGCGCCGAGGACCTCGAGGACGTGGGGCTCCAAGGCACGCCGCTGGAGCTGGTGCTGAGGCGGGCGCGCCTGGCCGGCGAGGCGGGGCTCGGCGGTATCGTCTGCTCCCCCAAGGAGGTCACCGAGGCGCGCGGGGTCATCCCCGAGACGATGGCCATCGTGACCCCCGGCATCCGTCCCGATGGCGCGGTGATGGGCGATCAGAAACGCGCGGCGACACCCGGTTCGGCCATCGCGGACGGCGCGGACTATCTGGTGGTCGGGCGGCCCATCAGCGGGGCGGAGGATCCGGGGAGGGCCGCCGCCGAGATCGTGGGCATGATCGACGCGGCCCTCGAGAAGCGATGAAGCGCCTCCTCGCAGGTCCCCACGCGGTGCTGGAAGCCCTGCACGCTTCCCCCCTCGCCATCGAAGCCCTCTTCATCGTAGAGGCCATGCGGGCGGGGTCCATGCATCGCATCGAGGAGAAGGCCCGGCACGCCAAGGTCCCCTTCGAGCTCGTGGCCAAGCCGGTGCTGGACGAGCTGGCGGGGGAGCTCAACCATCAGGGGGTCGCGGCGATCACCGGCGCCTACCCCTACCTCGACTTCGACGGACTCGTCCATCACGCCGACCAGGCCGAGCAGCCCCTGATCGTCGTCCTCGATCAGGTGCAGGACCCGGGAAACCTCGGGGCCATCATGCGGTCCGCGTATGCATTCGGGGCCGGCGGGCTGCTGCTCGTCAAGGATCGGGCCGCGGGGGTGACGGGGGCCGCGGTGCGCAGCTCCGCCGGCGCGAGCGAGCTCATCAAGACCGCGCGGGTGACCAACCTGGTGCGGGCCCTCGAGGCGCTCCGGGATCGCGGGTACCGCGTCCTGGGGGCGGCCATGTCCGGAGATCTCACCCTCCGCGAGGTCTCCTGGGAGGGGAAGATAGCGCTGGTGCTGGGCAACGAGGCCAAGGGACTCCGGCGGCTGACCGCCCGGCACTGCGATCAGCTGTACGCCATCCCCCTGGCCAATGCGTTCGATTCGCTCAACGTCTCCGCGGCGGCGGCGATCTCCCTCTACGAAGCTTCCAAAGGGCGGTTCTGACGAAGGCGATGGGCCCCCGCGTCGTTCGATCGCCGGAGATCGCGCTCTTTCTATTTGTGATTGCGATCTTCGGTTTGCGCATGGCGACCGCCGCCCGCATGCCCCTCTCGCCGGACGAGGCCTACTACTGGCGGTGGTCTCTCCTCCCGGCCCTCTCCTATGCGGATCACCCCCCCCTGGTCGCCTGGATGATCCGGTTGGGGGTCGCCCTGTTCGGTCCCACTGCCCTCGGGGTCCGGTTTTGCGCCATCCTCCTCGGCGCGGTCGCGGTGCCGGTCACGGTCCGATTGGCGCGAAACGTCGGGCTGCGGAGGGGAGACGCCGCCCTGGGCGCGGCCCTCTCCACGCTGATCGTGGCGCCGGCCTCCGCGGCGCTCATCATCACCCCGGACACCCCCCTCGGGCTCTGCTGGCTCGTCGCCGTCCTGGCGCTCGAACGGCTCCTCGCCAGGCCCTCGACCGTCTGGTGGCTCGCCCTCGGCGCCGCCTTCGGTGTCGCCCTCACGGCCAAACACTCGGCGCTGCTCATCCCGTTGCTGGTGCTCGTTTCGGCGATCCGCCCGTCGCCCCTCCGGCGGTCCCTGAGGACCACGGCCCCGTGGCTCGCCCTCCTTCTGGCGCTCCTCATCGCCTCCCCCTACCTCATCGCGGAGGTGCGATCCGGTCTCCCGTCCGTCCGGCTCCAGGCGGCCCATCTCCTCGGTCGCCTGGGCGCCTCCACCGGCGGAGGGCTGCTGCGCTTTCCGGAGCGCCTCGGGGGGCTCCTCGCGGGGCAGCTCGGACTGCTGACGCCGGTGGTCTTGGGGTGGGCGGTCTGGGGCTGCCGGGCGCTCCGAAAGCCGCAGGCGTTCAACGCGACGATCCTCGGATTCCTCCTCCCCCTGGCGGTCACCGCCGTGATCACGCTGGTCACCCACGCGGAACAGAACTGGGCCGCCCTCGGCCATCCCCTCGGCGCCGTTCTCGCGGTCCTGGCCATCCGTCACCGGCATCCGCTTTCAGGCGGCGCCCGCTCCGGCAAGGCATGGATGCTCCTGACGGTGTCCACCGCGGCGGTGCTGACCGTCATCGTACATGCCCACGCGTTGCGCCCCTTCCTCCCGCTGCCCGCGACTCGGGACCCGGTCTCGCGGCTCCACGGATGGCGGGATCTGAGGGCGCTTGGAGGCCACCTGTCCGGAGTCGACGCCGTTGTATGCGACAACTACGGGCTGGCGGCCCAGATCGCGTGGCAGCTCCGGGAGCATCGCCCGACGCCGCGGATCACCGGAGCGGACCGGGAGCCCCAGCCGCCGGAGGGGGACTGGCTCCTGCTAGACGAGCGCGCGGACTGGGGTCGGGCGTCTTTGGCGGTGACCTGCGAACGGATCGAAGCGCTCTCCCCGGTGGAGTGCCGCCGGGAGGACGGCGTCGTGGTCCGTACTATTATGGTATCGAAAGGATTCGGTTGCACCCGAGCGTCGGTCCGATACTGATCGGCGACTACTGGCAGACGGGAGATTCCACTGCGATATTCGGGCAGTATACCTCCGGCGAGGTGGCGGCCATGACGAGCTGGGCCAGCCGGCAGGCGAAGGTGTCCCCCGCCCCGGCGCTGCTGGCGTAGACATCGCTCTGATCGAACTCCTCGCACTCCGTGACGCACTCGGTGATGGTGGGGTACTGGCGGTCGTCCCCGGAGCAGATCGCCGTCTGGAGATAGCAGAAGCTCTCGCAGTTGTCGCCGCAAACGCCGTCCCCCCCGGGTCCCGCGGCGGGACAATGAATGCCGGGACTCTCCTCCGCCTCCTTGACGAAGTGAACCCGGCAGTACGCGGTGTTGCCCTCCTCGTCGCCCTTCTTTCCGATATCCAGGGCATCGCACACCGCCTCGCACTGTCCGGCGGTCCTATACTGACGGTTGTCCCCGGAGCAGTTGGCGGTCATGAGCTCGCAGTAGTTGGCGCAGACATCATCCTGCTCCTCTACCGCCACGTCCGAGTCGTTCATCCAGTTGCATCCCGCAAGCAGGAGACCGAGCGCCAGGCCCCCCAACTTAAATCTATTAATGATCTCGATTTTCATCTCTACCAACCATTTTACAGACAATGCCGCGACATACAAAATCGGTTTTAGCCGTCCCCGCCGTTTTTCTGTCGCCCCCCTCTCACTACCTCAAAAGAACATCACCACGCAAAGAGAAACGAGCTGTTCGTGTTGCTGTGTTTTCGTTAAACCGTCCAAGAGCTCCCGATTACGGAACCGTGGATCGCTTGAAGCACAGGCGTAACAAATTCTTTCCGCCAGAACCACGGCCGCCGTCGTAGACCACTTCAGGTCGGGTCCGCAGGGGCAGCGCCCCGATGCTCCGGACCTTGATGGGAAGATGTATGATGATCTTAAACTTCTACAAACATATTGACTATTTTTTTAATAAAGGCACTCTATTACGTACAAATTGGATTTGTTACAGCGCTCGGGAATCTATCCTTTTTCATCGGAGCGATTCGACAATGCGGCAACTTCTGCTACGAGTTATGTAACGTGACGGAAATCGACGGGGATGTTTCAAATGAGCATTCCTCATTGAAAGCGGCGCCGGCCGCGAGAAGGAGGCAAAATGGGAGTTCTGTCTTTGGTTCTGGGTATCTTGGGTTTGGTTCTGTTTGACTGGCTGGGCGTAACCATCGGCGCCGGTATGGTCGCCGCATCGACGATGCAGGGAGCGCTCCAGGGAAATATGGAGGTTTCCGCCGGCCCCATCTGGGCCCTTGGACTTCTGATCGGCGTCCTCATTCCCCTCGTCGCCGTGCTGACCGGGGTCATGGCCATCAAGAGCGGCAAGAAGAAGGGGCTCGGCATCGCCGGGCTCATCTGCGGCGCGATCGCCGCGGTGATCGGCATCATCATGACGGTCGGAGCGGCCAAAGCGGTAGACGCCACGGCGGAGCTCACCAGCGCCGCGGCGTCCGGCGCCATGGCGGATCCGGCCATGCAGGAGGCCCTCCAGAAGGGGCTCCAGGAAGCCATGAAGCAGCAACAGTAACCCGACCATCGCTCTTCCCTAAATTGTAGATGATCTCGCCCCGTATAGTGATCATCACTTTATCGAAAGTCTCCCCATCTCGGCCGCTTCTCTGCACAACCGATCCGCGTCTGTCACCAGGATCACTGGCCCGCCTTCAGAAACCGAGTGAGGCATTTTAAACGAGTGTCCATCGGGGCAATACTATCTCCCGATCGCGAACGGTCAAGCTCACGAAACCCTAACGTAACTTATAAACAGTCGAACTAGCGAAAATCGCCCCGGCGCGGTATACCGGTAGGCCATGATGCGACGTATCGCGACGAGGAATGAGGAGATGCGCTCCGACGCGGTGGATATTTCGATAGTCATGCCCGCCTTTAACGAGGGCGAGGCCCTGCCCGACACGGTGGCGCAGGTGATCCGCCACCTGGGGACCCGGGACTTCGAAGTGGTGATCATCGACGACGGCAGCAGCGACGACACCTGGGCGGTCATCGAACGGCTCTCGACGCAACACCGCCGGGTCAGGGGGCTCCGGTTCTCCCGGAACTTCGGCCACCAGTCCGCGCTCCTCGCGGGCCTCTCGGCGGCCCGGGGGCGGGCGGTGATCTCCCTCGATTCCGACGGGCAACACCCGCCGGAGATGATCCCGGAGCTCATCGAGCGGTGGCGGGAGGGCGCGGCCGTGGTGCAGACCCTCCGTCGGGACCAGCGGGATCTGGGGCTCGTCAAGCGGATGACCTCCCGGGGGTTCTACCGGTTCTTCTCCTGGCTGGCGGGGACCTCCATCTCCCCCGGATCGGCTGACTTCAGGCTGCTCGATCGGCGGGTGGTGGACATCATCCTCGAGAACCCGAGATCCGCCATGTTCCTCAGGGGGTTCGTCCCCTGGACGGGCTTCCGGACCGACTACATCGAGTTCGATCCGAAGGCCCGCATCGCCGGAGTTACCAAGTACTCCTTCAGAAAGATGCTCGGGCTCGCCAAGCAGGGGGTGACGCGGTTTTCGGTCAAGCCCCTCCGCCTGGCCACCCTCCTGGGTATCATCACCTGCGGGTGCTCCCTCGGGTATCTGGGATATGTCCTCTATACCCGCCTCATCACCGGCGACTATACCACGGGGTGGGCCTCGGTGGCCGGCCTCCTCTCGCTCCTCGGCGGGCTGCAGCTCCTCATCATGGGCATCCTCGGGGAGTATATCGGCATGATCTTCGAGGCCCAGCAAGCGCGTCCGCCGTTCATCGTCGCGGATGACGTCGACGGTGCCCGTTCGCGCCCCGGCCCCGGCGCTCCGCCCGAAGAGTAACCCGGAGTCGACCGCCGCTTCGTTGCAGATCGAGGTCCTCGCGAAAACCCATTCCAACGCTGGCGAGGAGGGGGAACATTGACGTATACTCATAGCCGATGACGCGGACCAAGAAAAACGACGCCACGCGGGTCGTGGGCTCCGTTGGGGCCTTCGAGAGCATCTCGCCCTCCGCGTTTTTTTTCAAGACCGGCTTCTCCCTCGTGATGCAGGCCCTCGCGGAGCAGGAGGAGGTCGCCGCGGACGAGCTGATCGTCGCCCTGGCGACCCCCAACACGGGGGAGACCGCGCTCACGAGGCTGACGCCGAAGCCGTCCGATCTCGAGTCCGTCATCGTCGGCCGGCACGATCGGGCGGACCTCGGCATCCTCAGCGACGCAGCCCTCTCGCTTCGTCACGTGATGGTGCTGGCGAGCCGGGCCCAAAACGGCGTCCCCATCACCCGCATCCTCGATCTCCGCTCCGCCTTGAAGATGCGAGACCGGGACAACGTCCAGCACCTCACCATCGCCGCCAACGGCCCCGTCGCCCTGAGGCTCGCGGAGACGGCCCTGTTCACCCTGCCGGGCCACTTCATCGACGCCCATCTGCTGAGCGTACCGACCCTCGCCTACGATCTCATTCCGTGGCCCACGCCGGTCCCCTGGATCCCCGAGTCCGAGGTGGAGACTCGCCTCAAGGACGCCTCGAAGACCCGGGAGCACACCTCCGTCATCTCGGTGGTGACCCGCCAGAAGCACGTGGAGGAAATCCGCGAGGACGCCACCCCCGCCGGCGGTCGCGCGGGGATCGTCCGGCTGCGGTTCGACGACCGGGTCTTCGACCACCCCGTCGACGCCGTCAACCTCCGAGGCGGCGTCCTGGTGGGACGGTACGATCGCTGCGACCTCTGCGAGAGCAAGATCCCCATGCCCCAGGTGATCTCGAGGGTCCACGCGCTGTTCCTCTCCATCGACGAGAAGGTGCACATCTTCGATACATGCTCGACCAACGGGCTCATGTTCGATGACTTCCCGATCCGTCACCTCGCCCTGCCGGACAATCACCCCAGCACCTTCGAGGTCATGGAGAACGTCGAGATGGTGTGGATCCCGGACGCCGTGCCCCAGCCGCAGCGACACTAGCCCTTAAAAACAAACGCAGTCAGGAATCGAGGGACCGGCACCGCAGCCCGGTCGAGAAGGACGGCGACGGGGGGACCGGGTTGGTGTATGACTGTCCCGCGATGCAGGGTGTGTTCAACCGCCGGATTCGGCTTACCAAAAAGGAATGTCGCTTGTGGGTGTTCGTCACCGCGGCGTGCTCTCCCCATACCTGCGGGGCCGGGCTCGCGTGCCGATCCGAAGGGGGCGACGGCTGGCACTGCCGGCGGCCGCTGGAGAACGGGAGCCCCTGCGGCGAGCACGAGGACTGCGAGACCGGTTACTGTCACCGGGATGATTACGACGCCGTCTGTCATGTCGAGTCCCCCTGGTGGACCCTGTGCGACGCCTCCCCATGCGAAGGCTGCGGCGTGTGCCGTCCGGAGCCCACCGTTGCGGTGTGCGTGGACACATTGTAGCGCCCGATGCCCGAGAGATGTAACCGGAGGCGAACGACGTCTCCCGCACATACGTATCGCAACGGCCCGGCCGCTGCGACATTAATTATTTAAGGAAAGATTACTTGGTGACCCCAAGGGGAATCGAACCCCTGTTTTCGGCGTGAGAGGCCGACGTCCTAGACCGCTAGACGATGGGGCCATGCTCGGGGATAAGGATTCGAACCTTAATTAACGGGGCCAGAACCCGTCGTCCTGCCGTTAGACGATCCCCGAAAAGACCGACGACGCGTAATACAAAACCGCTCACGGGATGTCAAGAGGGCAACCCTACGCTTTTTCATTTTCTCGCGGGTCTTTGCGGGGTACGCCCCTTCGACGTCCCGATTTTCCGATTGAGCCGCTCGATGTTGGCCCGCGCCCGCTCGCTGTGGATGCTGCTCTTCTTGGCCTCGGCCAGCTCCAGGACCACGCGCCACTCGCGGAGCGCCCGCTCGAACTGCCCGTCCTGCGCGTAGACGATGGCCAGGTTGTTATGCGACGAGAGGTAATTCGTCTTCATGGCGATGGAGTGCTCATAGGCCTCGATGGCATCAGCCGTACGGTCCTTGTTGAAGAATTTGTTCCCCATATTGAAGTAATCGATGAAGCTGGCCTCTTTCTTCTGGCCGACGTCGAGGAACGCGATATACACGAGCACGCCGAGCAGCGCCGCGTGTTTGAGGAGGGGCGCGATCCGCCGGCGCCTGATCTCCTCCGTCAGCTGCACCGCCGCGTGGGCGGCGAAGATCATCAGAAACGGCACCATGGGCAGGCGATAGCGGGAGTTGACGAAGAAAAGCAGCACGCCGACGGTGTAGGCGGCGATGAAGAGGTACACCAGCGAGAGCTTCCTGAAGGACCGCCTGGCCATGAACATGCCGAGCAGCGCCAGGGGGAGCACCCCCCCGATCTCGAGGAGGGGCAGCCGGAGCACCCGGGAGAAGCTCGACGAGAAGTAGTAGTTCTGGTTGTCCGACGCCTCGTAATCGTTCAGCAGCCGGATGACCTTTTTGCCCATGAGGGCGAGCCAATCCGTCGGGTGGGCAGTGATCCACTGGACCGTCCGGTGGGACCAGTACTGGCTCACCTCGGACGGCTTGAGGGGCCTGCCGATATCTTCCTCCGCGGCCGAGGAGAACCACTCCTTCTGGCCGATGGGATCATCCACCAGGGTCCGCGGTATCTCGCTGGGGATGTTGAAGTACCCCGTGCTTTCGGCGTGGTTCCCGAGGAAGAAGGTATGGCCGGTATGCGCGCTGATCAGCACCAGATCATCGCCGACGACGTAGTTGCGAATCGTCACGGGGAGCACCATCAGGGAGGCGAACAGCGTGAGGATGGCGAGGCGGGACGCGATGCGCCGCTTGCGCTCTTTTCGGAGGGTGAACAGGAGCCAGCCGAAGGCGATGACGGGGAGCAGCGTCGGACGCGACACGAACGACACGCCGAGGAGGAGCCCCGCGAGGATACAGCGGATCACCGTCGGTCGCTCGCCGGCCCGCAGCAGCAGGAGGACCGTCGACACCAGGAGGAAGCCGGTGAGGGCGGTGGCGAGCAGCAGCTCCTCGTAAAAGATGAAGGGACCGAAGCAGGCGGCCATGGCCGCGGCGACGAGGCCGACCCGACGGTTGAACAACCGTTGACCGATGAGGTAGACGAGGAGGCAGCTCGCGACGCCGAGGATCGTCTGAACCAGCTTCACCATCAAATAGCTGTGACCGAAGAGGGAATACAGGAGCCCGAGGAAATAGGGATAGAGGGGGTTGTAGTTGAACACCTCGGTCCCCAGCCACTCGCCCTCGGCGAGGGTCTGCGCCAGGTTGTCGTAGATCTGGGAGTCGGTGGTGGGCATATCGAAGAAGGGACTGTTGGCCCGCATCTCCAGCAGGTTTCCGATACGGAGAGAGAAAGCGATGGCGAGGATCACGACCAACCAGAACCGCTCGCTCGCGACGAGGCGGCGGAGCGGCGATCCGGGGGGCTGTTCCAAAGAACCGGGGGACGGGGCCTTCGACACCTCCGCGACCGATCCCACCCCTGACGTCGTCCGGACGCCCCCCGCCTCGTTCTCCCCGGATCGGCCTTTGTCGCGCTTCCTCGCGGCGCTTCGTTTCTTGTTTTTAGAGCCCATGACTCCGTGAATAGCATCGAATGGACGTTATGAAAATCCCTGGACAGCCGCCGCCGTATATTCCGGAGCAGGCTGACCGGCCATCGGGGCCCCGCGGCCCGGGGGCTCACTCTTTCGGGGGGCGAATCAGGTTTACGATGGTGGTTTTATCGAGCGCCTCGACGGAGAGATCGATGTGGTCGCCCGCGGGCTTGCGATCCACCACGATCGCCCCCGCCTCGACCGGTAACAATCGTCCCAACCGATCTTCCCCGACTCTCCGATGACGGAGAGATCCAGATCGACCCGCTTGGTCGTGTTGGTCCAGTGGATCCCGACGATCATGTCGTCCGGAACGGCGACGTAGCTGCCGCTCGGGAAGCCCCCGGTGAACTGCTTCTCTGTGGCCGGGAGCGCGTAGTGCACATGGGGCGGGAGGTAGACGGTCCGCCCCCCGACGCGCGGTCGCAGGGAGTCCGCGATCGAGCCGGTGACGAGATCGAGGGCCCGCCGGGTGGTCCGCCGAAGCTCCCCCGGCCACTCGAACCGGGAGGCGAACCCCCGCCCGTTGCGCACGCGGTATACGATGACGTCGCAGGCGTTGAGGCGGTAGTTGAGGGCGTAGGCCAGCCGGATCCTGCGAAAGATCGGGGCGCCCCGAAGCCGCTCCTCGAAGACCGCGAGATCGAGCTCCCCGCGACGGATCCGCCGGGTGATGCTGTTGAAGTAGTCCTCCGGCAGGGGGCGGTGGAGCCGGTCCGCCGGCTTCCGGAGCCGGTTGAAGAAGCGCTTGTCCTTCGAGACGGACTTCATGGCCAGAAACAGCGGCTTGTAGCGGAAGAAGACGTCGACCTCCTCCCGTCCGGACAGCGGAGCGGTTCCCGCTTCGGACGGCTCGCTCGAGTTTCACGAGGGCTAGAACCCGGAGGTGGAAGGAGATACATTTTTTTGTGGAAACATGCGCCTCGCGCGGCGCTCAGACCTCGTCTTTGATGAGCGCGTCCTGGCATTGCACCGTGAACTCCGCGTCCTCGTCGAAGAACTCGAAGATCCCCAGCTTCTCGTCATAGGAGACCTCGATGGCGATATCCGACCATATCACGGGCCCCTGCAGGTAGCCGCACTCCTCGCAGGAGAGGTAGATCTCCTCCTCTTCGAGGGAGAGCTCCAGCACGAACCGTCTCCGCTCGCCCGTGAACGAGACGAACCGCGCGCTCCCACCGTTGAACCGCGAGAGGACCTCCGCCAGCGCCGTGAGATCTGTCTTCATCCGGATGTCCGCTCCCATTCGACATCTTCAAAATTGGCGATGACTACAACCGCTTCAAAGGGTTACCGGAAGATTCGGTTCAGGATGGAGTCCAGCTCGTCGTAGCTGGTGTAGGCGATCTCGATCCGGCCCTTGCCCTTCTTGTCCTTGATATCAATCCGGGCGCCGAGGGTCCGCTGCAGCTTCTCGATGAGGGACCTGACCTCGACGCTCTTCTCCTCCCCCTTCTGCGCGGCCTTCCCCAGGCCCGATTCGGCCCGCGCGCGGCGCTCGGTCTCTCGAACGGAGAGGCCCTTCGCCTTGACCATGCGGGCAAGGGCGACCATCTTGGTTTCGCTGGAGGCCTGGAGGATGGCCCGGGCGTGGCCCTCCGTGAGCGCCCCCTCGATGACCATGCGCCGCACCTCGTTCGGCAGCCCGAGGAGCCGGAGGCAGTTGGTGACCGTCACCCGCTGCCGGCCGATGCGGGTCGCCACCTCGTCCTGGGTGAGCTCGTGCTCGTCGATGAGCCGCTTGATGGCCTCGGCCTCCTCGATGGGGTTCAGGTCCTGCCGCTGGATGTTCTCGACGAGGGCCATCTCGAACGCCTCGAGGGGGCTCACGTCCTTGATCACCACCGGCAGCTCCTTGAGCCCCGCGAGCTGGGCCGCGCGCCAGCGTCGCTCGCCGGCGATGAGCTCGAACCCGTCCTTGCCCTCCCGGCGCCGCACCAGCGGCGGCTGGATCACCCCCTGCTCCCGAACCGACTCCACCAACCCCTCGAGCTGATCCTCGTCGAAGTATTTTCGGGGTTGGCCGGGTTGAGGGTGGATCTGCTCGATGGGGCAGGTGATGTACTCCCGGCTCGGCGGCGGGCTCGAGGTGTTGCCCGCCCCCGGAATCAGCGCCCCGAGCCCCTTCCCCAGGGCCCGCCGTCCCTTTCCCGCCTTGGCGCTCAAAATCCCATCTCCATATACTCCCTCGCGAACTGCAGATAGCACTCGGAGCCCTTGGACCGGGCATCGTACAGGAGTGCCGGCTTGCCGAAGGAGGGGGACTCGGAGAGGCGCACGTTCCTCGGAATCACGGTATCGAAGACGGTGCCGTTGAAGTTCTCCCGGACCTCCGTGGCCACCTGGTCCGACAGGCTGGTGCGCTTGTCGAACATGGTGAGCAGGATGCCGTCGATGGCGAGGCTCGGGTTCAGGGCCTGCTTTATGATGGAGATCGTGTCGAGCAGCCGGGAGAGCCCCTCGAGGGCATAGTACTCGCACTGCAGGGGCACGATCACCGCGTCCGCCGCGCAGAGGGCGTTGACGGTGAGCAGCCCGAGGGACGGGGGACAGTCAATGATAATGTATTCATAGGCTTCCCTGAGAGGGGAGAGGGCGTTCTTCAAGAAGAGCTCCCGCCGCTCCGCGTCCACCAGCTCCACCTCGGCCCCCGCCAGATCGCGGCTGCCGGGCAACAAATCGAGGTAGTCGAGGGGCGAGGTGAGCACCGCTCCCTTGGCCTCCTGGGTTCCGATCAACACCTCGTAGGTGCTGACCGTGAGCGTCATGGGATCCACTCCGAGCCCGGAGGAGGCGTTGCCCTGGGGGTCCATATCCACCACCAGGGTGCTCTTCTCCGCCGCGGCCAGCGAGGCCCCCATGTTCACGGACGTGGTGGTCTTCCCCACCCCGCCCTTTTGGTTTGCAACAGTGATTATTCGACCCATTTCGCTTACTTGAGCTCCGATCACTCTATTGTCATGCCCCGCGCCGTCTCCACGGGAGCGGCCTATTTGTGGGTACCTTGTTGTACCACAGTTCTGTTCCATCGGAGTTTTAAAAGAACCCGTGGTAGATGTCGACGTTTTTCAGTTAATAAGCCCGAGCGCAATGTTTCGGCACGGTATTTGCTTTTTCTACTCCATCGGGCACGCTGACGTGTCCGACGGAGGAATTTTGACGACAAGGCAAACCGGAAACAGAACCCAATCGATCAAGGCGCACCTGATGACCCGCCGGCGTTTCGTACGCCACCTCGGGCAGGGCGTCTCAGGGGCGGCGCTCTGCGCCATGCCGCTCAGCATCCCGGGAGGATCACCTCGCAAACGGCGCGTGGCGGTCATGGCGGACCTCCACATCGGCCGGCGATCCGACCACCGGGACGGAGGAGAGTGGCTCGCCCGCGGGCTCGAGGATATCAAACGAAACCTCCAACCGATTCACTACGGTCTTACTTTGGGAGACATTACCCATCGCGGCGATCGCAAATCCCTCGAGCGCTACCTCGCCCTGAGGGACGACAGCCGGATACCGCGATGGTACGAGCTCGCGGGAAACCACGAGTTCAAGGGGAACGGAATGCAACACTATCAGGAGCTCGTCCGGGACCACTCGCCCTACTCCGTCCGCGACGGCAATATCCTCTGGCTCTTCCTCTCGGACGAACACCCCCAGGTGGCCGGCAGCATTACCCCGGACAGCCTGCGCTGGATCGAAGAGACGGTCCGCCTCAATGAAGACAAAATCATCATCCTCTGCTCTCACCAGCCGCCCCCGGACACCGTCCGCCGATCGGACGAGGACCGGTTCTGCCTGCATCCGAAGGACAAAATGAAGGACCTCCTCACCCGCCTGCCGATTCCCCTCTCCCTCTGCGGCCACGAGCATCATCACCCCGCCTCCGCGGGCAACATCTCGCGGCAGTACGGCACGACGGTGGTCAACGTCGCATCGATGACCCATTCCTATGGGACCGCGTCGAGTGAGTCCGTCGTCATCGAGCTCGAGGAGGGCAGCCGCGAGGCCCTGGTGCGGCGCAGGTGTCACGACAAGGCGGGTTTCAGGAGGAGCTTCGAGCTGCGGGTTCCCCTCGGGAAACGGGTCCGGCTGGCCTCGGACGTCTGCCCGGGGTGACGGGACCGGGCCTGTACGAACCGATCGGAACACCGTATAGTCGAAGGCGATGAAGGGAGCGTGAGATGTCACCGGCGAAACCCAGGGCGGCCAGAGGAACCGCGCAGAATCCGACCCACGCCGAGCTCTTCGAGAGCGTGTTCAACAGCGTCAACAGCCTGATCGCGTACCTCGACCAGGACCTCGTCTTCATCCGGGTCAACAAGGCCTACGCAAACGCCAACGGCAGGTCCCAGGAGTTCTTCATCGGCCGGAACCACTTCGATCTCTTCCCCGACAGCGCGCCGCGGACGGACTTCCTGCGGGTCCTGGAGACCGGCGCGCCGCTTCGGGTGTTCGAGAAGCCCTTCCCTCTTCTGCCGAACATGAACCCCTCGTCGCCGGCCGCCCCCTCCCCGAAGCAGACGCCGTACTGGGACTGGTCCGTAGAGCCGGTCCGGGGCAGCGGCGATCGGATCATGGGGTTGGCGCTGACCCTCATCGACGTGACCGAGCGGCGGCGGGCGAAAGAGGCGCTCCGGGTGAGCGAGGCGCATCGGGAGGCCATCATCAGCGACCGCGAGCAGGTGGAGCAGGCCCGCACGCGGCTGGCCGCCGCCATCGAGCAGGCGGAGGAGAGCGTGGCCATGACCGACCGGAACGGGGTGATCCAGTACGTCAATCCGGCCTTCGAGAAGACCACCGGCTACACCCGCGAGGAGATCGAGGGCCGTCACCTGCGCGTCCTGGAGGGGGAACCGGAGACGTCGGCCCACGACGCGAAGTGGGCGACCGTGACCCGGGGGGAGGTCTGGCGGGGACGAGGGATCCGCAAGAAGAAGAGCGGCGTGTGCTACCAGGTGGAGTGTTCCATCACCCCGATCCGGGATACCGATGATCCGGAGACCATCGCCGAGTACGTGGTCACGGAACGGGATATCAGCAAGGAGATGGCGCTCGGGAAGCAGCTCCGGCAGGCGCAGAAGATGGAGGCCCTCGGCACGCTGGCCGGAGGCATCGCCCACGATCTGAACAACATCCTGATGCCCATCATCATGAACGCGGAGATGATCGCCGAGGATGTGGCGGAGGACGGGCCCCTCCACCACTTCGCCACTAAAGTGATCTCCTCGGCCCACCGGGGACGGAATCTGGTCCGCCGCATCCTCACATTCAGCCGGGAGAAGGACGCGGAGAAGCGGCGGTTCGCCATCGCCCAGCCGGTGGAGGAGGCCCTCGATCTGGTGCGGCCCACGCTGCTCTCCACGGTGGACCTCATACAGCACATCGCCCCGGACGTGGGCCAGGTGAAGGGGGATCCGGCGGAGGTCCAGGAGATGATCGTCAACCTCTGCACCAACGCCGCCCACGCCATCGGGGTGGAGCGGGGCGCCATCGAGGTCGGTCTCGAAAACGTCGTCCTCGGCGAGGAGGACGCCGCGCTCCATTCCCTCGTCCCCGGCCCTTTCGTGAAGCTGTCGATCCGGGATACTGGGGTGGGCATGGACGAGGAGCTGATGGAGCGCATCTTCGACCCGTTCTTCACCACCAAGAAATCGAGCGAAGGCACGGGCATGGGGTTGGCCATGGTGCACGGGGCGGTGCGGCGCCACGGCGGCGCCATCACCGTGACCAGCGCCCCGAGACAGGGGGCCCTGTTCGAGGTCTACCTGCCCCGGGTCGCGGAGGTGGCCACCGAGGCCGTGCGGGTCCGGCCAATCCCGAAAGGAGACGGCGAGCGGCTGCTGCTGGTGGACGATGAGGACGATATTGTCGAGGCCGCGCGGAACGTGCTGGAGCGCCTCGGATACCGGGTGATCGCAGAGACCACGGCGAAGGGCGCCCTCGCGGCCTATGAGAAGACCTGTGACGAGCTGGATGTGATCATCCTCGATTTCGCGCTGGCGGAGATGACCGGCCTGGAGCTCGCCAAACAGCTTCGGGAGATTCGATCGGGGCTGCCCATCATCATGGCCACGGGGTTCAGCGGCGCGGTGGACCGGACGGAGATCGAAGCGCTCGGGATCAGCGCGATCGTGAGCAAGCCCCTCACCTCCCGCGAGGTGGCGGAGTCGATCCGCAACGTACTGGACGGCACCGCACCGGAACAGGGGAAGCATTTGTAAGATGTATAAGATACTGATAATCGACGACGATGCGGAGATTTGCGACGCAGTCACCAGCGCGGTTACCCGGATGAGCCACGAGGTGGCCTCGGCGATGACCCTCGAGGCGGGTATAGAGGCCCTCCGGCGACAGCCCTACGACGTGGTGCTGCTCGACGTCCGCCTTCCGGATGGCGACGGCCTGACGGCGCTCCCCGACATCCAGAGGGTGCCCTCCAAGCCCGAGGTGATCATCATGACCGGCTACGGGGATCCGGACGGCGCCGAGCTCGCCATCAAGAGCGGCGCCTGGGATTATCTGGAGAAGCCGGTCTCGGTGAAATCCATCCGCCTCGTCCTCAGCCGCGTCCTGCAATACCGCAAGGAGACCCAGCGGCGACGGGGGCCCACGGCCCTCAACCGGGTGGGCATCATCGGCAGCAGCCCGGCGCTCCGGGAGTGCCTCGACGCCGTAGCCCAGGCGGCGAGCGGTGACATCAACGTGCTCATCACCGGGGAGACGGGCACCGGCAAGGAGCTCTTCGCGTGGGCGATCCACGAGAACAGCCCCCGGTCGGAGCGAAACAACAGCTTCGTCGTCGTGGACTGCACCGCCCTCCCCAAGACGCTGGTGGAGAGCGTGCTCTTCGGCCATGAGAAGGGGGCCTACACCGGCGCGGATCAGACCGAGGAGGGGCTCATCCACCAGGCGGACGGGGGAACCTTGTTCCTCGACGAGGTGGGGGAGCTGCCCCTCGAGATCCAGAAGAAATTTCTGAGGGTCCTTCAAGAGAAGCACTTCCGCCCGGTGGGGGGCAAGCGGGAGGTGAAGAGCGACTTCCGCGTGATCGCCGCCACCAATCGC
>JBNLED010000130.1:0-30107 GCA_050304755.1 Polyangia bacterium | reverse complement strand
GGGGCCTCACCGCCGGCGGGAGATCCCTCATCAGATGCCTCGGCGGGAGAACCTCCGGGAGATTTCTCGGGGGAGTCCTCGGGGGAGTCCTCGACGGGGCCACGGGCCGCCTTGAGGGCCGCGATGCTCCGCTGGGCCGTCCCGGCCTGACGCCCCGAGGGGTTGGTGTCGAGGTACTGCTGGTAGTATTTGAGCGCCTGTCCCGTGTTGCCGGTCCGCTTGTAGGTGTCGGCCAGCCCGATTAGGGCGGGGCCGTAGTTGGCGTTCTGAGAGAGCGCCCGGCGATATTGCGCGATGGCGCGACCGCTGGAGCCCCGTTTCGAATAGCAGGTGCCGAGCCCCGTGAGGGCCTCGACGTTGCTCGGTGACCGCTCCAGGACCTTCCCGAAGAGGGGCTCCGCCTTCTTGCAGTTCCCCGAGGATTGGAGCTTCACGGCTTTATTGAGCAGACCGTCGAGGCTCTTCGGGGGCTCCTTGGCGGAACGATCCGGCGACGCTACTGGGCCCTCCGTCTTCTTGGGAGGGGCGGGCTCCCCGGCCTTTTTCTTCTCCTTCACGGCGGGCTCCGCGTCCGGCGTCGGAGATGCCTCTGACGGCGATTCAGGGCGTAGCCAGACGGGCTTCTGGTCCTTGATGCGCTCAAAGAGCTTTCGCGCCGGCCCGTGGGCGGAGTTCAGCTCGAACAGCTTGGAGAGCGCCGCCTCCGCGGGCTTGTACGATTCGGCGCTGGCGAGAATGCGGGCCTGACGGTAGAGCGCGCGGATCATCGGCTTCACCGCGATCACCTTGTCCAGGCGATCCACCAACCCGTCGGTCGGCTTTCCCCGGTCGATGTCGATGAGCACGGCGACATACTCCGTCTCGGCGTCGGCGCCCTCGGCCATCGCCTTCGCCAGGTGGGCCTCCGCGGCGTCGAGCTTTCCCTCGAGCCGCTGCACGTCCGCCATGGCGAGCTGGGCCTCCTTGAGGGAGGGGTCGGCGGCGACGGCCTGCTTCGCCCATTGGGCCGCCTCCTTAAACTTTTCGTCGAACTCCCCGCGCAGCCGCTCGGCCTCCTTCGAGGGGCCGGTGTCGGCCTCGCCCTCCGCGGGCGCGGCGTCCGCCGCTTCGTCGAGGGTCGCGTCCTTGAGGTACTGCGCCCAGACGCTGTACATCTGGCCCAGGGCCGCCAGGGTCGGCGGGTGATTCTCCTCCAGCGCCAGGACCTTCTGGAACTCTCGGTCGGCCTGCCGGTAGGCGATGTCGGCGTCGAGGAGGAAGCTCTCCTGTCCCCGTTCGAAGAACTTCTGATACCGCTCACTCTCGGAGGATCCCACCACGCTGTTGACCGCGGAGCGGACCCTCTTCGCCACCGAGGGGAACAGGTTGATGAACAGGAATCCCCCGCCCACCACAAAGAACACCGCCATCACGATAACCCAGCGGTTGTGCTTCCGCCGGGGCGGGGGCAGATCACTGTCACCGGCTTCGTAGGGGAGGAGCCCGGATGATTTCTCGGTCCACGCGGGCTCCGCCGTGTCGAAGCGTTCCTCCCTCCCCCAGCGGACACCGTCATCATCGGTCGCCGGGATCTGGGAGAAGTCCGGCCCCTCCTCCGGCTCGATCGGCGGTTCGGGCTTCGCCGCCTTCTTTACCGCTTTCACCACGGCCCGCTGGTTTGTCTTCAGCGTGGGGGCGTAGGCTTCATCCGCTTCGACCATGGACTCCAGCTGGATGGTGGCCCCCCTGGCGAGATCCGATGACAACGTCGGCGCATCGGGTTTCGGCGGCACGATTCGGGTGTCCGCGGTCTGAATATCGGATGTATGCGGCGCGATTCGCGTGTCCGCGGTCTGGATGGGGGTCGCCAGGGGGGGGGTGGTGATTCTATGGGTCCGACGGTTTTCGAACGCCACGGGCTTCGGCTTCAGCGTAGTCTTGGCCGACGCTTCCTCCCCTGTTTTGGGAGTGGAGACGGGGACGGCCTTGGGGACGGCCTTGGGGGTGCTGTCGTGAACAAAGGGCTCGTCCAGCGTATCCATCCGCCCCCGTTTCCCCTTGGCCACGGGGGAGGTCTGTCGAATGGTGGCCTGAATTTCGCTCTTGTCGCTCTTGAGGACTCCCGCGGACAACGCGCCCTCCGCGAAGAACGGTTTGAGCTCCGGAATGTCGGCGATGCGCTTCCACGGCCCGTTCTTCTTCGATATCCTGTCCTCCGACGTGACCCGCCCCTCCGATATCAACTTCTGGAGCGTGTTGAGTCGGGTGATGGAGCGCGTCTCCCCTCTCGAATTCCGGACGTACCATTCGTCGGCCCCCCCGCCCGCTCTGTAGGCCTTGAAGACATGTCCGCACTTGGTGCAGCGGACCGAGGTCCCGCCGGTGGAAACCAGCGTTTCATCGAGGGTATATTCGGTTTTACAGTGATCACATCTAACATCCATAAAGGGGATTATACCCATCGTCTGCTAAAAGAACAGTTCAGGTCTCGAAAGAGCATTGTAAAAAAGGAGGGGCGATATCCGACGGGGAACGGTATCCGTTATTCGGCTTTCAACACCGGTTTCCGCGCCGCCGTGGTCTCGTCCAGCCGCCCGATGCGGGTGTTCTCCGGAGCCCGGCGCAGCGCCTCGGCGTCTGACCGGGCCAGCTCGACGAGCTCGATGAGGGCGCGGGCAAACTCCTCGATAGTCTCGCGGGTCTCCGACTCCGTGGGCTCGCACATGAGGGCGCCTTTGACGATGAGGGGAAAATAGACCGTGGGCGGGTGGAACCCTCGATCGATGAGCCCCTTGGCCACGTCGAGGGTGGTGACGCCGGTCTCCGCGAACGAGCCGTCGGACAGGACGCACTCGTGCATGCAGAGGCCTTCTCCGAAGGGCAGCGCGAAATGGTCCCGCACCAGGCAGCGGAGGTAGTTCGCGTTCAACACGGCCATCTCCGTGGCCCGCCGCAGCCCCTCGGCGCCCATCTCCCGGATATACGCGTAGGCCCTCACGGCCACGCCGAAGTTCCCGGCGAAGGATCGCACGCGGCCGATGGTGTCCGGAAAATCGAAGGAGAGCGTGTACCGGTCGCCCTGCTTCACGGGCCGCGGCACCGGCAGATAGGGCACGAGGGTTTCGGAGACCCCCACCGGGCCGGACCCCGGACCGCCCCCTCCGTGGGGGGTCGAGAAGGTCTTGTGGAGATTGAACTGCATGGCGTCGATGCCGAAGTCGCCGGGCCGCCCCCGGCCCATCAGGGCGTTGAGATTGGCGCCGTCCCCGAAGACGAACCCCCCCTTGTCATGGACGATCTCGGCCACCCTCCGGATGTGCGACTCGAAGAGCCCGAGGGTGTTGGGGTTGGTGAGCATAAGGGCGGCCACCTCCTCCGTCATGTTCTCGGCCACCGACTCCGGATCGAGCACCCCCTGGTCCGTGGTGCGCACCGCCGTCACCCGATACCCGTTGAGGGTGCAGGTGGCGGGGTTGGTGCCGTGGGCGGTGTCGGGGATGAGCACCGCCTTTCGGGCGTTCCCCCGGGCCGTCAGGCACTTGCGGATCGCCATCATGGCGGTGAGCTCGCCGTGGGCGCCGGCGGCGGGCTGGAGAGAGATGCCGGCCATTCCGGAGATCTCGGCGAGGGCCCGCTCCAGGTCGTACATCAGGCGAATCGCCCCCTGGGCCATGGCGTCCGGCGCATAGGGGTGGAGATCGGCGAAACCGGGCAGCCGCGCGGCCCACTCGTTGACCTTTGGGTTGTACTTCATGGTGCAGGATCCGAGGGGGTAGAACCCGTGATCCACGCTGAAGTTCCAGGTGGAGAGCCGGGTGAAGTGGCGCTCCACCTCCGGCTCGCTCACCTCCGGGAGCCGCGCGGGACGCTGACGGACCAGCCGCGCCGGGAGCACGGACGCCGGAGAGACCTCGGGGACATCCGGCCTCGGCAGGCTCGCCCCCTGGCGTCCGGCGCTCGAGCGTTCGAAAATCAACGGTTCGTTGTACCCGAGGGTCCTGGTACCGGGGAACTCACCCATATCGCTCACCTCCCATGGTGTAGAGTTGCTGTCATGAGATGACAGATATCACACTCTGCCATCCGTGAGAAGGTCGGGGCGCACACCGTTTTCGTCGATATCTCCGTCGAGTTTTTCGGATTGCAGATAAGTTTCCGGGCGAGCGCTCACTGGATGACGAATCCGTCCGCCCGCCGATAGTCCCGATACCACTTGATAGGCAGCCCGAGGGAGATGACGAGCCCCATCATCAACAGCGCGTAGTAGAGGATGCACGCGATCCCGAGGTAGACGAAATCGCCGCCGTAACCGATGAGGATCCAGAGACTGGCGGCGGCCCAGAACAGGCACGTGGTGAGGCTTTTGTAGTAGATGGACAGAAAGTGACGCAGACAACAACGGGAACGGGGCTCTGATTCGGTGCCCCGCGGCGGGGCCTGCCATTCGACCCGGCGGGGGTAGATGATATCGACCGCCTCGAGGGACGACGTTTCGGCGCGGATGGCCTGCTTCAAGCGCCGCGGGGTTTTGTTGGACCGGTCTGCCCGCGCGACACCATAGTCCGACCACCAGTATATGGATCTTCTCATGGTCACCTCCTTCAGAAAGGATAGGAACGGACGGGGGCCGTTGAAAAGTTCATAGGAAGGGGGAAATGAACACCGCGGACAGGATCGAGAGGCGCGTGAGGGCAAGTGAGTCCCCCGCGATGGCGAGGTTCTCCATGAAATGGTGCCGGTTGAAGATCTTGCGCTCGATCCGCTCGAGCTTGGTCCACCCCGCGATCTTTGTTTGAAGCAGGCGCCTTAAAATGGGACGGCGAGGACCGGTAGTCATCGCGATCAAATTGAAAATGGAAACGCTCCTGATTGTTCCTGGGAAAACTATAAGACCGGGGCGTGAGACTTCGTCAACATCACCGCCCACACCATCTCCGGGATGTCGAGGGGGACGCAGACGGTATTCCGGGTCCGCTTCAGAATATCCCACGCCTGCGTGGCACTCTCCGGGTGGCTTACGATTCTTTCGAGCGGCTCCCGCGCGTCCCGCCACTCCCCGACGAACAGCCGACCTCCCGGGCGCAGAATGCGGAGACACTCCGAGGTAAACCGTATCGGGGTCTGGTGGAATATCGAGCTGTTGATCGCGATGACGCCGTCCGCGCCTTCGTCCGCTATCGGAATCGGGGCGGATTTGTCGGGATCCCAGAAGATCGGCGAGACCATGTGCATCAGGTGGGCGTCCTTGGCCTTCTGAAACGTCCTGTTGACCTCCTCCTCGTCGAAGTCACAGGCGTGGACGATGCCGGCGCCTCTCTTGGTGTCCATGTACCGGGCGATGGGCAGGGTGAACCGGCAGGCGACGGCGCCGAGCTCCAGCACGTCGGCGTCGGGGGAGAGCGAGAGGGTGTCCAAGATGGGGTGCACCGGAAGGGCGAAAGGCGTGGCGAACGGCGAGCTGCTCGTAAAGCGCCGCCGGGCCCGTTGTCGCGTATTGCTTGGTGTAGGACACATCGGCAACTCCTTTTCCGGAAACATTCCACCGAACGATTCGGATCAATCGTTGGCAGAATGATTACAATACATATTATTCCACAATTTCGTCGAGTAGTGATTTTTTTCTGTTTTGTCCAGAAAACGGAGGCGGAACACGAGGTCTCAGATGTCGCTCAGGACCTTCTCGAACGCCAGCTGGTGGGGATCGGCCGGGTTGTAGCGCACCTGGACCAGCTTGCCGGGCTGGAACTGGGGGATGTGGAGCTCGGAGATATACGGGGTGAGCACGGCGGCGTAGGGCGCCATGCCGTCGGGCATGATTTGAAGGGAGAGCACCACCTGAATCCGCCGGTCCACGCCGATGGTGATGACGCTCCCGCCCATCTCGATGTCCGTGATCTTGGCCTTGGCCGGAGTGCCCGTCTGGAGCAGCGCCTTGGCCCCGTCCCCGCCCTCCATCTCGTTCATGATGCTCGCCGTCGCCTTCTTGATGCTCCGCAACAGGAAGACGATGAACAGCACCACCGCCACCGCGACAATTCCCAGGAACACCGGGAGGGACAATCCCATGATCTGTATTCCGTTCTCACCCATCACAGCTCCTTTCTCTTCGATGCGCGACGGGTAACCTGACCACCGTCGCGCTGTCCGTGTATGGTGAAACAACTAACAGCATAGTGGCTCATAGGGAGAAGGTCAAAGTTCGTGGATGGGTCTCCGGTCCCCCAACCAAGAGAGCTCGCCAGCGCGTTGGCCGAAGGCCTGTGGGAGCCGATCCCGTTCTGATCAGTTCAGATGGGGCTCGAAGGTCTCGAGGGCGGCGGCGAGCTCCTTCTCGATCTTGGCGTAGCGCTCGAAGGGGCCGGTCACCTCCACGAGGACGAGGGTGTCCCCGACGACGAAGAGGGTCTCGCTGAAGGCCCAGTCCTCCACGCCGTGGGGCAGGAGGAAGTCGAGGGTGCAGGCGTCCCGTCGGGACTTGGTCTTGAAGCAGTTCGTGGATTTGTGGGCGTAGCCCCGGGCGACCAGATGGCGCTTCAGGGCGTCGGTCCAGAAGTCGAGCTCCGCCTCGGGGTAGTTGTCCACCTCCCGGGCCTTCAACATCACCCCGTCGGCGGTGATCATCTTGAAGTCCCGGGTGTCGTGGAAGCGCTTGAAGGATTTCGGCCCCTCCATGGTGTAGGGCGGCTTGCAGCCGGCGGCGAGGAGGAGGGCGACTATTATCATTGTACTGTAGCGCGTCATATCTAGAACTCCGTGAGAAACTGGTCGAGGGACGCGGTGTTGATCCACTCGAATTCCGACTCGACGTACATGACCTTGTCCCGCTCGCGGAACTGGAACGAGATGTTGAGGATCGCCCAGTCCGACCGGTCGTTCAGGAAGCGGAGCCGTCCCCGGGCCTGCTCGATCTCGATCACCAGGCCGTTCATGGTCTGCTCGATCTCCAGGGTGGCCACGGCGTCGGAGTCGTCGAAGAATCCCCGCAACCGGGAGAGGATCTCCCGCTTCGACTTGAGCCGGCCCTCCAGCTCCGCGATCTCCATGGTGAGATCCTCCCGCTCGAGGGTCTTCTCGATCACCAGACCCTGGTCCGCGGCGAACTGAATCATGTTGGTCAGCGACTTTGGGGGGACCTTCAGGATGATCGACCGGTTGTCGGCATAGGACATATATCCCTTGAGGCGCTCCGCTTCGGCGCGAACCGCGGTCTTGGCGTCCTTGGGGTTGATCACCTTGAGGACCACGAGGGATCTCAGCGCGGAGCGGCGCCCGTCCTCTTTGGGCGCTTCGGGCGGCGCCTTCACGTCGGCCGCGCCGCTCGCCGCCTCCTCTTTTTCGACAGGGGCGGCCTGCGCTTCGCCGGCTTTCTTCTTCTCGGCCTTCGGTTTGTCCGCGGCTCCCAGGGGGAGGGCCGTGAGCGCGACGAGCGCGGAGACGATGATGGATACTCTGATTCTCATTATTTCACCTCGAACGTCTTCAGCGCCTCGACCACGCTTCGGTGATGGGCGTTCTTCGACTCTTCGTCCGGATAAAACACCTCCACGACGTAAAGGTCCTCTCCCACCGTGTAGACGCCGATGAGGTAGTACCGGGGGGTGATGTCATCGCTGCGGTAGAGGCGGAAGGAGAGCTTCCCGGCGGTGCCCGAGTCCTCCTCGATCTCACTGCGGCCCACCATCTCGTGGTGCACCGCGTCCATCCAGAACGGGTTGTCCCCCCGGGGCTCGTTGTCCACCACGCCCGCGCGGATGATGGTGGTGTCCGCGGCCCGGGCCCGATAGGTCTCGGCCTCGTCGAACAGCACGAACCCCTTGGGCAGGGTCATCGCGATCTCGTCCTTCCCGTCCGGTAGGGTGGTGGTGTGGGCCGAGAGCTGCTGTATCCAAGGGAACGGCGAGCGCTGGTGCTGCACCCCCCGCGTCTCGAGCACCGGGACGAGCTCGATGGTGATGGTGAAGTAGTCCACCAGGTTCTGGAGGGTCTTGAGCCTGGATTCGATGGTCTCGATCTCCTCGGTGAGCCGCTTGATCTCCTGCATGATCCGGAGCCGCTCCGTAACATCCTTGACCTCCTCCAAGAGCTTGATGAGCCGCTCCCGCGCCTCCTTGGCTACGATGAGCCGGCCGGCGAGGTCGGTGAACTGCTCGGTGACGTCGAGGGACTCGATGCGCTCGTCCAGGAGATCCCCCAGCGCCCGGAACGCGGCCATGGCCCCCTCGAAGTCCCCCTTGGGGATCCGGAGGATGATCACCCGCTCGGTCATCGACTCGACATACCCCCCCTTCTCTTTGGCGAGGCGGGTGATCTCGTCCATGGAATCGAGCAACCGCTTGACCCGGAGCTTGAGGTAACCGGTGTACATCACCATCTGATCCGGCTTCACCTGGACCTTCTCGGGCTTCTTTTCCGCGGTCCGGGGCGGCGGCGGGGGCAGCTTCCTGTCGGATTCAATCCTCCGCGGGGCCTCTTTCTTGGCCATGACCGGTGCGGAGGGCGGCGCCGGTTCAGCCGTGCCGGCCAGGTTGCCCGCGATCACTTCATCCTCGAACGCCGCCTCGCCGTCCTCGAACGAGTAGAAAGTCTCGTCGGACGCCGTCGCCTCCTCCGGCGCCGCCATCGCGTAGTCAGCGCTCGCCGGGGCCATGTTCTTGGCGCTGCTCCCGCACCCGGAGATCATCCCCGCGAGCGCGGCGAGCGCGACAGACCGTATCAAGTGTTGCATGCATCTCTCCCTGTTCTGTTAATGACACTATTTTACATGTCGCGGGGAAGGGGACAAGCCAAAGTGTATCCAATCGAACGGGAGCGGTTTCGCCGATTGGCCTGTGGCGATGGAATATCTTCGGGGGGAACGGGGCGTTAGCGTCGGATCTGCCGGCGGTCCCGACCGGTGTTCACGGGGACCGGGACCGGCACCGGCGGGGCGATTGAGAGATCCGCCAGCCACTCCTTGATTCTTTTTATGGTCTCTTTAATTTTGTTCATATCACGTCTCATAATAGTAAGTTTGACATATGATTGAAAATTGCAATTCAATTGTCTCTATTTTTTTATATACACGGATGAACAGGAGTAAACCTTTCGCTCAGCAAATCCCTGGAGTCCTTCGACGCCGACGCCTGTTCCTTGAACGATTTTCCGGGAAACAATCGGTGATCAATCGGTTTTGTCGTGTTTCGGGGCATGCCAGAGCGCAAACCTGTCGGAGGAATCGATGTTCCTTTTCTCCCACTTCATCTTCTTGAGGTATTTGATGAGGAAGCGGGTCTTGGGACCGATGACGACGGCATCCCGCGATCGCAGCATGGGATCGATGAACCGTTTGGACCGGCCATCGAGGATCGCCCGCCATTGGTGGTCTTCCCGGCGGACGGCCAAGGGAAACACGGCGTAGTCGTGGAGGTAGGGGCGATTGAGGTAGGGGATGAGGAGCCGATCCTCCAACGTCGGATCGATCAGCACCCGGTCCCCTGGGGCGGTGGCCGCCTTGGCGCGCTTTACAATTTCAATTTTACGGGGGTCGGCGGTCCCCGGGTAGAGATGGGGATAGGCGATGAGGTAGATGACGGCGTGGAGTGCCTGCATCAGGAGCAACAGGACCATCAGCACCCGCAGGGGGCGTCCCCAAGCCCCCTGCGCGGGGAGCCGTCTGTACCCGGTGATGAGGAGGGCGACCAGGTAGGGGGCCGCGACGACCGCAGCGCCGAGAGCGGCCCAGTTCTGGTTGCCGTGGCCCGGCCGCTTCGGCTCGGAGAAGAAGAGGGCGAAGGCGAGGCCTCCGAGGAGCGCCAGGGTCGCCACGTCGTACCACTCCACCTTTCTGGACCGGACGACCGCCTTGGATCGGACGGCGAGCCAATAGACGAGCGGGGCCAGACCGACCCCCATCATGTTGAGCAGCTGCGGGAGTTGCAGCGGATTCGCGATGTTCGAGAGATCGAACCTGAGGGAGAGGGCGCCCGGGACCTCGTGAAGGATCGACGGGAGCAGATAGACGAAGGCGCCGACGGCGATGACCGCGGGGACCATCCACATCGCCGTCCGCGGCCTGCGCAGGAGCAGGATCCCCATCAGAAGGGCGGGGACGAAGGCGACGAAGACGGAGGGCTTCGTCAAACTGGCAACCATCAGGAGCGCGGCGGTGAGGACCCAGGTCGCGAGCCGCCGCGGGCGCTGGAGGGTGTCCATGACGACCATCGCGATGACCGTGAAGGCCACCGAGACGAGCTGGGTACCGTTGTGATACATGGATCCCGAGGGGGAGTTCATTTTAAATTGAGCGTGTGTATAGGGGTCGATGATGGCCATCCAGTCCAGCGTGGCCACGGCGTAGGGGAGAGAGAGGCCGCACCAGAGCAGCCCGCTGAGGGCGGCGATGACGGCCCCCTTCTTGCCGAGATCGAGGCGCCGGACCAGACACCATGCGGCGATGGGGATCATCCAGTAACAGAGAATCAGCACGATCCGGGCGACCTGGAACAGGGGGAGCCGGGTGAGATTGGCGATCCCGGCGATGAGGACCTGGTAGCCGAGGTGGGTCGCGTTCTGGAAGGGGACATCGGGGGACCCATGGGAAGAGACGAGGGGCAGACCGGACTCCCCGACCAACCCGGCGATCGAGAGGTGGGCCCACCAGTCCATGCGAAAGGTGAACAGGGTTTGGTCTTTCAGCGTGATTTCGTTGATGCCGTAGAGATAGAGACCCGAGACGAGGGCGATGGTGGAGAGCAGGAGCACGCTCTTCGATCGGAAGAAGCCGCCGATCCGCGGGGGATACGCCCGACATCGGAACGCGCCGAGCGCGGCCGCCCCGAGAATCGCGACGGACCCGTAGGCGAGTCCCTGGGTGAGGTAGCCCGAGAGCGTCCATAAGAGCATGGCCAGGCCGAGACCGACCCCTGTGGATATCGTCAGCCTTCGGGCCCCATCGAGCGCCGCGTCCTCGGCCGGGGCGGGGCCGATCCCCGCGACGACGGCGTATCCCGCCAGGAAGAGCACCCCCGCGAGGGCGAGGAACGCGGCGCCGGTCCACACCGTGGGAACCTTTATAGAGAGCAGGACGGCCGTGAGCGCGAGGAGCGCGAAAAACAGATTTTTCGTCACAGCGCTAGCCACTGCCTGTTACCAGATAGCGAGACTTTCTGGTGTTGAGCATGTCTCTCCTTTAGGGGTGGACCTCGATGAGCTCGTACCGGCAGGCGCCGAGGCCGAGCTTCTCGGCGTGTTGAAATTGATAGGCTCCGTCCCGGTCGGGATACGACATGGACTCCAGGGTTCGCCCCGTCCGCTCGATGATGAGATCGTAGACCGCCTTGTCCAGGGCCACCGGATCGAAGGAGGCGAGGAAGCCGATGTCCTGGAGCAGCGGGGGTTGCTCGGTGCCGATACAGTCGCAATCCTTGGTGATCTCCTGGGCCGCGGTGACGAAGCAGAGGGCGCCCCGCTTCTGCCGGAACACCCCCGCGGCGTGCTCGACGATGCGCTCCTCGAGCTCCCTCCCCATCACGGACCAGTTGAACACCACCGCGCCCTCCTGGCAGATGGCGATGCACTCGCCGCAGCCGATGCACTCGTCCTTGTCGATAACCGCCTTCTTCTCCACGCGGATCGCGTCCGAGGGGCAGTTGTCGGCGCAGGCCCCACAGGCGGTGCAGGCGAAGGGCTTTATCCGAGGCTGCTGCCCGTGGTGTTGGCTCAGCTTGGCCTTCTTGGCGCTGCACCCCATACCGAGGTTCTTGAGGGCGCCCCCGAACCCGATCCCGAGATGACCGGTGGCGTGGGTGAGGACCAGCATGCTCCGGGCCTCCGCGATGGCCGAGGCGATGTTGACCTCCTCGTAGTGCTTTTCATAGATGGGCAGGGGGATCGCGTCCTTGCCCAGGAGCCCGTCCGCGGGGATGAACGGCGCCCCGGTTTCGGATATCCCGAAGCCGTTGACCGCGGCCACCACGGCGTGACCCGGGCCGGTATCGCGGGGGCTCTTGTACAAGACCGCCGTATCGGTCAGAAACGGTCGCGCGCCGCAGTCGGACATCAGCTCCACCAGCGTCTTCACCACCCGAGGCTGGACGAATGTCCTGGATCCCGGTTCCCCCACATGCAGCTTCAAGGCGGCGACGTCTTTTTGGCCGAACGCCTTCGAGAGCTCCGCCGCCTGAAACAGGGCAGAAATCTTTTTCCTAACGATTTCATCGGGTTCTTTACTGTCCGCGGAGACAATATATACCTTGCTCATGCAAACTTTGTAGCACTTGGCGGGCGGTATTGCTACACTCCGGACCCCTGGAACGATATTTGGAGCCTGAGGGTTCGATGATCACGGGAGGTAGGACCGAGTGGAAAAGGTCGAAATAGCAGTGACGGGGATCGGCGCCGTGAGCACTCTAGGGCCCGATGCCGAGGCGCTCCTGAACGGGCTGACCCGGGCCCGGCGGCGGTTCGGCCCGAGCACGCGGCACGATGTGGATTTCGAGGTCGTCGTCGCCGAGGTCGAAACGGCGGGCTTCTCCCACCATCCCCACGATGATCTGGACAGCCCCACCGGCCGCCTCTGCCTCCGGGCGGCGCGGGAGTGCGTGGCGGACGCGAGCGCCAGAGGTGCCGGCCGGCCGGCGGGCTTGGTGCTCGGTACCAGCACCGGGGGGCAGTCCAACAACGAGGAGACGGTCTTCTCCATCTTGGAGAAGGCGCCGCCTGCGCATTTTTCGTATCGTAAAAGGGGGTGTATGGCCGCTCCCACCCGGCTGGTGGCCCGCGCGCTGGAGCTCACCGGCCCGGTCCAGACTGTTTCGACGGCGTGTACCTCCTCGGCCAACGCGATCGCCCTCGGCGCCGAGTGGATCGCAAACGGACGGGTTTCCCGGGTGCTGGTGGGCGGCGGAGATGCGCTCTGTTACACGACCCTCTCGTGTTTTCACATTCTCGAGCTCACCGGCCCCCATCCCTGCCGCCCCTTCGGCCCCGACCGCTCCGGAATGACCCTGGGGGACGGCGCCGGGTTTCTGATGTTGGAGCGGATGGCGGATGTGATCGCGAGCGGACGGATGCCGCTGGCCACACTACTGGGGTACGGCATGAGCAGCGACGCCCACCACATGACAGCGCCGCCCGAGGACGGCGTCGGTGCGGAGATGGCCATCCGGAACGCCCTGGAGAACGCGGGCGTCGAGCCGGCGGATATCAGCTACGTCAACGCTCACGGAACCGGCACGCCCCTCAACGACGCGGCGGAGGCGGCCGCGATCAGGAGAGTTTTCGGCGACACGCCGGTCATGTCGTGCAAGGGGCTCGTGGGCCACACCCTTGGCGGGGCCGGGGGCATCGAGGCGGTGGCCACGGTGCTCTCCCTCTCGGCTCGCCGGGCGTTCGAGAACGCGGGCGCCTCGTCGCCGGGTGAGGATTGTCCCGTGAATCTCATCGGTCCGGGGGGGCTGCCGCTCCCGGAATCCGCCGTGGTCCTCTCCACCTCGTTTGCCTTCGGGGGAAACAACTGTGTCCTCGTTTTCGGCGCGCCGGGCGGAGGTGAGAGATGAGACCCTTGTACATCCACGGCATCGGTACCATGGCGGCGGGCCATGACGCCGCCTTCTCCGAGACCATGGCGGCCCTGGAGACGCTCCCCATCAAGGAGTTCGTCCCTCCCAGAAAGAGCCGCCGGTTCGGCCGGTTGAGCAAGATGATCTATATTGCGGCGGCGCGCGCCCTCGCTCGGGCCGGGATTGAAGATACGACCGCCCTTCCCGTCATCAACGCGACCTGCATGGGAGAGGCCGCGGCCAGCCTCGGGTTGCTCGAGCAGATTCACAGGACCCGGGGGAAGACCATCAGCCCCGCCCTGGTGCCCAACTCGGTTCACAATGCGCCGGCGGGATACCTCACCATCGGCCTCGGGAATCGCGCGCCCTCCATCACCGTCAGCCAGGGGTGGCTCTCCTCGGAGGCGGCGGTGGCCGCGGCTTCCGATTGGATGTCGGCGGGGCTGTCCGACCGGTTGCTCGTCCTGTCGGGCGACGAAGCCGACCCGAAGTGGTTGGACCGGCTCAGGGAAGAGGGGGCGGATTCCTTCGCGCGAGGGCTCGAGGAAGAGGCCTTTCAGGAGGGGGCCGTGGCGATGGTCCTGGGCAGCGCCCCGTCCGCGTTCTGCCTGGGGAGGGTGATCGCCGGTGTGGAGCGGTGCATGTCAGAACCGGTGGAGATTGCGCATCTTTTGGAGAAATACGAGATTCGCGTGGGTAGAGACGCCGAGGTGTGTGTCAGAGTCGGCGCGAAAGGGGAGCCTCTGCGACACATCGCGGCAAAGGCTCTGAATCGGCCGGTCGGATCGATAAGGGTTGATGGGCGGGGTATCGGGACCGCCCAGGCCTACGCGCTGAATCGTCTGGCCGCGACGGTTGAGACCCCCGAAGCAGATGAGCTCCTCCTATTGGGAGGAGAGGTCGATGAAGTTGCGTTTCTTCATTGGCAGAGGTGATGAGAAAACGATCGGAGCCTGAATTAACCATCAGCGGAAAATTTTGGATTTTTGGTAAAATGTCTGGTTTGCCGGAAACGAACCTTGTGATATTGTAACTAATGGTTGAGGACGGAAATCGTACCCACAGACAAGGGGGAGAGTTGCCGCAAAGTTATTTTTATTGATGAGTTTTTCAATATATCCGTCAAATTCGGAAGGACGATTTCAAAGGAGCGGTCCATGACTTTCCCCCATTTTCGAATTTGCCTGTTGCTCACCGCATTCATCGGACTATCGGTCTGCCCCCGACCGGGGCATGCCGACGCGCGGATCGATTATCTCCTGGACATGCTCGAAAATGGAAAGAATTACAGGCTGCGGGAACAAGCCGCCACCACCCTCGGAAAGCTGCGGGCCGCGGAGGCGGTCCCGGCTCTGGTGAAGGCCACGAGGGACAGTCACGAGCTGGTCATCATCTCCGCGGCCATCGCGCTGAAGCAGATAGGGGACGGGTCTGTTGTCGGAGATATAGAGAAATCCCTGGCGGCGGCTCCCTCGAAAGCCGCCAAGTCTCAGCTGAGGGTCACCCTGTCAGCCCTACGCGGTGCCCAAAAGCGCAAGCCGACCATCGTGGAAAAGCGCAATCCGCGATACCTTGTGCGGGTCGATACCATGGGGAACTCCTCCAAGGAGGGGCGGTTCAATCTCGTCGAGGTGATGCGGGATCTCGTGGCGCAGCGAATCGACCAGGAATCGGATGTGATCCTTCAGACCTCGGGGATGTCGGAACAGCAGGTGCGCACCAAGCTCAAGAAAGAGAGGCTGGTGGGGTATATCGTCTCCGGATCGATTATCAACCTGGAGAGATTCGATAATCGTCTGGTGGTCAAGCTGGGGCTGAACGTATTCACCAACCCGGATTACAATCTCTTGATGATGCCGACGACGGAGGCGACCATCACGGTCACCCCGGGGGCCGGAAAGACAGATGAGAAAAAAGAGCTGACGCGGGCGATACAAACCGTGGCGGATAGCCTGATTGGTGAGGTTTTTAGGAGTTTGCGCCGTTCGGACTTATAATGGCGGTGAATGAAAACCGCAGGCCGGGAGGAGCGATGGAAGAGACTGGAAAAGGCGGAGAGAAGCGGGTCAAGGCCAAGCGGCGTCTCCGAAACCTACTCATTGACAAACGTTTCCAGCTTCGCTGGGTGTTCAGGGTGACCCTCGCCGTCTCACTTATCGTTGCCGCTATGGGGTATTTTATCTATCTGACGGTGGCCAACTCCACGGATCAGATGCTGATGCAGAAGATCGGAAACGTCGGGGAGCTCACGGACGAGGCCATGAAGGCCTTCGTCGACCAGGCCCACGCGGACAAGATGGTCACGGTCTGGACACTGGTGGCCTGGCTCTGCGGTCTCGTTGTGTTCCTGGGGTTGACCACCATCGCGCTGACCCACAAGATTGCGGGACCGGCCTACAAAATGCGAAAGATCTTTCCCCTCATCTCCGGAGACAACCTACGTCTCTGGGACAAGCTGAGGCGGGGAGACGAGCTCCAGGAGGTGTTCGAGGATCTGGCGGATATGTTGGCCAGGTTGCGGGAGCATCGGCGCAAGGATACGGAGGAGCTGGAGCTCATCAGAGCAAAGATGGGGGATGCGGTGGACGGGGAGACCAAGGCCAGGCTGGACGCCATTATCGCCCGCTACCACGAGAGCGTGAAAATGACCGAGTAGGGTCCCGGTACAGCTCCCGGGGCGGGTCAGAACGCGTTTTCCAGATATACGAACTCTTCGGACTCCCAGACAATCGTGGCGACATCGAAGCGCACCGCCCGGTTGATGATGTTTCGCTTCGCGAGATAGGCTTCGGCGGCGCGCCGGACCGAGCGCTGTTTCTGCGCGGTGATGGTCTCGAGCGGATGTCCGAGGCGGGTGTCCTTGCGCGTCCGGACCTCGATGAAGCAGAGCGTGTCGCCGTCTTCGGCGACGATATCGATCTCCGCGAATTTCTCCTGGACGTTGCGATCCAGGATGCGCATCCCCCGTTCGATCACCTTTTGGCAGACGATCTCCTCGCCGCGGTTGCCGGTGGTTCGTGTGGTTGGTTTATTGAGTAGAATAGGAAAACTCCCTGAACGAGGGCGGCGGAGTTCCAGGCGGTATCAGGGGAACTTACACTTCCACTGCCACGGTTCCTTGCTGTCGGAGGAGGGAGTGCAGACCTGGGTCTGAGTTCCGCCGGCTCTCTCGCCGGTGCATCCTTCGGCGATGCAGCTCGGAATGCAATAGGACCCTTTAACCTTTTCGGGGGCATCGGCGATGTTGTTCCCCAGAATCTGGATGCACTTGGTGTTCGGCGGACACTCGCAGAGATCATCGTATTTATCATTGTTATTGTCGGCCTTATGACCGTCAGCATCCATGCAGCGGCAGGAACAGAATGAGTATTTTGTCTGAGAGGCCTTGAAAATCTCGTAATCGTTCAATCCGTTCTCTCTATCGGTGGGTGAAATATTACGTAGAACGTCTGTCTTGGTCACGCAGATAGCAGTCTCGCATTGTACGGAACGGGTTTCAACGGCGAAGGTGGTATTCGCCATATCCTTATTAAAGGTACCCTTGTCGGTTTCGGGGGTGCAGGGGGCGCCCACCGGTTCCGGCTCGCACGCGATACCGAACACGGACGTTACCAACAGGACCAAAGCAGCTGTTACCATCGATTTGCTCATAACCTCTACACTCCTTTGCGCTATTTTGAATGCTTGTTGTAAGCGCCCTATTATAAAGATGTGTGTACCACTGGTTTTATTAAATTAAACCAATTTTTATGTCAAGAGGCATTCCGTCCGGTTTTTGTTGATTTCCAACCATTTACAATTTTCTAGCAAAGTGAGTTCTGGTTGCAGTAGAAGGCGAATATTCTATTTGCACCGCAACTAATTTCTTATATATCTTTCTATTTTTTACAATAATTGAAACAGCTTGACTTTTATAAGTAATCCCAATAACATACCGCCGCAATATGTCGCGTAAGATTATGAAACTTCAGCTTATTTTTGGTTCAATTGGTAGTTGGCTGGCTTGAGATATTTGTCACTGGGAGACCCCATTTTATATGGGGCGTCAAATACGAGGGAAAATAACTATGGGACAAAAACAAGCAATCACGAGACTGTTGGTGACTGCTCTGGTCATTTGCGCGCTGAACACCGCGAATGCCCAGGACATGGTTTTTACGGCTTCGGATACCGGAGAAGCTGCTGAGCCACCACCTCCACCTTCCGGACCGCCCAGTGAGGCGCTCGCAAACGCCCTACGCCTCTATCAGCAGGAGTCGTATGCGCAAGCTGCTGTTCAGTTTCAGCGAATAGTCCAAAAAGAGACAAGGGACGAGCCGGCCAATGTGCAAAAGGCTCAATTTTTCCTCGGTAAGTGCTTCTATCATATGAAGCTCTATCAAGCCGCGTTGGGCGTCTTCGAGGAAATCGCGATGATGTCCACCGGCCATCTCTATTTCCAGACCACGCTGCAGTGGCTCGCTCAGCTGGCCCGGGAGCTGCCGGAGCCCGCGGGCATCATCGGCCTCGTGGGACGGTACGGCGACTCCACCGCGGTGCTGCAGGAGTTCAACCAGTCCGAGACCATGGACCTCTATAATGAGTTGCTATATCTAATGGGGCGTTATTGGTATCAAAAAGGGGAGTTCGCCAAGGCGCGAGATTTCTTCCTGGAGATTGACAGAAATCACGACCTGTTCATTCCGGCGCTGTTCTTCGTGGGGATTACTCACGTCCGGGAGCGACGGGCCCAACCGGCTTCGAAGGCCTTCCTCTCCATCATTAATAAATACGACGGCAAGCTGTTCCTCTCGGATGAGGAGGAGCGCTTCCTGAATCTGGCCTGGCTCTCCTTGGCCCGGATCTACTACTCCACCAAGCACTTCGAGAGCGCCATGGAGGCCTGGGGCAAGGTTCCACAGAGCTCCGAGTACTATCTCGACGCGCTCTTCGAGGAGTCCTGGGCCTTTTTCCAGGTTGATGAACTGGACCGCGCCCTCGGGAATATCCATACCATCAACTCTCCGTACTTCTCTGAGGCGTTCTATCCCGAGTCCATCGTTTTGAAGGCGGTCATCTATTTTGGTATGTGCATGTTCGAAGATGCACAGCACACCGTGGATGAGTTCAGGGCGGAGTACGAGCCGCTGCAGGCCGATCTCCAAAAGATGCTGCAGAACTTCAAAGACAACAAGGCGTTCTTCGACTTCCTCATCAAGATCAGAGAAATCGATGACGGCGGGCGGTTCGGCAAATCGAAAGACGCCAAAGGCGCCTATTCAGAAGAGATCATGAACGTCGTGCGCGGCGCGCTCAGTGACAGAACCTTGCTCAAGAATCTCGAGTATGTGGAGCTGTTGAATGAAGAGGAGCAGAAGCTCAAGGAGTTGCCGGGTGTTTTTGTGAATTCGGCCGCTGGAATCCGTATCCAGCAGGATATCAATACCGCGAAAAATGTGGCGATCGACAATACGGGCAATCTCGTGCGCTCGAGATATGAGCGGCTGTTGTCGGAGATTCACGACTTCCTCAACCAGGGAACGCGCGTTGAGATCGAAATTTTGAAAGCACTACGGGGTGAATTGGATATGGAGCTTGCTTCCGCGGGGGAGATTTCGGGACCGACCGTAGAGAAAGCAAAAATCTCCAGCGACTCGGAGCACCAACTCTGGCCTTTCAGAGGGGAATTCTGGCGGGATGAGCTGGGATATTATAGGCAGCCGATTACCAATCGGTGCGGGAGGTAATCATTATGAATCGCAAGTTATTTTCTTCTGTTTTTGCCGCTCTGATAGCAGCCGGAGTCATCTCCTTTCATTCATCGAAGGGGCACGCGGCGGCCGAGAGCGAAGCAAGTGAGGGGGCCGCTGCGAGCGGCGATGTCTGCATCCCGCCGGATGTGGAGAAGCGGATGACTGCCTGTCCCAAGGGGGTCAAGCTCGGAAAGAGAGACCGGGCCAAGGTCGGAACCAGCTCCAAGAAGGAGGTCGGACCGAAGAAACCCAAGGATTTGAAACCGAGCCTCGATCGGGACTATACCCGCAAGATTATCGAGGGGGCCTTCAAGCGGAAGAGAGAGAAAAAGAAAGTCGACATCCTGAAGCGGGAGATCCAGCTGCTGAAGAAGCTCGCTGCGTCAACGCCGAATGATAACCCCGAAAAGGGGGAAATCCTCAAGCGGATTGCTGACGCCTATAAGGATTTCTACGATCAACTCAATTACATGGCGCGGGATCTGGAGGAGAAGATTTTCCAGGCGAACAAGAAGGGGGACAAGAAGAAGGTCGCCAAGTTGCGAGCTCAACAGAAGCAACTGGATAAAATGGCCCGCCAGCATCGGGAGCTCTCCATCAAGGCCTACGTCGAAATCAAGAACAACTTCCCGGATTATCCGGACTACGACGAAATTCTCTTCGCCATCGCCTACGAGATTGACCAGCTCGCCGCGGAGCTCGAGAAGAAGAATCAGAAGGCTGCCTATCGAGAGCGGGCGCGTGTATTCTATCAGGAGCTGATCCGGAACTACCCGCGGTCCCGTTTCATTCCCCACGCGTGGATGTCCTTTGGTGAGTATTATTTCCATGAGGCAAAGGATGTGGACCGGGCGATGAAGGCCTACCAGAAGGTGGTCGAGTGGGGTGAGGAGAACAACCCCAACTATGTCATCGCCATGTATTATCAAGCGTGGTGCCTGTTCAACATGCAGGAGTTCCAGAAGACCATCAACCAATTCAACAAGGTCATTCAGTACGCTCAGGACAACCCGGAGCACAGGGAGGCCCAGTCGGTCGCCAAGCGCGCCAGGATGGAGCTCGTCGACGCGTTCTCGAAGATCGGAAATCCGACCCAGGCGTGGCAGTTCTTCCAGAGAATCGGCGGAGATTTATCTCACAAGATGTTGGAGAAGCTGGCGCAGCTGTATTATGACGAAGGTCACTGGGCGGACGCCATTATCGTCTATCACAAGCTGGAGGCCCTCGAGATCGAGAATATCCAGGGGAACAACAGCAACGAGATTTGTAATTATCAGTTAAAGATTACCAACGCCGTTATCAGCTCACGACCCAAGGACGAGCAGGTGGTTGAGCTCGAGCGGTTGCTCAATCTCTATCAGAAGTTCTCCACAGAGGGGAACCACGACGCACAGAAAATCAGGGTATGCGAGCAGGAAGCCACCTCGCTGGTTTGGGACACGGCCACCCATTGGCACGTCGAGGCGGTGGGGAGCGAGTCCTCGCCGGGAACCAAAGACAAAGCCACTATGGACCGGACCATCCGGCTCTACGACGTCATTCTCAAGTCATTCCCCAACCTGGATGATCTCAAGATCGAGGGCTTTGATGAAAACACCAAGCCCACCCTATACAGAGTGGCGTATTACAAAGCCGACCTCTACTGGACCATGGAGGACTGGCACAGGTGCGGGCCTGCCTTTGACGCGGTGGTCGAGCTCTCCCCGAACGGACCGCTGACCCCCGAAGCGGCCTATGGCGCGGTGCTCTGTTACAACAAGGTCTATTCAATGGACCGGGCCGAGAAAGACAGAACCAGAAAGCACGCTCTCAAGTCCGATCAGAACCAAGTGTGTGACAAGAAGTGCAAGCGGTGCAAGAAGAAATGTAGTGGCAAGGGCAAGAAGGAGTGTCTGGACGAGTGTGAGAAGGGGGAGAGGGTTATTCTCGAACCCAAGGAGCTCACGGATCTTGAGCAGGGGATTCTGAAGTCCTACAGCCGGTACATCTGCTTTGTCAAAAAGGGCGAAGACCTCATCAACATCAAGTACCGGCGGGCTCGTATTTATTACGAGGCCAATCGCTTCGAAGAGGCGGCGGTTCTCTTTAAAGATATCGCGACGAATCACTCCGACTCCGAGGTGGCCGTCTTCGCGGCAAACCTCTACCTCGATTGCCTCAATGCCCTCGGATCCATGCAGGAGGTCAACCGTCCGGGATGTTACGACTCTTTGGCGGAGGTCGTGGATGTTTTCATTGACACCAAGGCAGCCCCCGGAAGAAACCTCATGAAAGACGAGGAGTTCGCTTCCCAGATCAAGGGGTTGAAGGTTGGCGTGCTCCGGAAGAAGGCGGAATCGCTGAATACGAGGAGTCGGTTCAAAGAAGCCGCCGAGATTTACATCGATATTTATCGGAATTATCAAGGGGTCTACGAAGAGGACGGGATGTGCGAGGTGCTCTTCAACGCGGCCATCAACATGGAGGCGGCCCGTCTGGTGATGCCGGCCATTAAGGTTCGGGAAAAGATGATTGAGCTCTATCCGCAGTGCGAGCATTCCAAGAAGGCCGCGTTCTTCATTGGACAGAACTATCATGCCCTTCAGGTCTTCGACCTCGCGGCGGAGAACTACATGACGTTCGCTACCAAGTACACCGGCGAGGAGGAAGCCCCCGAGGCGTTACAGAACGCGGTGACCTTCTACATCGGACTGGGCGAATACGATAAGGCCTGGAATGCGGTCAATACTTTTGAGAGCAAGTTCAGGACCCGGAGACCTCAAGAGGCTGCGACGGTGTTCTTCAGCGCCGGATATATGTACATCAATGAGGCCAAGGAAGAGGGAAATGAGAATGCTTGGGGACAGGTCGCCAAACACTATAACAAGTATCTGAAATCATATGGCAAGGCCAAGCACATTGACGAGCAGGTGCAGGCGCGGGTCTTCATCGGTGACGCCAACTGGGAACGTCAGAAGAAGCCCAACTACTCGTTGGCCGAGAAGGAGTACCGGAAAGCACTGTCCCTGTTCGACGCGGATGCCATGTCGAAGGTCGAGGACAACAGCCGGAAGGCCTCGATGCTCATCGCTGCGGCGAAGGCTCGCTTCAGGATAGCGGATCGGAAGTTCCAGGAGTTCAAGTCGATCGGGTTCCCCAAATTCGACCCGGCCAAAGAGGTCCCCAAGAAGATACAGAAGTGGTGGGAGAAGAAGGTCGGTCCTGAAGAGGTCGCGAGGTCGAAGGAGGTTCGCAAGTATCGCAAGCTGCTCGTTCGTTGGCGGGAGATGACCCGGAAAGAGGCGGACAAGGAGACCAAGAAGGAGAAAGCGACCATCCAGTTCGATTATTGGCTCGAGTACGATTTCAAGCCGTGGATGGAGAAGAAGACCAAGGTTTTGGAAGAGGCGAACAAGTTATTCTCCGATGTGGTCGAAATGCATGTTCCCGAATGGGAGATGGCGGCGGCCGCGAGGGCGGGGGATATGCAGGTGGAGTTCATGCAGTCGTTGTATGACGCGCCGCTGCCGCCGGCCTTCGAGGGAGATCAGGAGCTGATAGATATTTACAGAAGTTCCATGGACAAGAAGGCCGAGCCTTTCCGTGAGGTCGCGGTCAATCTCTTCGAGCACTGCCTGAACGTCTCCACCAAGGTCCGCTGGTTCAATGAGAACTCACTTCGCTGTGAGACGGAGCTCAACAAGTTGGACCCGCGTAAGTATCCGATCTCAGAAGAAATCCGGATTCAACCGGAAAACGAGATGTCCATGTGGGCGGTCCCGGAGCCTATTTTGAGCCTCGAGACAGAAGCGGAAAAACAAGATCGGAAGATTGCGAATTCCGCTAACGAGATTGCCAAGTAAGGCGGCTAGGAGGATCCAATGAACAAGAAGAAACCCATTTTCAGTTTTTGTTTAATGCTCTTGGCCGTTGTTGTTATCAGCTGCGGTCCTGGTGGTCCGAAGGGACGCACAACACCTGAGGGTGTCGAAGTCGATCCCGAGACAGGCGAGCGAAAGATAACGAAGAAGGCGCGCGAAGATTTCGGCGATGCTGTAGAAAAATACAAGGCAGCCGAGCAGTCGGGTTGGGCGGAGAATTCGTGCGAATCAGCGGCCAAAGCGTTTCGAAAGGTCAATGACAAGTATGGCCTGATTGAGGCCTCTTATAATGTGGGCGTTGTCTACCGTGAGTGCGGGATGATGGATAAGGCCAAGGCCGCATTTAAAGATACGTTAAAAAAGGATCCCAAGAACCAGTTGTCCATGACGCACTTGGCGGTGATGGAGCTGGAGGCGGGGAATGAGCAGCGTGCAGAGGACATGCTGAGAAAGACCGTCGGCATCGGACAGAGCGCTCTGGAGGCGGTTCCTGCTTATGTGAACGCGGCGACTATTTTGAGAAGTCGCGGTAAGAGGAGCAAGAGCGATGGAGATTTCAAGAAGGCCGAGTTGAATTTGCGGCGCGCTTTGGCCATTGAGTCCAAGTATATGCCGGCGCTCTATCAGCTGGCCATGTTGTATCTCGATCAAGCAGTCACCAAAAAGAAATCATCAATGTTGACTTTGGCGATGCTTGTATGCAGCCAGGGTATAAAATTGAACCCTGAGTATGGCCCCATCTATCACGTGTATGGAATGGTGCTGCTCCAAAAGAACCGACTGGTAGACGCATTGAAGGCGTTCGAGCAGGCCTTCCAGAAGGATCCAAAGCTGTTCGCTTCGTATATGAACTTTGGCGCAATCAATTTGAACTTCCGTGGGTATCAGGAAGCAAAGGCGGCGTTTGAAAAGGCGATAACGCTGAAGCCGAAGAGTTATGAAGCGCACATCGGTCTCGGCGTGGCGCTTCGCGGTCTCAATGATTTCAAAGGGGCCAAGGCGGAGTATAAAAAAGCCTCGGAGATTGATCCTGCGAGGACGGATTACATTTTCAATATCGGCGTGTTGGAAATGGATTATCTGAATCCAGGGACTGTCGAGGGATACAAAAAGGCCAAGAAGGTGTTTCAGAAGTTCCTTTCCAAGCCGAACGAGCACCACAGACTGGACCCGGATGGCAAGGGCCCGCTGATCTCTTGGGTTGAGAAGGCCCAGAATCGTGTGAAGAAATGCGATAAGAACGTAGAGATGATAGAGGAAGCCGAGCGTGAGATGAAAGAGATGGAGAAACTGCAGGCAGAGCAGGCAAAGCGCGAGGCTGAGATGAAGGCTGCCATGGAGAAAGCGAAGGAGCTGGAGGCGAAGGAAGCTGAGGGGGCTGCGGCCCCTGAGGAAGGCGCTGCTGAGGGCGAAGCTGCTGCTGATGATTCTGCTGGTGACAAGGCGGCAACAGAAGGGAAAACAGCCAAAGAAGATACGAAGGCTGCTCCTGAAGAAAAGAAGACTGAGGAAAAGAAAGACGCCAGCTCGGATAAAAAAGCAGAGAGTGGTGCGAAAAAGGCTAATAAATAGTTTGGGTTGGCGAGCCATCACGCATTCTCTGTCTAAAACGGCTGGCAAACACTTTTTTGGGAACTTTAACGATTGGGTGATGTCAGCAAGAGCCAGAGTTAGGGATTCATCCCATTGGCGAATTGCTAAAGAAGGGTTGATTTCAATACTTCACGCTTTTTGAGAGATGTTCTTTCATTTTGTGATTCAGAAATACGGCCAATTTTTGCTTTGGCTTTCTTGGGAGGAGAAAACATGAAAAAAATTATGAGTTTGGTTGCTGTGCTCGTTTTTGTCGTGATGGCATGGCCTGTTTCAGCCCAGGAATATGCCGACACTACAGAGTATTCATTCGAGGACGATGTCGTTACCGGTGATTTGGTTCGCCCGGATGGTGAGCTTACGGTGGTCCGAAAGCGCGGTAAGGAGAGAAGCCTTATTCGAGTACGGCAACATTTTATTCCAGAAATGCTGAAGTCTGTGGAGAATCTCTAGGTCTGGGGTGTAGAGAATGACCGCCAAACGCTTGGTGGTTTTTGTAAAGACAGGAAAAGAAGATGAGTGCAATACAAATCAGGTTTCAGGTCATGAAGGGAGGAGCTCTTTTAAAAGAGGAGATACTCTCTCAGGATGCCATCAAGATCGGAAGTGCGGCGGGAAGTCACCTCCTGATCGAGGACGAGGGGATCTCTGGTACCCACGCTGTCATTGAGGTGGGGGCTGGTGGCGATGTCGTCATATACGACATGGGGGGTGTTACCGGGACGATGGTGAACGGCCAACCCGTCGGACAATCGGCTCTCAACAACGGTGATACCATTACCTTGGGGGATGTCGATATCCGACTCTTGTTTGCAGCTGCGGCGCAGGAAATCGCCGCGCCACCGGTAATGCCGGCAGCTCCGGTCGCTCAGCCTCAGGCACCTCCTGTTCAACCTCAACCTGCGGCACCTATGCAGCCCGCGGCACCTATGCAGCCGGCACAGCCTGCACCGATGATGCAGCAACCCTCAATGGCACAGACCATCGCTAGCCATGCGCCGCCACAACAGCAGATGCCAATGATGGGCGCGATGCCTGCGGCAAGTCCGCAAGTTGCGGCGCAACCCGCCGCCGCTTCTTTTTCACCAGTAGGCGCGGTTGATTTGAGTACTGTGGAGGATGTCTCTCGACAGGCGACCGAGGTCGTGGTGGTCTGGAACGGATCTGTTCTCAGTGTAAATCATTATCTCGCAGATGCAAAAAAACCCGAAGATTTCTGTATCGGTGAGGACCCGACATGCGATTTCCCGATTCCTGCGGAGGCTTTGGGGGGACAATCCAAAGTCACGCTGGTTTCTAATCAAATTGGCGGCTCCGCCAGCGTCTCCATTCTACCGGGAACTCAGGGGGATGTGACTTATGAAGACGGAACTCGTGTATCGCTGGCTGAAGCGGCGAGTGCCGGCTCCAGCTTCGCATTACCGTCACGAGCTCGGGTGAAGATGGACTTGGGACAGTGGAGTTTCCTCATAAATTCTGTGCCCAATCCAAGGAAGTTCGTCGCCCCGATAGAGTTTGATTGGTCGTCACAGATTTATACTGGGTTTTCTCTTATCATGCATTCTGTGTTTCTTTTCCTTATCTATTTTATTCCACCGGATCCGGAGGGCCTATCTCTCGACCTTCTCGCGGAGAATAACCGTTTCGTAAAATACATGCTGACCCCGCCGGAGGTGAATCAGGACGAGATTCCGGAGTGGTTGAAAAAGGATAAAAAGGACGACCAGCAAGGCGGTAAGGGGAAGCGTCATAAAGGCGAAGAAGGCCAGATGGGTAAACGGGACGCCAAGAAGACCGATAATCATTACGGTATCAAGGGGCCCAAGGATAATCCAGATCCTCATATGGCGCGATCAATGGCCAAGGAGATGGCCAAGAATGCTGGTATTCTGAGCTATTTGACAGCCTCGAACGCACCGACTTCTCCCTTCGGAAGAGACACCGCGCTTGGCGTCGACCCGGAAAACGCGTTGGGCGCTCTGATGGGGAATCAGGTCGGTGAGAACTTCGGTTACGGCGGTCTCGGTCTGAGAGGAACGGGGCGTGGTGGCGGTGGTACGGGTGAAGGGACCATCGGACTGGGAAATTTGAACACGATCGGTCATGGCGGCGGCGGTGGATCGGGTTCCGGTTATGGCCGCGGCGCCGGCGGACTCGGGGGAAGACGTGGCGGCGCTCCGAGAATTCGGTCTGGGGCCGCGATGGTTAAGGGGTCCCTGTCGAAAGAAGTGATTCGTCGTATCGTTCATCGTCATATCAACGAGGTGAAGTTCTGCTATGAGCGGCAGCTGGCGAAGCGTCCTGACCTCTCCGGGCGTGTTGCTATCAAATTTATCATTTCCGGTACCGGTGCTGTTCAGATGGCGGCTGTGGCAAACTCCACACTGGGCGATCCGGGCGTCGAGAATTGTATCGCACAAGCGGTTAGGCGCTGGACCTTCCCGCAACCCGAAGGTGGCGGCATTGTTATTGTCACCTATCCTTTCCAGCTGACCTCGCCAGAAGGCTGATCGAAACTCTGTTTCTTCTAATTTATCTCTTCCTACAATAATTTTGATGTTGAACGATTTACCTTCAGGGAATCTTGACACCCTCATTTGCCTTGTTAGAGTGGCCAAGCTTGGGCAACATGTGATATGGAGCTGAATGCAACGGCGGTCGCTGAATTGATGTTGATGTGGAGAAACGAGGAAAGCCTGTGAAGTTGAGAATGGATAGGTTGGCTATTTGCGCTCTCGCCGGTTTGATTGTGTTCTCAACGAATATGAGTAGGGCTATTGCTGAGAGTTCAAAGCAAGCAGAAGATCCTAAAGAATTGAAGACGGAAAGGGTCCCCATAGGATTAGAGGGGGTAGCTCTCGAAGAGATCGAGGCGGACTTCAAACCGACCTACAAACGGCTGATTATTCCACCGTACTATCAGCAGACCGCAAATGACAGGACACTGCGCCTCTTCTTTCCCTTTGTCTTCTTTCGCGAGAGAACAGGGCGAGGAGCATATCGAGAGTTGGGTATTTTTCCGACTTACTGGAGGCATCGGTCAGACAAGAACAAAGTGGACGTGGTGTTTCCTCTCTATTGGCGTTTTCGCGGTCCAAGCTTCAAAACAGATATTGTTCTGCAGACCTATTACAATCGCTCGGATCATGGTTATAACACGGGATTCGCGCCGCTGTTCTTTGTCGGTGAAAACGAAAAGGAGGGCACCGCATATCAGGTGGTCCCACCGCTTTTTTGGAGGTTCAAAAAGGGGGATTCCTCATTCCTGTTAGCGGGTATCTTTTACGACAAGCAAAAAGGCGAGGATTACAAATTCGGCTTACCACCGGTCTTCTTTGCAGGGAAAGAAGGGTTTAAAAAGTACACCGTAGTCCTCCCTCCACTGTTCTTCAGATTTGAAAACGAGCTTTCCTATAGCACGAAGAATATCTTGCCGCCTTTCTTCTTCAACACCAGAGAACACGGTTGGAGCTTTGGTGCGATGCCCCTCTTGTATCTTGCAAGGGACAAGGCTTGGGACAAGACCCTCGTGCTGCCGTTTTATTATGGCAGCCGCTGGCCCAGTAAGGACAAACAAGGAGACGTCAATGGTGAAGGCCGCAGCCACTATTTTCCATTGCTGCTGTCATATTACCGAAAGGCGCCGGGGCTCTCTCAAGGCGGCGCCGCGATTTTCTATCAATGGTATTGGAACCAGGGCGATTACATGAAGATGTTCTCACCGCTCGTCTGGATGTTTGGAAACGATAGAACAGATGATAACGCGTTGATGGTACCGCCGCTGTTCTATCGCCGGACGTCACCTGTTCGGACAGACACGATGGTGGGGCTCCTGTACTGGAATTTCCACAATCACCATAGAGAGCGGACGTTATCGATTATGCCGCTGTTTGCACACAATTGGAACTTGTACGAGACCCATTGGCGCACCTGGGTGGCTCCGACTTTCGATATAGGGGTTCAGCCGAGTGGGTATCATGTTCGAATGCACCCCTTGTTCTATCTTGGAAAAAATAAAGATAAGAAGCATCTCGTCGTTGCCCCCCTCGTCTTCAGATTCAAGGATAATGAGGACGATGATCTGGTCCTGTTTCCCCTGTACTGGCGTTTTCGAGATCTCCTTCACGAGGACTCAAGTCGTATACTTTTTCCTTTCTGGTGGCAGTTCGATGACCCTCGACGCAAGAACTACGCAAGAATCGTTTTTCCTTTCTTCTGGGATATCCGACGGGGGAAGAAGGACAACCGCTTCACCCTCGGTTTCCCGCTTCTCTGGCGCTATCGGGATTCTCAGAGCACGATGACGAGTGTGTTGAATGTCGTCCACAACCGGGGCCAGGTCAAGGGGAACCGCTTCTGGACCTTCCGGATGTTCCCTCTTATCGCGTTCGGACGCCCACCATCACCTGACGGTGCTTACTGGGCCTTCCTCGAAGGGTTGGTGGGATGGCGGCGGCAAGGTCGCTCGAAGCAACTCAAGCTCTTCTGGATACCCATCAACTTCAAACCTTAGACTTAGAGCTTACGCACCGCCGTCCTTGTCCTCGATTCAAAAATGATGAGATGCCTGATTCATGACGACTGCGCGCCTTTAAAAATTCCTGATGATCAATGACGTCATGACGTCCGGGATGGGTGTGTTGATACGGTGCAATCCATGGATCCCCATAGCGATGCAATTGCAGCGCGATTCGAGGACAATTCCATACCAGAGCGCATGAAGCGTTTTTTTCGGCCACGCTCCGATTCGGATTCCCCCGACCGCCGAGAGATGTCTGACAACAGGGGTCACCAGGTCAGCGAAAAGCTCGATGCGCTCATCATCGGAAGAGGCCCACTTCGGAAGGTGCCATGGAGCGGACGGGGTGCTCGAAAAAGTACGGTGCGGTCCATTTCCGGGACCGTACCATCGTCCTCCGAAGTCGATACGCCCCCGCGAGTCTGTGTGACTCGAGACATATGCGCCGAGGACGCTGGGGCGGACGGTTGCGTGGTCGAGGGCGCCATCGATGTTGAGGTTGAGTACCGGAGGACCGATATGGCCTTTCGCGGCGAGATACGAGAAAGCCATCGGCTCTCCGAATCCGGGAAGCGACAGCCTTTCGTAGACGTCAAGGGCTATGATGCGTGATTGATGGGTGCGAAGACGGTTGGATATTCCGATTTCAGCGCCATGACCGGTCTCAAGCAAATCGTTTGGTGACATGACGCTCCTCGGAGGAGAGCCATACACAAAGGGCGTGATATGGTACCGGAGGTAGGGCTTTATTTGGTGCCGCAGAATTCGAAATCGACGATAGAGCGGGAGATCGAAACCTGCGAAGACAGCCCCTGCGTGGCTTGTGGGAGTGCTCGAGGTATCGTCGATGAACCAGGCCTGGTGCAGACTGGTCGTGGTCACGGTG
>JBNLED010000129.1:0-33188 GCA_050304755.1 Polyangia bacterium | reverse complement strand
TGAACTCCTAATACAATCGCGCACTTCCACGCATCTAGCGGCTTACGTCCTCGCGACCTCGGTCACCGTAGGTCAACTACGCCTTGGTCGGTCGCTGCGGGCGCGCTCGCTAGCTGCATGAAATTGCGCGATTTCTCGACGAAGGCCAAAACTGTTGGGTGCTCTAGTGCTCCGTCAACCCCAGAATGACGGGTGCATTTTCTTATTCCCCCCTTGAAAAGGGGGTTAGGGGGATATCGTCAATGAACGGGCGCCTCGCTCTGGCAAAATCCCCCCCAGCCCCCTTTGCGAAAGGGGGAGAGGGATACCCGTCAGTTCTCAATTGACAAGGTACTAGGAGAGCTCCTCTCCCAGCACAGGGGCAATGAGGCGGAGCTCGTATCTCGCCTTCCCCAGATTTCCTTCGGGGGAGAGGGCCATGGCGATGAAGTATTCCTCCGTGACCGTTCGAATGACCGCGATCATCTTGTCGGTCCGGATGGTCATCTCGTCCGCGCTCCCCGCCTCCAGGAGCTCCGCCGCCTTCCGGACCTCTTTCAGGAGGACCGAGAACTCCATCCCCATGCTCTCGACATCCATGCCGTCGGTCCCTCCGAACATGTCCACGAGGATCCCGTCAAAGCCCATGAGCACGGCGGCCTGTGCGCCCTGAACCTCCGTGACGACCTTTTCCAATGAATCATCGAACATTTTATCTCCCTTAAGGTTGCTCCTGGCATTATGGGCTCAGAATCTCGCCCCCGTCAAGTTACAGCGGTTTTTAACAATTCTACCGGTTGTTGGGCTCTCCGAAGGACGAAAGCCTTTCTTTTTTCAGCCGGTTTCGAATTCTTCGCATCGCGATTCTTGTACTATCGGGGCCTGAAACCAATTGTGAATTCCGGCTCGCCGGGGGATCCATTTTTTTGCCTCTTCGGCCATTTTTAGCTAGCTTTCCGGAATACGAGATTTTCAGGCCACACAACAGGAGGGCTTTGTGGAATACGATTTTCGCATCGATGACATTCGACTGGCCTTGGCGTCCCGGGATCCGGGGCTCGCCGCGATGGTGATCGCGCTCGCGTCCGAGAGGGACGAGCGACCGGCAGAGGCGACCCGCGACGGCGCGCCGGACTTCCAGCAGTATTGGAAGCAGGTGAACTCCTGGTCCTTTCGGCGAAAGACCCGGGAGGAGCAGATTCATATCCGGCAGGAGGGGATGAAGCAGCTCGAAGCCGAGGACGCTGAGGTCCCGCTTCCGGACCGGCTCCGCTTGGACCGGATTCTGATGGCCCTCTGGGACGAAGGCGACCTCTACAGTCGCTCCCAGCTCCGCGAGATCATCGCGTCGGTGCCCCTGCGGTGGGGACCCTGGCGGGCCATTAAACGGATCTTCAAGGCGGCGGAGGAGCGCCTCGACTTCGAGATGTTCGGCGCCATTACGGCCCGCATCGACGCCGCCTACGCCGAGCAGCGGCTCTCGGGGGAGGTGAGCCGCCGAACCCTCGCGTATCTCTGCCGGCGGGCCTGGCGGTTCCTCCGGCGGATCGCCGAGACCCTGCCGTTCTGCTACGCGGACGCCTGCATGGAGGTGCTCCGGTTCTATCCCGAGAACACCTCCTGGACCGGGACCTGGGTGGCGAACCATATCCTCTTTCACGAGAAGGGGTACACCCGCCGGCGGTTCAGGCTCTACCGGCTGCCCGACAGCCTGCTGCGGCACCGGGCCTACCCGGAGCTGTGGCGGCGGACCCATCGCCCCCTCTTCACGCTGCTCGAGCGGGCGCAGGCGGACCTGGTGCGGCGGTTCGTCACCGAGGCCCTCAAGGCCGACTTCCGGGTGAGCCTCCGGGAGGTGAAGGCGGACTGGGTCTTTCGCCTCATCTCGGTGGAGAGCGCCGCGGTGGACGAGTTCGCCGTCTGGCTCCTCGATAATGTGCCCGCCTTCGAGCAGGGGGCCTTCCGGGAGCTCGGGCTCCACGACGGGGTGCTGCGGCTGCTCCGCTCCAAAAGCCAGAAGGCCCAGGCGTACGCGGCGGAGTACCTCCGGGTCTACGCGCGGGATCTGCCCCTCGACGAGCTCATCGCCCTCGCCAACGCCCCGAACAAGGCCATCCGGAAGGCCGTCCGGGATCTGTTGGGCAGCCGGGATCCGCGCAAGGAGGTGGGGCTCGACGGCTTCGGTCGCCTGCTCGGCACCGAGTACGGCCACGCGCTGGCCGTGGAGGCGCTCCAGAAACATTTCGGCGCCCGGGAGCTCACCGAGGAGTGGTTCGCGGCGCGGCTGGTCTCCGCCAACAAGGAGGTGGTGGCGTTCGCCCGCGACCACCTCCCCAAGGTGCACCCCCTCAAGAAGCTGAGCGCCCGGTTCTTCCTGGAGATTCTGGATACCCCCGACGTCGGGGCGGCGGGCATCGCGGCGGTGTTCGCCTTCCTCGCGGAGTATCCGGTGGACGACACCTGGACGGAGGGGCTCAAGCGGCACCTGCTCAACCCCTCCTGTAAGGACGAGATCCTCCGCCTTGTTTACAGCGGGCGGGTCACCCCGGACCGGTTCGGCACGGACTACCTCAAGACGCTGGCCTTCCACCCGACCTTCGAAGCGGATCCGTTCGTCGCGTCGCTGAAGAAGAGCGACCTGCCGTGGACCCGCGATCTCGAGTTCGACGAGGGCCTCTCCCGGGAGGTCCTCGGGTGGCTCAGCGACGTGCGGACCTTTACCCCCGATCAGATCGGCTTCGACTGGCTGATGGGGCTGGTGGTGCGCAGCGAGCCCCAGTACCACGAGTTCGCCACCCAGTACATGACCAAGGCGTTCCTGCCCGCGGACTTCGCCGAGAAGGCGGAGACGCCGCCGCCCGCCGGCCCGGCCGCGGCCGCCGAGATCGCGGTGGACCTCGACGGCCAGACCTTCCTGTTCACCGGAAAGCTGGCCACCATGACCCGGGGGGAGGCCAAGAAGAAGGTGACCGCCGCGAACGGCAAGAACGCCTCCGGGGTCAGCGCCAAGCTGGGCTACCTGGTCATCGGCGACGAGGGCTCCCCCCTCTACGGCGCCGGGCGCAAGGGGAGCAAGCAGCTCAAGGCCGAGCAGCTGATGGCGGACGGGGCGGCGCTCAGGGTCATCTCGGAGACGGCGTTTCTGCAGATGCTCAGCGGCCAGACCCGGGCCATGGACGAGGACACGACCCTCGCCGGGTGCGAGCGGCTGTTCGGGATGGCCACCGACCCCGCGGGGCAGGAGAGGCCCCTCGCCAGGTTCGCCCTCCACTACCTGCGACTCCACCATCCGGACGTCTGCCTGAAGGAGACCGACCGGCCGGTGGATCCGGGGGCGGAGATCCCCGAGACCTTTCTGACCTTCGAGCGGATGAAGCCGCTGCTGAAGGAGACCGCGCCGGCGCTCCGCCGGTTCGCCCTGGAGATGGCGGCCTACGAGCTTGGCCGCTGGGCGCCCCCCATCGACGAGATCGCGGTCCTCTGCGAGGTGGAGCACGACGACGTCCGGGAGTTCCTCACCCGGGCGCTGACCGCGGAGGAGACCGCGGAGCACGCGCGCTATCGCATCCCGCCGAAGCGGCTCACCCCGGAGGCGGTCTACCGGCTGTGCGAGAGCCTGAACCCCAAGACCCGGGCGCTCGGCATGCGGCTTATCGCCGCCCACCCGAGGCTGCGGGTCCCCGAAGAGCTGTTCCGGCTCACCGAGAGCCCGGACCGGGTGATGCGGGGGTTCGCCATCCGGCAGCTGTGGGGGCGGTACCGGGATCGGCATGTTACCCGCACCTGGCGGCCCCCGGCGCCCGTCGCGAAAGACAAGAAGGCGGCCGCTGAGGCGCCCGAGCCCTTCGATGTCCTGGAGAAGCCGGCCGGACCGCCGGCCCCGGCCTCTGATCTGCGGGGCTTCCTGAGGCGGACCCTGTTCCAGATCCCGGCGGCGAAGCTGCCGAAGAAGGGCGCCCGGAAGGATGACGGTCCCCGGCTGCCCCTGCTCTCGTCCCGCAAGGCGAAGCTGGCGCTCATCGAGGTCACGCGGGATCTGGCCCTGGAGGACGGCGACTTCGCCCGGTGCATCGCCCCCCTCTTCCGGACCTTCCTGCGCTCCGGCGGCCGGGGCGAGCGGGCGGCGTGTCTGGTGGCCCTCACCCGGATGGAGAACACCTATCCCGATCTGCTCGTGGCGGGCGGGAATGTCGAGGAGGCGGTCTGATGGCGGATACGGTCGAAAAATATTTGGATTATCGCGGTGAGATTCGGGCCGTATCCGGCGCGGGTCCGGCGGTCTCTTTCGTCACGGTTCACCCCGAGGGGCAGGCCACCGCCCTCTACACCATCCATCTGGAAAAGGATTCTCTGGAGGCGGTGCCGCTCCCCGCCGGCGGCGCGGCGCTGATCGCGGACGGCGAGACGCGGATCGTCGCCGGGAACGAGGGGCAGCTCTACGAAGTCGCCCCCGGGGCCAAGCAGGCGGCCCCCCTCGGCGCGCCTCTGGCGGCGGCCCCCCTTCGCCTCGCCATGCTCAGGGGAAGCCGCCTGGCGGCGCTCCTCCCCGATTCAGTGGTGATCGCGGATCGGAAGGGGAAGCCGCTTCAGACGCTCCCCGTCCCGGACGGGAGCGGAACGGTCCTGGCGGCGGATGACGCCGGGCAGTGGCTGGTGGTCGGGAGCAGCACCGGTCACCTGTACGTGTTCGAGTGTGACGAGAAGAAGGGCGTCTCGCCCGCGGAGAGCGGACAGCTCCACAGCGGTCCGGTGACGGCGCTGATGTTCGATCCGGCGGAGTCCCGGGTCCTCTCCATGGGGGCGGACAACCGGCTGCTCTCCACCCACGTCCGGGGCGCCCTCGAGCCCGAGGACAAGGGGGGACGGGGCGGTCACGAGAAGAGCGGCCGGGCGTTCGTCGCGGGCGAGGAGCGGTTCTACACGGCCGGAGACGACGGGCAGATCAAGGCGTGGCCCCACGGGGCCAGCCGGGCCCGGCCTGCCAGCTTCAAGGACGGGGTGGGGCGCACCGTGGCCATGACCGCGGTCACCGTCAACAAGCGGCCCCACCTGGTGACCGCCGCCGACGACCGGACATTGCGTGTGTTCCTCGTCGATCCGAGCGGCAAGGTGAGCCACTGCGTGCAGCGGATTCACGACGGGTACGCCCTCGCGAAGCGGGAGCTCGGGCAGGACGCCAAGCGGCGCCGGGGCGCGCTGAGGCAGCTCGCCGCCTACAACGACGGGCCCGCCGTCGAGCTGCTGGCGGAGCGGGCGGTTCAGGAGACCGAGCACAGCCTGCGGGTCCTGGCCGCCGAGCTCCTGGGGGCGCTCGACAATCCCCGGATAGGCCCCCCCCTGGAGCAGCTCCTCAAGAACAAGGATGCGGCCCTGGCGGAGGTGCGCCTCGCGGCCCTCAGGGGGCTCCGCCGGCTCGCCGGGGAGACCGCCCTCCCGCCGCTGATCCTCGCCCTCGAGACCGGACAGCCGGATGTGGGGGAGGCGGCCGTGGCGGCCCTGGCGGCCCTGGCCGGGGCGGACGATCAGGCGATGACGCGCCTGGTGCAGGCCCTCGAGGACGAGCCCAAGTCGGTCCGCTTCGCCGCCCTGGCGGCCCTGGAGGAGATACACGGCGACGCCCCCACCCCCCATCTGATGGCGGCCCAATCCCGTCACTCGGATCTGCGCTGGTGGACCCTGATCCGCCTGGTCCAGCGGGGTCTGCTCGGCGGCGCCGAGGTCAAGGGGGCGGTGCGGCGCCTCACCGCCGACAAGGACGGTCAGGTGCGCCAGACCGCCTTCCTGCTCTCCCTGCTCGCGGTGCCGCCCCTCGCGGACAACCTTCGTCGGCTCGACAAGGATCTCCACCGGCGGCTCTTCCAGGTGGAGACCCACGGCGCGGACAAGAAGCTGCCGAGTCCCCCGAAGGCGCCCCCCCTCGAGCCCGCGCATCTCGAGCCCCTGCTGGAGGCGATGGCCTCCCGGTCCCTCGATATCTGCGTCAGCGGCGCCCTCTACCTGGCCACGCTCAAGGACCCCCGGGCCCTAGGGACGCTGCTCCAGCTCAGCGCGGAGCGGAAGTCCTCCTCCCGGGTGTCGGCGGCCCGGGCCCTGGCCCTGCTGGGGGATCAGCGGGCCCTGAGGCGGCTTTGCACCATGCTCCACGACAAGGATCGGCAGGTGCGGGACGCGGCCTACACCGCGGTCGAAACCCTGTGCGGGAAGACGCCCCTCGCGGCCGTGGAGGCGGCTCTCGTGACCGAGCACGAGGACGTGCGGCTCCGGGGCTTGAACACCCTGGTGCAGACCCTCAGGAAGAAGCCGCCCAAGGAAGATCATCCCGGTTACCGGCTGCTGCTCCGCGGCTTGTCGGACAGCGCCAGGAAGATCCGGACGGAGGCGTTCAAGGCCGTCCTCAATCTCAAGGTGGGGGGCGACGCGGACGCCACGCTGCGGTTCGTCGCCAGGAGCATCCACGCGGATATCCGCCGGGAGGTGCTCACCGAGGTGATGGCGGAGATCAGGCAACCGTGGGCCTTCCCGCTGCTGCTCGACCTGCTGGACGATCCGGACCCCGGCCTCCGAAAGGAGGTCTTCGAGTTCGCCGCCAAGCAGTTGAAGAAGCATCACAAGGGCCGCGATCAGGAGCTCTTCGAGCGCGCCCTCGGGGGGCGCTTCGAGGATGTCCGCTTCGAGGCGGTGGAGCGGCTCGCCCGGCAGCCCCGGGGGATCGCCGAGACCCTCCTGGTGCGTGCCCTCGAGGACGACGCGGCGCCGGTCCGACTCGCCGCCATAGACGCCATCGAACGGGCCGACCACGCCGCGGGGCTCACCGCGGCGATGAAGAGCGCGCACCGGGACGTGGCCATCCGCGCCGCCGCCACCAAAGCGGCGTGGGGGGATGCGGCCGCGGCCGCGCCGCTGCTGGCGCAGATCGAAGAGGAGAAACCCCAGATCGCCGACCTCGCCGACAAGTGGCGGCGGCAGGTGATCATGGCCCTCTCGGGGTTGGCCGCCCTCGAGGACGACGCCACCAGTGTCGCCATTCGAAAGCTGGTCGACTCGAAGGACGCGGAGATCCGTTGCGCCGCCGCAGAGGCCCTGATCTGGACCGCCGCCGGTGCCCGGCTCGACGGGCTCGCGGAGCTGCTCCAGCACGACGACAAAGCAGTGCGACAGCGGATCGCCTGGGGGCTCGCCGTCAGAGGCGATCCGGCCGGGGCCTCCCTCCTCTTCTCGAACATGACCGCCGCCCTGAAATCCTTCGAGAGCCTGGTGGCCGCGGTGATGCTGGACGAGGCGGAGCTGTTCAACGCGTTCCTGGACGCCAAGGACGACGACATCCGGCTCAAGGCGTTCTGGCTGATGCTGATGAAGCAGTGGCGGGCGCCGGAGTCGCAGGTCAACATCGCCGGCCTGTCGAGCGCCGACCCCCGGACGCGGCTCCGCTCGGCCCGGGCCCTCGAGGCGCTCGGCGACCTGGGACCCTTCCTCACCGAGCAGCTGAACGATCGGGGGGATCACGCGAAGCCGTGGCAGATTCCCCTCGAGACGATTCGGGCGCTGGCCCACGGGGTTATCCACGGATCCCGCCGGCAGCGGGCCCGGGCCGCCCTGATCCTGAAGACCTTCGACGAGCCCAAGCAGGAGGCGTTCGATCACGCCTGGACGCGTCACCGCCGGCGGTACGGCGAAGCGAGCCCGGAATCCGCCGGGCGCCCCGACGTCGATGTCCCAAGGGAGATCGGCGAGGTCATCATCGGCGCCTACACCGGCCTCTCCCGGGCCGAGGGGGGGGGCGCGGCGGTCAAGGTGCGGCTCACCGCGTTGGAGCGGCTCCTCGCGGTGGCCGGGGACGACCTCCAACGGGTGGCGCCGGTCTTCGTGCAGGCCCTCGGCGACAGCGCCGCGACGGTGCGGGGGAGGGCGTTCGAGATCCTCGCCCAGGGGGCGGCGGACAAGACCGCCCTCGCGGCGGCGGCGCTGGCCACCGGAATCGAGGACATGGGGCGGGCGGGGCTCGCCCTCCTGGCCCGGAGCGACGACGGGGAGGCGCTGCTCGAGTCGGTGCTCCGGACCAAGACGGACGGGCTCGAGGTCTCGGCCGCCGACCTCCTGGCGGAGCGGCGGGATCCGATCCATGTCGCCGTCCTCGGGATCGACGCGGCGTCCCGGACCCTGCGGCAGCGCGCCGTGGAGCGGCTCGCCGAGCACTATGACGATGACGAGCGCGCGGCCGCGGCCCTCGAAAAGGCCCTCGGCTCCCGGTTCGAGCAGGTGCGGTACGCGTCCGCGGTGGCCCTGGCACAGAAGCGGGCCGCCGCGGCCTTCGAGCCCCTCGTCGCGCTCCTGAAAAGCGTGGACCCGCGGTGGATGAGCAGCGTGGTGAACGGGCTCGTCGCCCTCGGCGATCCCCGGACCCCGGATGCCCTGCTCGATCGCTACGAGAACGATCCCGCCGGCACCGCCGACGTGACGCTGTTGTTCCAGGCCCTGGGGGATTTCCGCCGACCGGAGGACGTGCCCCGGGTGCTCGGGTTTCTCGAGCCGAAGAAGACCCGGAAGGCCGCGTTCAAGGCCCTCCGTAAGATCAGTGGGTACGATCAGCGGTTCGGCTTCGACGAGGAGGACGACACCGCCACGGCGTGGCTGGAAGGGCTCCACCCCCACCGGCACGACGTGCTGGCGCAGCTCCTGGAGGCGGCCTTCAAGCTGGGGGAGAGCCAGGAGCTGAAGGCGCTCCTCGGGTTCGCGAAGTGGCCGGATGACGGGGTGGTGGATGGACCCCTCGGGGCGATCACCGGGGTCGCGGAGGAGAGCATCCGCCACCAGGCGGTGGAGGCCGCGGGGTACCGGTTGAGAAAGCGGAACGGCCCGGCGGAGCCGCTGGTGGCCGCCCTCTCCCACAAGGACGCCAAGACCCAGTTCCTGGCGGCCGAGGGGCTGGCCCGGGCGGGGCGGAGCGACGGTATCACCATCCTCCTCACCGCCGTCGATCTGCTGGACGACATCGGGCTTCGGCGGCGGGCGGTGAAGGCCCTCGGGGAGCTCGGCGACGAGCGGGCCCTCGACAAGCTCCTCAAGCTGGCCGGCGAGGATCAACACGCGCTCCAGGAGGCCGCGGCCCAGGCCCTCGGGCACCTCGCCCACACCGCCAAGGCCGAGGAGATCTTCAAGCTGCTGGAGCGGCTCACCACCCGGTCCGCGGGGGTGGCCGGGGAGGCCCTCAAGGGGCTCAGGTTCTTCAATACCGCGGACGCCTGGGCCCTGATCCGGGAGCGGGCCGCCGACGGTGACTGGCGGATCCGGGAGATCGTGGCCGAGGCGTTGGGGCACAGCGACGATCCGGGGGATCTCGAGCGGCTCGCCAAAATCATCAAAGCGGACGACGACTGGGATGTGGTCAAGGCCGCGGCCAAGAGCCTGAGGCGGCGCCACGGTCCCGACTCCCTCGAGCCGGACTATGTCTTCATCCAATCCTTTATCGACGATCTCGAAGAGCACACCCTGAAGCGGCTCTGCGACCAGGGGGAGGCGGCCCGGTTGCTCGACGTGCTGCCGAAGGTTCACCGCCGGTGTGAAGGGATCTTCTACGAGCCCCTGGTGGCGGCGCTGCTCCGGCGCACCCCGCCGCCGGTGTCCGAGGCCGCGGCGGCGCTCGGCAGCCGGTACGCCAAAACCGTCCGGGTGGCGGCGCGAATCATCGGACGGGTTCCGTCGGAGGCGGCGTCCCACAAGGACGAGGTGGCCTCGGCGCTGTCCGGGGCGGCCGCCGACTGGGCGGAGGCCCACGAGCGGCTCCTCGCGCCGGACCGGACCGCGGCGCCGTCGGAGCTCGCGGATATCGCCGCCCGGCTCACGGCCCTGCTCTATGCGTGCGAGCGGCTGGAGACCGGCGAGGAGGCGATCCGAACGGTGCTCGCGCTGGAGGGGCCGGACGCCTACCTCCTGGATCCGTTGGCGGCGGCGTTGGCGGCGCTTCCGCGGGTCGGGGGCGCCGGGGCGGCGGCCGATCTGGAGCGGTTCGCGGTTCATCCCAATGCCCGGCTGCGAGAGATCGCCGCCTGGGGGCTCGCCGAGGAGGCGCCGGAGAAGGCCGCGGGCGTGCTCTCGAGCGCGCTGGATGATCGCAACGTGGTGCGCCGGTTGACGGCTCGGGAAGACGACGCGGTGGCCGAGGCCCTTCGGACCGGCGCCTTCGAGGGACACGTCCAGGGGATCGTGCTCCCCCGGCTCATCGCGAGGGGGGACGTGGCGGGGCTGACCGCGGTGGTGAAGGAGAAGGCCGCGGACGAGCCCACCGTACTGGGCGCCGTCGAGGCCCTCGGGCGGCTGGGGACCGACGCGGCCATGGCGATCGTGCTCGAGCTCGCCAAGGACGAGGGGCGGGACGAGGCCCTGCGCAAGGCGGCGTGGCGGACCCTTCGGCGAACCCGGCGGCGCAATGAAAAGGGGGCGGGTCCAGGTAGAACGGAGGTCTCGAAATGAGCGAAGGAAAACCGACAGGGGAGAGCCCCGAGCGGGTTCAGCGATACGCCGGAACGAGCCGGGTGGTCGACGCGGACGGCGTGTCCACCGTGGCCCTCGAGGGGGATCTCGAGCGGGATCCGGTGTCCGTGGACGGGAAGATCAAGGCGGCGGTTCCCTTCCGGGAGGCCCTCAGCGCGCTCTACGAAATTGTCCGGAGCGACATGAGCTACAAGCCCAAGGATCGCTCCGCCTATCTGGCGTACCAGCAACTGAAGAAGCAGACCGCGGGGCAGTCCGATCTCAACGCCCAGGCCGCCTACTTCGACTGGCTCTACCGGAACGATCCGAACGCGTGGTTCGTGCTCGACCCGGTGGTCACGGCCGGGCCGGACGGGCTTACTTTCGAGGTGTTCAGCAAGGACGAGGGGGTGTACGGGCAGCTCTTCGTCGAGTGGTCCGCCTTCGATCTCGCCGGGCCTCCCTCCCCCGGGACCACCCACATCGACTTCGGGGAGGCGCTCTACAACGGCGTCCAGCAGATGCGGAGCTTCCGCGAGACCCGCTTCACCATCGGCGGGGCCGGGGAGGTGGGCCTCGAGACCGAGGGGCGGGACGCGGTGGTGGAGAAGCGCATCAACGTACCGGACTCCTGGCTCCGGGGGTTTTTGCAGGTGCAGTCCGCGGCGACCCTGCCGGCGGAGCGGTTCGCCCTCTCCCCCATGGACTTCTACAACCTGCTGCTCCAGCTGCGCATGAACAAGGACCAGAAGCGCAAGGGGCGCGCGGTGCGGGCGGAGCTGGTGCCGGGGGAGCATCCCCGGCTCATCCTGGAGCCGTGGGAGCACGTGATCGAGACCGACGCGGCCCCCTACACCGGCCGGCGGGCCCACATCAGCCGGATCTGGGGGCGGCGGCGCCTGATGCTGCTCCGCCGCTTCCTGCCGTTCGTCACCGACGTGTCGGTGCACGTGATGGGCAGCGGGCTCCCGTCTTTCTATGTGCTCCGGGCGGGGCCCCTGACCATGACCCTCGGGCTCACCGGGTTCACCGCGGCCAACTGGTCCGGCGCCGTCTGCTTCGACGTGCTGCTGCCGAGGCCGGGGGATATCGATGGGGAGACCGAGAAGGTGGTGGCGGTGCTGAAGGCGGAGCGGAGGGGCTCCCTCGACGCGATCGCGGATCGGGCGAAGCTGAAGAAAGAGGCGGCCTATCGCGGGCTCCAGCGGGGGTGTCAGATGGGGCTGCTGATGTACGATCTGGCGGCGGAGGTCTACCGCTTCCGGCCCCTGGTGGGCACCCCCCTCGACCCGGAGGCGCTGAAGTATCGGGGGCCCCGGGAACGGCTCGCCCACGATCTGCTGGCCGCGAAGAAGGCGGTGTCCATCGTCCGGGAGAACCGCGTCTTCGGCGTGGGGCTGGAGCTCCTCGGCAAGGCGGCGGTGGCGGCGGAGAAGCGGGAGTACCAGCCGGAGCTGCTGATCGATCCCGAGGGCCGGGTGAAGAAGGCCGAGTGCACCTGCGGCTTCTTTCGGCAGAACAAGTTGAAGCAGGGGCCCTGCGAGCACCTCCTGGCCCTCCGTCTGCTCCAGGCCGAGCGGGCGGTGATGCGGGAGAAGAACCGCGGCGAGCAGCGGGAGACCGTCACGGTGGAGACCCGAAGCTTCGCCAAGCGCCACGGGAAGGGGGAGAAGGTGCTGCAGATCTGCCTCGACAACCGGCGGCTCAAGATCCGCTTCGGAGACCGGTCGGACGACCGGCTCAGGGTTCAGAACCTGGTGTTCGACACCGAGGCCGAGGCCCGGGAGGCGTACTTCTCCCGGATTGATCACTCCATCACCCAGGGTTACCTGGACGAGACGACAGGATAGAGATGACGACCCGAACGACTGATCCAGAAGCAATTTGGCGCGCCGTCGAGCAGGCCGGCGGTGTGGAGGCGTATACTCGGCAGCAGCTCTCGGACCACGGATATCTGGTGGAACGAAAGCCCACCGACACCATGTCGAAGAAGGAGCTCGCCCGGTACAAGAAGCAGCTCAAGGAGGAGGCGAGGGAGCGGGACCGGCTGAAGCGTGAGGCCTGGGTGGCCTACCAGTCGGCCCACCTGGTGCACCTCGGCGAGGGGATCTACTGGAACGACGACCTCGACTTCGATAGGTGGGACCTGGACGAGCCGGAGGCGAGGGCCGCCCTGAACGAGCTTCCCCCGCTGGACAAGCCCCGGCAGCTGGCCGAGGCCCTCGGGCTCTCCATCCGGGAGCTGCGCTGGATGACCTATCACCGGGACGCCGCCACGGGGCTCCATTACCGGCGGTTCACCGTCCCCAAGGCCGACGGCTCGGGCCGGGAGATCTGGGCCCCCCTCCCCAGGCTGAAGGCGGCCCAGCGGTGGATCCTCAGGGAGATCGTGGAGCACCTCCCGGTCCACGGCGCAGCCCACGGGTTCCTGCCGGGGCGGTCCATACTGAGCAACGCCGCGGTCCACACCGGCGCCCGGATCCTCCTGAACATGGATCTCAAGGACTTCTTCCCCACCGTGAGCTTCCGCCGGGTCAAGGGGGTCTTCCGAAACGCGGGGTACCGGGAGCAGATCGCGACGCTCCTCGCTCTGCTCTGCACCGAGTCCCCCCGAAAGGTGGTGACCCACGACGACAAGACCTACTACATCGCCCTCGGCCCCCGCTGCCTCCCCCAGGGGGCGCCCACCAGCCCGGCGCTGACCAACACCCTCTGCATGCGGCTGGATCGCCGGCTCAGCGGTCTGGCGCGGAAATACGGCTGGCGGTATACCCGCTACGCGGACGACCTCACCTTCAGCCTCCCCGAGAAGCACAAGGGCGCCCCCAAGCTGGGGGCCCTCATGGGGGGGGTGAAGATGATCGTCGCCGACGAGGGGTTCGCCCTACACCCTGACAAGACCCGGGTGAAGCGGAAGGGGGGCGCCCAGAAGGTGACCGGCCTGGTGGTCAACGGGGACAAGGGGCCGCGGGTACCCCGAACCATCAAGCGGCGGCTGCGGGCCGCCCTGCACAACCTGAAGCAGGGCAAGCCTCTGCCCGAGGGGGAGAGCCTCCCCCATCTGGCCGGCTACGCCGCGTTCGTTTTCATGAGCGAGCCGGAGCTCGGGGCGCAGCTCCTCGACGCGATCGGGACGCTTGACGGTGTCGCCGGGTGACACAAACTGTGCAGCGATACGCCCCGACGACCCGATTCAACGCTTCATAATCATTCGAAATAGCAACTCAACGGTCGAGGCATGGGGATTGCATGAACTGCGGCCGGACCTTTGCGACCGGTTGGAGGAAGATAATGGCCCATCACTTTAAATCAATGACAGCAGGTGTATGGATTCTCATACTGCTCGCGGGATGCTCCTCGTCAAAGACGTCGGACAACGATGGGACCGAGACCGAAAGCGATTCGGCTTCGGGCGCTGAGGGCGATGGCGATACGGATGCGGACGGCGATGGCGACACGGATGCGGACAGCGACGTGGATACGGACGCGGACACGGATGCGGATACCGATACGGACGGTGACACAGATGTGGACACGGACGCGGACGGTGATACGGATGCGGACGGTGATACGGATGCGGACAGTGATACGGACGCGGACGCGGATACGGGAACCGGGAGCGGCAGCGGTGATGACAGCGCGGCCGACACGGCCACCGCCTCCCAGAACGACCCGGACACCGACACCCGTCCCCCCTTAGAGGCGATCTGCGATGATACCTGGGAGTACCCCGAGCCCTCCGTCGGCCCGGCGACGGACACCGAGTGGTGGGAGTGCCTGGCCCACGACGACTGTACGGAGAGCGCCGCGGGGGCGGGGGGCCGGTGTGTCATCGACATCTGGGGGAACGGGATGGACACCATTTGCGTGTACGAGGAGTGCGTCACGAGGGAGGACTGCGCCCCCGAGGAGATCTGCGCCTGCGGCGGCGGGAGCCACGGCCAGAACATCTGCGTCCCCGGCAACTGCGTGACCCACGCGGAGTGCGGGACCGGGGAGTGCGCCGCCGAGTCCACCCTGTGCGATATCGAGACGGGGCGCTACTGCCGGACCTCGGAGGACGAGTGCGCCGGCGACGACGAGTGCCCGGGGGAGGGGGACGAGCCCTTCTTCCCGGGGGTGTGCGAGTACACCGACGGGAGGTGGCGCTGCGGACTGCAGACCTGTTACGACTGATTAGTCTTCCTCGAAATGGTGGATGTCGATGGTCCGGGCCTTCGAGAGAGCGCGTCGAAGCTGGGCCTCCAGGCGCGGCGTCTCCCCCCGGTGCCGGAGCTCGCGCCGCAATGATCCGCGGCTCAGCTTGGCCCATTGGAGGGCCTCCCGCCCCACCGGATCGAGGTGGTTCAACCGCTTGCTCCACGGGTTGTCCACGGCGCGTCCCCCCGCCTGGGCGGCCAGCCGTCGCCAAAGCTGCAGATCCTTTTCGTGGAACAGCAGCTTGGATCGCTCGTCGATCCGCTGGAGGGTCCGCTGCCACACCCTATTCTGTTGAATCTTGAGGTTCGACCGGTAGAGCTGATGGGCGAGCCGGTGGGACATGATGGCCGGAACCAGATGCTCCTGAAGGAAGCGATCGTGCCCGGGAAACCGCCGCTCGGACAGCTCCCGCCAGACGTTTAGAAGCTCCGGGTTGGCCGCCAGAATACGTTGATCCGCCCGGACCTCCCAGTAGAGGTGGCCGGCGCTCTTGGCCCGGTAGTGGCGCACCATCATCTCCGGAACGATGTGGTTGTGGGCCACCACGTCCGCCCCCAGGTGGTTGAGGTAACCCAGCATCAGGGCCTCCCGGTGCGCCCCCTGGGGGCGGGCCTGCCGCAGCAGCTCCCGCGCCACCTCCCAGTTGTGGCAGTGCTCGTGCTCCTGCGAGTGCTGCTTGCCCACCACGAAGTCCGCCGCGATGGCGCCGTACAGGAAGTCGAAGGTGTGTCGTTTCAGAAGCGCCAGAAGCGCCGGCGCCACGGCCACCGTCCCGAAGAGCACCTGGGTCGCCGCGTCCAGGTGGGCCACCGGTCCCCACGCGTAGGCTTCGCGGGGCAGGAGCACCCCGGCGAGGGCGATGGCACCGACATACAGGCACCGTGTCCAGCTCATGCTGACATGATACAGCATATTCCGGAGCACCGCTCCCCGGCGGGAGGCGGCGATGATTTTTTTATAATGCCGCCGCTAAAAGTGGTATTCTGGCCGGCGTGAAGATCTTCAACGCGCGCCCCTTTGTCCTTCTCCTCGTTTTCGTGACCGCGGCCTGTGGCGCGCCCCAGCCCTCCGCGCCGGACGTGCCCCGACCAGCGGAAGACGACCTCCTGGCGTTCGCCCGGGACCAGACCGGCGAGTTCTACTACGGCATCTATTTTTCGGGGAAGAAGATCGGCTGGCGGGTGCTCCGCGTCTTCATGGAGGGGGACGGCGCCGACCGGACGCTGGTCTTCGACGACGAGACGTTATTCACCATGTCCCTCAACGGCCAGGTGCTGAAGAACAGCTCCAGGTCCCGGTGCGCGTACTCCCTCGCCGCGCCGGGGCCCATCACCTCGTGCGTCAAGCAGGAGCTCTCGAACCACGACTTCTCCACCACCACCGTGACGCTGAAGGCGGGACAGCACGCCGTGAACATCAACTATAATGGCCAGATCCGGGACTACCTCGTTCCCCCCTCCAGGGACACCGTCGCGATGGCCAAGGCGATGGACGACTGGATCTTCGGCGCGCGCCGGCCCGGGGACACCTTCGAGCTCTTCGGGATCGCCGTCGACGGCCTCCGAAACGGTCACCCCTCCATCGACTCGACCTCCCGAGTGACCTATATGGGCCGGCGGGGGATCCGCCGGGACGGCAAGCGGGTCGACGTGATCCAGGTGAAGAGCCTGGAGGAAAGCGGCATCCAGACCCGCTTCGAGCTGCTGCCGGAGGGGGTGGCCCTCCGGATACAGGCGGGGCCCCTCGAGTTCCGCCTCGAGGACGAAAACGTGGTGACGGCCTTCGAGACCTCCAACCTCGATGTCGCCCAGACCATCCCCTCCAACGTGCGCCTGGGAGACCCCAGGGCCATCGCGTCCCTCGAGCTGGTCCTCAAGACGAGGGAGCCGTTCACCGTGCCCGAGACCCGGCGGCAGCGCGTGATAAAGGCCAACGACCACCAGGCCCGGCTCGAGCTCCTCCCCGAGCACCTGGTCGACGGGGGCGCGCCGCTGAGCGCCGCCGAGAAGCGGAAGTACACCGCCGCCACCCTGATGATCCCGTCGGACCACGAGGATATTGTCTCGCAGGGGCGCGCCATCGTCGGCGACGAGACGGACCCGATCCGCATGGCGGACCGGCTGCAGGGATGGGTCTACCGCAACATCCGGAAGACCTACGGCAGCGACACCGGCAGCGCTCTCTCGGTGCTCGAGAACCGCTCCGGGGACTGCACCGAGCTCTCTCTCCTCTTCACCGCGCTGGCCCGCTCCGTGGGGCTCCCCGCCCGGGAGCTCACCGGCCTCATCTACGACGATTTGAACAACGTGTTCGGCTGGCACGCGTGGGCGGAGATCCACAACGGCCGCCAGTGGATCAGCGTCGACCCCACGTGGAACGAGCTCTTCGTCAACGCCACCCATATCCGGCTGTCCAAGGACGACGAGGACCTGGCCCCCATCGCGCTGCTCAATCAACTGGAGATAGAGGTCAAATCCTTCAAGAAGAAGTAGACATCTATAGCGGCGCTGGTCTGTTTTGAGGCGAAGCTTCCCTGTGCCGATCGCTACAGCTTCACCCCGACCCCGAGGCCCACCTCGATGAGGGGCATCCCGAGGCGCGCCGCGGATTCGCCGGCGAGGCGGAGGGAGATCCCGGGGGGCATGACCCCCACGTCGAGGAAGAGGGGGAAGACGACGCGCTCGGTGAGGGTGAAGGCGCTCTCCAGGTGTCCGCCGACATAGAAGAGGGCGGCGCGCTCGGTTTTTACGTCATCGATGGTCTCGCTCGATCCCCTGGTCCACACGTATCCGATCCCCGCGGCGACGCCGAGCGCGGGTTGCACAACGCCGAGGGGGCGGGGCAGCCACGAGAGGTGCGCCCTGGCGGAGGCGATATCGAAGGACGCCCTGGCGTCGGCGGCCGGCCGCGTTACCTCCCGCCCGACCACGGAGACCCGCCCGGACACCCCGATCCCGACGCCGACGGACGAGAGCCACATCCCCCCCGCCGATACGGCGCCCCGGAGCCCGATTCCCCCGGGGGCCCATTGCCCGAGGAACGCGGTGTCCAGCCGCCAGCGCGTCTTCCGGGGCTCGGCGGGGGGCGTTCCATCCCCCGTCGGACCCGCTTCGCCGGGGGCCTGCTCTTGTGACGGGACCTCGCCGCCGGTCATCGTCTCTTCCGTGAGGGCCGCCCGGACCGCCTCCTGGGCTCTCAGCGCGGCGATCTCCACGTTGTCCAGCGCGGGCTCGATATCGAGCCGGAGGGTCTTGGATCGGATGCGGTTCGCGGTTTCGTCGACCACCGCCAATTCCACCGTGACGCCGCCGTCCCCGCGATAGAGCGTGACTGCCGCGTCCGCCCGTTCCTTCTCCGCCCGTTTCCGGAGCTCGGCCGCGGGATCCACACCATCGAAATCATCATCATCGACGATGACGTTCATCCCCGTGAGAGAGAGCTCCCGTAGAATGCGCCGGTCCAGCTCCGGCCAGACGTCGTGGGGACAGCACTCCCGGAGGACGAGCACGACGGTCCTCCGGGGTGTCCCTTCGCCGACGGCCGACGCCGGAAGCGCGAATACCAGCACCGTCCAGAGGCTCAGGATCCTGTGGAACCGATGGATCATTGTGGGGTGAGTATCATGAATTGTCGGAAAAGATCATCTGCTCTTCGCGATTGATCGCGCCACCGCCTCGAATGATCCGTTCTCGTATTTTTTTAGGTACCGTCGCGCCGCCTTCTCGGCCTCGGATGACCGTCCGATTTTGGTGTAGACGATCATCAGGCGTCCCAGGGCCTCCTCCGCCAGCGGCCCGTCGGGGTCCTCGGTCAGATAGCCGTCGAACCAACGGGCGGCGGCTCTGAGGTCGCCCTCCTGATCCGACGCGATGCGCCCGAGGAGGAAGCCCGCGATACGGGACCGCCCTGTCCCGGGGAACCGATCCCGGTAGGCGGTGAGGACGGACGTCGCGATGTCCGGGCGCTCCGCGGAGCGCGCCGTGTCCTGGAGCTTCCAGAGATCCGCCGCGCCGAGCTCCCGGCTGAGCTTCGGGATGCCGAGCGCCTCGGCTTCGCGGAGGGCCTTCGAGAACTTCTCCTTTGCGTACAGGGCGAGCCACTCGCGGTTCGGATCCTCTTCGGCGGCTTCGACGTCTTCGGAATCGGCTTCGTCCGGGACCGCCCCGCTCGGGGGATCGCCCGCCGGGAGCGTCGGCGGAACGATGGGCTCGATGCTCTTGAAGATCGGGGCCGGCGGCGCGGTGGCGGCGACCGCCGTGGACTCAGGAGACGGGGCGTCCGGTGACGGCCTCGGGGCAGGTGTGGATTCGACCGTCGACACTGCGGACGTTGGCGGACCCGACGGGCCGGCGGCGCGCCCCTCGGTGACCACCGGGGGAGGCGGGCCCATCGGGTTTTGCGACACCCGTGACACCGCTTCGGGCGCCGGCTCCACCGCGGACGATCGTCGGGGGGGGAGCGCCAGCAGGCTCGGTTCCTTGGGATCATAGCGCTTGGAATCGACGGCGTTGAGGGAGACGAATCCGGTCCGGCCGTCCGCCCGGAGGTGTCTGCCGGAGGTCACCTTGATCCCGTGCTCGCTCAGCCCCCGCCCCTGGACGAGCACCACCCCGCGGGTCACCTTCACGTCGATCACGCGGGTGTCGTCGTCCCACGCCACGGTGAACCGGGTGCCCAGCACGGTGACGCGGAACGGCCCCGCCGCCACGGTCCAGCGGGTCTTGCGGTTTCCGACGATGTCGGCGTCGAGGCCGCCCCGGCTCAGGTCGATGCTGACTGCGGTCTCATCGGCGGCAACGATCCGGGCGGCGGCGCGCCGCTCGAGGACCACCCGGCTCCCCTGGTCGAAACCCACGGTCGTCATGCGATTCTCCGAAGCCTGCAGCCAATCGCCGACGGTGCCGGTCACCCGCTCCTCGCCGATCCAGAACCGGAGTTGCTCGTCCGCTGGCCAGAAGATTATCACCAGAACCGCCGCCGCCGCCGCTGTTGCCGCCGCAGCAGTAGCGAGGACCATACCGCGTCGAGGCCGCGCGGCGAAATCCTCGTCGGTCACCATCGAGACGAACAGATCCCGTTGTTCCTCCGAGCGGGCCTCGGTGTGCCCGTCCCCGAGGTCCGCGGCCACCTGCTCGAGGAGCCGCCGCATGTCTTTCCCTCTAGGTCTCATGATGAAACTCCTCCAGCATCGAGAGGAGCACCGGATCTCTCGACGCTCTCCTCTTGAACGATCCCATCGCCTTCCGGAGCCGCCGCTTGGTGGTGGACAGGGAGTAGCCGGCGATGCTCGCCACGGCGTTCAGCGAGTATCCCTCCAGGTGGCGCAGCACGAAGATGATCCGTTCCTCCGCGGGCATCTCGTCCAGGATGCCGTAGACGCTGCGGATGTGCGCCTCCCGGAGCGGCGAGGCGGGGTCGGTGAGGTCCTCCGGCAGCTCGGCCGGATCGAACACCCCCCGCCGCCGGCGCCGCCGCCGGATCTCCTTGCGCACGGTCCGGAGGGTGACGCTGTCCACGTAGGCGTTCAGCGCGTTCCGGTCCCGCAGCCGGCCGAGGGAGGAGAGGACGCCGTAGAGCACCTGTTGAACGACATCGTCGTGATCCGGATCCGCGCCCAGCAGCCGCCAGACCCACCGGTTGATGCGCTCGAGGTACCGATCGCAGAACTGCTCCGCGGCGAAGGCGTCTCCGGCCATCAGCCCGTCGATGAGGCCGGCATTGTCGAGCACCCGCGGCGACAGTCTGACGACATTGTCCCGCTCGATGGGGTTTGTCTTCACCATCCACTAACCAGTACCACGAAGCCGAAAACCGGGTCACGCCGTGGCGAAATAATTCGACCTTTCCGGTTAAAGTGTGGGGCCGCTGATTTATGGACTTGATTGGACAACATGGACGACATTGACGGCTCTCGACTGTACTATAGTTCCTGGGGCAGCTTCGATCGCGGTTGGGTGGATAAACAAGGCCCAATAGGAGGGGGCCATGTTGTCCATGTTGTCAATGTCGTCCACTCCAATTGCACCCCATCGAGGAAACCGTACGGGTCGAAAAACGCCTTTTTTTCGTGAGCCACAATCGGCGGACGGGGTACTGACACCCCATAGGGCCCAAATCGTTGATGGGATGAAGGATGTTAATAGAATCAATTGGAGGCAGATTATGAGAGGAACTAAGTTGGAGAAGCTGTTTGTTCTATGTGTCGCGGCGCTAGTCGCTTCGGGATTGTCGGTCGCCTGTGAAGACGTCGAGCTCGATCCGGTGGGAGAGCCGGGGGATACCGGCGACGGCGATGCGGACGGGGATACAGACGGAGATACGGACGCGGATACTGACGGAGATACCGATGCGGACACGGACGCGGATACCGATACGGACACGGACGCGGATACCGATGCGGACACGGACGATACCGATGCGGATACGGACGCGGATACGGATGTCGCGGTCTGCGGCAACGGGATCGCCGACGGGAACGAGGAGTGCGACGACGGCGTCAACAACGGCGACTACGGCACCTGCGCCCCCGGCTGCGTCCTCGGGCCCTACTGCGGGGACGGGGTGATTCAAGCGACTTTCGAAGAGTGCGACGACGGAATCAACAGCGGTGATGACGGCGCCTGCGCCCCCGGCTGCGTCCTGGGGGCCCTGTGCGGTAACGGCATCGTCGAGGCTGGCGAGGAGTGCGATGACGGCAACCTAGAGGGCGGGGACGGCTGCTCGAGCACCTGCGAGATCGGCCCTGTTGTCAGCGTGTGCGGCGACGGGATCATCGATCCCATTGAGATGTGTGATGACGGAAACCAGGCGAACGGCGACGGCTGCTCGGGCCGCTGCGAGATCGATCCCGGCTATGTGTGCGCCGTGCCCGGGGCGCCCTGCGTCACGGTCTGCGGCGACGGCATCATCGCCGGGGACGAGGAGTGCGACGACGGGAACATGGACAATTCGGATGCATGCCTCGACACCTGCGTGGCGGCGAGCTGCGGCGACGGGTACCTTCAGGTGGGCGTTGAGGAGTGCGACGACGGCAACACCAACGATTTTGATGACTGCCCCTCGAGTTGCTACCACGGGCCGTGCGGCGACGGGATAGTCGACCCCTTGGAGGAGTGCGACGACGGGAACCCGGACAATTCGGATGCATGCCTCAATAGTTGTATGATCGCGACCTGCGGGGATGGCGTCGTCCGGATAGGCGTTGAGGAGTGCGACGATGGCAACGACGATAATACCGATGAATGCACGAACGACTGCCGGCTGCCGATGTGCGGTAACGGCATCGTCGAGGCCGACGAGGAGTGCGACGACGGGAACACGGACAATACAGACAGCTGCCTCACCAACTGTACGGGACCCTCGGAATGCGGCGATGGATTCGTCGGCCTCGACGAGGAGTGCGATGACGGCAATGACGACAGTACGGATGCGTGTGTCATGTGTATGAATGCTGTCTGCGGTGACGGCGTCGTCCAGGCGGGCGTCGAGGCCTGCGATGACGGCAATGATGTCGACGATGACAGCTGCCCGAATACTTGCACATTTTGATTAGGACCAGGGACTTCTCCCCTTGATTCGTCCCCTCCGGCGCCGATAATCCCCCTTGACTGCGCGGCAGACCCTGGTCGGCCGCGGCCCCCGGCGCCGGAGGGGGGCGGATCATTTGATCATCTCCACAATAGACGCTACTCTGTCCGGCGATGAAGGGGTGCCAATCAGTGATACTGGCGGCGTGCGCGGGGCTCATGGCCTGCGGGACCAGCGCGCCCACGGGCCGCGACGATGGGGCCGGGGGGAGCACCGCCGAAGATCGGGGCGGCGTCACCCTCCTCTACGGGGATGGCGACACCGTGGATCCCGACACCGCTAACGCGGATCCCGACACCGTTAACGCGGATTCTGCCGACACCGCCATCACGGATCCCGCCGACACGGCCACCGCGACGGGCCCGGGATGGGTCTCCCTGGAGGACGAGCATCTGTCGGTGTTGCTCGACCCCTACGGGTATGCCCCCCTCGCCGCCATCGTGAAGGTCGGCCATCCGGCGATCCTTCGAGAGGAGGTGACGGCGCTCGTCGTCTCGGTCGCCGGGCTGACGGACGACGACGAGCCCCTGACCGCGGTGCTCGCCCCACAATCCGAGGCGTTCGGGGTGAACTTCGATATGTCGGACAAGCTGGAGGAGGGAGAGATCGGGATCCCGATCCTCGGGCTCTTCCCCGACGCCGAGAACCGCGTCGCCTTCGAGGTGCGGACGAAAGAGACGGTGTACCGGGGCGCGGCGGTGATCAGCACCCCTCCGGTCCTGGACCTGGCGGAGGAGACGGTGACCCTCACGGTTTCGGACCCGGTGCGGACCGCCCCCGGGTGGACCTACCTCAACACCCGGGTCTATGACGGCAACGGCCGCTGCCGGTGGTTCGGACGCGTTGTGTACCGCATCCTCGAGAACGGCAACTTCCTCTCCGGACCCCACGAGTGGAGCTGGCTCGGCAAGATCGTGCACCGGCGCGTTCTCCCGCCGTACCTCGCCTGGCACCACGACGGCATCGAGCTGCCGAACGGTAACGTCGTCCTCTGCGCGCGGAACACAGAGACCACTCTCGTGAACGGGGACGGGGAGACGGTGGACGCCCGGGAGGACTATATCATCGAGCTGGACCGGGAGACCGACGAGGTGGTGAACGCCTGGAACCTCACCGCGTTCCTCGACGTCGACCGGTACACGATCTCCCGCATCGGTCCGGGGGAGGACTGGTTCCACCTGAACACCCTGGCCTACGACGCCCACGACGACAGCATCCTTGTCTCGGGGCGCTACCAGGGGGTGATCAAGCTCAGCCGGGGCGGGATCCAGGGGGAGGAGGCCAACAAGGGCAAGGCGCTCCGGTGGATCCTGGCCCCCCACCTGGACTGGGGGTTGGCCGGCCCGTCCGGTGAGGGGCCCCTGGACCCCAAGGACACCCTGCTCACCGCGGTGGATTCGAGGGCCGTGCCCTACAGCGACGCGGTTCAGGACAACCTCGCGGTGCCCCCCGCCGATCGGGAGCCGTTCTTCTGGCCCCTGGGGCAGCACGGTCTCGAGGTGACCTCGCGGACCGACGACGTGCTGACGTTTCTCACCTTCAGCAACTACGCCCACCTCATCTTCGACGGCCCGGGGAGCATCGAGAACGGCGTGACGGACGGCGCCCACGGCGATCCGGACAACGATCGCTCCGGAGCCCCCTTCAGCCAGATCATCGAGTACGAGGTCGACGAGGCGGCGATGACGGTGCGGCGACGGTGGAGCTTCGGCGAGGAGCGGCCGGAGCTCTTCGGCAGCTATATGTGCGGGGTCAACCGGGTGGGGGAGAACCGCCTGATGATCACCAACGGCATCGACACTTCGGACCGGGAGAACAACCCCTTCAACTCCCACGTGGTCGAGCTCACGCCGGACGGCGAGGAGGTCTTCCATTTGGAGATCGAGAACACGGAGATGTCCGCCCTGCGGGCCGGCCGGGTGGATCTGTACCACCCCGCGAGGTCTTTTCTTTCCAAGACGTCCGTTTTCTGATGGAATAGTCCGAGGAGACCGAAAAATCAGGGAGGACATATCATGAATCGATTTTCCATACTCATGGCGAGCGGGCTGCTTTTTTGGGGAATCTCACCTGAGCGCGGTCATGCCGAAGGGGTCGAGCCTCGCGGCGTCAAGCGGATCGCGAAGCCGTCGAAGCAGTCTCCGAGAGAACGCGCCAAGCCCTCGTTTAATCTGCGCCCCGTCAAAGACTCCTGTTTGCGCTGGTCATGGAAGGCGATGTGGGCCAAGCGCGCAGGCGGGGGCGCGAACGACAACGGAACGTCCGTCGCGCCCTTGGCGGACGGATCCGTCGTGGTCGTCGGAGAGATTACCGGAATTACGGGGCAGGGGGTGTCGTTTGAGGTCACGGCGACATTCGACGCCGGAGGGCCGAACGAGAAGGCGTTTACGGTTCCTTCAGGGCGGTCCCACGCCTCCATCGCCAAGTACAATGAGAACGGTGACCTCGTTTGGGTCAAACGCGCAGGCGGGGACTACGGCAGTGTGTATGCCACCGGGGTCGGAACGCTCGCGGACGGATCGTCCCTGGTGACGGGGTTCTTTAATAATGTTGCGGTTTTCGGAAGCGGGGAGACCCACCAGACCAGCCTTGTTTCGATGGGGTCATGGGATGTGTTCATCGCGAAATTCAACGCCAACGGCACCCTCGCCTGGGCCAAACGCGCCGGCGGTGACAGCTCGGACACCGGCCGCAGCATCTCTGTGTTGTCGGACGGATCATTCCTCATCGCGGGGGAGTTCAGCGGCACATCGGTCTTCGGTCAGGGGGAGTCTGCCCAGACCACCCTCCAGGGAGGCTATGCGAATCTGTTCGTCGCCCGATACAACGCGAACGGCGCCCTCGTCTGGGCCAAATACGCCAAGTGCAATTCCGTGCTGGACGCACGAAGCTTCTCCGCCTTTCCGGACGGCTCGTCCATCATCACGGGGCGGTACACCAACACCATGACGTTCGCGCCGGGGGAGACCAACGAGACTGCTCTGGCGCATCCGGGGAACGGGGCGATCTTTCTAGCGCGATACAACGCCGACGGGGCGTTGGTATGGGCCAGACGCGCCACGAACGACAACATCTCGGCCATGGGGTGGGGCGTCTCGGCGCTTCCCGACGGGGTATCTTACCTCGTCGGAGAGTTCACCAATTCCGTTGTTCTCGGTCCGGGCGAGCCCAATCAAACAGCGCTCACGGCCCCCTATGCACTCTTCCTCGCCAAGTACCAGGCTGATGGCGCCCTCGCCTGGGCGAAGCCCATCGAGGGGGGCGTCACCGGGCGGTGTGCGGTGTCCGCGAGCTCAAATGGCGAGGTGCTCGTGACCGGGGCATTCTCCAACTCCGCTACGTTTGCGCCCGGAGCAGCGAACCAGACCGTCCTGGTGGCGAATCCTCAGGGCGCCTCGCATCAGCTGCCGGACGTGTTTCTGGCGATGTACAATGCGAGCGGGACGCTAGTCTGGGCAAAACAGGGCGGCAGGAGCGGTTCTGATTCCGGTCTGGCGGTGTCACCTGTTCTCGCCAATACGGCCTTCGTGACCGGCAGCTTCTCCGGCACGGCGTCATTCGGAACCCAGCAGACCGAGATCACCGCCGAGGGGAACTACAAAGACATGTTCGTCGTGAAGTATCAGAAGGTCTGTGAGCAGAGGTCCATCATCAAGGACATCATCCACCTTCCGCGGTAGACACGGCGGGAGGCCGGAGGCCTTTGTGGATCCTCACCCCCGGCGGTACCTGGCGCGGATGCGCTGGAGGTAGCCCGCCAGCTCCCGGGCGTTCCGGAACCGGTTGTCGGGGTCCTTCTCGAGGAGGCGGAGGATGAGCTTCTCCAGATCCTCGGGGATGTTCGGGTTGTGCTCCCTGGGTGACGCCGGGGGCTCGTTGAGCTGCATCATGAGGAGCTTGGCGAGCTCGTCGTGGTCGAAGGGGAGGGTGCCGGTGAACATTTTGTAGGCCACGAGGCCGAGGCTGTAGAGATCGGCGGCGGCGGTGACCTCGGAGAACGAGCTGATCTGCTCCGGCGCCATGTACTGGGGCGTCCCGGCGGTCATCCCCTCCATGGTGAGCCCCTGCTTGAAGGTGGCCTTGGCGATACCGAAGTCCATCACCTTGAGGAGGTGGCCCTTGGTGATGAACAGGTTCTCGGGCTTGATATCCCGGTGTACCACGCCGATCTCGTGGGCCATATGCAGCCCGGCGCAGGCCTGCATCAGGTAGCTGAGCCCGAGGCCGAAGTCCAGGGGCGCTCCCAGCAGGGACTCCAGATCCCCCCCGTCCAGGAGCTCCATGGTGAGGTAGCGGTGCCCCTTGAGGAGGCCGATGTCGTAGAGCCTGATGATGTTCTGGTGGGTGAGCTGCCGGGAGAGCTTGAGCTCCTGCTTGAAGCGGGCGATGCTCTCCTCCTGGAGCCGGGGATCCAGGATCTGCTGCAGGAACACCTTGATGGCGATGTCCTCCTCCAGCTCCTGGTCAAAGGCCTTGAACACCACCGCCATGCCGCCCCGGCCGATCTCCGCGTTGAGCAGGTAGCGGTTGGCGATGACGTTCCCCACCACGAACATGTCCTCCGCCGCTGGCGGGTCCGCGGGCCCCTGGCTCGGCATCGCCGTATTCGCCTCCACCGCAGGGAGGCTGATCCCGGTGATATTGGGCACGGGCGGCAGATCCGGCAGCGGCGGCAGATCCATCAGCTGATCACTGGGCTTGAGGGACTCCTTCCGGCTCCCCTCGATGAAGGAGGCATCCTGCGCCTTGATTTTTTCGTATACCGCCGAAGAGACCTGGCTGAACTGCTCCACCTTCTCGAGCTCCAGGGCCGCGGATTTGTTGTCCGGCTGCACCGCCAGGATCTTGCTCAGCGTCTCCTTGGCGTTCTGGAGGAGGTTGTGTTGTTGATAGAGGCGGCTCAGGTGAAAGAACGCCTCTATCTCCTTCCCGTCCTTGGGGCCGGTCCTCAAGAATTCGGAGAGGAAGTTCTCGAGCTCGAAGGAGAGCACGTTCAGCTTGGCGGCCACCCGCACGGCGTTCAGCGCCGCCTTTCGATATCGCGGATCATTCCGGGGGACGCGGACCAGGTTGTCCAGCCCCTTCCCCGTGTCCCCGAGCTCGATGTAGCACACCGCGGCTTCGTAGGCCTTGCCCCCTTCGGCGTACATCTTCGCCGCGTCCGCGATCCGCCCGGACGCGCGGAGCAGCCGCGCCGCGTCGGCATATCGGCGCAGCCCAAAGTAAGCCCGGATCGCTTGATCAGTCTTTCCCTCGGACTCGAGCTTCTGGGCGGTGAAGAGGGATACCACCTCTCCGCCGACGACCTTCCGCTGAAAATTTTGAGAGCCCTTCTTGGGACCGAGGGATCGATCATCCCTGAGCGCCTTGGCGCCGATCAGGTCACCGACCTTCTCGAGCAGCTCGGCGGCGCGGTTCCGCTCACCGAGGGCGGTGAAGAGGGCTACCGCCGTCCGGGTGTCGCCGGCCTTCGCGAAATAGGTGGCGGCGAGGTAGGCGATCTTCCGCCCCGCCTGCGGGAGCAGCCCGGCGTCCTCCGCGGTGATGCCGAGCCGGGAGAGGATCAGCTTCCCCGCCTCGCCGAACCGGCCAATGTTCGCGAGGTGCCCCGACTCCTTTAACAGCGCGCTGGTATCGAGCCGATTTCCCATCACTCCTCACCCGAGATTTCACTGACCCGGCTGCTGATCCACTCCGGACGCTCCGCCACCTTCAACCCGTCCTCCAGGGTGATGAGCCCCTCCCGGATGTAGTTGAAGATGCTCGAGTCCAGACACTGCATGCCGGTCTTGGCCGTGTTGGCGGACTGGAGGTACCCCTCCACCTGGTGGATCTTGTTCTCCCGGATCATGTGGGACACCGCCCAATTCTGGAGGAGCACCTCCAGGGCGGCGATCCGGCCGTCGCCGTTGGCGCGCTTGACGAGTCGCTGGGAGACGACCCCGCGGAGCAGTACGGACAGCACCCCCCGCATCTGCTCCCGGTTCTCCTCGGGCAGCGCATCGATGATGCGGTTCACCGCCTTGGGCGCGGTGTTGGTGTGCAGGGTGCCGAAGACCATGACCCCCGTCTCCGCGGCGGACAGCGCCAGGGAGATGGTCTCGATGTCCCGCATCTCCCCGACGATGATGACGTCCGGCGCCTCCCGAAGGGCCGATCGGAGGGCGCTGGCGAAGGTGTCGGTGTGCAACCCCACCTGCCGCTGAGTGATGACGCTTTTGATGGGCTTGTGGATGAACTCGATGGGGTCCTCGATGGTGATGATGTGCCGCTGGGTGGTATTGTTGATCTCGTTGACCAGGGCGGCCAGGGTGGTGGTCTTTCCGCACCCGGTGGGGCCCGTGATGAGCGCGAGGCCGTTGCCGAGGTGGGAGAGCCGCTTGACCGCGATGGGCATCATGAGCTCGTCCAGGGTCGGCATGCGCTCCGGGATGACCCGGAAGACGGCCCCCAGACCGTTGAGCTGCCGGAACACATTGGCGCGAAATCGCGCGCACCCCTTCACCGGATAGATAAAGTCGAGATCCCGGCCCTGATCCAGCTCGGCGCGTTGCTCCGGCGTGAGGATCTCCATGATGAACCGTCGACACTCGGTCTCCGAGAGCTGCCGGAACGGAAGGTGGACCATGTCGTTGTCGTGCCGGATGACGGGTTTGTTGCCCGAGTGGAAGTGCAGGTCGCTCGCCTGCTGCTCCACAACGAGCCTGAGAAAGGAATCGAGGCGGGCCATCTACTCGGGCCTCCGCTGGGGAGGGTTGGAAGGGGACTCGACGCCCAATTGATCGGACCGCTCTATGCTCAACATGTCCTCTTTATCCATATCCTTGCCCTGGCTGAATATCTCTTCAAAATCCTTTTTGACGTTTGATTTCATATACGCATCTTCGGCCGTGATCAGCCCCTCCTGATACAGCCGCAACAGCTCGTTATCCATGGATTGCATGCCGTGATCCTTTGAGGTGGCGATGATCGAGGGGATCTGGTAGGTCTTCCCCCCCCGGATCAGGTTCGCGATGGCGTCGTTGTTCAGCATCACTTCCGCGGCGAGTACGCGCCCGGGCTTGTCCTTCCGCTTGATGAGGTACTGGCAGGTGACCGCCTTCAGGTTCTCCGCGAGGGTCGATCGGACCTGGTCCTGCTCCTTGGCCGGGAAGGTGTTGATGAGCCGGTCGACCGAGGTGTCGGCGGACACGGTGTGGACGGTTCCGAACACCAGGTGACCCGTCTCGGCGGCGCTGACCGCGAAGGCGATGGTGGAGAGGTCCCGCATCTCGCCGATGAGAATCACATCCGGGTCTTCCCGCAGGGTCGATCGGAGGGCGGACGAGAACGACTCGGTGTGGGTGCCGATCTCCCGCTGATTGACGAGGCCCCGCTTGGAATGGTGCACCACCTCGATGGGGTCCTCCAGGGCGATGACGTGTCGCTCGGAGGTCCGGTTGATGTAGTCGATGAGCGCCGCCAGGGTGGTGGATTTTCCCGAGCCCGTGGGGCCGCCCACCAGCACCAGCCCGTGCCGGAGGTCGCCGAACCCCTTGACCACCTCGGGCAGCCCCAGCTTCTCGAGGTCCGGCAGCTCCCCCTGGATGGTTCTAAATACTGCGCCGATGCCGGTGTGCTGGCCGAAGACGTTGGCCCTGAACCGGGCGCCGGTGTGTTGCACTTCGTAGGAGAAGTCCGTATCCATCAGCCGGTCGAGCCCCTTCAGCTGGGACACGCTGAGGTGGGGTGAGAGCAGCGACTTCACCTGTTCGTGGGTGAGCACGCTCTTGGAAATCGGGACCATCTTACCCATCCGCTTCATGTAGGGTTGCCGGTTCGACGACAGGATGAGGTCGTCCGCCTTGGCCTCCATCACGCTCATGAGCATCTTGTCCAGGAAGGAGACGGCCTTGTCCTTCGACACCTTGTGCTGTTCGGAAACCTCGATATTCCAGTGGGCGAGGAGCTCCTCCGCGGCCTTGGCCACCGCGGGGGTCGGATCCGACATCAGAAGCTGAATCTTCTCCGCCGCCTCCGAGGCGTTGAACCTGGCGAGGAAACGGACCGCCTCAAGGCGTACATCCGGGTCCGGAGAGGCCAGGAGCTCCGCGACATGGGGGGCCGCGGCCGCCACCCCCATGTCCCTGAGGGCGATCAGGCAGGAGAACTGCAGCTCCTCGTTCTTTCGCATGATGTCGATAAGGTAGGGGACCACTCGCTCGTCCTTCAGGGCCGCCGCGGCCTCGATGGCCTTCTCACGGGTCCACCAGTCCTCGTCCTTCTGGGCGGTGGTGATCAGCGCGCCGAGGGCCCGCGGATCCTTCAGCATCATCAGCACGTCCACGGCGAACCGCCGCACCACGTCAAAGGGATCCCCGAGAAGCCCCACCATGTGGGGTGTGAGCTTATCCCCCGCCAGCTCCACCAGCGCATCCTTGACCCGCTCCCGCACCCACCAATCCTCGTCCCGGAGAAAGCCGAGGAGCTTGGGCCAGAGCTCTCCCTCCGGGTCCTTTACCTTTCGGGCGACCTCGATGGCCATGCGGCGAACATTGACATCTCGACTCTGAAGCAGCCAAATGATGGTGCGCGCCACGTCGATCTTCCGGCTGTTGCTCAGCCGGGTGAGGACCTCCCCCGCGGCGTTGCGGATTGTGACCTGTTGATGCCCCAGGGCATCCACCAAAAGCGGGAGCACCTCATCTCTGCCGATGGCCTCCACCGTCGAGAGCACCTCCATCCGGATGGCGTTGGGGCCTGTTCTCAGCTTGCGCTCAAGGACCAGGATGGACCGGGGGGAGCAGAACCGCCCCAGGCCGCTGACGGCGGCCTTCAGGATGTTGACATTGGTGGCGTCCAGGAAGGGGGCGATGTATTCGAAGTAGTCGTTCTCGGTGCACAGGTTCGAGAAGGCGGTGATACCCTCGCAATTGATCTGCTCGCTCGCGTCATCCAGGGCCGGCAGGATAGCGCGCAGGGCGAGCCCCTTGGCCTTGGCCATATACTGCTCGTCGCCGAGGTATTTGAGCGCCCTGACCTTCTCGTTGGGGCGCCCCGTGGTGAGGACGGACTTCAGCACCGGGACCGCGAAATGCCCCGACATGGGGACCACCAGATCCATGGCCTCGATCCTCCCGGGGAAGTCCTTCTCCTCGACCAACTTTCCGATGATCTTGAGCGTGGTCTTGCCGCCGAGCTTCTTGATGACCTCGGCGGCGGCTCGCCGTATCTCCGCCTCCGGCGCTTTGAGGAGCGCGCAGAGCTTTGGGTGCTCATCGAGCCGATCCACCTTCGGAATGATCTCGGAGACCAGCGCGCGGACCTTCGGATCGCCGGTTCTGAGCGCCCGGACCAGGTGAACGAAAAGGGAGGTGTCCTCCACCTCCCGAGCCGTGCTCCGAAAGATGGCGATCCGCATGTCATGGGCGGCGGAATTCTGCGCGAGCTTTCGGGTGCAGAGGATTTCCAGCATCTGGGCGAGGGTCCTGGTGTCCAAGGGGCGCGGTAGGGTCGCCGCGAAGTTCTGCAGATCGGTCTTGTCCTTCCACGGCGCGCTTTTGAAAGTCTTCAGTAAATCTTTTGAGTTTATTGCACCCATCTGGTTTCTCCGAACACGAATGGTACCTACGCAACCTCAGCAGCCGGTAAGCGGAATTCTAATAAACCGCTGTATTGTAACATTAAATGTGCTCTCGGGGCAGACTCCGTGTTACAAAACAATCAAAAGCACCAACTCAGATTAGCGTAGCTCAAAAACGAGCCGGCATCTAGTTCTTGAGCACATCTCTGCCGTCTTTTCAGCGGGATATCAGGTCGGCGCCCCGGCCCGGCGCGCCGGATGGAAATCGTCACGGGCGCCCCGGTCTCAGTCGCCGCGGCCGGGGCGTTGACCGACGCCTCGGGCGAGCTTGCAAAGACTCAAGGGACGTGGCATAGAGTAGCCTGCCGCATTCTGGCGGATGTTTGGCGGAGGGTTGGCGGCCGAATTTAAAACTCACGTTACAGTACGTTAAAGAGCCCCTCATCAATAGCCAAGTGATGAGCAACCAGAAGAAGGAGTTGGACATGCTAGAGAGAAAAGTGGGTGTTGATATCGTCCAGGAAATCGGCGGAATCAAGACAATAGATGAAGCGAACAAGGTTTTTCAGGAGAAGATGGACGCGGCTCAATTGGCGAAGATTCAGAAGATCAAGACCGAGGAGGTGCTCGTCAAGATTGCCAACGCCATCGTGATGTGCCAGCCGGACGCGATCTATGTCAACACCGGCTCGGATGAGGACAAAGCCTTCATTAAAAAGATGGCCCTGGACAAAAGGGAGGAGTCTACCCTCGCGATGAAGAATCACACGATACATTACGATCTGAAGGAGGAGCAGGGGCGCATCATCGATCGTACTTTTTACATCTATAATGAAGGGGAGCTCATCAGCTCCCTCGCCAAGAAAAAGCTCCGGGACGAAGCCCTCGGAGAAGTGAAGGCCCACATGACCGGCATCATGAAGGGCAAGACCATGGTCATCGGCTTCTATTCCCGCGGTCCCGTGGGGGCCGCCGCCGCCAATCCGGCTCTCGAGGTGACGAGCTCCGCGTATGTCTGCCACAGCGCGGAGATCCTGTACCGGAACGCCTACGACTCCTTCGACGCGGAGGTGGCCCGCACCGGACACTACTTCGCCAACATCCACAGCGAGGGATTGAACCGCCCCGAGGATCTTCCGAACGCGCGGGTGTTCATGGACCGAAGCCACCAGACCACCTACAGCTTCAACTGCACGTATGCGGGCAACACCCTCCTCATGAAAAAGGGCAACCACCGGTTCGCCGTGGATCGCTCCGTCTACGAGACCGAGAATACCCAGCTCTCGGAGCACATGTTCATCACCGGGATCAACGGCCCCGGCGGTCGCGTCACCTGGTGCGCCGGCGCGGCCCCCTCCGGCTGCGGCAAGACCACCACGGCCATGGCCGGCAA
>JBNLED010000128.1:0-17937 GCA_050304755.1 Polyangia bacterium | reverse complement strand
GAGGTGGTCGGCGAGAAGCGCGGCCCCCGGTTCTACCCCACCCTCTCGGGGGTGGCGCGATCCTTCAACTACTACCCCCACGGCCACGCCACCCCGAACAGCGGCGTGGTGGACCTCGCCCTCGGGCTCGGGAAGACCATCGTGGACGGCGGCCGGACCTGGAGCTACTCGCCGGCCTGCCCCAAGGCGCCGCCGCCCTACAACAACCTGTCGGACATGATGAAGAATACCCAGACGGAGTTCTGGGCCGTCAACATGGGGCCTCCCCCGGCGCACGATCCGATCCGCGAGACCGAGTACCTGATCAAGGCCGGCCTCCTGAAGGCCGAGCGGGACAACACCCTGGCCCACGTGGCGTCCACCTTCGTCCCCGGGGCCGACCGGGTGATCCCCGGCACCGGCGCGGAGGGCCCCCGGCTCGTGGACTTCGCCCCCCTGCTGGTGCTCCGGGAGATCCCCCTCAACGACATCGTCGCGGAGCTCCTGGCGCAGTGCGAAGGGGCGATGGAGCGAAAGGTCGAGGTCGAGTTCGCCGTGAACCTGGGCCCCCACCGGGGCTATCCCGTGCACTTCGGCGTCCTGCAGGTGCGCCCCATGGTGGTGCCGGGGGGGACGGTCTCGATCTCCCACGACCGCCTGTCCGCGCCGGACGCCCGGATCGCGTCGGAGAACGTGCTGGGCAACGGGATCATCAACACCATCGAGGACGTGGTCTATGTCCGACCCGACACCTTCGCGCCCGAGCACAGCCGGCGGGTGGCCCGGGAGCTCGAGCGGATCAACCGGCGGCTCACCGCCGCGAACCGCCCCTACATCCTCATCGGGTTCGGCCGGATCGGCACCTCGGACCCGTGGCGCGGGATCCCCGCGGCCTGGAACCACTTCTCCGGCGCCCGGGTCATCGTCGAGGTCCAGCGGAGCGGCATGGAGACCGAGTTCAGCCAGGGCTCCCACTTCTTCCACAACCTCACGAGCGGTGAGGTGTGCTATTTCTCGGTCCCCCTCAGGGGGCGCTTCGGGATCGACTGGGACTACCTCACCGGGCAGGAGGAGGTGGGCTGTATGGACTATGTCCGGCATGTCCGCGCGGCGAGCCCCTTTGTCGTCATGGTCGACGGAAAGACCCGGAGGGGGGTCGTCTGCCACGATGAGGGATGAGGGCGCGCGAGGGGTCGACATCCCCGAGGAGGAGCGGACCTCGCTGATCTCCACGCTCCTCGAACGGGCCAAGGAGCTGAAGTGCCTCTACCGGATCGAGGAGATCCTCAACGTGCCGACGCGCTCTTTGGACGAGGTGCTGCAGGAGATCGCGCGGGCGCTGCCCCCGGGTTGGCAGTACCCCAGGCGATGTCAGGCGGAGATCATCTGTTACGGCAAGGTCTATCGTTCGCGGCGGTTCAAGAAGAGCCACCACACCGTCTCCCGGGAGATCCTGATGGACGGGGGCCGGGTCGGAGAGATCAATGTCTCCTACAACGAGGAGATGCCCCTCTCAGAGCACGGCCCGTTCCTCAACGAGGAGGTCAAGCTCATCGAGACCATCGCCTCCCGGATCGGTCACTTCATACGCCACCAGAACCTCCAGGAGATGTTCCAGACCATGGTGACCGCCCCCGAGGCCGCGTCGGGCCGGACGCCCGAGTGGAAGGTGGCCATCGACCTCCTGTGCAAGACGGATCAGAATCTGCTGGAGCGGGTGACGCGGAAGATGATGGGGCGGCTGCTCTGGTGCGCGTCGGAGAGGGCCCGGGGGCTGCTGCAGCAATACGGCCGGGATCTCCGGCGGGACGGATACCTCGACGAGTCGAACACGCCGCGGAACAAGTCCCAACAGAGCCTGGCGAGCCTCAGCGAGAGCACATTCCGCATCGCGTCCGAGTATCTCCGGGACAAGGACATCCTCGCGTTCATCCAGGACTGTCTCCACGAGGATCGCATGTCCCTGCTCATCAAACCCCTGCTCAACGTCCACGCCTCCCTGAGCGACATAACCGACGCCATGCAGCGCTACCAGCACCTGAAGCCCAAGGGGATAGAGCTCACGGAGTCCGCCTCGAACAGCATGCGGGTAGCCCTGATCCGACGGTTCCTCACGGAGCAGCTGAGCTTCATCAAGATCGCCAAGGGGCACGTGGTCCCGGACGACTTCTTCGAGCTGGTGGAGCGTCTGATCTACCCCAAGGGAAGCCACGGGAAGCTCGGGGGAAAGAGCGCGGGGCTCTTCCTCGGCGCCTGCGTGCTCCGGAACCTCCGGCCGGAGCTCCCCGAGATCGGCGAGATCAGGACCCCGAAGACCTGGCACATCACCTCCGAGGGGCTGCACGAGTTCGTCTACTACAACAACCTCGAGGAGTTCTACGAGCAGAAGTACAAGACGATCGACGAGGTCCGCCAGGACTACCCGCACATCGTGCAGATCTTCAAGAGCTCCCAGTTCCCGAAGGAGATCGTCAAGGGGATCTCCATGGCCCTCGATGACTTCGGCGACGTCCCCCTCATCGTCCGCAGCTCGAGCCTCCTGGAGGACCGGGTGGGGGCGGCCTTCTCGGGCAAGTATCGCAGCCTCTTCCTCGCCAACCAGGGGGACCGGCGGGAACGGCTGGACGCGCTGATGGACGCCATCGCCGAGGTGTACGCCTCCACATTCGGGCCGGATCCCATCGAGTACCGCGCCGAGCGCGGGCTCCTCGACTTCAACGAGCAGATGGCCATCATGGTGCAGGAGGTGGTGGGGCGGCGGGTGGGGGACTACTTCTTCCCCGCCTTCGCCGGGGTGGCGTTCTCCAACAACGAGTTCTGCTGGTCGCCACGCATCCGGCGGCGGGACGGGCTGCTCCGGCTGGTCCCGGGGCTGGGCACCCGCGCGGTGGATCGACTCACCGACGACTACCCGGTCCTGATATCCATCGGTCAGCCGGACGTCCGGGTGAACATCACGCCGGAGGAGATCGCGCAGTATTCCCCGAAGTACATCGACGTCATCAACCTCAAGGAGAACCGCTTCGAGACGCTCCCGATAGGGGAGCTCCTGGCGGCCAACGGGGACGACTACCCCGAGATCCAGAAGGTAGTCTCCATTCTTAGGGACGGGCTGCTCCGGCCCCCCTCCGGGCTCATGACCGATTTCACAAAGGAGGACGCCGTGGTGACCTTCGACGGGCTCCTCGGCGACGGGCGGTTCATCGGGCAGGTGGACGCCGTCATCAAGAGCCTCTCCGACGCGCTGGATACGCCGGTGGACATCGAGTTCGCCTCCGACGGGGACCACTTCTACCTCCTCCAGTGCCGGCCGCTGAGCTACTTCAGGGAGGCCGATCCCGTCGAGATCCCGAAGACGGCCCCGGAGGATCTGCTGTTCTCGACGCACCGACACATCTCGAACGGCTGCGTGCCCCATATCACCCACGTCGTCTATGTCGATCCCCGGGGGTACGCCGCCCTCCAGGGCGTGGACGAGATGGATCGGGTGGGGCGGACGGTGGGGCGGCTGAACCAGCTGCTGCCGTCGAAACGGTTTATCCTGATCGGGCCCGGGCGCTGGGGGAGCCGCGGGGATATCCGGCTCGGCGTCCACGTCACCTACTCGGACATCAACAATACGGCCATGCTGATTGAGGTGGCCCTGAAGAACGGCGACTATACGCCCGATCTCTCCTTCGGCACCCACTTCTTCCAGGATCTGGTGGAGGCCTCCATCCGCTACCTCCCCCTCTACCCGGACGACGACGGGGCCGAGCTTAGGACCGGGTTCTTCGAGGACGCCCACAACCTGCTCCGGGAGATGATCCCGGAGGCCGCCGATCTCGAGGGGGTAGTCCGGGTGATCGATATCCCCCGCGCTACGGAGGGGAAGGCGCTGCACATTCTGATGAGCGCCGACGAAAGTCGGGCCGTCGGTGTGTTCTCAACCCCCGATGATGCGGTATACTACTCTTAATGAGCTCGACCAGCCCCGACACCCTGTCCGAATTCCTTCGACACACGGACCCCGTGGGGAATCCCCTCTCGGAGATGCTCCACCGACGCTTCTTCGATGTTCCCGCCTCGAGCGGAATGTGCGTCGGGTTCCCCCCCTACGTGATCTCCCGGGTGGAGAACCTGGCCTATCAGACGACCTTCGACGCGAAGAGCGGTGACGGCGATGTGGTCCTCAACCTCTCCGTGGTGCCCGAAGCCCAGTTCGAGGCCGCCATGACCATCATTCAATCCGTCATCGGCGCGGGGGTGGGCATGGGGCGGTTCATCCGGGTGGAACGGGAATCCGGGGAGGCCCGCCGGATCATCCTCGGCACCCTCTCCAGCATCACCTTCGACGGGATCCTCCGCGCCAGGGGCATCCCCATCGTCGCCCGGTTCGGCGGTCTCCTGGAGCTGAAGAAGCGGATCCCCGTTCGATTCACGCAGATCATCCACTACGACTCCACGACCATCGATCCGATGGTCATCTTCATCAAGGGGGGGATGACCCGCGTCCACAGCGCGGCCGAGAGCGGGACCGGGATCATCGGGGCGGGGTTCCGCGAGATCCCCGCGTCGTCCCTCACCGTCGTGAGGGCCCTCGCGCAGACCCTGGCCCAGAAGGGCATCGGCGGCATGCTGCACATCGGAGAGCCCGGCCGCCCCCTCCTCGGAATCCCCGTCTCCGCGAGCCGCGTGGGACTGCTCATCACCGCCGGCCTCAACCCGGTCGCCGCGGTGGAGGAGTGCGGTATCCCCACGAGGAGCGTGGCCATGTCCTTCCCCTTCGAGTTCCGAAAGCTCACCCCGGCCGTCTGATCCCGCCGCGGTGGTTCGAGTTGAAGGCACCGGACCTTCGGCCTACTTGTCGGTGAGCACAAGCCTCCGGTTGATTGAGTTTCGTTACTTTTTTCCAGAATTCTATCAGTGATATGGGGAGGTGGCGTCTGCCGGGATACGGTTACAGGTCAGAGGCAGGGTGGCTACACTATTCTGACAGTATCAATGTCAGCGTCTGAATCGGTATCGGTATCTGCAGACGACCCGGTATCAGTGTCTGCGTCCGAATCCGTATCGGTATCGTTATCTGCAGATGATCCGGTGTCAGTGTCAATGTTAGCATCCGAATCGGTGTCCTTATCCGAATCGGCGTCCGATTCCGAATCGGTGTCCTTATCCGAATCGGTGTCCGAATCTGAATCGGTGTCCGAATCCGAATCGGTGTCCCTATCCGAGCTGCAACCCATGGTGACGCGGAGTTGATCGACCTCACCGTTCTCGAGCATAGCGCACTCGTCAGGGCAGAACTCGATGATGGACTTGGCGTCGTTGCCCCAGATCCAGCCGGCGTTGCCGGTGCACTCGTTGCCCCAGAGTAACTCCCGTCCGTCGAAATGGATGTCGGTTGAGTCGCGATCCGCCTCTTGCGATACGGTGCCGAGCTGATAGCGGCAGCTTATGTCTACGGTCTGTCCTATGGAGTCGAGTGCCTGATTCAGCTCTGTCTCATTCTGTGCGTCAAAATAGGTGGTGAACTCGGTGCCGCCGGCCTGTGCGATAGCGTTCAACTGTATTGGATCCACTCCCCTGCCGAACCCGATGACAAAAGTTCGAATACCGGCGGTGAGCAGCATGGAAGTGACGTCGGTCAATGCGTGCTCAGTGGTTCCGTCTCCGAATTGATCCTCGCCTCCGCAGGTGTCCTTGCCGTCCGACACCACCACAAGGTAGGGTTCGGCGCCATCTGCTGCGAAGGCCGGGGCATAGAACGGGTTGAGAAAATTGGCCATCGCGAGAAGCAGCGGCGTGGTTTGGTTGAGGTCGGTGGCGGCCAGCACGGCAGCGAGGTTGTCGCCATTGTTCGGCGCCGCATCCTCGGTCACGATGGCACCCACCCCGCAGTCTTTGTTGATGGGAAAGAAGTCCACCCCGAACTGTACGGTGTCGCCGTACTGCGCTGTCATGGCGGTCAGCGCCTCTTGCGCGACCGCCCACTTGGTTGCGCCGCCCACACTTTCATTCATGGATGAGGATATATCCTGAAGGAGCATCACCTTGGACGTGGATTCCGAGAGCCCCCGGTCTTCCTCGTAGCAGTACGTATCCGTGCTGCAGCCCATGATGACACGGAGTTGATCAACCTCATTATTTTCGAGCATGGCGCACTCGTCAGGGCAAAACTCGACAACGGTCTTGGCGTCGTTGCCCCAGATCCAGTCGGCATTGCCGGTGCACTCGTTGCCCCGGAGTAACTCCCGGCCGTCGAAAGAGATTTGGGTTGATTCGCGCTTTGCCCTTCCGGTGATGGTGCCGAGCTCATAGCGGCAGCTTGTCTCTACAGTCTGCCCAATGGAGTCGAGTGCCGCGCTCAGCTGCTGCTCGTTCTGCGCATCGAAGTAGGTGGTGAAGTGGGTGCCGCCGGCCCGGGCAATGGCGTTCAGCTGACTCGAATCCACATGGTCTCCGAAACCGATGACAAAGGTTCGAATACCGGCGGCAAGCAGCCTGGAAGTGACGTTTGCCAATTCTTCCACAGTAGTTCCGCCGCAGGAATCCTCGCCGTCCGACACCACCACGAGGTAGGGTTCGGCGCCATCCGATACGAAGGCCGGGGCATAGGCCGGGTTGAGGAAATTGGTCATTGCGAGAAGCAACGGCGTGGTTCGGTTGAGGTCGGTTCCGGCCAGCACGGCGGCGAGGTTGTCGCCATTGTTCGGCGCCGCGTCCTCGGCCACGGTGGACCCCACACCACAGTCTTTGTCGATGGGAAAGAAGTCCAATCCGAACTCTACGGTGTCGCCGTACTGCGCCGACATGGCGGTCAGTGCCGCTTGAGCGATCTCCCACTTGGTCTCGCCGCCCACACTTTCATTCATGGATGAGGATATATCCTGGAGGAGCATGACCCGGGAGGGCAACTTTTTGAGGAAATTCTCCTCTTCGAAGCAGAGACTGTCGGTGTCAATGTTTTCAATGGTATCGGAGTTTCCGTCCGTGTCGACATCGGTATCGCCATCCACATCGGTATCACCGTCAACATCGGTATCACCGTCTGAGTCACCGTCGGAGTTTACGTCCGTGTCGACATCGGCATCGCCATTCGAATCGCCGTCGGCATCCCCGTCTAAATCGCCCCCGGCAGCCGAGGTATCGACGTTATCTCCTTCGTCGGTGCCCGAACAGGCGCTGCTGCAGGCACCCGCAAGACTCATGATACCGACAGGCAGGATGGCAAGTATCGCATTGATTTTCATCGTTTTTCCTCCTGATGCCATTTGTTTTTAAGATGTATTTCGACATTTCCTACATGGCTTACGCTCCATGACCTTTACAGCTTCAAAGACGCCGGGGGGCCGAGGAATACAACCGCTCCACAAAACCGGAACATCGTTTCGGTTTTATCCTTGATATCGACTGGTGACGCGGCTTGGAGATTTCGGGCGGGCAAAAATGCAGCAGGACCTTTTACTTTTCGCGACGCAACCGCGCAGATCCGACCATCGAACCGGGACGGACGACGGGAAAGAGTATAGTCGGTCAATGCTTTCGTCGGGGCCTTTGGGCCGTTCTACTCGGGCACTCGGTTGTTGATCTGCCAGGCGACATCAATGGTCGTTGCCGCCATGCTGTTGTCGGCGGTGATGGTGCTGGCGAACGCACCACCCTTGGTGGGCTTGCCGTAGATACGGCCGGTGTCGGCACTGATCGACAGGCCGGACGGCAGCTTCTTGGCCGAGTAGCTCAGGTCGTAGCCGGCCGGGTCGATGGCCGACACATCCAGGCTTACCACGTCACCGGTGAGGAATGTCTGAGCCGCGATCGCCGCCACGATAGGCGCCGCCACGGTGCCGGCCGTTGCGAAAACCGCCTGATAGGTTAGGTCGTCGTCGGTCGTGCTGACGCTGATGGCGGCGGTGGTGCTGGTACTGGCACCTTGCCAGCCCACGAACGCGACACCGGGCTCGGGTCTGGCCTCCAATGTCACCGGTACCTCGGGATAGTACTTGCCGGTCCAGGAAGCCTCGGCGGCGCTCAAGCGGCTGCCCAGATCAATCGTGTTCACCTTCACCGTGCCCATCGCGGGGTCGTTCACCGACACCGTCAGCGACTTGCGTTCGCTGAGGTCGAACTTGGTGCGCGTGTGGGCGTCGTAGTAGCTCTCGCGGTTGCTGAGGAAGCTGCGCAGCTCAGCGATGCTGCTCTCCCACTGCGCGTACGAGCCGCCACGGATCGCGCTCGGAAACGCCGCCCAATGCACCTCCATGTACGGTTGCACCTTTGCCGCCATGGTATCGAGCTTGGCGTTGAGTACCGCGGGTGAAAGCGTGGTGTTGAGCTGGTCGGCAATGACGTTGATGTACAGCGATTTGAACGACGGGTTCTCCAGCAACGCGTTCATCAGGTTTCCGACGTCGTAATCGCCGTAGAAATTGTTCATGTTCTGGTCCACGGACGTGTTGTAGCCCCACGCATTGCGGCCGCCCGCCGAGATGTCCAGGTCATGCGGACGCCACCGCCACCGGCCGTCATAGGCGGGCATGCGGAAGCGGTGCATGTTTCGCCACAACCAGTCGCGGTCAGCCGCGAACATGTGCAGCGCGAAGTACTGCGCGAAGTTCTCGAGATCGATCAACTTTTCGGCCTGCTCATAGTCGGCCGCCGCCTCCATCGAGTGATGGAGCACGTAGTCCCGTGCGGTATTGTAATCTGCGGTCGTGTCGGTGCCGCTCAACTCCTTATTGTCGCTCAGAAATTGGACATTGTCTTTGTCCACGCCGTAGGTGGCCTCTATCAGCGTCTCGTCCTCCTTTTCGCGCAAGTCCATCATCCCATGGTAAGTGCCGTTGGTGAACACGTGCACCGGCTCAGACGCCGCACCGGGGGCCAGTGTGTCTTCCAGGATCGCCTGCCAGAACTGGTCTCGCACATGCGCGTACCAGTAGTCGTCGCCACTGTTGCGCAGCTTCAGGTGCTTGAAGGAGGCAGTGCACGGTTTGGACGAGAACAGACCCGCCGCGGTCACGCGCTTGGTGCCCAGCGCGTCCTTGAACTTCAGGTCGAACGGAAGGTTGTCCTGGCCGTTGTAGCTGCCGAGCTGTCCCGCGTCACTCCCTTTCACCGGCGCGCTGAACAGCAGCGTTCCGTCGGGTGCAATCATCGCGGCATGTGCGATCCATCCCTTGTCCGGGCGAGCCCCGCGCTTGTAGTCGCTCATGTCTCGGGGAGACATCGTCAGGAAGACGGCGCGCCGGCCGGTGTAGGTGCCGTCTGCGTCGATGATGTACGTGCCGGTTTCTACCGGGCTGGTCACGGTATCGGCCTGGTACGCCGCCACGCGAAGGGTCGTGTTGCTCGATATCGCGATCGGGCCTCCGTATAGGGACGATTCGGTGTTGGGTTCGCTGCCGTCCAGCGTGTAGCGCAGCTCTGCTCCGGCCGGGCCGACGGCGCTCACGCTCTGCGGAACAGCATAGATGCCCGAGGCGAGCGACAGGGCAGGCTTGGCCGTCATCGTGGGGTAACCGGTTCCGCTGTTGGCGGCAGCCGGGGTGGGGTCGGTGCAATGCTGGAACATCGCCGCCGCCGTACCGTTGGGTAGACGGCAGAACGACACGTCCTGCTTCGTCAGCGGCAAGGTCACCTGGTCCATCACCACGCCGGTGACCGTGCCGTCGGGCGCGCTCAACACCAACTCGTCTGCCCCGTTGTCGAGGTTGAAGTTGGTGTGGAGCTTGCTGTTCCGCGAGGTGCGGTCCTTCTTCGACAACCAAACCCGCAGGTAGCCCTTGGAGCGTAGAGAGGTACCGGCAGGGAACACCCAGCGAAACGGGCCGGACGGCTTGTTCGACAGGCCCCAACCCGACAGGTCCACTTCCTGCTCCGAGGTATTGTACAGCTCGGCCCAGTCCTCCACATCGCCGTCCTCGTCGGTGGCGCCGAAGAAGTTCGATGCCATGACTTCGTTAATGATCACCGTGATGATCACCGGATCTGCATCAGTATCCGAATCAGTGTCGCTGTCCGAATCAGTGTCTGTATCCGAATCAGTGTCGGTGTCGATGTCTATGTCCGAATCGATGGCGGTATCTGAATTTGATCCGGTATCTACAGTTGCGGCAGCGTCTTCTATGAGGCTCTCATTGCTGCTTACGGTGCAACCTATGTAATTTGTCAACGTCATTAGTAGAATGAAACCGATAGTCTTGCTGCTTGACATTCTCATCCTTTAGAACATGTATCAGTATCAACCTGTCATCTTCGGCCGACTCCCTTGTTCAGCCCACTATGGGGCTGGTGCAGGTACCCGGCAAAAGCGGGCGGTCGAATAGTTTTTTTGTTTAGCGCTGTTTGCCGTCGGGTGCGGGCCCTTAGGCCGGATAAACGACCTTGTCCCCTACCCCCGCCGTTCGGCCGATGAAAAAAAAGTGATTGCTCGCACATTGACCTCAATGTACCGAAATGCTTCGTAATGAGGCGCGACATCCATCGCACCTCGTACCGGTCAGAATGGTCTAGCTCCTCGCCATATCCCCTATATGACTCGCCGCGAGCGTCTTGCATCCGGGAACGGTTGCGCGCCGAATTCCCCGGTCGGAGTTTTTGAGATGCGCTCTAGACCTACGTCTTCGGGTAGCAGCGCCTCGGATATATGGAGAGATTCGAGGCGACTGGTAGCCGTACTTTCAGTCTGGATCACGCATCCATAGGGCTCGGAGAGGAGGAGAGATTCGATCCCCCATGACCTCGATTGGCATCGAAGATCTTTGCGAAAGGCTGGAACAGAGGGACATCCGGTATCAATACCTGGACGGGAGCACCCCCAAAGGTCGACGAAAGGCGAGCATCGATGCGTTCCAATCGGGGGACGGCGATGTCTTCTTGATCAGCCTGAGGGCCGGCGGGCTCGGGTTGAATCTGACCGCCGCGGACTATGTGATTCACATGGATCCGTGGTGGAACCCCGCGGTCGAGGATCAGGCCTCGGACCGCGCGCATCGGCTCGGACAGAAACGGCCCGTGACGATCTATCGGTTCATCACGAAAGGCACCGTCGAGGAGAAGATAGCCGCCCTGCACAGCGAAAAACGCGCGCTCGCCGATAGCCTGCTGAAGGGCGCGGACATGAGCGGGAAGCTCTCGGCGGAGGAGCTGCTCGGATTGATACAGGAGTAGGTCCATCCGGCAAATCTCGCATCTTCGATGCAAACCAGGTCCAGCGGAGCGGGAACGGGTGACAGAACGAGAGGCCCCCGAAAAGGCCACCAGTTCCCGCCGCTGGCACTCTTTTGAATCAACCAATGGGTCACCCGACCCTAAAAAATCGCCACCCGAGTTAACCAATGGGTCGTCTACCCGACCCATTCTCGTCTCGAAAAGCAGAGAATCGAGGCGAAACCGCAGAAGGTCGCTGGGTGAGAAAAGATCAGCGCCAATACGTGCGCCAGCCACCTTCATTTTCGGTACGAATATTTGGGGGCAATTCTTACAGAGTGCCTTGATACGGCTTCTCGCCTCCAGGGCGACGGAGCTGACGCCGATAACAGCGGTGGCCCAGTGGCCCACCATGTAGAAGCTCTCGAGATCGGGGAGGACGCGGGAGAGGCCCATTCGCTGGATGAGCGCCACATTCTTTTTCGGCGGGGCCGGCTGGGCGCCGCAATGATTGCCGGTGTAGCGCTCTGCGGTTACGAACGTGCTGGTATCCGATACCCGAATACGGTCCCTCAAATTCGGAATGCGCGCTTCGAGGACGGTCACGATGTTGTCCGCCACCCGCTGTCGGTAGTGAATCGCGCCGAGCCCGCCCCGGTGCCCGACAGACGCGGATGGCGATACCGACGCGGACGGCGATACCGATGTGGACGGCGATTCCGACGTGGATGGCGATACCGACGCGGACGGCGATACCGACGCGGACGGCGATACTGACACGGACGGCGATACCGACGCGGACGGCGATACTGATGCGGACGGCGATACTGACGCGGACGGCGATACCGACGCGGACGGCGATACCGTTACAGCAGAAGACACTTCAAAGGATACCGTACCGGACACCATGGAAGCATTATGCGAGCAAACCCGAACGGTTACCGTTTCAGCGCTGATTGACGGGGTCGACATATTGCACATCCAAAAAAAGGGGATTTTTTTCGAACACGTGAGCAAAGCAGGCCCTGGCCTGCACGTAAATCAGAATTTGCCGACCAGTATTTCAATTGATGACGAAGCGCCGATTGAGTGGTGCCCCATTTGGGATAATGGCTGCAATACGTGTGACGGCAGCTGCGGCGAGCTTCGTGATGCCGGTATTTCCGAACCCTATACCATCAGCGTTTTTCCGGGGACCGTGATCAGTGCAGACTTTTCGTGCGACGGTCGGGAAAGCTGCACTTTGACCCAGACGCCTTCAGGCGACAACGCTGAAGCCATTATTGTTATGGATGACCTTGCCCCAGCCGGGTCGGAGACCTATACCGCAACGCTTTCTTTCACCTGTTTGGTACCTTGCGACAGAGACGCGGATACGACTGATGGTGTCCCCCCTGTAGTGTAACCTTGAAATCCCAATAGGTCGGCGAGGAAAAACGCGTCAGCGCTTTGGGCCGTCGATCTATTGGGATTTCAAGGTGTAAGACCGCAGTACTCCATTTGCGGGGCAAAGGTTTCGCGGGGGAGAGCATCTCCAAGCCCCCCTACTCGGGGATAACCAGCAGTATCTTCAACACATTAGCAGGGACACCTTTTCGATAGGCGTAGCTGATGGAGTTTCGCAGCGTGTACACCGCTTTGGGCATACTGGATACTTCAGGGGGCGGCATCACCGGGGCTCGCGGCGGCGATCGGGCGCGCTTCTTGTAATACCGCCTGCGGTATCGGTACGGCGGTCGTCACCCGCGGAATGTCCCGGCCCCACCGCGAACGCGGGCTTGACGGTCCGCCGGATTTAACCGAAGCTCGAACCATGAAGAAAATCCACATTTGTCTGATTGGGATCGTTCTGCTCGTCGCCGCCTGTTCCGAAGCTTCGGACGGAGACGGCGCGGCGGATACGGGGGAGGGTCACGACACCGGAGGAGATGGGGACGCCGACGGGGACGCCGACGGGGATGCGGACGGCGACACCGACGCCGACGCCGATCCCTCGTCGGGGTGCGGCACCGATCCGCCTGACGGCGATGTCCACAGCGTCGTCTCCGGCGGCGTCGAGCGCACGTACCTGCTGGACCTCCCCACGGGCTACGATCCCGGGACCGCTTATCCCGTGGTCTTCGGCTTTCACGGGATGGGCGGGAGCGGGGAGCTGTTTCGCAGCCGCTTCTACGGCAACCTGCTCTCGGCCATGGCGGATGAGGCCGTCGTCGTCCACCCGGACGCCATCGGCGATCCCACGGCCTGGGATACCTCGGTGGACGTCCAGTTCTTCGATGATATGCTCGCCCAGATCGTCTCCCGGGTCTGCGTGGACCAGAGCCGCATCTTCGCCACCGGGCACAGCTCAGGCGGGTTCTTCACGAACAGCCTGGGGTGCGAGCGCGGCGAGGTGCTCCGGGGCATCGCGCCGGTCTCGGGGGGCGGCCCCTTCGTCTTCGGCGGCGACCGCTGCGCCGGGCAGGTGGCGGCCTGGCTCGCCCACGGCGAGAACGACGAAACCGTGGACTTCTCCATGGGCGAGAGCAGCCGTGACCACTGGCTGGAGGCCAACAGCTGCGGTACCGGGACGTCGACGGCAACCCCCGCCGAGTGCCTCGAATATCAGGGCTGCGACGCCGGATACCCGGTCCGGTGGTGCGTCTACCAGGACGGTCACAACTGGCCGGCGTTCGCCCCCCAGGGCATGTGGGATTTCTTCAAATCCCTGTGATTCTCCCGGGCGGTGCTCTACCTATGCGGAGGTGAACCCATGCTAAACGTGAAGTCTTTGGACCAGCTCAGCAGGAGGTTCCGGGCCAACGCCGAGGTCTACCTCAGAAAGATCAAGCTGGCCCTGGCCGAGGAGACAGACCAGACCCAGGCGATGCTCGCCACCTACCAGCGATATCTCCAGGGCGCCGCGACGGACGCCGAGCTTCGAGAAGCGAACGAGCAGTTCAGGGATCTCATGAAATCCATCGGGCTCGGCTTCATGGTCATCCTGCCCTTCAGCCCCGTCACCATCCCCGCCGTCGTCAAGCTGGGGAAGAAATACGGGGTCGAGGTGCTGCCGAGCGCTGTTCGGCGCCAGTTTTACTCGCCGGCGGGGCGAACCGGGCGGTAGCCCCTCCCTCTTACATCGCAACGGCTAGTACCTTCTCAATTGAGAACTGACGGGTATCCCTCTCTCCCGCGGAGGCGCCGTTCATCGCCGGTGAGCTGCCCTATACGGGCTGCTGCCCCGCGCATAACGAGCTGGTTCGCCAGATTCCCGAACACGTGGAGAACGGGCACTGGGTCTCCGCCGGCCTTACGGACGACGGCACTCGCCAGATGATCAAAACTATTATTATCTCGACATTTCGTTATCGCGGCTCAGACCCGCCTGGATATCTACAACTATTCAGACGGCGCCCTCGCCTGGTGGGATGAGATTAGTATGGACTTTTGATGACGCCCGAATTCCGATTCGAAGCATCAATCTCAGGGCGCGGATATTCCAGACCAACTAAATTCCCATGATGAGATAATTGTTTGGGATAGATAGATCCGAAACCATTTTTCTGTGCATTTTTTTCACCCGTATTCCGCTTTTCAAGGCCACTTCTATTTGAAGGGACGGTATCCTAGATAATTTAAATTACAAATTCAGTACGTAAAAGTTTCGCCGGACTATCGGGCAAAGGAGCAGGAAATGAATATAAAGGCTTGGCTATGTGCGCTGTCGATACTCATGGGGTTCATAACGGGATGTGCCAGTGACAGTGGCGATCCGGCAGACAGCGGCACCGCCTCGGGTGATGCCGATACGGACACGGACACGGACTCGGACACCGATACCGACGCGGACGCGGATATGGACTCGGACACGGATACGGACTCGGATACGGACTCGGATACGGACACGGACTCGGATTCCGATACAGACTCGGATACGGACGCGGACTCAGACGCGGATACAGATTCGGATACGGATACAGACTCGGATACCGATACGGACGCGGACGGGGATACCGATACGGATACAGACGCCGATGGGGACACGGACTCGGATACCGACGGAGACACGGACGGTGATACGGACACGGATACGGACGGAGACACGGACGCGGACACGGACGCGGATACGGACGGAGACGCGGACGGAGACACGGACGCGGATACGGACGGAGACACGGACGCGGATACGGACGCCGATACGGATATCGGTGTGACAGAGTGCCCGTTTTCCGAGACCGCGAGCCCGAGCGGCGACAGCTGGGTGAACGGCGACTTCATCACCTTCAACGAAAGCGGCGCCTGGTGCTGGTACCAGGACGAGCGGGCCATCGTCGACGCGGAGAACAACAAGCTCATCATCGGTTCCGTTCAGAACTCTCAGGTTCACATCGTCAATTACGACATCGCCACCGGGACCATCGAGAACAAGAATACCGTGGACAGGTCGCTGCCGTATACCGACGACCACGATACTCCGGCCATCCTCAAGACCAAGGACGGCGGGTACGCCGCCATGTGGGCAGGCCACAAAAATGACAACCTCAGTCGGTACAGCTACTTCGACGGCGGCTCCTGGTCCGCGAGACAGGACTACGACTGGGGCGCCAACGCGGGCGACGGGATTACCTACGCTAACATGTGGTACCTTGGCGATACGATTTATTCTTATGTACGGTCCACCGACACCAGCCCCAACTACCTGTACAGCGAAGACAACGGCAGATCCTGGACCTTCGGCGGCCGGCTGACCTCCACCCCGCGGGTGGGCTACGTGGCCGGGTACTACAAGTACTGGGGCAACAATGTGGATCGCATCGACTTTCTGGCCACCGAGGCCCACCCCCGGGACAACAACAACAGCCTGTATCACGGGTATATCTACAACGGCCAGATTCACAACTCCAACGGCGACGTGATTGACAACGACTTCACCGACCGGCAGGCGAGCGAGATTACCGATTACACACAGGTGTTCAGGGCCGACTCGATGGTCGGCGGGGTTACCCTGAACCATGCGTGGAACGCCGACCTCGTTCGCTATGAGGACGGCACCGTCGCATTCATCGGGACCGGTCGGGTCGCGGGGACCGGGAGCTCCGATCCGGACAAGCGGCTGTTCTACGGCCGGTTCGACGGGAGCAGCTGGAGCCTGACCTACCTCGCCCAGGCTGGCACCAAGCTCTACGACTCCGAGCAGGACTACACCGGTCTCGGATCGCTGGATCCGGACAACCCGCAGGTCATCTATATTTCGACCCCCTTCGATCCCCGCACCGATGAAGGGGACTACAACGGTCACAAGGAGATCTGGAAGGGGGTGACCTGCGACAACGGCGCCACCTTCGACTGGGTCCCGATCACCGCCAATTCGCAGATGGACAACCTCCGTCCCATCGTGCCCAAGTGGGACACGACCCACCGGGCGCTGCTCTGGTTGCGCGGCACGCCGGACGGACGGCAGGACTACGTCTCCGCTCAGGAGTACACGCTCAGCGTGGTGGGGATCATCGAGGGCGTGTAAAAGGACGAAAATGGACACACGAGGGCTGACATGATGGGAACATCAGACCGTTGGTTGGTCATCGCTGTCCAGTCCCTGTTCCTCGCGCTGTACGGATGCGGCACCACCGATGATGCCGACAGCGCCGACGGCGGCTCGACGGATCCCTACGGCGGAGATACCGATAGCGACACCGACTCGGATACCGACATCGATGCGGATGCCGATACCGATGCGGACTCGGACGCGGACGCCGATACGGACGCGGACGCCGATACCGACACCGATGCGGACACCGATACCGACACCGATGCGGATTCCGATACCGACACCGATGCGGACGCCGACACCGACACCGACGCGGATACCGATACCGACACGGATACCGATACCGACACCGATGCGGATGGCGACACCGATGCGGATACCGACACCGATGGCGACACCGACGCAGATGGTGACACCGATACGGATACCGACACCGATGGCGACACCGACGCGGATACCGATGGCGACACCGACGCGGACACCGACGGCGACACCGACGCGGACACCGATGGCGACACCGATGCGGACACCGACGCCGATACTGATGGTATCATAGATGAGTTCACCGATTGGCCCGAAGGGGCGGATCCGGCGGTCATCGGCGCGCGGGTGTCCGGAGAGTTTCTGGATGACGACACCGGCAGCCGGCACTACGCGATCGGGTGTACCTGGTACGGCGCCCTTCAGATCGCGAGCCTCACCCAGGACCAGAGCCTGCTGGACACGCTGATCGGCAAGTACGACTCCCACCTGGGAAGCCCGATGTCCCATATCTCGGGCAACGGCGACGTGGACACCGCCGTCTGGGGGATCGTCCCCCTCGAGATCTATCTAATCAACGACGACGACCGTTACCTGCAGGACGGGCTGGCGCTCGCCGATCTGCAGGTGGACCATATCGATTCGCACATCCGGATGGCCATCGATGACATGTTCATGATCACCGGCCTCCAGGTGCAGGCGTATCGCGCCACCCAGAATGACATCTACCTGAACCTCGCGGCGGAGACCATGGCCAGGTACCTGGACGAGCTCCAACAGGACGACGGGTGCTTCTTCCAGCTCCCGAGCGTCACGCGGGGCAAGTGGGGCCGCGGCAACGGCTGGTTCGCGTCCGGTATGGCGGAGATCCTGCAGGAGCTGGATCCGGGGCACGAGCAGTATCCGCGGATCCTGGAGGGATTCACGGACATGATGTCGGGGCTCCTCGAATACCAGCGGGACTCCGGGCTCTGGCAGCAGGTGATCGACGAGGAGACCGGTGACAACTGGGACGAGACCTCGGGCAGCTCCATGTT
>JBNLED010000127.1:0-6102 GCA_050304755.1 Polyangia bacterium | reverse complement strand
ATGTCGTAGAGGCCGTTGGGGCCGGGGGGCTTCGAGCCCACTGGCCACACCTTGCCCTTCTCCGGGTGCTTGCCCCTCTTCCTCCGCCCGCATCCCTTGCCCGACGCATCCTCGATGACCGCCAGCTCACAGGTGGCCACTTCGTTGCCCCAGGGGTAGAGGCGTCCGTCCGTGCCGCGGGCCGCCTTCTCCCACTGCGCCTCGGTGGGGAGATCCTTGCCGTGGGCCTCGCAGTACTTCTTGGCCGCGAACCAGCTGGCGCCGTTCATGGGTTGGTCCGGGGCGTTGAAATCGAAGTACAGGGGCTTGGCCTCGTCACACTTCCTTCGCGCCGCGCAGGCCTGGTAGTCCCCGTAGGTCACCTCGTTCTTGTCCATGTAGAAGGTCTGGACCCATACCACCTCCTGGGGACGCGCGGGCTCGGGGCCGTCGTCCGAGCCCCGGATGAAGGGGCCCCCGGGGATGCAGACCATCTCCCCGGGTGGGGTGCCGCAGGGCAGCACCTCGGGATGGTCGCCCTCGAACTTCGGGCCCGGGGCCTCGGGCGGCGCGGTATCAGGGGGCGGCGGTTTCGGCGGTTCCGCAGCCTTCGCAGCGGGGGAATGCACCGGCCGGTCCGGAGCGTTGGATGGGGAACGGCGCTCCGTTTTTTCGGCGCAGGAGAGGCCCCAGAGCAGGACGAAGGCGATATGGATGGCGATAACAGCTCGCATATTTTGCATCCTCCCAGTTGAGTGAGTAGACTCCGAACCATCGGCGGTGCCGGTGACTGTTGATGAGCACTTATAGGTGATATGGATGACGATCGCAATGAACACTGTATATCCTCTACGTCTTCTTTGTTTCGTGTTTACCACCGCTTGCGCCACGACGGGGGCGTCCCCGAATCGGCCCGCTGCGACCGCCTCGGCCGCCTCGGTCAAGGACGATGCGCCGCAGGAGACGCCGGGGGCACCCGACGATCCCGCGCCAGCGCCGGCGCCTGACGATCCGGCTCGCCGAGAGGCCCCCGACGGACCGGGGGCGGAGGAGGCCCCGTCGAAGGCCGATCCCGCCCCGGCTTCCGAGGCGGTCGAGCCCGCGCCCCCTGAGGGGGGACCGAAAACGAGCGCGAAAGCCGATGACGTGAAGGCGCCCGCCACCTGCACCTACAAAACCTACCAGTGGTCCCGGACCCGGAAGGGCCCCGCGAACAAGCGGACCGTCAGCAAACCCTACTCGGAGGTCACCGACAAGGAGCGGGATCCCGCGGACCCCCACGGGTGCAGCGTCTGCAGTGAGGATCAGGTGGCGCTCGAGTTGGAGCCCCTGGGGTTCGAGGGGATGGGGTCCATCCGGGTGTGCCGGCACTACAAAGCGCAAGTCGAGACCGCCCTCCGGGAGATCGCCGAGAGCGGGGAGTTCGTCCTCGTCGACATCGTGGGGTACCGTCCCGGGATGACCCGGGGGGCGTGGGTGAACGACCTGCGCACCGAGTTCAGCAACCACTCCTTCGGCACCGCCATCGATATCAACGCCGCCTTCAACGGCATGTACACCGGCTGTCGGATCAAGACGCTGTCGACGAAAGCCCTGCGGTCGTGCAGGCTCGGCATCGGCGGAGCGTGGCAGCCCCAGAAGAATCCCCGGCACACCATCACCAAAGAGGGCATTGTATACCGAAAGATCACCGAGCACACCGGCTGGAAGTGGGGCGGCGATCTCACCGGATCCATCCGGGACATCATGCATTTCTCCATCACCGGAAAGTAGACGCGCCGTAAGGACTGTTTCATGAAGTACCTGTTATTTTTCAGGCTGCAACACATCGACGTTCTTTTCCTGACATTGTTCCTAGGGTGCTCCGATAAGGACCCCGGGGCGGCGGATCCCGACCGCTCGGCGCCCATGGCCGCCACCGCCCCACCCCTGTCGGCGCCCGAGAGAGCGCCGGAGAAACCCGCCGACACCGGGTCGGGCGAGGGGGAGGCCCCGCCGGGGGTGATGGAGAGCTATGCGCCCCTCACGCCGGAGGCGGAGGCCCTCTTCTTCGGATCCGAGGAGGATCCCCCGCCGAAGGTCCTGGACGCCCAGATGGAGAAGTTCGAGGGAGCGCACTTCCTCTACAGCGACGAGGCGAACCCGGACAAGTTCCTCGCGAGGATCAAGGACCTCGGGGGCGGATACGTGGGGGTGGGGACCGATCAGGGGTACCTGTTCATCGGCTGGATGAAGCCCCACCTGGCGTGGCTCTCGGACTACGACCCGTGGGTGGTCTATCTCCACCTGGCCTACATGGCCTTCTTCGAGCGCAGCGAGACCGTCGAGGTGTTCTATAAAAGGTGGTGGCACCTCAACCGGGAGGACTCCCTCGCGCTGCTCGAGGAGGCCTACAAGGATCATCCGAAAAAGAGGCTCATCCTCGAGGTATTCAAGGCCGGGAGGGGGGCGGTGTCCCGCCGCCTCGGGCGCCTGCGCGAGCACCTGGAGGAGAAAAAGGTGGTGGGGTTCATCACCGATCAGGCGCAGTACGCTTTCGTTCGGGAGCTCATCCTGGCCAAGCGGGTGCGGCCCCTGATGGGCAATCTCCTCGACGAGAAAGGGCTGAACGGTATCGCCGAGGTGTCGAGAGCGCTGGACGTTCCCGTCCGGGCCCTCTATATATCAAACGCCGAGTCCTATTGGAGCTACGACGACCGGTTCCGTCAGAACATCTACAACATGAACTTTGATGACACCTCGTTGATCATGCGCACCTTCGCCACCAAGCCCCAGAACAAGGACTACGCGTACAACACCCAGTCCGCCAAAAACTTCCAGGAGTGGCTGAAGCAGCCCTTCGTGCGGAACGTCCGGCATGTATGGCAGGAGGGGCGGTACACCTCTGGGGAGGGGTACTACCCCTTCACCCACCTCGACTCGCCGCCCGAGAGAATGAAGCGGTAGGTTCTTTTGCACAAAGACGCCCCGGACGTTACCGTCGTGAATACGCATTGTCACATGGACCACGTTGAATCGGCGGGAGGAAGCCTTCGAGATTCAAGGGAAAATCGCAAACTTCACGTTTCTCTAAAAAAAACCGGCTGTTCAGGGGAGCCTTCTAAAACCAGAAACAGGGACCGATCTTTGCGCCGAGGATAGCGAGGGGCCAATACCGGACATAGTAATGCATTCCTCCGTACATGACCGCCGCCAGCCCGATTCTAGGACTGAGCTCGACCTTGACTCCCGATTCCATTTCCATGTGTACGATGTGTTCCCGAAACGGTGGTGAAAAACGGGTACTGAGGGCCATGGCATAGCCCGTGGACATCGCAATCAAGACGCTCACCCGGCTTCGCGCCACGGGGATATCCCACTCGACGAAAATATCAAAGGGGACAATCAAACCCGTTCCGGACGCTTCATTGTAAATTCGGGCGTCCACTCCTGTCGCAGCCCCTAGGGCAAACGTCCGGGTCAGGAATTTGGCAACGCGTAGATTGCCACCGGCACGATGATAGTCGAAATCGTTTCCATAAGTCGCCAAAACGCCAATCTCCAAGGGTCTCACATCGCGGTCCGTGGAGTCCTCAGCCCAACCGAATCGGGGACTCAGCAGGATAGCGCAGCCGATTGCCAACATCACTATTTTCATCATGTATCCTTTCTTTCGCTTCTCAATTTATCTGGAGCAAAAGACGCGCCACAATTTTTGCTTTTCCTCAAACGTTAGAAATCTAAGCAGAAACATCACCCCCGCCACCACACGCGACGTCGCCGGAATGCGCCCAACCGTAGTACCAACGCAAATGTGCTACCTGTGGTTCAGGCTGGAGGTAGCCAGCGTTTGGCGATGCGATTCATCCGATCCCAGGTAATCGTGCTCTTGTGGCTTCGCTGCATCAGCGCATGCCGCCAGTGCTTGATACACTCCGCTCTGAATCGGGCCGTTATGTCGCCGTTGAGCGGCACCGCGTAGTAGTTCACGTGGCCTCTCACGACCGCGCCCAGCCACCTGCCCTGCTCGGGCACCGGCTGGTGTCACCGCCGCTTGATTTCCACCCTGACCTCACACAGCTTCGCCCGCATTCGCTCAAAACCCAAGCAGAGACAAGGCTGGAGATTGCCAACTACATCGAAAGCTACTACAACGATGTCCGACGGCACTCATACGTCAACTATGTCAGTCCAGTGGAGTTCGAGCTGACGATGTCGTAGGAACTACAACTGTCCACCATTTCGGGGCAACTCCATCTTGCCAATGCCTTCTAATGGGTGATCCCATCCGCACTATCGGTCGTCAAGCCTGGGCGATGGCCCACACCAGAGCTGCGGGGGGGGCATTGCACAGGACGGTGAAGACGAGCCCCGCGCTGAACCGCAGGCCCTTGTGACGCGGCGCCAGACCCGGGAAGACGTCAACCACTCCGGACTCGTGTTGCTTGTATCGGCGCAGGAAGAAGAAGACGCGCACGAACTTCACGTGGTCCATGCGGAAGGAATACATCACCCGGATTTCTGCGATCAGCGGGTGCAGAAGCGGCGGCATCGGAGGGGTTACGTCCGCGTCGAAGCCGAGGCCGAGGGCGACGAGGAAGGCCAAGGGCATGGTCTGAGAGAACCGCCGCCCGGAGATCATCCACGCGACGATTTGAACTGGAAGCAGGGCCACGGCCGCGACCATGGAGGTGACGAACAGGACGGCCTTGCCCGGTAGGATGTTCAGGAAGTAGAGCGTTTCGAGGATTTCGCTCGGCGCTTGCGATCTGACCATCGGCTCATCCTGTTGACCGGTCTGGCAGAGACGCACTATCTGTGAATCCTGGTCCAACACCGGTAGACAAGAGGCTACAGGGTTTTCAAGGAAGTCGCAAGGCGTGGCGCTTTTAATTCCCCTGCTGGGTTTCCGGATCTTGAATGAGGAGAAACTGCTCAGAGCGGAGCGCATGGGGTACGAAGAGTACTGCACGAAGCAGAAGTTCAGGCTCATTCCGTTGGTGTGGTAGGTCCTTCTCAGGAGAACGGGACGGTACTGAACCTCAAAGTTACGAGATTTACGGAGCCCAGAGCGAGCCAGCCGCACAGATTTCCATCAATCAATATGCCACAATACCGCCATCGTCGGGCTCATCGACGGGCCATGATGACAGTCCCGAACCTTCTATCGCCGACGTCGAGATAAATCCGGTCCGCAGGAACCCATCCCAGACCGCCGCTCACCTGCCCTCACGCCCTGCCACTCCTAACACGCGATGCGGAGGGTCTTGAGCTTGCGCCACAAGGTGGTGCGGTGAATTCCGAGCTCCTTCGCCACGAGGGAACGTTTCCCGCGGTTGCGCTGCATCGACTCCTCGATGATCTGCTTCTCACTTCTGGCGCTGACGCTATGGTCTCGGACGGACTCGGTGTGCGCCACGAGGTTGGGCGGCAGATGGGCGACACCGATGGTCTGATCGTGGCACATGACGAACGCGTGTTCGATGGCGTTTTCGAGCTCTCGTACGTTGCCGGGGAAGGGATATCGTCTGAGAACCGCGAGGGCCTCGACGGTGATTCCGCGGATGGGTCGGGCGCTCCGCTTCGAGAATTTCTGGATGAAGTGGTCGACGAGAATCGGGACGTCCTCCGGGCGTTCACGCAGCGCGGGCAGCTCGATGCCCACCACGTTGAGGCGGAAATAGAGGTCCTCCCGAAACTGCCCGGCCTCGATGGCCTCTTTGAGATTGGCATTGGTCGCGGCGATGATGCGCACGTTGGCCTTGAGCGTATGGTTGGAGCCGAGGGGCTGGTACTCGCCGTTGTTGAGCACTCTCAGCAGCTTGACCTGGAGCGCGATGTCCATTTCGGCGATCTCGTCGAGCAGGAGCGTGCCGCCGCTCGCAAAGCAAAAGTGTCCGGGCTTGTCTCGTTTGGCGTCGGTAAAGGCACCTTTGACGTAACCAAAGAGCTCCGACTCCAGCAGATTGGCCGGCAGGGCGGCGCAATTGAGCTTGACGTAGGGGCCGTAGCGCCGGGGGCTGGCGCCGTGGATGGCCTCGGCAAAGAGCTCCTTGCCGGACCCGCTCGGCCCCTGAATGAGCACGTTGCACTCGGATTCGGCGATATCCGGCAACGTGTTGATGATGTGCCCCATGATCGGAC
>JBNLED010000126.1:0-17786 GCA_050304755.1 Polyangia bacterium | reverse complement strand
TGCACGCCATCAGCGTCCGTACTCACCTTTGCCATCACTCATGAACAGTCCAGTTCAGCTCCTGATGTCAAAGACTCCGTTCGGCCACTGCTGTCGCACCTTGACGCGTTTTTCCTCGCCGACCTATTGGGATTTCAAGGTATAAGGACCCGCGCCCGATCTCGGTTTGGCTGGTGTTGCGCCCTTTCGCGTTCGGCGCCGCGGAGGCTTCGCTTCGGTATCAGGGGACGGCGGGACCGCATCGATACGCTGGTCGACACTCCCCTTTGCCGGCCGTTCCGTCATCACAACTCCGGAATCCCGGAGGGCGGGTTCCATTGACTCCCGCATCCCTGGAACGAGGGCGGGGCGCTTGCTCTTTCTCCGCCGGTGCCATCTGTTTTCGACTGTCGCGGTGTGTGTGTTTCTGAGTCATCGGGCTTTAATTTGCCGCAACCCGATATGAATACAAAAGCAGCGCCGAAGAAGTATGGTAGCAGGGCCGCTAGAATCGCAAAAAGGCGCCGCGGCGCTTTGGAGAAGTGTCGACCAAATGGATATAGAGAACGGTGCCATTGTCACTTCTTTGATTGAATGAGACTGATATCAAAGGTAGAGAGATTCCCTCTCCATTGCGGGGCGGGTTCGAAAGGGGTCAGGGCGCGGTGATCCGACGCTATCTTTTATATTCTCAAAATATCAGTTTAGTGCTAATGAGTGACCATGCATCCAGAGGCAGACGGGGATTTCTCCTGTATTCTATCACACCTCATGAAGGGAATCACCTCATGAAAGATATAATATTGCCGGTCACGGCCCTTTTCGGGGCCTTGCTAGTGGTGTCTTCTCATTGTGTTTGCCAGGACTCGGTAGCCGAGGCCAAGGCCGAATTCGATCGGGGCGTGGAGCTCTACAAGGCCGGGTCCTACAAAAAAGCGGCCGAGGCGTTTCGCCACGCCGATGCGCTCAAGCCCACATGGTCCTTGCTGTTCAACATCGCCCAGAGTGAGGCCGCTGCCAAGAACTACGGGCCCGCCTACGAAGCTTTCGAGGAGTACCTCGCCAAGGGCGGGGACGATTTGACGGCTGCGCGTCGAAAGACGGTGATCGAAGAGATCGACAACCTGAAGAACTTCATTGGTTCGCTGAAAATCGAGGCACCGGCCGGGGCTACCGTGACGGTGGATGGCATCGACCGCGGCACCGCACCTCTGCCAGGCATGCTCAAGATTGCCGTCGGTATGATTCACACCGTCGAGATCCAGCACGAGGGCGAAGTGCTGCTCTCCGAGAACGTGAAGGTGAGTCAGGGGGAGACGGTCAGCGTCGATGCCGCGGCGTCACGGCCGAAGGACCGGAGAGACGAGACGCCACCGGAAGCCGCCGAAGAAATACCCATCGATGAGAGCAACGAGACCGCTGCGGAGGATACAGGCACATCGAAGCTGAGGCCCCTCGGTTGGGCCGGCATAGGCGTCGGCGCCTCCATGCTGGTGGCGGCGGCCGCCACGGGCGGCGTCGCTCTGTCTGTCAAAAACGATCTGGATGACAAGTGCACGGGCGGAGTCTGTCCGGCCGGCGATAGGGACCGCAAGGAGACCAAGGACGCCCTGGCGATCAGCACCGATGTGCTGCTCGGGGTCGGGGCCGCGGTCACGGCCGTGGGCATAGGGCTCCTGATCTACTCGGCGCGGTCCGTAAAGAATGAAGAGCAACACAAAGTGTCCCTCATGCCCGTCATCGGAGGCACCTCGGCGGCGATCGCCGTATCCGGGAGATTTTAGTTATGAGTCCCCAGTTATTTGAGACAACAAAGAGCTGCATAATGCTTACCCTCCTCTCATCTGTGCTCATCGTCATCTTCTCCGGATGCTCTATAGCCACCAGGGAAAACTATACCTTTACAGACGATACGGGAAACGGCGACACGGACGGAGATACCGACGGCGACGCGGACGGGGACACGGACACGGACACGGATGCGGACGGCGACGGCGACGCGGACACCGACGGAGATACCGACGGGGACGCGGACACCGACGGGGACGCGGACACCGACGGAGATACCGACGGGGACACGGACACCGACGGAGATACTGACGGGGACGCGGACACCGACGGAGATACTGACGGAGATACCGACGGGGACGCGGACGCTGACACCGACACGGACGTGGACGGCGATGCGGATGGCGACGCGGATACCGGATCGGATGAGGAGAGTTCGACCGACACGACAGACTCGACAGATAGGTCCGATACCCAGGGGAATACCGATATGAACACCGACACCATTACGGACACCTTGGCTGACACGGACACCGACATCGACTCGAGTACCGAATCCAGCACCGAAACCGATACCGGAACCGGCGATGATATCGACGCCGGCACAGACACGGATTCGGACAGCCTGGGTCTCAGGTGGATCCCGATGGAAGCCGGCGATTTTCAGATGGGAGCCGCAAACGATGATGACAACGCTGATGACGACGAGAAGCCTCGCCACGACGTCAACATAACCGCCTTCGAGATACTGAAGACCGAGGTGACGGTGGCCCAGTTCGACGCTTGCGTAGGCGACGGTGAGTGCTCCGAAATCAACTGGTTTGATATGTCTGTGGATTCGCAATGCAACCACGGCTATCCGAATCGCGCAGACTACCCTATGAATTGTGTTAATTTTTACGGTGCGGAGCAGTTTTGTCAGTGGGCCGGCGGGCGGTTGCCCTCCGAGGCTGAGTGGGAGTACGCAGCGCGATCACAGGGTCTGGACAACCAATTTCCGTGGGGCGACGACTGGCCGAGCTGCAACTATGCGGTGATCGATTCAACTGCGCCGGGCTGCGGTTTGAACCTCACCGCTAGGGTCTGTTCGCGACCTGAGGGAAATACGCTTCAAGATCTGTGCGACATGGCAGGCAACGTTGTCGAGTGGACGGCGGACGATTATCACTATGGTTATTTCTACGCCCCCACCGATGGCAGCGCCTGGATAACCGGCGAAGAATACTCGGTGCTCCGCGGAGCATCATACTATACCGGCAACTACGGCTGGCTCACCACGACGCGTCGGTTCTATAATTATAGGTCAGGCCTCGACGAATACGCCGACGCCTATGGCATCCGCTGTGCGCGGTAGCCCCGCGCAGCGCAACGAATCAGGGACGGTCTTAAATATTGCGGGGACCTTGCTTGCAGCTACGGTCTCTCGATGCTGTGGTATGCCAAACTCCATGTGACGGGATTGTTTCAGGTCATCTCACAATTTCACGATCGGCGTTACTACCTGGACCTCGATGGGGCTTGCGAGGCTTGTGTTCTTACGGGATCAGCAGATCCGGTTGATGAGCCTCTCGATGGTCAGCCCCTGCACGAGGATGGAGAAGAGCACCACGCCGTAGGTCAGCGCCAGGATGAGCTGCCGCTCCGGGGATTCCGGGAGGGAGAGGGCCAGCGCGACGGAGATCCCCCCCCGGAGGCCTCCCCAGGTCATGATCCGGACGGCGCCGGGGGTGAAGCGCCGGAACCGTGAGAGCAGCGTGATGGGGACGCCGATGGAGACGAGGCGCGCGAAGAGCACAACGGGGATGGCGAGGACGCACAGCAGCAGATAGTCCGCCCGGAGGGTCAGCACCATGATCTCCAGACCGATCATGACGAACAGGACCGCGTTGAGGATCTCGTCCACGAGCTCCCAGAAGAGATCCAGGTGGTGCCGCGTCTTCTCCGACATCGCGAGGAACCGGCCGTGGTTTCCGATGAGGAGGCCGGCCACCACGACGGTGATGGGGCCCGAGAGGTGGAGGCGGTCGGCGAGGGCGTACCCGCCGGTGGTGAGCGCCAGGGTGAGGAGGATCTCGACCTGGTAGTTGTCGACGCTCCTCAGCATGAGGAAGGTGAGGTACCCGAGGACCAGGCCGGCGATCACGCCCCCCACGGCCTCCTGGGCGAACAGGATCAGGATGTGCCCCGGGTCGGGCGCGTGGGTGCCCGTGGCGATCTGCAGGATGGCGAGGAATACGACCACCCCGATGCCGTCGTTGAACAGGGACTCCCCGGTGATCTTGGTCTCGAGGCTCTTTGGCGCCTTGGAGGTCTTGAGGATGCTCAGCACGGCGATGGGATCGGTCGGGGAGATGATGGCGCCGAACAGGAGACAGTAGATCAGCGGCAGCTCGATATCGAACGCGACGAGGAGGAGCCACATCCCCGTCCCCACGATGAACACCGACATGATCGTGCCGACGCTCGCGAGCGTGGCGATGCTGTATTTCCGCTCGGCGAGATCCTGCAGGTCGACGTGCAGGGCCCCGGCGAACAGGAGGAAGCTCAGCATCCCGTGCAGGAGGGTCTCATCGAAGTCGATGCCGTCGAGGAGGAGCCGGACGGTCTCGTCCAGACCGGGGAGGAGCCGGTTCAACCCGATGAGGGCGAGGGAGAAGACGATGGAGATGGCCATGACCCCGATGGTCACGGGGAAGCCCAGGTACCGGTGGTTGACATAGCTGAACAGCGCCGCGAGCGTGATCAGGACCGCGAGTATGGTAAACAGTTCCATTTTTCAGACCGATGCTCCCTACAAAGTCGTCTCAAGGCGTCCCCATGGTCATAGCACAGAGGCGGCAGCGGGCGATAGCCCGGGGGAGATCCCCGGGACTCACGGCGGGATCCCTACCGGGATTTCCTGATCTGGTCGGTGAGCTCGGGGACGACCTTGAAAAGGTCGGCGACAATGCCGTAGTCGGCGATCTGGAAGATCTCCGCCTCCTCGTCCTTGTTGATGGCGACGATGGTCTTGGAGGACTTCATACCGGCCACGTGCTGAAGAGCGCCGGAGAGGCCGACGGCGAGGTAGAGCTCCGGGGCGACGATCTTGCCGGTCTGGCCCACCTGGAAGTCGTTGTGGATGAACCCGGCGTCGACGGCCGCGCGGGTCGCGCCCACGGCGCCGCCGAGCAGGTCGGCGAGCTCCTCGAGGATCTTGAAGTTCTCCTTGTCCTTGAGGCCCCGGCCGCCGGAGACCACCACTCGGGCCTCGGCCAGGTCGGGCCGCTCGGACACGGACTTGTCGAAGCCCTTGAACTGGATACGGCTCGCGGCGCCGGAGGGGGCCGCCGGGGTCACGGCCTCCACCGGGCTCGCGGCGTCCACCGCCGGGGCGGCGTCGAACTCGGTGGCGCGGAGGGTGACCACCTGGATCGGCGTGTTGATCCGGACCTTGCCGTTGACGTTGCCCGCGTACATGGGGCGGGTATAGGTGAGTTGCCCGCCCTCCCCCGCCACGTCCACCACCTCGGAGGCCATGCCCGCGTCCAGCCTGGCGGCGAGCCGCGGCATCACGTCCTTGCCGGTGCTGGAGGCCGGGCTCACCACGACGTCGAACCCGCCGGTCTTCACCACCTCGGCGATGGTCGGAGCCCACTGCTCGGCCAGGGCGTTGTCCAGCCCGGCGCCCTCGGCGAGATAGACCTTCGCGGCGCCCAGCCTGGAGAGGGCCTCCTTCTGTCCCGAGAGATCGTCCCCAAGGGCCATGACGCTGTAGGTGCCGCCGACCTTGGCGGCGAAGGTCACCGCGGAGCTCGTGGCCTTCTTGACCTCGCCCCCCGCGATCTGCGCGATTATCAATACGTTGCTCATCTGGTCACCCCTTTCTACAGCACCCTGGCTTCGTTCTTGAGCTTGTCCACCAGCTCCTCCACGGTTTCGACGATGACCCCGGCCTGGCGCGTCGGGGGCGCTTCGAACGACAGGGTGTCCACCCGGCGGGCGGTGTCCACACCGAGCTCCTGCAGGGTGTACTTGTCGATGGGTTTCTTCTTGGCCTTCTTGAGCCCCCGAAGGGCCACGAATCGGGGGCCGTCCGGGTAGGGCTTGTCCGCCGGGGAGACGTTGTTGCGCACCGCCGCGGGGGCTACGATCCGGAGATCAACGGAAATGACCGCCGGAAACGTCACCGTCACCGTGGCCGCGCCGCCGTCCACCTCCCGGACCGCCGTGGCGCTCGAGAGATCCTCGGGCACCTCGATGCTCCCGGCGAAGGTGGCCTGGGGCCAGTCGAGCATCTCCGCCAGGATCTGAGCCACCTGGTTGGAGTCGCCGTCCACCGCCTGCTTGCCCATGAGCACCAGGTCCGGGGACTCCTTCTCCACCAGCTTGGCCAGGGTGCGGGCCACCACCGTGGCGTCCAGGTCGTCGTCCTCCCCCTCCACGATGATGCCCCGGTCGGCGCCCATGGCGAGCCCCTGGCGGATCTGCTTGGTGGTCTCCTTGGGACCGATGGTCGCCACCACCACCTCGCCCCGCAGGTCCGCGGCGTTGGGGGACGTCTCCAGCATCCGGAGCGCCGTCTCCACGGCATACTCGTCGAAGGGATTGGGCTTGAACTCCAGCCCCTCGCAGGTCACCTTGTCGCCCTCGGGGGTGATCTTCACTTTGTTTGCGTTGTCCGGGTCCGCGACCCGTTTCATCGGCACGAGGATCTTCACGGAAAAACCTCCTTATTTTACAGGTTGTCCAACCGGCCTCATCAAAAGCCGTTCGTCCCTATATCAAAAAAGCGGGCGGAGGTCCAAATAGAAGGTGAAGGACCATTTTTTTTGGCAACCTCCCCGGGAAACGGCCGATAGGGGGGTATGGTCGTTTCCCTGCTCCACGCCCTGACGGATCTCCTTTGGCCCCCCCGATGCGCGGCCTGTGGCGCGCGGATGGGGCCGGCGACCGACGGCGCGACGCTGTCGTTCTGCGACCTCTGTACGAGCTCCCTCATGCCGTCCGTCTCCCCCCGGTGTCCGCGGTGCGCGCTGCCCTTCGAGAGCGCCGGGCCGGACCACCTCTGCCTCGAGTGCTTGAAGAGGCCGCCAGCGTTCGCCTCCCTCACCGCCGTCTATCAGTACGGGGCCGCTGCCGCGGACGCGGTCCTCCGTCTCAAGTACGGCCGGGAGACCCACTTGGGGCCGCTGATGGGGCGGCGGGTATCCCGGGAGATGGCCGGCGCGGAGCCGTTCGATATCGTGATGCCGATCCCCCTCCACCCCGCCAAGCTCCGCGAGCGGGGGTTCAATCAGTCCGCGCTCATCGCCCGCCCCGTCGCCCGCAGGCTGGGGGTGCCCATGGACACCTCCGCCATGGTCCGCGTCCAGGACACCGCGCCCCAGGCCGGGCTCACCCGGGAGGAGCGGCTGGAAAACGTCCGCGGCGCCTTCGTCGTCCCCAAGGCCGGCCGCGTGTCGGGGCGGCGGGTCCTGCTGGTGGACGACGTGGTCACCACCGCCACCACCGTGCGGGAGGCCGCCAAGGTGCTGAGGCGAAGCGGCGCCCGCGGGGTCGACGTGGCGGCCTTCGCCCGAGCGGGGCGGTAGGAACCCGCAAGACAGTATCCTCAAAAGGATTGAAAAACATGACTGATGACTTCAAAGGACGGGTAGATGTGGATAAACTCTACCAAGACGCCGAGGATGTAACTGCGCCCGACGCCCCGTCCCTCTTGCCGACTTTCGCGGCAATACGTCTGTGATCATGATATCGAACGACTACTAAAATTGACCTATAAACGAAAAAGCACACACGAAAACGGATTTGGAGACCACAAAGTAATTGGATAAGCATATTGACTTAAAATGAATGAGTATAGATAAATGCACTATAAAGGGAGGCGAGAATCATGGCAGTTTTAAAAGGGAGCATGCTATGCGTGATGTGGATGTGGGTCATTGCGCTCATTATCAACGGTTGTTCATCGGACAAGGAGAATTTGCCAAACGACGGCGGATACGCGGACACCAATACCCACGCGGACACCGGAACAGGTCCAGCGGTCAACATCTCCACCACCAATTGCACCGACGTAACCCCTTGTGGCGGGAATGTGGTCGGAACGTGGAACGTCTCTTCGTCTTGTCTGATGTTTCCTGAGGTCATTGACGTGAGCTTGCTCGGGCTGGGCTGCCAGGAGGTCGCCGTCGTGGAAGGGTATCTCCAGACGACCGGTTCCTTTGTCGCCAATGCCGATGGCACCTATCAGGACAACACGAGGACAACCGGCAAGGCCACTGTCACATTGGAAGCGGCGTGTCTTTCCGTGTCGTCCACCACTCCCCGTGATTGCGACGACAGGTTCGGAAACCTCTTCACCACCGCCGGCTGGGGCGCGGTGACGTGCGGCGATGCGAGCGGTGTGTGCACGTGCTCGCTCAGCCCGGACAACGCAGCCGGGCTCGGCCACGTGCTTCCCTATACGGAACCCACGGGTTGGTATACGACGCAGGGCACGACGCTCACGGCCTCGAACGCTTCGTACTCCTACTGTGCATCGGCCAACACGCTCAGCCTCTCACCGGAAATGGGGGGGCTGACGGGCACCGTGGAGCTGACCCGAGCTGGAACCGGCGGAGATGCAGACGCCGATGCGGATAGCGACAGCGATGCGGATACGGACAGCGATGCGGATACGGACAGCGATGCGGATACCGATACCGACAGCGATACGGACACCGATGCGGATACGGACACCGATGCAGATACGGACACCGATGCGGATACAGACACCGACACCGACAGCGATACAGACACCGATGGGGATACGGACACCGATGGGGATACAGACACCGATGGGGATACGGACACCGATGGGGATACGGACACCGATGGGGATACGGACACCGACACTGACGCCGACACTGACGCCGACACCGACGCCGACACCGACGCCGACACAGACGCCGACACAGACACCGACGCGGATGCGGACAAGCCTTGCGACATCTTTGGTGCGGCCGGAACCCCTTGTGTCGCTGCGCACAGCACGGTTCGCGCGCTCTTCGCCGGCTACGCGGGCAATCTCTATCAAGTGAAGCGATCCGACGGACAGACCATGGACATCCCTGTCCTCAGCGCGGGCGGCTTCGCGGACTCTGCCGTGCAGGATACCTTCTGCAACGGGACCATCTGCACCATCTGGAGCGTCTACGACCAATCCGACCATGGCAATCACCTCGAAGCCCAGACCCCCGACAGCCCCGTCGGCGGCTCCCCCGGGATGAAGGCGTCGCAAGCAGACAGGGAGCGCTTGAACGTCGGCGGCCACCCCGTCTACTCGCTCTACACCAGGCCCCAGGAAGCCTACTGGCACGACGGATCTCAAAGCGGTATGCCCCTCGGGGACGCTCCGCAAGGCATCTACATGGTCACCAGCGGCGTGCACAACAACGGAGGCTGTTGTTTCGACTACGGCAACGGCCAGCTCAGCCGCACGTATGAAGGCGGACCCACGATGGACTCGATTTACTTCGGCACCAGCACCACGTGGGGCTTCGGCGGCGGCAGTGGTCCGTGGATCATGGCGGACTACGAGGACGGCATGCTCATTTGGGGCCAAAGCGGCCAGAATCCCGATGCCGTCAGCTGGCCGCAGACGTACGTCGTCGCCATGGAGAGGAACAACAGCGCAAGTTTCTCGCTCAAGGGTGCGGACGCCACACAGGGGACCCTGTCGACCATCTATGACGGCCCCCTGCCGAGCCACTGGGTCCCGATGAGGAAGCAAGGCGGCGTCCTCATGGGCGCGGGCGGCGACTGCTGCTTCACAGGCAACACCAACATGAGCGAAGGCACGTTCTACGAAGGCGCCATCGTCGCGGGCTACCCGGATGACGCGACACAGGAAGCGGTCCACGCCGAGATTGTCACCGCCGGCTACGGCCAGTAATGTCTTCCGTCCGTCGGAAACTAATTGAGTAGTACATCAGGCGTTGGGGAGACCGTCCCCGCGCTGCTCCCGAGCGGTGCGAAGTAGTACCGGTAGGCGAACCAGGCCCCGCCCCCGACGACCAGCGCCACGGCGAGGATGATCAGGAGGACGACGATCCGGGACAGGGGCTTCCGCCGTCCCGGCATGGTGGATATCGGGGAGGGCGCCGGGAGGCTGTCCAGCGGCGGCGGGACCGCGAAGCTCTCCCGCACCTGCCCGAGGAACTCGTCGCCGGTGTGGGTGGTGGCGGCTTGGGTCCGGATGACGCTGGCGGAGATGGCATCCAGTACGCTCTGCCGGGCCCATGACTCCTCCTCGGACGACGCGCCGCCGCCAGCGGCCCCCGGGATCGCCGCTGCCACACGGTCCAGCGCCGCGAGCATCTCGTCCGCGTCGGCGAACCGATCGTCCGGCTCCCGCTGCAGGGCCTTGGCGAGGAACCCCTCGAGGACCACGGGGTACACGATGTCGGTGACGTCCTTCAGGCTCGGCGCGGGGTTCCTGATCTTATTGACGAGGATGTCCATGAGGCTGTCGCCGGGGAAGATCGGCTTCCCCGCGATGAGGCGGAACAGGGTGACCCCGGCGGCGTAGAGATCCACGCGGGCGTCCACTTTCTCATTGGAGGCTTGCTCCGGGGCCATGTACTGGGGCGTGCCCAGGACCACCCCGGTGTGGGTGATGCGCCCGGTGTCGTCCTCGCTGAACTGCTCCCTGGCCATGCCGAAGTCCAGGATCTTGAGGGTGACGCGCCCGTCCGGCTCGGTGCACTTGACGATGTTCTCGAGCTTGATGTCCCGGTGGATGAGCCCTTCGTCGTGGGCGTGCTTCAGGCCGAGGAGGATCTGCCGGGTGTATTCGATGGCCTCGGAGATGGTGACCGGGTCTTCGGCCACCAGCGCGCTGAGGGGCGTGCCGTCCGCGTACTCCATCACCAGGTAGAGGCTCCCGTCGCTGGACTGCCCGAAGTCCGTGACGCTGATACAGTTCGGGTGCTTCAGGCGGCTGCAGGAGTCGGCCTCCCGCTCGAAGCGCGAGACGTACTCGGGCTCGCTCGCCAGGTCCGGGTTGACCATCTTCAGGGCGAAGAGCTTGTTGAGACGGACGTGCTTGACCAGGTAAACAGTGCCCATCGCGCCGCTGCCGAGGGACTTCACCACCTCGTACCGGCCGTCGATGACCGTCCGCGGCAAGGGCGGCGTGCTCGCCAGGTGCGGTTTATCTTCAACGGACGGCGCGGGCGCCACACCCTCTGTAGCGCTCGGCTCCACCGCTTCGGAGACACTCGGCTCCACCGCTTCGGAGATACTCGGCTCTGTTTCTGCCCGAACGGCTTTGATGCCCTTTGAGACCTCCACCGCCTGCACATCCATCACGGAGATCTCCACGGTTCCCGACTGGTCACGCTTCTCATTCATTAAAGGTGTTGTACTGTCGATAAAAGCCGATTTCAATCCCATACCGGGCGATGCCCGCTATGAAAAGCGCAGTTCGCTGGCGTGTCACTGTTATTTTTTACCAGGGTCGGTTTTTTATCCATAGGTTTGTCTGTCCTTGCTACTCGACCCTGCAGGTGAGTAGGAGACCGGCGGGGCACCCTGGACTTCCTCGGCACCTTCGTCTCGGTGAGCTGGGCGGAGAAGTGACCAGCGCCCGACCGGGCCGTCGTTACGTCAAGCTGGCGCAGAAATTCAGCTGCTGCTGTTTCGGTGTCTTCTTCCTGCTCGCCTATGGCAAGCTCCGCGTCCTTCGACATCGCGCGTTTCTCTTCATGGGGAAGATATCCTACTGAAATCAGAGGTACCGATGACCGCTGGCGTGGTGACGCCTTCCCAGGCGCCGACATCACACCGGTCTTCGTCTGCCTCGGTGTCGTCGCCGGTCTCCGTCTCCGGGGCGGTGTCCGCGTCTGTGTCGGCATCGGTATCAACGTCGGTATCCGCATCGGTGTCCGCATCGGTATCCGCGTCAGTGTCGGCATCCGCGTCAGTGTCCGCGTCCGTGTCGGTGTCCGCGTCCGTGTCCATATCCGCGCCGGTATCGCACGAGTCCAATCCGGTATCCGACACATCGGATCCCCCCGTATTGAGGTGGGACTACCAGCAGGGGAGCCCCTTTGCGGTGAGCCCCGACCGGTTTGAGGTGTCCGTCTTGTCTCCATAATCGTCGCACGCGAATAGCGACACTCCGATGATCAGCCCCAGCAATGTTCCGAAAAATCCGTTGGTGATGTTCTCCATCTCCTACCTCCTTGACAGCTCCGGCATACGCTGCGTCATGCATCGTGTTGCCTTTCCTAAACAGCACGATGCATGCCAACCGCCGGAACGGTCGCGACGACGAAGGACTGGTAGCGCCAATTCGAGGAGGAGCAACGCCGCCATTCGGCGTTCGGGACAAGTGAAATGGACACTTTCTTGTGGGAAGCTGTACTAAGGATGTGATGGCATCCGGAGCGACTTTACTGGTACCAATACTGGATGAGGTAGTGTCGCAGATCGCCACCGGTCGCGACGGTCATCTGGACCGGGTCCGCCCCGATGGTCACGGGAATCTGGTAGAACCAGCTGCCGGACAGGTCATAGGAGACGTTGTCGACGACGATCGTCCCCTCCATGGCGACCCCCTCCAGGGGCAGGACGGCGATCACGACCTGCGAGTTCCAGCCGTACTGCTCCGGTGTCAGGGTGAAGGAGGCGGCGTCATCGATCCAGTGGGTCGTCACCTGGGTGTCGCTGAGGTCCACCGGCGGCTGAGCGCAGACAAAGCTCGCGGCGTCATCGATGCTGCCGACCCCCAGATACCGCGCCACCTCCGGGTAGGGACACATCGGCCGCGTCCTGGCGCCGTCATCCCGCGTCCCGGTGTAGGAAGTGGGCTCGACGCCCTGCTCGACCCAGCCGACCAGGGCCCCGAAGAGCGCGTCGATGTCATAGCACCCCACCCCGCCACCGCAGTGGAACATGCCGGGGATCATATACAGACTATAAAAGTCCTTTGTCTCCTCGTCGCCCATGAGATCGAGCACGTTCTCATAGTAGTCGGCGGACTGATACGGTCCGGTGACCTGATCCGCCCAACCGTCGTAGTGAATCATCTTGCCCCCCAAGTCCCTGAACGCGGTGAGGTCGGGGTCGCTGGCGTCGCACAAGGGCGCGACCTTGTCGAACACAGGTCCCCAGTCGGTGTCGAAGTCGAAGGTCATGAAGTCCCACATGGGGCCGGGGGGCGGCTCCAGACCGATATTCTGGACGAACCCGGCGCCGACCAGAGGTGAGAGGGGGAGCATCCCCGGCCACACGAGCCAGGGGATCCAGCCGCTGGCGCCGTCCACCAGGTTCTCCGATCCGAAGGGCTCCCCGAAGGTGAGCAGCTCCCCCGCGGAATTGCTCGGTCCGTCGTAGAGGGCGTTGATGGCGTCCTGCTGGGCGAGGGTGAAGCAGTCCGGGCCGTCCACGTCATCTACACAGGCCGGGAGGTCCACAAGGGCGTCGAAGGGGCACGCCCGGGGATCGTCGATGACCCCGTCCACCAGGCCATCAATTCCGTCGCATTTGTCCATGACTGCCGCCGCGAGCAGCGGGAGCTTGTACGGCGCGATGGCGCCGGGGCCGGAGAGCTGCTGCCCCTCCCAGATGCCGCGCATGGCGATATCGGCGAAATAATGCGCCGGCGCGCCGACCAGGATTCCGTCGAAGTCCTCCGGGTATCGCTGCGCCTCGATCAGTCCCTGGCGTCCCCCCGTGGAGCATCCCACGTAGTACGAGTACTCCGGCGCGGCGGAATAGTAGGCATCGACGATCTGCTTGGCCAAAACAGTGGTCTCGTGGATGGACTCGTCACAGAAGTCGATGACCTTCTCCTCCGCGTTCGGATTGCTGTTGTCGGGGGGGTTGTACCCGAACGACCAGTCCACTACGGGGCCCTGATGCCCCGTGTCCGTTCCCGCGGTGGCGAACCCCTGCATGATGCCGGAGATCATGGCGCCCTCCTCCACCGAGCCCGCCGCGACGCTGTTCCCCACTACATAGAGCCTGCTGTTCCACCCGAGGGAGGGGAGCTTGACATTGAAGGTCTGCTCCGGCGCGATGATGCCTCTCACATCACAGTATTCGGGGACCGGAACGGCCACCACGCTTCCGTCCGGGAGAACCGCGACGATCTCGGTGCTGAGACCGGCCGAGGTAACGGTCACCTCGGGACCGAAGTCGGCGCTCAGGAGACTCTCACACTGCGGCGTGTAAGAGAACCCCAGACTGGGCGCCAACGCGACCAGTCCAACAAATACACAGGAAATCACAGAACGCATCTTTTGCCTCCTATCCCCCCTTTGGTTAAAAAGTTACTTTTAATTATCAGCTGCGGGTCTCACCCGTCAACGAAGAAACGCCCGCTGGGGTTCTCGCGGTTGGGGTTTTGAAAACACTAGTCCATCGCTTTTCGGTTTTTCATCGAATTGAGTATCTGTGCTTATATCCTTCGATCTCCCATGGTAGTATAACGTGACTAGAATTATGCAATATAGACAGAACCCAAAGATAGCATGGGGACCGGACCCGAAATCTAGCAGCATACCGTTTCAGTGTCTGTGAGATCCGTGGAAGGAGGAGCACAATGGCCTCGAATCACCTTCTAGTCATTCTTTTTCTGTTGTCCGCTGCAGCGGGTGCGTGCGGCGACAAGCAAGGCAACGAAACCAGCCCGGAGGCGATCATCGAGACCGATGATCCGGAGACCCCCTGGATCGCCATCGGAGAGGACGGTCGCATCACCTGGTTCTATACGAACATGTCCGGCGCCCCCACGGGGATCGGGATGCTGATGCCGGACGGGCGGGAGGGCTATCTGGCGATTAACGAGGAGACGGGCTACCCGAACTACTGGGTCGCCGAGGGATGGGTGGTGATCTTTACAAACCTGCGGCCGGAGGAAGGGCTCGTCGATCTCGGCTTCATCGACCCCGATGGCGTCCCGACCAAGGTCACAGACGTCGCCTTCGAACCTTACAATCCTCAGGCGCAGGAGGATCCTGCCCTGGTGACGCGGGCGGCGCCGAGATCGGGGCGCGAGAAGTTCAGCAACTTCATTTCGGCCCTCGGGCTTGTGTCGAGCACGACGCTCTGCATCGGCTCCGCGATCATAACGGGAGGCACTGCCCTCGCCATCCCTGAGATTCCGCCGGTTGCCGTGCCCCTTTTCTCGGTGACGGCCTCTGGTACCGTCATCGCCTGCGGCTCCGCCGCCTCGGCGTGGATGGCGATCACCTCCAAGAACCCCGCCGTGATCGTCGCCAATGATACCGTCGTCACGCCATATTCGGCGTTCTCGAACGCCGCGAAGTGCGTGGGCTCCTACAACATCTTCAATTGCATCATGGCCGCGGGAGACGTGATATCATTCCTCGGATCCGATACGATAAAGATGGCGACAGCGACCTATGTCCAGCTGACCACGACGCCCGCCAGCCTCGCCGAAACGAACGTCTACTGCTGTAACGGGCCGACCCGCATCGCCCGGGAGGAGGAGGGCACCTGGAGCGCCGTGGTCGACGGCCCCTCGGAGGGACCCTTCACCTACTCCTTCTCATTCGACGACGGCGCCAGCTCCGAGCCGGAGACCGTATCGGGCCTGACCCTCTCGGCCTCCCACGCCTATGCGGACGAGGGGGACTTCCTCGTCGGCGTGCAGGTCACGAGTGACGATGAGACCCAGATTACCGCGGAGACCGCCGCCGGGAGCGTGGGGCCCTTTACGGTCGAGGTCTTCGCCCCGCTGGAGGCCGACTGCTGCACCGCGCTCAACTCGGAGAACCCGAGCGCGGGCTTGCTGGAGGGGGAGCCCCTCGATATCGGCTTCACCGTCACCGAGGGGAAGACGCCCTATGAGTACAGCCTCGACATGGATGACGGCACCACCTACAAAGGACGCATGGCCCGCCCTGCCCTCTTCGTCCGGCACGCCTACGAGACGGCCAAGACCTACCAGGTCGAGCTCACCGTCACCGACGCGGAGGGGACGGAGGTGACGCCGGCGCCCTTCTCCCTGACGATCCAAGGCGCCGAGCCGGACGAGTGTGGAGAGGCCAAGCGCCACTTGTGCAGCAAAATCGTAGGCCAGAGGTGCTCGACCAGCACCATGGGGAAGGCCGTCAGCCAGGTCTCGGAGGCGTGCGGCGGATCGGAGGCGTCGCGCTTCGCCTCGGCGGCCGAGTCCTACTGCGCCTCGAATACCGGCGCCTTCTCGGCGACCACCTGCGCCGCTCAGTAGTCCCCCGGGAAAAACGGGATGAAGGCCGCCGCCCAGGCGGACCTGGACGCCCTCTCCTCACCTTTTCCAGGATAGATGACCGCGATCACTCTCGGACAGAATTTGTGGATCCTAGATATCGGCGATAGATCTCCGTTGTCTTGCTCCACAGGTCTTCGACTCGGGGGGCGATGCGCTTGGTGATGGGAGCGCGGAGGACACCGCACCCCGCCGTGAATTCGAACAGGTGCGGTTCAGATAGGTCAACGAGGCTCTCCTCCAGGACAAGCCCGCCGAGATCGGCGGATCCCGCGCCCGAACGCTCGGGGGTAACCGGCGAAGGCGGCCAGCGCCCCTGGTCGATGAAAGAGTCGCCGGTTCCCGCCGTGACCCGCGCGGTGGTCCCTGCAATCGCGGCCGATTTGATGGCGCCTCGAAACACCTTTATTATTTCCCCCTTATCCGTTGACGCGATCGAGAAGACGCTCTCTTCGACGATGATACTTCCGCTTCTCGTCCTGACCGTTAGGCCGGAGGCTCCTTTTTGGGGATCGACCGATGCGAGAAGCCTGCCGTGAGAGAGGGATATCTCGAGGGACGTCGGATCGATGCGTTCGATACACATCGAGGTCTCGGGTTCGACCCAAAGGGCAATCCCCGGAGGCAGCCTCACCGAGATACGGTCGAGTGACATTGCCGGGTTATCGACAGTCAAAACGAGCAGGGACAGCATGGAAACCCCGAGCCGTATTTGTGTCATCGCATGGTCCTCCTTTCTGCTCTCAGATACCGACGATAGATTCGGGTCGTCTTCGGCCACGGACTCATGATTCGAGTCGTCCCGTTTCGTTTGTATCGTCCTGGGTCGGCGGGGTCGGACGGCAAATCACATCGCCGCGGCGCGGTCCTCAGATGTCGACGATAGATGCGGGTCGACTTCGGCCACAGACTCATGATTTGAGTCGTCCCGTTTGGTTTGTATCGCGCCGCGTCGGCCGGGGTGGACGGCGGATCATCTCGTCGCGCCAGGTCGTCGAGCCTGCCCGACAGATCCACAAGGGACCGGTCGGCCCGGAGGGATCTCTCGAGGTGCGCCATCTCCGCTTGGATATTCCGACGCGCGACAGCGGAAAGCGCCCCGGCCCCGGCATCGTGCGAATAGGTATATCCGGCGCTGACCCGCATCCTGTGTCCGGCGGCGTCTACCATCCTGACCCTTCCCCGAAGGACCTCGAGGCGGTCGCCGGCTGCCCCGGCGGTCATATAGAAGACAGTCCCCGTCACTATCGCTTTTAAGGTGTTTGTGGTGACGGTGAAAGTCGGCCCCTCTCTTTTCGGATCGACCGACGCAAGGACACTACCGCTTGACAGATCCAACGCGATGACCTCCTTGTCCATGCGTACGATTTGCACCGACGTCGCGGGGCCGAGCAAGAGAGCGATGCCGGTGGGCAACTTCACCGCGGACTGCTCGGCGGCGGTCTCGATGCGCCCGTCGACGCTGGACCATCTCGCGCCGGAAGCCTCACCGGCCGGGGGAGAACCGTCCCGGGAAACCGGACGGCTGGACGCGTCCTTCGCGCCCGGGGCGGGCGCCCGTCCAGGAGCGTCGAGCAATAGGAACGACACGAAGACCGCGGCGATCGATGCCGCCGCGACGAAGATCCCGAGGCGGCGTCTTGAAACGCCCTCAGGAGCCGAAGTCGTCTCCTCCGGTGAGGCGGCGCGGGCCAGGACCGTATCGAACAACCGGCGCCTGTCCATTTCACTCAGAGGCTCGACGGCGTCTTCGATTTGAAGCGCGCGGCGCACG
>JBNLED010000125.1:0-14647 GCA_050304755.1 Polyangia bacterium | reverse complement strand
GTGTCGGCGTCCGCATCCGTGTCGGCGTCCGCATCCGTGTCGGCGTCCGCATCCGTATCTGAATCTGAATCCGTATCGGTATCCGAATCCATGTCGGCATCCGCATCGGTGTCCGTGTCTGAATCCGCATCGGCATCCGCGTCTGAATCCGCATCGGTGTCGGTATCCGCGTCCGCATCCGTGTCGGCATCCGAACCCACATCTGCGCTTTGGGAGTCGGTGGCGGAATCCGTATCGCGACCGTTGCCCGCGGTCTCCCCGCAGCCCGACCACAGGAGGACCATACCGACCGCCACCGCAACTCCCGATTTAATGTTCTCGAACATCGAAGTGCTCCTTCTTCTGGTGACCGGATCCATCCTATCACAACCGGATCCGATATGCGGTCACCCAATCGGTCTGTCGAAATCACCGCCGCGTCACGGGCCCGGATCCTTTTCGTGGACAAAACCGCCGATACCTGATTATTTCTCGGAGATGAGAATGGCAAAGGTATTCGTAATCGCGTGCTATGCGCTCGTTTCGGCATGCTCCGATCCCGGTGACGCGAGCCCCGGCGTCTCGAAGGCGCGCCGTCCCGTGATCTACGGCGTCGACGATCGGGAGGACCTCTTCGCTTTCGGCGATCAGGGGTTCGCCGCCATGGTGGCCGACGCGGCCGTGGTGCTGGTCAGCCCGTCCGATGTCGATCTGTCCGACCCGGCGGATGTCCGGCTGGCGGGAGAGACCCAGGAGGAATACGCCACCCTCTGCCCGGACGAGCGCTTCGTGCGGCAACCCGTCCCGGGGTGGTGCTCCGGCACCCTCATCGCCCCCGACCTGGTACTCACCGCGGGCCACTGCGTCGAGGACCAGGCCGAATGCGATCGCACCCGGCTGGTGTTCAACTACCACTACACCGGCGAGGGGACGCTTAGGACCCTCACCGAGGCGGACGTCTTCTCCTGCGCGGCCGTAGTGGTGCAGTCGTCAAGCTCCCGCGACTACGGCATCGTGCGTCTGGATCGTCCCGCCGCGGGACATGCGCCGGTGGTCGTTTCCAACAGCGACGCGCCGATGGCCGTCGGCGCGGATCTCGTGGTGGCCGGTCATCCGGTGGGGCTGCCCCTCAAAATCGCCGGCGGCGGCTGGGTGAGGGAGAGCCGGGCGAGCACTCTCGATTTCTTCAGGGCCAACCTGGACACCTTCGGCGGCAGCTCCGGCTCCGGCGTCTACCTGGCCGCCACCGGCGAGCTGGTGGGGCTCCTGGCCGCCGGCGAGGCCGACTTCCGGTGGGATCCGATCTTCGGATGCAACCGGGTCCGGCAGTGTCCGGACGACGGCTGCAACGGAGAGCTCGTCACCTACTACCTCAACGCGGCGGAGGATTTCTGCGACACCGCGGGGGAGGCCCCCCTGTGCGGCTGCGGGGACGGCGCCTGCGATCGGGATGTCGAGAGCACCACCACCTGCCCCCAGGACTGCGGCGGGCGGTGCGGCGACGGCGCCTGCACGGACGGCGAGACCATCGACGACTGCGCCGAGGATTGCGGCAGCTGCGGCAACGGCCTCTGCGACGAGGCCCCGGAGCGCTGCTGCGAGGACTGCGGCTGCGCCGGGAGCGCCGCCTGCGTGGCCAACCGGTGTGTGCCGGAGACCGGGGACGGGAACACCTGCGCCGAGGCGGTGGAGATACCCGCCTCCGGGGTCGAGGTCATCGACGACGACACCACCCTGGCCACCGAGGACTACAGCGGCTCCTGCACCGGCTCCTCCAGCCCCGACAAGGTGTACCGCTTCAGCCTGACCGAGCCGACCATCGTGGACGCGACGGTGGAGGGATTCGATACCACCCTGTACCTCAGATCGACGTGCGGCGATGCGGAGAGCGAGATCGCCTGCAACGACGACTTCGGATACTCCCTTGAGAACGGCTCGCGGCTCATCGAGCCTCTCGATCCGGGGACCTACTACCTCTTCGTCGATGGCCTCAACAGCGACTGGGGGGCCTTTCGGCTGACCGCCGTCTTCACGGCGCCCCCGTCGAACGACACCTGCGCCGAAGCGCTCGAGGTCCCGCCGGACGGGACCCAGACCTTCCGGGGCTCCAACGTCGCCCTCGAGGACGACTACACCAGCGAGTGCTGGGGGGGCGGTCGGGATCTGGTGTACCGGTTCACCCTCGGTCTCCGATACGATGTCGTCATCGAGGCCATGGGGTACGACACCATCCTCTCCGTCCGCACCGAGTGCGACGACGAGGCCGCCGAGCTCGCCTGCAACGACAACCATACGCCCCCCGGCGTCATCGGCTCCCGCCTCGAGCTCCGGGACCTCTTCCCCGGGACCTACTATGTCATCCTGGATTCCGCCGGGGACGATTTCGGCACCTACACCCTGACCTTCGACTTCACCCCCCTCGGCTGTGTGGACACTGACGGGGACGAGATTTGCGACGACGAAGATCCCTGCCCCGGGGATCCGGACAAGGTCGAGCCCGGCGGGTGCGGCTGCGGTGTACCGGACTCGGACGGGGACGGCGACGGCACCCTCGACTGCGATGACGGCTGCCCTGCGGATCCGGACAAGATCATCCCCAACGTGTGCGGCTGCGGCGTGCCGGAGACGGACGGGGACGGGGACGACACCCCGGACTGCATCGACGGGTGCCCCGCGGACCCGAACAAGACCGTCCCCCTGATCTGCGGCTGCGGCGTGCCGGATGACGACGCGGATGTGGACTTCACCGAGGACTGCCTCGACGGCTGCCCCGCAGATCCGGACAAGACCGAGCCCGGGGTGTGCGGCTGCGGCGTGTCCGACGGGGACTCGGACAGGGACGGCAGCGCCGACTGCGTGGACGGGTGTCCGGCGGATCCGGACAAGACCGCCCCCGGGATCTGCGGCTGCGGCACGCCGGACCACGATTCCGACGGGGACGGTTCCCGGGACTGCGACGACGGGTGTCCGGCGGATCCGGACAAGACCGCGCCGGGGGCCTGCGGCTGCGGTGTCGCGGAGGACGGCTGCGGCAAGGACACCGCCACCGAGGCGGCGGACGCGGGAATCTGGGACGGTGGAGACAGCGAGGCCCCGGAGGACACCGAGGCCCCGGAGGACACCGGCGACGGCGCCCCGGATACGGATGACGATACGGATTCCGACGGTGACGCCGGTGTGGGGAAGAAGAAGGGGGACGGGTGCAGGTGCGATCTGACCGGCCGGCGGCCCGAGGATCGCACCTGGCGGATCCTCTCGGTGTTGTGGCGCCCCGTCACCGGAGAATCCGAGTGATCGAGACCCGACGGCCCTGATCCGCGAATTGTCGAAACGACAGCGACCGCCTCGACAGTCACATTGACGGATCGGGACAATGTTCGTATCCGCGTCAGCGTCGGCATCCGTACCCGTATCGGCGCTCTCATCGCCGATGTCTGCGTTGTGGTTCCCACACGATATCAGCGTTCCGCAAACGACAACCATTAAAAGACGTTTTTGTAAATCATGATTTTTTTTCGCAATTGGTGGAATCATCCGTCCTACCGTCCGCCATCCTGGATTTCGGGGAATCCAGAAGCGCCTGTAGGATATCGCGCCAATGTCGGTGGAGCAGCAGATGCCGTCGCGGCTCAGCGCCGCCACTCGAGGCGCATGACCCAGCGCTGCCATCGCTTCTGAAAGGCGTCCATATCGTCGACCCCGAGGACGGACTTCAGGGTCTCGAAGCCGGACGGATCGGTCCTTCGGGCGGCGAAGAAGGCGTGGTAGTAGTCCTTTAGGAGCCCCTTCTCCTGCATATACAAGAGCAGGTAGCGGGACTGGGCGTAGTTGTCCCCCTGGCCGTCGCCGTAGAAGGCGTCCTCGTCCTTGGCCATGAGCGCCTCGAAGGGGGGGAGGCGCTTTCCCCGGATCTCCTTCTGCAGCCCCGGGAGCCGCCAGTTGACGAGCCCCCAGAGGCTTCCGTCCCGGGTGGTGGAGCCCTCGTAGAGGGAGGCCAGCCCCTCGTTGAACCAGGGGGGCACATCCGGGAAGTTGGCCCGCATGAACGGGTGGACGAGCTCGTGGACGAGGGTGCCGGCGCCGGTGCCCACGTTCATGACGAGGGCGTTGTGCTCCTCGGTGTAGTAACCGAAGGGGGTGTCCGGGGTGTGGCCGAAGAGCTCCCGGGCATAGCGGCGGTAGCTGGGCCCGTCCCCGAAGAGCCAAACGTCGATGATCTCCTCGGGGTCCCGTGTGAAGTAGTCCTTTTTCAGGCGCTTCACCGTGGATCGGATCGTACCTCTGGCGTGCCGATTGACGATGGCCTGGGACTGGTTGCCGATGACCACGAAGGGGGGCTCCACCGCGATCCTGAGCCCCCGGGGCAGATCCCGCTTGAGCTTCATGACGTGCTGGGCGAAGTCCGCGTTCGTATTGCCGGCGGCCGCGGCGCCTTCCTTGAGCACGCCGGGGCGAAGCGGCAAGCGGATGACCACGGGCCTCTTCTCCGGCCCCAGCGGCCAGAGCTTCTCGAACCGCTCCCGGGGCATCCGCTTGTAGGCGCCGCTCAGCTCGGCGGGCTCGTGGTAGATGACCTCCTTCGTGGTGTCGTCGTACCCCAGCACCAGCCGGAAGTGTTCGGTGGTACGGGGCTCGTCCGAGTAGCGCATGCACACGACGGACGGTACCCCTTCCGTCAGATCCGAGACCATGGCGTTGAGCTCCCCGCGGATCTCGGCGGTGGTGCGAGCGCTCCGGTAGGGGCGGACCGGTTCGAAGCCGATGCCGCTCAGGGCCGTCACCAGCTCCCGGGTGTAGACGCCGCGCCCGAGGGCGGGGCTCAGCCCGGAGTGGTCGAAGACCCAGTCCTGATCCACCGGCTTGCCCAACTTCCTGAGGACCATGGCGACGCACGCCTCGCCGCAGAAATCCTCCTTCTGGCGGATATGAGGGACCCCGTCGATGAGCACCGATGATACGCCCTTCGCCGCGGCGGATGGGGAGGAATCCGGCCCGTCCATTTTGGGAATAAAGCGGACATCCCCCTTCGATGTCGGCTGCGCGGCTCCGGAGGCGGTCTCGGCAAAGAGGGCGGTCGTCTCGCAACCGAGCACCGCCGCCGTACACCAGAAAAAGAATAGAGATCGGATCATGACGGCTCCTTACCACTGCGATTCGGACGACGACGACCGCTTCTTGGCGCGCGGTCCCTTGGCCGGCCGCGCGCTCCCGGTCTTCTTCATCGGCGCGGCCTTGCGCTCGCTCTTCTTCATCGACACGGCTTTGCTCCCGCGCTTCTTCATTGACGGTTTGTCCTTCGGCCGCTTGCGCGCGGGGGCGCTCTTCCGGAGGCGCGAGCCGGCGCTCTCAATCGCCTGTGTTTCGTCGCTGTCCCCAGAGTTCCCGATCTCGGCCGGGCCGCTCCAGCGGTTCTTTCCCTGGTGTCGCGGCTCGGATCGCGTCGACCGGCTGCCCATCGAGGCGTTGCCGACGGGCGCCAGGGCGCGGGGATGATCCTCCCGGTCCGGCCCGAACACCGAGAGGTGGACGATGTGATCATCGTAGACGAGCACCGTTCCCGAGACATCGTTCCCGGCGTCGATGAGGAACTCCTCCCCCACCCCCGGATTCTCGGTCTTGTTGCGCTTCCCCTTGACCCCGGCGGCCAGGAATTTTTGCACCGCGTCGACCGAGGGGGCCTCGTTCACCGGCGACTCGGAGGTGACAGCGTCGATGGCGATGGCCTTGAGGAGCTTGGTCCAGAGGGCCGCCATGAGCTGATGGTTGGCGAACAGATCGGCGCTGACGACGTTCCCGTCGATGGCCGCCACGAACCCCACCACGTCCCGGGCCTCGCTCACCGCTGCGAGGGTCTTCTCGAAGGCGGCGATGCGCCTTCGGACCTCCGGGTTGTCGTACACGGCCTGCAGGGTGCCGGTGGCGCTCCGGACGGACGCCTCGCCGGACTTCTTCGCCACCTTCGACCATATCGTCCCCTGCCCCGCTTTCTTGGCCGCGGTCTTCCTCAGCAAGGTGGTACCCGCGGTTCTGCCCGCCGAGAACCGCTGCGAGGTCTGCACCCATCGGCCCTGCTCCACGCAGTAGACCGGCAGCATCATCGCCTTTCGGTTCGGCGGGAGCAGCACGTCGTGGGCGCTCATGCGATCCTGCTTGGCGCCGGTCACGATCTCGCCGGTCATGATGAACACCTTGTCCTCGCCGGTGTTCTTCACCTTCAGGGTCGGCACCGAGGCGGATCCCAGCTCCGTGACCTGCAGCCCGCCCCGGCTCATGGCGCGGTCGAGGGGGCGGTAGGGGTTGGTGTCGGTTCCCCTGGAGGTCACCAGGGCAAAGATCGCCAGGTTGTCGTGCCGCGACGCCGCGGCCAGGGTGATCCGCTGGTCCCCGTTTTCGAGGACCATTGGGGCGCCCTGCTCCGAAGCGCCCTCGGCCTTGACGCCGCCCGCGCAGACGATGAGCCCCAAAACGCAGGCCAGCGCCGCGATGGTTCGAGTGAAATTCATTTCATACCTCCTTTGATATGGCCCGTCTTCAGCGCGGGCACTTCCAGAAGAGGCAAGGAGCGGACCAGCTTCCCGAGCGGCGTCAATGGGCTGATTTATCGGCGAGTTGCAGCGAAACTCGCGAGCGGCCTGCCGCCTGAGGATGTAAATTGTTTTTACAGTCGGCAAAGCCCGTTGCAGCCCCCCCGGCGCCCCGGAAACAAGGGCCCCTATCGCGAACGACCCAGGGCCGAGAGCGCGGCGCGATGATCAACGGGGGTTTGATCTGTAGTAGAAAATATTGAATCTTCGGTGGTTTACCGCATCGCCAAAACGAGCTACACTCTCAAGAAAACAGGGTCTGGAAACGAGAGGAACGATGCCCACGCTGACATGGAGAACCCAAGACGGAAAGAAGCTCACGTATGCCCTCTCCAAGAGTATCACCACCATCGGCGCCCATGCGTCTAACGATATATGTATTGAGCATGCCGGTCTCGAGGAGAACCACGCACAGATTGTATTCGACGGGCGCGGGTTCACCCTCTCGGGGGCGGAGGGGGTCAACGCGGTTTTTGTCAACGAGAAGCGCCGCCGGAAGTGCAAGCTGGCGCATGAGGATCGGATCACCCTGAACGAATCGGATATCGTGTTCAGCATGCTGTCGCTGCCGAGCAGCACCGAGAGCCGATCCGAAGGACTGGAGGCCCTCGACATCCTCGGTCAGCTGCAGAGCTTCTCGGCGAAGCTCCTCGCCCACGACAAGCTGGCGGACATCCTCGACGAGCTGATGGACGCGGTGGTGGATATCACCGGCGCCTCCAAGGGGTTCCTCGTGCTCTTCGAGGACGGCAACCCGTCAGTGAAGGTGGCCCGCAACCTCAAACAGGAGAACGTCCGGAACGCCGTCGCGGAGCTGTCGGACAGCATCGTGGCGAAGGTGGTGGAGACCAAGCAGCCGCTCATCGTCTCGGACGCCATGAGCGACAAGACCTTCGCCACCGCCGAGTCGGTGATCAACCTCCGGCTGAACTCGGTGATGTGCGTGCCGCTGCTCGATCGGGGGCGCCTCCTCGGGCTCATCTATGTCGGCAACGACAGCGTCACCGGCCTGTTCGAGTCGCGGAGCCTCGATCTCCTCGTCGTGTTCGCGGCCCAGGCATCCATCCTGGTGCAGAACGCGCTGCTCATCGACGAGCTCAGGCTCCGGAACCTCTCCCTGTCCGAGGAGCTGAACCAGCAACGCTACGGCGAGATCCTGGGCAGCTCCCCGTCGATGAAGGAGGTCTTCCGGAACGTCTCCAAGGTGGCGACCGCGGACGTCTCGGTGCTCATCTCCGGCGAGACCGGGACCGGCAAGGAGCTCATCGCCCATGAGATCCACCGTCGGAGCGGCCGGGCCAAGGGACCGTTCATCACGGTCAACTGCGGCGCGATCCCGGAGAATCTGATGGAGAGCGAATTCTTCGGACACATGCGGGGCGCCTTCACCGGCGCCGTGGCCACGCGGGAGGGGAAGTTCCAGGCTGCCCACAAGGGGACCATCTTCCTCGACGAGATCGGCGAGATGCCCCTCTCTTTGCAGGTCAAGCTGCTCCGGGTGCTCCAGGAGCACCAGGTGGTGAAGATCGGCGCCACCAAGCACGAGCCGGTGGACATCCGGGTCATCGCCGCCACCAACCGCAATCTGGAGAACGAGGTGGCGGCGGGGCGGTTCCGCGAGGATCTCTACTACCGGCTCAACGTCGTGCACCTCAACCTGCCGGATCTCAAGGATCGCGGCGATGACGTCCTCCTGCTCGCCCGCTACATGCTGCAGCAGTACGGCGCGAAGTATGGCTCCAATGTCAAGGGGTTCACCCCGGGAGCCGTCTCCGCCATGAAGAGCCACACCTGGCAGGGAAACGTGCGCGAGCTGGAGAATCGCATCAAGAAGGCGGTGATCCTCTGTGACGGCACCATGATCGGACCGGCGGATCTGGATCTGAAACAGGAGACCGAGTCGGAGATCATGTCACTGGCGGAGGCCCGGGAGAAGTTCCAGAGGGACTACATCCTCCAGGTGCTCCAACAAAACAACGGCAACCGGACCAAGACGGCAAGAGACCTCGATGTGGATCCACGGACGGTATTTCGATATTTGGAGAAGGCGTAACCTGGCGCCGGTAATCCTTCTCTCGATCGCGGCGATCGTCTCCGGTTGCGTCGTCACGGAGAAGATCGAATTCGACGAGGTCGTGAACCACCCGTTCGCTGTCCTCTCCCAGGATCCTCACGAGACGTACCTCACCGCCGAGCGGGACTCCACGGAGACTTTCTCCGTCACCATATGGGATCCGGACTTCGACGAGGTGGCGGATATCCCGCTGACGGGGCTGCTCGTGGCCACATCCGATGTATGGAGCCGGCCGTATTATCCCTCGAACTGCTCTCCGGAGAGCCTGGCACCGGACGAGGAGGGACGCATCAGCTACGAGGTGGCCTGCGATGTGACGCTCGCGGGGATCGGCGCCGGCACCCTCGTCGAGTTCACGCTGGTGGTTTCGGACAAGGGATTCTACTCGAACAAGGAACCGAGGGACGGCGCCAACGTCATGAGGACGACCTGGGTGGTCGAAGTGCGATAGGAGGACGTGTGGCCCTGAGATCGGGAAGCCTTCTGGTGTCGCTCGTAATCGCATGCGCCGGTTGCAAGGACGGCGGCGAGCCATCCCCCGGGGTCTACAGCGGCCCGGCGAACACCTGCCGCACCCGCGCCGACTGCGACCGGGGGGTTACCTGCGACAAGGAGCACGCCATGTGCGTCCGGAAGGACGACCTGACCGAGACGCGATACCTGGCAAGGGTCAAGCCCGAAAACGGGGAGGCCGATCTGTTCAGGGTCTCCCTCGAGGAGGACCGGCTGATGCTCGTGCTGAAACAGCGGGTGCCGGTGACCGTGGCGCCGTATACCGTAGTGGCCAACGAGCTCCCGGATGGCGGTGTCGAGGAAGAGGAGGTCCCCGTGACCTTCGAGGGGCGCATCGTGGTGAAGGACCTGCGGGGAGCGGAGTTGCGGCAGGGCGCGCCGTCATCGACAAAGCAGAGCACCTCGTCGGCCACCTTCTCCCTGAGCCCGGGCTCGGAGCGCTACGCGTTCGAGCTCCTCCCGAAGGGGGCGACCGCGGAGGAGTATCCGCCCCAGTATCTGGATGACGTGACCATCGAGGCGGTGGCGCGGGACTCCGATTCGGGAGGGGACACCGAGGCGGAGGAGAGCGCGTTGCCGTTTCAGGTGTTCCCCAAGACCGACACCCTGGCCGGGGAGATCCGACGGAAAGGGGGGCAACAGTCCTTCCAGCCGCTGGACGGCCTGACCGTCGAGGCGTTCGATCCCGAGACCGGGCGGATCCTCTCCACTCAGACCCGGACCCGTTGCAACGACACCGCGCCCCCTTCCGCGATCTGCGGCGAGTTCGATCTGGGGCTGCGATCCAGCGAGCCCCCGTATCACCTGAGATTCTACCGGGCCGAAGAGCCCCGCTATCCCGTCGTGGTCTTCTCCGATCTCGACGTCCCGGTGATCGGCGGGCGCAGCGTGTTCACCATCGAGAATCCGCTCCCCGCCCCCATCCTCTACAACGCGAAGGTGGAGAGACCCGTGACCTATGACGGCCTCGCCGACTGCCGCGTCTTCTTCGAATCCGTCGAGCCCATCGGCGGGGGGGACGTCACCATCGCGGCGTTTACGGATCAGACCGGCGTGGCGACCGCCATTGTCGGCGACGAGGAGACGGCGGCCCGGGGCATCCACATCTACCCCGGCGTCTACGCGATCACGGTGGTTCCACCGGAGGTCCTGCCGGGGGCGACGGTGGACTTCGCGTCCTATCGGGAGGTGAAGGAGATCCAGCGGCCCGAGGACGGAGAGAGCGTGAGCAGCCTCGACCTGAGCTATCGTACCCGCGTCGAGGTCCGGGTGACGGCCGGCGGCGAGCCCGTGCCCGCAGCGAGCCTCGAGAGCGAGCCCCTGGATTCCGGATCGCCGTATCCCCGGAGGAGCCGTTCGTTCTTCGATGGCGACCAGCACGTCCTCTTTCTGGACCCCGGAAAGCACCGCCTAACCGTCCGCCTGCCCGTCCAGAGCGGGTATGCGTTCAGCTTCCGGACGGTAGAGATCGGCGCCGGCGTGGAGGTCGGGTCCGGCGTAGAGACCGAGGCCAATCGGAAGCCGGCCCGGGAGCCCGTCACGCTGCGGCTCAAGGACATCGAGGGAACCATCCCCAATGTCCTGGATTTGCTCGTAACCGCCGAGGAACCGTCGGTCGATGTGGCCGGCGCGGAGATCGAATGGTACCAGATCATCGCGGACACCCACGCGGTTCTCGTCGCCCGGACCGCCACCGACGAAAAGGGCCGCGCCCAGGTGCTGATCCCCCCCCCCGATGCCCTCGCCGACGAGTGATCTCTGCCCCTGGCGGCGCCCAAGAAAAAACCCGATATCCCGCTGGTAAAGTTGATCAAATTCTCTTATTACAGGGGCCGAGCACGGGTGGATCGTGCGAGGAAAATGGCTCGACCGAAGGTAGAAAGGAAGCACATCATGAAAAGACATCTGGTTTCGCTTGCGGCGGTGCTGATCGCCGGGTTGGTATTGGCCCCCTCGGCGGTGCTGGCGCAGGCAAAGGATGCATCCGGTCCGAAAACGAAAAAGGAGATGAGCGAGGAGATCAGCGCGATGGAGGTCCAGGCCGCCGCGCAGGCCGAGAAGCTCGAGGCGCTGGAATCGGAGCAGGCGGCGCTGAAGACGGCCCTCGAGGAGACGCAGCAGAAGGCCGCCGCGGCGGAGGTCGCCGAGGGGAACCGGGCCGCCGTGGAGAAGCTCACCGACGAGGTGGACGCGCTGAATCAGAAGGTCGAGGCTCAGGCCGCCGAGCTGGCCGCCAAAGACGCGGAGCTCAAAAACGAGATCGACGGGCTGGCCCCCACGAAGGGCTTCACCATCAAGGGCCCCGGAGAGAGCTCCCTCAAGATCGGCGCGCTGCTGCAGGCGAGGGTCGAGGCCGCCAAGGACGCCGCGCCGGCCGGCGACAACTGGAACTACGACACCTACCTCCGCCGCATGCGGCTCATGTTCTATGGGCAGCTCAACAAGTGGGTCAACTTCTTCATCGAGACCGACAACCCGAACTTCGGGAAGGACGGCACCAACTGGGCGGGGAGCACCTTCATCCAGGACGCCTACCTGGAGCTGAACATCCACGAGGCGTTCCAGATCGACATGGGAATGCTCCTCGTTCCCTTCTCCCACCACGGCATGCAGGGGGCGACCAGCCTCCTCGGGATGGACTACCACAGCCAGCTTATCAAGTACCCGGCGGGGGGCCACAAGGTGTGGCGGGACGCGGGGGTGATGATCCGGGGGCTCTTCGCGCGAGACCACGTGGAGTACCGCCTCGGGCTCTTCAACGGCGTCCACGGGGGGGCGATGGATCCGCGGAATCCCGATGATCTGCCCCGGCTCACGGGACGGCTCACGTTCAACATCTTCGACCCCGAGGGGGGCGCCGGCGCCGGCGGCATGTTCTATGACGGTCTCTATATCAGCAAGACCGACGGCGGCGTGGTCTCCACCAAGCGGGTCCTCTCCATCGGCAGCTCCGTGGACTGGCAGCCGGATCTCAACGTTCAGATCGAGAACCCGGAACGACGGTTGAACCCGGATACGGATTCCTACGTGGCCCGCCGGTGGGAGGACTACATCGCCACCTCGTGGGATGTGTTCTTCGACATCCCCTTCGGGGAGTCCAAGCTCATGTCCCTGAACGGTCAGGTCAACCTCTATTATTACTACTTCGGCGACCGGGGGCTCAATGTCAACGACGCGGGGAACACCACGACCTTCTGGTACTACGACGCCGCCGAGGACACCTCCTCGTTCACCGGCTTTGGTCTCTCGTCGGAGATCGGGTTCCGGTACAGCGCGTTCCAGCCCCTCCTGCTCGTCGATTTCTTCAATGCCACGAAGAGCGTCGGGGATACCGGGGACTACCTCTCCGTCGCCGGCGGGTTCAACTACTACCTGTTCGGACACAACACCACCTTCAAGCTTCAGGTCGGCGGGGACCAGGCCAACAAGAGCGACGACTGGGGCGTTTCCGCCAAGTTCCAGGCGCAACTCGTATTTTAACAATCTATAACTACTTGGAAATCAGCTTGCCGAACCAGCCCTTCTTCGGGGGGGTGGGCCGCTTGGGGAGCACCTTCTTCATGGGCGGCTTGGTGCCATTCTTCACGGGCGGCTTGGCGCCCTTCTCCTGACGCCCCTCGAGGAGCTTCACGGCGGTCAGGAGAGCGCCGGGGGTGAAGGGTTTCTGCAGGGTGGACACCGGCTTGGCGTCTCTTTCGTGGGCGGCCTTCAGCGCGTTGGGGATGGCCGTCACCAGCAAGACCGGGAGCGACTTCTTGAAGGTCTTCTCTATCTCCCTCGTGAGGTCGAACCCATCCATGCCCGGCATCATGACATCAGCCACCACGACAGCGTAGTGGTTGGCCTTGACCATCTCGAGGGCGTCGCTTCCCGAGGTCGAGCAATCCACCTGATACCCCGCATCGAGCAGGATCCGCTCCTCGAGATCGAGTATCGATTTATCATCTTCAACAACCAGAATCCGTTTTCCCGCCATGTCACACCTCGACAACTGACTTAGTATACCTGTTTTAACCTGGAATGTGCGGAAAATTGAGGACAACTATCCGTCCGCATCCGCTCCCTCGCTCGCGAAACGCGATTCGATCAATAATTTCAACACGGCTTCAATCTGTCCGAGGCGCACCCCGGCGCGGCGGGTGAAACCGGCGACCGTCGGCGGGATCACCGGGGCGAGCCCCTCCCTCTCCACCACCTCACTCAGGGTCCCGCACCGGCGCTTTCGCACGCTGCCATAGACGGCCTTGAGGAAGAGGTAGTCGGCGGCGGGCTCCGTGAGGTCGAAGAGGCGGCCCAGGGGCTGCTTGTTCCAGGTGATGAGCACGTCCCGCGGTCCCGTGAAGTGATGCCAGGCGTCGCGAAAGGCCTCCCGGGACAGGCCGCTTTCGAGGCATTTTGCGTCGAGCCCCATATGTCGAAGCTCCCCTTCGGTGAGCGGCGCCAAAGGGTCAACCAGGGCCGCGAAGGTCTGGCCGGTGGACAGGCGAACGGCGTTCCAGGTGAGCAGGGTCCGCTGCTTAGGGGGCAGGCATCGCGGCGCGGACTCACCGCAGGCGATGACCGGATCCCGCCCCGCCGTCGCGAGCAGCCGCGGGACGGTCCGGGGACGCCGTTGTTCCCGGAGCACCCGCCTCGGCGAGCCGGTCGCGAGACGAAGCTGATCGTCGATCATCCTGTCGAAGCTCGACAGCAGGGCGCCGACCCCGCCGGTGTCGGGTTCCAGGAGGGCGAGGGCCCGCGCGATGGCCTCGATGGTGGCGTTGGCGCCCCGGGTGGGCTCCCGCCGGATTCGGTAGTTGCTGGGGCGCTCCTCCCGGAAGGCCACACAGGGCAGCTCCCGGAGCGCAGGGCTGTCACGAAGGATGCGCGAGGCCAGATGCCAGGTGCCGTCGATGACCACCAGCCGACTGGGCCGCATGCCCGGCGGCAGTGTCTCCAGCGGGATCGCCGCGGCGGCGGGGTAGAGGAGCGCCGTGCCGGGGGGGAAGGGCCCCGTCGCTCGGTGAGCCCCGGCGGAGGGACGGACCGTCTCCAGGGAGACCCGCTCGAGCCCCAGCAGGGCGATGCGGGCCGTACCGATGGGATGTCTCCGCTCCCGGACATGCTGGACGATATGGATATGGATCCGGTTACGGACCCGGGGCACCGCCGCACAGATGCAGGTGCTCGCCGGTTTGAGACAGCGATAACACATCTCGCGATGGCGCCTTGTCATTCGAGGCCCCGGGCTTCGGTTACACCGCTGCGCGGGGGCGTCGGGGGGATCGGCGCCTCCGGGGGCTTCGTCCGGGCGATCGCTTCTCGGTGTCCCGGAAGGTCGGTGACGGCTTCGGCGAGCGCGGCCTCTGCGGTCCGGGCGCGGTCTCCGGCAGACGATGCTCGAATCCCGCCACCTCTTTCCGCCGGATGGCCGTCTTGAGCAGCCGCTCGATGCCCCTCAGAAGCGGCGCCTCCTCGTCACAGACCAGCGAGATGGCCAACCCGCTGGCCCCGGCCC
>JBNLED010000124.1:0-2983 GCA_050304755.1 Polyangia bacterium | reverse complement strand
AGGGGTTTTCGTTGTTCAGCTCGGTGGTGTGAATCAAGGACATGAAGAGGTCGCCGACATATGCGCCGTTTTTCGTTCTGTAGAAGAGGGCATTTTTGCGGTGGAGGATCGCTTTTTTCAGGGCACGTTCACAGATGTTGTCGAGAGGCGCTCCAGGGACCCTTAGGAATAGGGTAAGCTCCGCCCAGTGGTTCAAAGTGTAGCTGATCGCATCCCCTAATGAGCTGTTGAGTTCTACCTTGTGCTCGTTCAACTGGTCTTCGAGCCATTTCTTGAGGGATTCCATCACAGGTGCGCACTCGTCCTATCGTTACTACGCCTATGGAAAAAAGGACGAGACCACCGAGGCGCTCACCCAGCCGCCGGAGTACCTGGCCCTTGGGAGCACGCCGACCGAGCGTCCAAAGAAGTACCGCGCGCTATGTGACGCCTACTTGAGGGCGGTCGAGCTGCTAAGCGACACGCCGCCGGAAGATGCGGATCTCGCTGCGATAGAAAAAGAGGATATAGAGGCCAAGATAGACGCCTGCATCCGCGGTGACCCGCTACCGTTCTGAGCCCAACCCTTTCAAAACAGAAAATCGATAGAACCGTCGAGCGAATATCCCGCCGAGAAGCACCGCTGCGCTTCCAACACATCCTCCCTCCGGGGAAATCGTCCAATAGCCGTTTGCTCAGGACATCTAAGGACCTACCGTTGAAGCAATCCCCGAGGAATAATCCTGACACGAGGTTCTCAACTCCGCTTCGCTACTTGTCGAATCCCACGGCACGCTACCAGGCCCTGATGAAGCCGGCCAGTTCCTCCGTCCCCATTCTCCCTCCGTCCCCATTCTCCGGTTCAACGCCGAAAGCCGCAAACGCGCAATGGAGACTGGACGATTGTTCGCAAAACGGGCGGATTCGTTTTGCATATTTTCTATCCGTGTTATATATGCGTTGTATTTAGCTTTTTTAATCCGTTTGAAATCGGCGTGTCGCCTGATGTTGGGACATCCGATACGCCTGCCGTAACCCATCGATAAGGAGGTTTTGACATGGGAAAATTCGAGCAGACTCAGCTGATCAATATGGTTGCCGTGGGAACGGTCACGTCCAAATCGGTGCGCCTCTGGATGCGCTCGGATCGCCCCGGGAAATACACCGTCGAGATCGATCCCTGGGCCGAGAACGCGCCGACGATTCGACGGTCGACCACCATCCCCAATGACCGCGCGGTGGACTTCACCCATAGCGTCGAGTACCCGCGCGACTTCCCCGGGGCCACGCCGCTTTCACCGAGCAGTCGCTACAACTACCGCATCGTGCGCGAGGCGGACGGGTCCCCCATCGGCGCCGGGCGGTTCGCCACCTGCCCCGCCTCCGACGACAAGACCCCCGACGCCTACGCGGTGGCCGTGATGAGCTGCCATCAGCCCTTTAACACCGATGGCACCATATCGGAGCGATCCATGCGGATGCTGCGCCTGGTCCCGGAGGTGCTCCGCGGCTACAACGCCAAGTTCGTCATCACCTGCGGCGACCAGATCTACGCCGACGCCCCGGCGGACTTCTCCCTGCTCAACCCCCACTACGCCCAGAAGCTGCATCCCGAAAAGCACAGCATCCTCGAGTGGAGCGCCGAGGAGGTGCGGCGGGCGTACCAGGAGCGCTACCGCATCTTCTGGCGCATGAACGAGGTGCGGCACATGTACGCCAACTACCCCTGCTATCCCATCCTCGATGATCACGAGATCGCGGACGACTGGGGATCGATCAGGGCCCACGGCCAGCGGCAGTTCACCAATCTCGGGAAGGGCGCGCGGGAGGCTTACTTCGACTACCAGGGGTCCCGCGTGGCCGCACGGAGTTCCCGCCTGCCGCCCTCGTTCCACTACGCGTTCGGCTACGGCAGCCTCGCCGCGTTCGTCTGGGACATCCGGTCCCAGCGCCTCGCCGGCGAGCGGGAAAACCGGCTCTACAGCGACCGGCAGTTCGCCGATTTCGATCGCTTCCTGAACCGGAACGGCCACAAGCGGGTGCTCCTCGTCGTCACCAGCGTCCCGGTGGTGCACCTGCCGAGCTGGCTGGCGGACGTGGGGGCCTCCCTGGTGGGGAACGACATCGACTTCCCGGACCACTGGAGCTACAGGAAGAACGTCCCGGCGAGGGATCGCCTCCTCACCCGTCTTCACCGGCACCAGGAGGCCCATCCGAAGCAGCGGGTGGTGCTCGTCAGCGGAGATGTCCACGTGGGGTGCGCGTTCGTCATCCACTGGCGGGGCGGCAAGAAGGCGAAGCTCTACCAACTCACCTCCAGCGCGGTCTCCAACCGCATGAAGAAGAGCGACACCTATTTCTCCAAGATCCCGACCCACCTCGTCTCCAAGCTCGAGTGCAACGACGGCAGCCCGTCCGCAAAGGTCGACCTGCTGAAAGCGGCCGAAGGTTCCGGCGACAACAACCCCTTCGGCGGTCTCAACATCGGCATCATCGGGATCCGGGATCGGGGCGACCACTCCACCGTCCAGCTCAAGCTCATCGGCTATCCGAAGTCGGACAAGCTGAAGCCGGACACCATATTCGGATCAGGAGAGCTCTAGCCCGGCCTGCCGGCTGCTGGTCGAACACGGCGCCGAGCCCAACGCCGGGATCAGCATCGACCAGACCATCCCTGACGGAGGCGTGCCGGGGGGAATGTCCCCGTCTGTTGGATTTCTACCGATTTCGTCGCTATACCGTAACAGAGAACAACCATCCGGCGTACGATCACCGGGTACAACGGAGGCATGGTATGGCACGCTCGGCGCTCCGACTGGCGGTGCTCCTCTCACTGTGCGGCACCGTCGCTTCCTGCGCCACGACGCGCTTTCACCAGCGGGAAAAGCTGAGCGACAGGTGTATGAAGGTTCGACCAGGACTTGTCGTCCAGACACGGATGGAACCTTGCGGCGAACAGAAAGACAAAACACTTTGTCAAAGGGTGTCAAAGGGGTGTCGAGTA
>JBNLED010000123.1:0-16487 GCA_050304755.1 Polyangia bacterium | reverse complement strand
GGCGAGCCCATTGACACCGGCACCGGCGAGCCCATTGACACTGGCACCGGCACCGCCATCGACACCGGCTCCGGAACCGCCATCGACACCGGCGTCATCGAAAGCGGAACGCTCGTCCACAGATGGAGCTTCAACAACAGTCTGGCCGACGCTGTCGGCTCCAGCAACGCCGAGATCGTCGGACCGTTCGAAACCACCGACACCGAGGCCGACACCGACACGGAGACCGGCGGCCCCGCGGTCCTCTCCGGCTCACAGATTACCCTGTCGGGGGGGGAGCCCTCCCTCTCCGAGTGCGTCTCTCTCGGCGCCAACCTGCTCACCGACATCGGGGGGCCCCTCACCATCGAGCTGTGGGCCACCCAAGAGAGCGTCGTCAACTGGACCAGAATGATAGAGTTCGGCGCCAGCGGGGATGAGTACCTGGTCATGACTTGGACCGTCGGGGAGGACATCAACACCGATCTGGTCCGGTGGCGACGGCGGGAGGACGCGATCACTCTCATCCAGGAGGAGGCGAGGGACACCAACGCCCCCTACCGGGTCGGGGTCGAGTACCATATCGTCCTCACCGTCAATCCGGGGGGCGGCACGGGTGGCATCATGCGCATCGCATGGCACACCGCGGAGGCGGACGCGGGGAGCCTCGGGGGCGAGAACGGCTCTTTCGAGACAGAGGACACCCTCGCCAACTTCGACGACGCCAACGCCTTCCTCGGAAAGTCACACCACGACTGGGACCTCATCGCCAACGCGAGCTATAACGAGGTTCGTATATGGGAGGGCGTGCTCTCCCAAGAGGACCTGGAGCGACTCCATGATTTGGGTCCTGATGTGCCGATTCTGTTTTTGCCCGAATAATTCCTGATAAAACGAAGCGAAAATGCCGAAGGCCTCGCCAGTTCATTGGAGAACAAAAGGCTCGCCGGTTTTTCAATGCCGTTGCTATTTTGAGGGAAAGAACTATCGAAAGGCCGTCAGGATCCCGGGCCCACCTATTGCCGGTGTTCGGAGAGGTACTGTTGAAGCCAGGTCATCGCCGGTCTCTCGGTGCCGTCACTGTGAACCAGGCCCGTGCCGTCCCGCCAGGTCTGGCCGACCACGTACCCCCAGAAGGTGATGCCCTTCACCGCCGGGTGCTCGTAGAACAGCGGGAACTGCTCCTGCATCACCTCGAGCTGCCGCTGATCGTCGGATTGTTCGATATCATATTCGGAAATGTAAAGAGGCAGGCCGAGGTCGGCGATGCGCTCGAGGTTGGCGCTCAGCTCCGACAGGGGTTGCACATCGTGGCTGAGGTGTCCGCCGAGGCTGTGGGCCTGGCAGCCGATGGCGTCCACGACACCCGCGTTGATGGCTGAGGAAGCCATGGTGATGAAGTCATCGGTATTCCATCGCAAAACATTGTAATCATTCAAAATCAATATAGAGTTTGGACAATACTCATGGGCCAGCTCGAACACCTGGGTGATCCAATCGCTCCCGAAGGCACTCTCCGCGTACCGGGCCGGGGCGTGTCCCGGGGTCGCCTCGTTGACCACGTCAATTAATTCGGTGTCCGGATACTTGGTGCAGTAGTCCCGTATCCATTCCTCTATCTCTTCCGCCTGTTCGGAAGCGCCCAAATTGTTAATCCAGCTCGGGTACTGGGCGCCCCAGATGAAGGTATGCTGTTTGTACGGAATATTGTTCTCCCTCGAGAAATTGTAGTGCCGATCGATCCCGCCCCAATTGTAGCTGTCTCGAGCCTGCCCCTCCACCGATCCCCATTTGCCGTCGTTCTCCGGGGAGATCTGATCCCAGTACTGCATAAAATCGGCCCGGAAGTTGTGGGGGATGCTGCCCACGAACTTCGGATCCGCGTCCGAATCGGAGTCTGCATCCGTATCCGCGTCCGTGTCCGCGTCCGTGTCCGCGTCCGTGTCCGCATCAGTGTCCCCATCCGCGTCGGTATCCGCGTCGGTATCCCCGTCTGCATCGGTATCCGCGTCGGTGTCCCCATCTGCATCGGTATCCGCGTCGGTATCCGCGTCCGAATCGGTATCCGCGTCCGAATCGGTATCCGCGTCCGAATCGGTATCCGCGTCCGAATCCGTGTCCGCGTCCGAATCGGTATCCGCGTCCGAATCCGTGTCCGCGTCCGAATCCGTGTCCGCGTCCGAATCCGTGTCCGCATCCGAATCCGTGTCCGCGTCCGAATCCGTGTCGGTATCGGAGTCAGTGTCAGTATCGGTGTCGGTGTCGGCATCTCCAGATGTATCGCCACCCGAAGCCACATTGTTACCGTCATCCGCACAACCGGCGGCACCCCCCAGAGCGGCTAGAATTGACAATACAATTAAAAGGTTTCTCATATTATGCCTCCATTTCACATAAAGGTACCTTTTCACCCCCAAAACGGGTGGGCAGTTTTTATCCAGTGCTTTCAATATCCTTCACCATCTTCAAGTGAATTTAGGGAACCAAATGAGGTCATGTTCTTTTTCGCTTTATGGTGTTCTACTCGAAAAGGCTTGTCAACCTCAAGGGCTATGGTGGTGAGTAAATCAGGACCGATGGCTTGAGCCGGAAGGGATAAAGTGTATCCTCTCATTGAACCCTATCTTGTGGACAGCGTATGTTGATGCAGATATTCGCCGCGGTGCTCCGCGGGAGAGGCCGAGACGCAAGGGGGGTCGAGAGACTTCGCGAGCTCGAAGACGAGGCCCTCGCTCTCGGCGCCCAGCGGGGGGATCACCTGGCGTTCGGTGAGCTGTACCGCCGGTACGCGCCGATCTTTGTCGCGTATGCCCGTCGGAAGCTCGGAGAGGATGCAGTGGACGTGGTGCAGACCGCCTTCACCTCGATACACGCCCGGCTCGGGACCTACCGCGGCCCCCGGTTTTTTCCGTGGGCCTATCGGATCTGCGTCAACGCGGTGACGGACGAGCTGCGCCGGAGGAACCGGCGACGAGAGACCGCGCTCGCGAGCGTGACGACGCGACAGTCTCCCGCGAAGAGCCCGCCAACCCCCGAGGAGGAGGTGACCGCCCGACAGCGGCTCCTCCGTTTGGCGGAGGCCCTGAAGGCGTTGCCCGAATCGCAGCGGAACGTTTTCGTGCTGGCGCGGGTGGAGGGGCTCTCATATCACGAGATCGCCGACCTCCTGGACATTCCAGAGGGGACGGTGAAGTCGCGAATGTGGCACGCGGTCCGAACACTCTTTCCCGAAGGAGAAGGAATATGACCGGACATCTCGCCCACGAGGACATGGTGGCGTTCTTTTTCGGGCTCGACGAAGGTGAAGCGCGCGCCGAAGCCCATCGACACCTCCGCGGCTGCGCGGAATGCCGTGAGGCGATGGCGGGGCTGGCGGCGCGGGAGCAGGCCCTAATCGCCAGGAGCGCGACGACCGGGTCTCCGGAGGGGCTCCTCACTCGGGTCTGGCGATCCCGGGGCCTCCCCCTCACCCTGTTTCCGACGAGCGTCCTCTCCGCCCTGATCCCCTCATGGGAGGGGACGTCGCTCCCCGCTATCGCCATGGTGGCGGGCGCGGCGGTGGTGGCGGCGTGGCTGAACAGCCTGCTCCGACGCGCCGAGATCGCGTGGCGTAGCAGCAGGGAACGCCTCCAAGACACCCTCCCCGAGGCGCCCGAGGATCGGGCGCTCTTCCTCGAAGGGGTCCGCCTCTCCATCGTCCAGGATCTCCGCGAGCTCCGAAGCAAGCTCGGCACAGTGGTCTTCATCTCACTCACGGTGGTCTGCTTTGCGGCCATCGCGCTCATCGCCGGACAGCTCTTCGCCCCGGAGATCGCCGCCCGGACGATGGAGGGGTTCCCCCGTCTGATCGCGCTGGCCGCCGCCATGGTCCTCCTCGTCGGCAGCTCCGTCTGGTGCGGGCTGCGCATCAGGAGGCTGGCCCTCCAGCTCCTCGACATCCTCGAAGCCGAGGCCCGGCGGCTCATCTCCGGACCGGCGTGATGCCGCCCTCAAAGGACGTTGCGCGGAGGGGATCGTGCGCCATATTTATCCCATCGGACGGTTTGATATTTTTGAAAAAGGAGAAAGCATGTCCAAGGCAACCCACCTCTTTTTAGTCGTTCTTGGCCTGGCGATGTGGTCCGGGTGCGGCTCGGACGACGACGCGCCGGCGGAAGAGCCCGCGCGTCCCGAGAACACCGGCTCCGCCTGTGAGTCCGCCGCTGACTGCTATCCCGACGTGGACGGCGAGATCCTGGGGGAGGTGCAGTGCCTGGACCGGGTGAAGGACGGATACTGCACCCACCTCTGCGAGAGCGACGGCGACTGCTGCGCCGTCGAGGGGGAGTGCGCCGCCGGGATCACCCAGGTCTGCTCCCCCTTCGAAAACACGGAACAGCACATGTGCTTTTTGAGCTGCGAGCCGGAGGATCTCCCGGCGGGCGCCGACGGGCGGGAGGACGAGAACGCCTACTGTCAGGCGGAGGCGGGCACCGAGTTTATCTGTCGCTCGAGCGGCGGGGGCAGCAACAACCGCAAGGTGTGCGTCCCGGGCAACTGCGGTCTCGGGGCGGCGTGTGAGACGGACGCCGACTGCGACGGCGACCTCACCTGCCTCTCGGACTTCAGCGGAGGGTACTGCGGCGTCGAGGGGTGCGCCGCCGACGCGGACTGTCCGGAGAACTCCGCCTGTGTCGAGCACTCGAACGGCACCAACTACTGCTTCGCGATCTGCAAGAGTGACGTCGACTGCAGCTTCTGCCGCTTCGACGGCGCCGCCGAGAGCTGCACCGCAGACGTGACCTTCGTCGAGCCGGGGGATCTCAGCGTCTGCCCGCCCCCGACCCGCTGACCTTCTTTCACCCGCCGATGGTGATCGCCCCGTTGGCGACCGGGGGATCGAGGACCGGCAGTCCCTCGTCGTCCCAGAGGAGCTCCTGCACTCGGGTGTGCCGGTTGGGGTCGTTGAGCGGGTCGCCGTCGATAAACTCGTAGTCCCGACCGTGAAAGACGAGAATATCGAGGGTCCCCTCCGGTGAGACGGTGAACGAATTGTGCCCCGGACCGAAGACCCCGTTGCCGCTTCGCATCACCGGCTCGGAAGACTTGCTCCAGACCCCCGCGTCGAGGAGATCGCCGTCCGCCGGCGCCGAGAGCAGCCCCACGCAGTAGTTCGCGTCTGTGGCGCTCGCGGAGTAGGAGATGAACACCCGGCCGTTCCGCTCGAGGACGGCCGGGCCCTCGTTCACCGGGTAGATCACCTGCTCCCAGGGATACTCCGAGGTGGAGAGCATCACCTGCGGCCCCGCGAGGCGCCACGGGCTGCTCATGGGGGCGATGTAGATGTTGGTGTTGTGGGCCGACAGGTTGGGATCGTGCTGGGCCCACACCAGGTACCGCACCCCCCCGTGCTCGAAGGTGGTGGCGTCCAGGGAGAAGGACTCCCAGTCCGTGACGAGCTGACCGCGCTCCGTCCAGGTGCCGGTGGAGGGATCCGCCGATGTGTTCTCGAGAACGTAGATGCGGATGGCCCAGATATCCTCGGCGAGCCCGGCGGCGAAGTAGATGTACCAGGCGCCGTCGATGAAGTGGAGCTCCGGCGCCCAGATGTGCGCCCCCATCTCGCCACTGCCGTGCATCGACCAGATCACCGTCTCCTGGGCGTCCGCCAGCCCCTGGAGGGTGGACGCCTTCCTGAGGGGGATGCGGTCGTACTCCGGCGCGGTGGCGATGAAGTAGTAGAAGCCGTCGGTGTGGCGGTAGATCCACGGATCGGCCCGCTGGAGAATCAGGGGATTCTCCACCTCGAACGACTCCGCTTGCCCGCTGCCCGTGCCGGTGTCCGTCTCCAGGGTGTCCCGGTCCGACGCCGTTTCGGAGGCGGTATCGGGGGGGTCGGTCTCCCCGGCGCCGGTGCCGGTATCGTTCACGGTGGCGCGATCGGAACCGGAATCCGTTCCCTCCGAATCGGCCTCAGTCGTTCTATCAGTGTCGCTGTCCGTGTCCGTATCGCCGTCCGTGTCGCTGTCCGCATCCGTATCCGCGTCCACATCCGTATCACTGTCCGCATCGGTGTCCGCGTCCATATCAGTATCTGTGTCTGTATCTGTATCCGTGTCGCTGTCCGCATCCATATCCGAGTCCGCATCCATATCCGAGTCCGCGTCCGTATCGGAATCCGCGTCTGCGTCAGTATCCGAATCGGCGCCGCCGGTATCTCCGCCCCCGTCCGCGGGCGTGTTCCCGGACTCGCCGCAGCCGAGCAGCAGGGTTAGAATCGCCAATGACAGGTATCCGTTTTTTGAAGGGGCCATTATCGTACCTCGCGGAGATGATGCTACACAAAGACCTCTTCAAGGTAAATGACGGTAGAGATTTTCTCCGGTCTTTCAGGGGACTACTCCGCGAGGAAGATCGGCACCTCGCCCACATCGATGGTCCCCGTTCCGGGACCGAGGGTGACCGGATCCGACGCTCCTCCCAGCCAGTCCACCCCGGCCTCCGGAAAGCTGCCGTTGCCCCCGCCCACGCAGTAGAGCGTGACGGCGAGGGAATATGCCCCGGTCAGGCCCGCCTGGGAAGCGGTAAACGCCACGGCGGCGCCCGGTTCGATCGCGTCGAGATCGATGGTCGTCTCTCCGAACCCGTCGGGCATCCCGGCCATGCTGTCCGACTCGAAGAACAGGACGGCGAACATCACCGGCGTGCCGTCGAAGGTCTCCGGAACGGACAGGGTGCCGATGACCTGATCCGCTTCATCCGGCTCCCCGGTGTCCGGGTTTCCGGTGTCCGGGTCTCCCGTGTCCGGGTCTCCCGTGTCCGTCTCCCCGGTTCGGGGGGCTTTGCCGCTGTTGTTTTCGTCGCTATCGTCGTTATCGTCCTCCTTGCAGTGGAGGGCGAACAGCGCCGCCGCGACGGCGATGGCCGCCAGGACCATCCGTTGTTTTTTCGACATCAGTCACTCCTTTCATCTTCAGTGTTGATCTGTCTCGATACCGCACCCGCCGCCGCGAGGCCGGTGGACAGGGCCACGGACTGCCCGGCGCCGCCGGTCCACGCGCCGACCAGGTAGAGCCCCTCCACGGGAGTCTCCAAGGTGTCCGTATATATGTGCTCCTCCCCCGACTCGAACGCCCACCCCGCCCACGATCCTCTGTCGTTCAGGGTAAACTGCTCGACGGTCCTCGGGCTCGCCACCTCCATCACCTCGATGTGATCCGCTAGCCCTGGGAGGAGCTCCCCCACGCGGGTGATGACGGCGTCCGCGAGATTCGCCTTGTACTCCTCATAGCTGTCGTAGGAGGTCCCCCAGCTCCATTCGTCGCCGCAGTCGTAGTCCATGAAATCGACCGTGATGACAATCGCGTTCTTGCCCTCGAGGGCGGCGTGGGGATCCGGAACCGAGTAGTTGGTAATCACGAAGTTCACCGCCTCGGGCTGACAGGCCACCTCGCTGATGCCCCCCAAGGTGATGTAGTTGTCTCGGGTGACGAACACCTCGTGGGCGCCCCCCTCGAACAGCGCCGTGTAGTCCTCGTCGACCCCGAGAAAGATGACGGCCAGGTTCGAGGGGGCGGGCGCCCTTCCCTCGATCTCCGCCACCGCCGCCGCCGGGAGCTGGTCCTCCCCCACCATCCCGAGGAGGGTGGCCCGCGGGCTCGCGTTGGAGATGACCGCCTCCGCGGTGTAGCAGCCACCGTCCGAGGTGGTGATCCCGGTGGCGCGTCCCTCCCGGACGGTGATGCGCTCGGCGCGGGTGTGCCGCTTGATGACCCCGCCCCCTTCCAGAACGGCGGCCTCCAGGGCATCGGTGATGGCCTGCGAGCCCCCTTCGAAGTAGTAGTAGCCCATCCGGTGATAGGATCCCCACATCCCCGCGAACTCGTCGGCGGGCATCTGGTCCGGAGTCGCCGCGAGGAAGCCGGACAGGACGGTGAAGATCGAGATCAGCCGGTCGTCCCGGATGCCGAAGGAGAGCACCGCGTCGAGCAGGCTCATCCCCTCGAGCCCGTCCCCCATGTCGAAGCCGTCGAAGAGGTCATCGATGGCGGCGATCTCGTCCGGGAACGCCTCCTTGAGCGCCTCGCGATAGGCCGCCAGATCCGCCGGGACGTCGAAGGTCATGTCCGGATAGACCAGGCGATACATAATATCCCCGCGCTTCTCGACCAGCGAATCGCGAATGCCGAGGGCGTTGAGGTAGGAGAGCCCCCAGCCGTCGTAGGCGTGGAGGGACGCCTCGAACCGATACTCCCCCCGGTCGAAGGTCACCATGCACCCCCCCACCTTGTAGTGCTGCTCCACCAGGAGCACGGAGCTGCCGCCCTTCGCCAGCATGGCCGCCGCCGCCAGCCCGCCGCCGCCCCCGCCGATCACGACGACATCGTAGGACTCCTCGAAGGCGCATCCCCCCTCGCCCGACACCGCGCCGTGGCAGGCGCGGCACCCGTCGTCGCCGCTCAGGTCGAGCTCCGGGTGGCGCTCGGCGTGGCAGGCGACACACCCCCGATCCACGTGGCCGGGGGTCCGCCGCGGCGCCCCGTTGACGCCGTGACAGGAGACGCAATCGCCGATGACGTAGTTCTCCTGGTGGCCGCCCTCGTGGCACCCCTGACACGACGCCTGCCCCCACCCCGGGTGGGCGTTGTCGAGGCGGACGCTCTCGACCCCCGGGGTGGCCCCGGTGATGACATCGGCGGATTGGAGCCCGGCGGACGCGGTCTCGGTGTCGCCGGACGTATCCCCGCCGCCATTCCCCTCGCCGCCGCCGCTGTCACAGGCGCCCGTCACAACCAGCGACGCCGCCAGCAACAGAAACGACGCCGCGTGTTTGATGCTATAGGTCATGAACAACTCCTCGCGATATTGACCACAGTGATTCGTAGTTCTAACACCGCGGCCTTCGGAATGTGTCATCGCTTTTTTTGGGGAAGAGGTTATCCCCGCGGGAACGACAGTCGTCTGTTCATGAATTCGAAGCTCGCGACCCTCCCCTCCCGGGACCGCGGCTTCAGCGTTGGAACTTGATCAGCGTGTTCTTTCCCACGAGGATCTCGTCTCCCCCCTTCAGGTAGGCTCGCGCCACCCGTTTGCCGTGGAGAAAGATACCGTTGCTGCTGTTCAGATCCTTGATTTCCGTCACGCCGTCCGGGAGTTGCTTCACGCTGGTGTGGAAGCGGGAGACGGCCTGGTCAGTAAGGCAGAGTTGACAGGAGGGATCGCGACCGATGACACAGAGGGTCGAGTCGATCTGGATCGTCCGCCCCACATCGGGCCCCCCGAGCACGGTGAGGTACGCCGGCGGAATGTCGTTCGCCTTGCCGCTCACCTCGGCCGCCAGCTCCAGAACGAGCCCCGCGAAGTCCTCGTCCTGTCCGAGGGGGAGGCACTCCGTCACCGCGAAGTTGCACTGCTTGGCGTAACTCTCGATGAGCGCGGCGACGCGCGTCAGATACTCCCCCTCTTCGTCGCGGAACACGCACGCCAGCGCGCCGTGCTCCGACGCCAACGCCGCATCGAGGTCGTCCTCCGGATCGAAGATCATCATTATGGGGATGGAGTGATGTCGCTTGTTGGATTGTCTCAGCAGCGACAGCCGAACGTCGATGGGAACCGAATGATCGACCAGGAGCAGGTTGTGAATCCCCAGGTTCCATTCCGAATCCACCGACTGCTGGTCTCTGACATCGGTAACGTGAACCCCCCTCGACGCCAGCGCGGCGATCATCCGATTCGAGTGTTTCGTGGCGTTGTTCAAAAACAACACGTGCATCTCGGAATCGTAGACCCCGGGTCCCTTTCGGGTGGGGACCGTTGTTTTCTCCGGGCTTACGAGATCGGCTGGCGCGCCTACATCGATATCCGACTTATTGTGCTTCATAAGGCTTCCTTTTTTCAAAAAAATTCAGCTATCTAGATTATCGTTCGCGAAGGGATTTTCTTTAGGCGTCCGCCGAAAACTCCAGCCAGGTCGTCAGGCGCGAAACTGGGGATACGTCATAGCTACCCCAGTTTCATTTACCAGAACTGTTGGGATTCAGCCGTCACCCCTTCGCGTCCATCCGCTGCTGGATCTTGTTCCTGATGGCGATGAGGGTGGCGAGGCCGAGGAAGGCGCCGGGGGGGAGGATCATGACGGCGATGCCCGGGATGGTGCCGGCGAAGAGGTTGATCTTGACCTCCACGTCTCCCATGACGAGGAGGGTGAGGGTGCCGGAGCCGAGGATCTCCCGGAGGCTGCCGAGGACGAACAGGGTGAGGGTGAAGCCGATGGCCATTCCGAGGCCGTCCAGAGCGGATCGCAGCACCGTGTTCTTGGAGGCGAAGGCCTCGGCGCGGCCCAGGATGATGCAGTTGACCACGATGAGGGGGACGAACAGGCCGAGGCTCCTCGAGAGCTCGAAGGCGTAGGCCTTGAGGAAGAGGTCGAGGATACTCACGAAGGTGGCGATGACCACGATGAACACCGGGATGCGCACGCTCTTCGGGATGATGGGCCGGAGGATGGCGATAATGACGTTGGAGCAGATGAGCACGAACGTCGTCGAGACCCCCATGCCGAGCCCGTTGAAGGCGGTGGTGGTGACCGCCAGCACCGGGCAGAGGCCGAGCATCAGCCCGAGCACCGGATTGTCCTTCCAGAGCCCCTTCTTGATCTCCTGAGCCAGTGTGGTCTTACTCGGCATGGCACTCCTCCCCGTCGCCCAGGGCCTTGGCGCTGTCAATCGCGGCCCGGTTCTCCTCCAGATAGGTCCGCCCCTTCTCGATGCAGTTGAGCACCGCGCGGGACGAGATGGTGGCGCCGCTGATCTGATCCACGTCGCCGCCGTCCTTCCGGACCGTCCAGCTCATGTCCTTGGGGCCCTTGCCCACCAGCTGCTTGCGCCAGTTGCAGTTCTCTATCTCCGACCCGAGGCCGGGGGTCTCTCCGTGCTGGACGATCTCGATGCCCTTCAGCACCCCCTCCGGCGAGAGCCCCAGCAGGCAGGTGATCGTGCCGCTGTAGGCCTCGTCGCCGATGGTCTTGAAGGCGTAGCCCGCCATCTCGCCGCCCTTCCGGAGGCGGTAGATCTCCTTCCCCTCCAGACAGACGGTGTCCTTCAGGGGGTTGTTGTCGAAGCCGGGCTTGGCCTTGTCGCAGGGGCTCGGCGTGGACGCGTCCGGGATCACCTTCTTGAGCTGACTGTTGACGATGAGGGTCTTCTCCGCCACCTTGATGATGGGCTGGGCGTGGTTGTTGAAGGCCGCGAGGCTCAGGCCCGACGCCGCGGACACGGCGGTGAGCACGACGATCATTCGAACGCTCTCCATTACTTGCCTCCCTCCTCCGCGAGCTTGCGGAACCCGAACTTCTTCGGCTTGGTGAACCGGTCGATGAGCGGCACGGTGGCGTTCATGAGCAGCACCGCGAAGGAGACCCCCTCCGGGTACCCCGCCCAGAGGCGGATGACCATGGTGAAGATCCCCACCCCCGCCCCGAAGATGATCTTACCGAGGGGGTGGAGGGGGCTCGTGACATAGTCGGTGGCGATGAAGAAGGCCCCGAACACGGCGGCGCCGGTGAAGAGGTGGAAGGCGGCCCCCTGGAGGCTGAACTCACCGAACCCGAAGAGGGCGCCGAACAGGGCGACGGTCGCGAGGCACGAGACCGGGATGTGCCAGGTGATGACCTTGGTGAGAAGCAGGAACAGCCCGCCGATGAGCAGGAACAGCACCGACATCTCCCCGAGGGAGCCGTTGCACCGTCCGATGAGGATCTCCTGGTTGGGGACGAATTCGGTGATGGCCTCGGCGCCGTACTCGACGAGGATGCCGAGGGGGGTGGCCGCGGTGATGACATCCACCCCCGCCGAGCCCGCCTCCACCACCTTGCCCGCGCTGTCGAGGGCGGTGACCGGAATCTGGAAGAGATCCTCCTTGCACCAGGCCGGCGCGATCCATTGGGTCATGGGCTGGGGGAAAGCCACGAGCAGGAACACCCGGCCGGTCATGGCCGGGTTGAAGGGGTTCTGGCCGAGCCCGCCGAAGAACCCCTTGGCGATGACCATGGCCGCGAAGGCCCCCACGGCGCAGATGCCGATAGAGAGCCCCGGGGGCAGGGACAGGGCCAGGATGAGCCCGGACAGGATGGCCGAACCGTCTTTAATTTGCAGCGTCTTCTTCGAGATCACCTGGACCAGCGCCTCGAACGCCACGCAGAAGAAGACGGTCGACACAATCACCGACACCGAGGCCATGCCGAAAAGGTACACGGACCATCCGGCGGCCGGCGTCAGGGCGGCCACCACCATCCACATGAGCCGGGAGGTGGTCACACCGCCCCTGAGGTGCGGGGAAGAGGAGACGTAGAGTTTCTGTTCCATCGGTTCGATCCCCTTTTATTTCTTTCGCTTGGCTGCGTTAATGGTTGCCTTGCCGAGCCTAATCTCCTGCACCAGCGGGATCCCCGAGGGACAGCCGTAGGCGCAGGTGCCGCACTCCATGCAGTCCAGGGCGTCCGCGGCCTCGGCCGCCTCGGCCATCCGGAGCCTGGAATAGGCGGCGATGTCCGTGGGGGAGATGCGCATGGGGCACGCCCGGATGCAGCGGCCGCACCGGATGCAGGGCAGGGGCGGGGTCGTATCGACCTCGTCCTCGGAGAAGAGCAGGATGCCGCTGGTGCCCTTGGTCACCGGCGCCGCGTCCGTGCGCTGGGCGAACCCCATCATGGGCCCCCCCACGATGAGCTTGCCGAGGGTCCCCTTGAAGCCGCCGAGGGCGGCGATCACCTCGCTCATGGGCGTCCCCACCTTCACCAGGAGGTTGGCCGGCCGCTCGACGGCGCTCCCGGAAATCGTGACGACCCGTTCAAAGAGCGGCTTGCCCAGGACCACCGCGTCCGAGATCGCCCTGGCCGTGCCCACGTTGTGCACCACCACCCCCACGTCCATGGGCAGCCCCATGGAGGGCACGGTGCGGCCGAGACAGGCGGAGATGAGCTGCTTCTCCGCCCCCTGCGGGTACTTCACCTTGAGGGGCACCACCTCGATCGCCTTGGGCGCCGCCTTCCGCATGGCCTCGATAGCGTCGGGCTTGTTCTCCTCGATGCCGATGAGGCCGGTCTTGGCGCCGAGCACCTTCAGAACAATCTGCAGCCCCCGAGCGATATCTTCGGGGGACTCGAGCATCAGCCGGTGGTCCGCCGTGAGCATGGGCTCGCACTCGGCGCCGTTCAGGATGACCGTGTCGATGGGCTTGGCCGGGGGCGGGGAGAGCTTGACGAAGGTCGGGAAGGTGGCGCCCCCCATGCCCACGATGCCCGCCTTGCCGATCTTCTCCTTGAGGGCGTCCGGCGCCGCGTCCGTCCACCCGTCGCCGAGCCCCTCGAATTCAACGGCCCGATCCTCCCCGTCGTTCTCAATGATTACGGACAATACGTCCACACCCATCTGGCCCACCCGGGGCTCTATCGCCTTGACCTTGCCGGAAACGGAGGAGTGGATCGCCGCCGAGACAAAGCCCCCGGGCTCGCCGATGATCTGGCCCGCGAGCACCTCGTCCCCGGCCGCCACACACGCCTTGGCCGGCGCGCCGATGTGCTGGGACAGGGGGATGATCATCTCGGCCGGGGCCGTCATGGGCTCTATCGCGAGCTTCTCGGTGCGTCCCTTGCCCCCCGGCGGGTGCAGCCCGCCCTTGAAAGTAACCGCGCTCATTCGTTGCCCCCTTTCCCGTCCCCGCCCTTCTCGGCGACGGCCTCTGATTTCTTCTCCTCGGCGACCGCCGATTTCTGATCCGCCTCCGGCTTCTCCTTGGCGGCCTTCTTCTTCTCCTTGGCCTCCCGGGCGGCGGCCTTTCGGGCCTTCTCCGCCTCTTTCCACTCCTCGGCGCGCCTGTCGTACTCATCCCTCGCCTGTGGGATGCTGACCCACGCCTCGAGGGAGAACTGCCGCCGATCGAAGATGCTGCCCGGCCCGCAGGCGAGGTAGGTCTCCTCGGGGATCTCGTCCTTCGCCTCGTAGTTGACCCGGGAGAGGGGCCCCTCCATGTCGAAGCGCTTGGACCGCTTGACGCAGAGCTTGCACCCCGTGCACCCCACCGAGCAGACCGCCTTCACCGCCTTGGCCTTCTCCGGGTTGCGGCAGAGCACGTGCACCGGCTCCGCCGCCGGGACCATGCTGATGAGATTCCGGGGGCAGGAATCCACGCAGTTGCCGCAGCCGGTGCACTTGTCCTCGATGATATAGGCCAACCCCTTGTCGGAGATGGCGATGGCGTCGAAGGGGCAGGCCTCGGCGCAGGTACCGAGCCCCAGGCAGCCGTAGGCGCAGCTCTTGATGCCCCCGGCGATGGTGTGGGCGGAGGCGCAGTCCGGGACGCCCAGGTAGCGGGCCCGATCCGCCACGAACCGGGTGTCCCCGGCGCAGGCGATGAGCGCGATCTTCTTCTCGACCCCGGACACCTCCACCCCGAGGAGCTTGCCGAGCTCGCCGGCGAGATCCGCTCCCCCCGGGGGACAGGCCGTGGGCGCCGCCTCCCCTTTGACGAGCGCGTCGGCGTACCCCGAGCACCCGGGGAACCCGCACCCGCCGCAGTTGGCGCCGGGCAGGATATCCATAATCTTCTCCTGACGGGGATCCACCTCGACATAGAAGATCTTGCGCCCCACGGCCAGGAGGGACGCCATGACCAGCCCGAGGCCCGAAATCACGATAACCGGAACGATAATGGGTGACATCTGCGATCCTTCCTAGCTGGCGGGAGCGAGCCCGGAAAATCCCATGAACGCCAGCGACAGGATACTCGCCGTGACGAACGCGATGGCCGCCCCCCGGAACGGCGCCGGGATGTTCATCGTCTCCAGCTTCTCCCGGAGCCCCGCGAAGAGCAGGAGGGCCAGGGAGAATCCCAGGGCCGCGCCGACGGAGTGAAAAATGACCTGGATGAGGGAGTACTCCCGCTGGATGTTGAGCACCGCGAGGCCGAGGACCGCGCAGTTGGTGGTAATGAGCGGCAGGAAGATGCCGAGGGCCTGGTAGAGGGTCGGCGAGAGCTTCTGCACCGCCATCTCGGTGAGCTGCACCGTGGAGGCGATCACCAGGATGAAGGCGATGGTCTGCAGGTACTCGATACCATTGGGCGCCAGCAGGTACTTGTTCACCGTGTAGGTGAGGACCGAGGCCACCAGCATGACGAACAGGACCGCCATGGACATCCCGATGGCGGTGCTGATCCGCTTGGACACCCCGAGAAACGGACAGATGCCGAGGAACTTGGCCAGCACGAAGTTCTCGGTGAGCATGGCGATGAGAACAATGAAAATGAGTTCCATTTACGACTCCTTCTTGGAAAATCGAAAATAGTCAAAAGCATTCGGGGTCCTGTTATCCTGCGAAGCCGGTGAGAGGTCAACAGGCAATTGGGGGAAGAGACGGTTAGGGCCGCACTCTCAAGTGGACAAAGTAAACCTCGTGGACTCTCCAATTAGCCCTGATTTAAGGAACAACAAGAGCTGTCCACTCAGTCCACAACGTCCACCTCGTCCACTTTTCAATGCACGCAGGACAGACCTCCCCCCGGAGGGGGAAGCCTAGACGGTTGGGAGGAAAACAGGCGAGGGAAAAACCGACAGGGGCAACCGGGACTACGCCGCGGTCACCTCCATCCGATCTCTAAGCTTACCGAGGGCCTCTTCCTGGATCTGCCGGATCCGCTCCCGGGAGAGGCTGAGGCACTGGCCGATCTCCTGGAGGGTCATCTCATCGCCGTCCACCAGACCGAACCGCCAGCAGATGACGAACCGCTCCACCACCGACAGGTGCTCGAGGGTCTTGGGGATGCTCTTGAGCCAGTCGTTCAGTGACGCCATCTCCAGGGGACTCTTGGCGTCCTCGTCCGACAGGAAGTCGATATATTTCTGGTTGTCGTTTCCGGGCATCTCCCGGTCCAGGGACTCCACGAACGTCACGTCGTGCCGGAGGGTCCGCTGGAGCCGCTTCTTGCTGAGGCCGAGCTCGCTGGCCAGCTCCTCCTCGCTGAGGGAGCGGCCGACCTTGGCGCGGTGGGCCTCCTCCGTCCGCTTGATCCGGTTCCTGTCCCGGAGCATGTACTCGGGGATCCGGACCGTATTGGACTTCCGAACGATGGCGCGGCTGATGTAGCTTCGGATCCACCAGCTCGCGTAGGTGCTGAATCGGAACCCCTTGCGGTAGTCAAACTTGTCCACCGCCCGCATCAGGCCCAGGTTCCCCTCCTGGATGAGATCCGAGAGGGACATCTGATCCACGTGGTACCGCTTGGCGATATTGACCACCAGGCCGAGGTTCTCGCTGATGAAGTGGTGCTTCGCCGACTTCACCTGTGCCGCGATGCGGAAGGCCCGGTTATCCCGGTCCTTGCCGTCGGAACGCATGCGGCTCAACACCCGCCCGACCATGCTCCGATCCTCGTCCAGATCCCGGAGCCTCTCCGCGACATCGGAGATCGTCTCGAGGAGGGCGTCCCGCCGCTTCGGCGGTTTGGCAAAGAGGCGGCTCAGCTTGGCGAGCAGC
>JBNLED010000122.1:0-11690 GCA_050304755.1 Polyangia bacterium | reverse complement strand
CCCCCCGGGGCGACCACCGGGCCGTAGAAGCCGTCGTTACCGACCACCAACCCGGGGACGGTGGCGTCCAGCAGCTGCGCGAGCGTGCGCACCGGCAACTTGGTGAAGCTCGCGGCCTCGAGCTCGTATGAGGTGTTGGGGGACTTCTCGGCCGCCAGGACGAAGCTGCTCGCGCTGCCCACCTCCACGTTCAGCAGCTCCTCGAGTGAGAGATCGAGGAGATCGACGCCCCCCTCGTTAGCGCTTTCCGCCTCGAAATCCGGCGTCTCGGCCGTTGTCAGGGCATCATCCGGTGTTTGAGTCTCCAGGGTCTCTATCGTCGGCGGCGTCTCCGCGGCCGGCGGCGTCTCCTCGGCCGGCGGCGTCTCCTCGGCCGGCGGCGTCTCCTCGGCCGGCGGCATCTCCTCGGCCGGCGGCGTCTCCTCGGCCGGCGGCGTCTCCTCGGCCGGCGGCGTCTCCTCGGCCGGCGGCGTCTCCGTCTTCGGTGAAGTTTCCATCTTTGGCGAGGCCTCGGCAGCAGCCGTGACCCGACCCGCGGCGAGAACAGCTATGACCAGGGTGAGGTGTGGCGCGAACGTCCGCGCCATCCCGCTCCCGAGACCCCCGGCCTCAAGAGCGGCGCGCACCATAGCCTTTGCATGGGTCAAGGGGCGGCAACCTGCAAGGTCAGCGACTTCCACTCCGCCACCGTGGGCACCGGGGGATCGGACGTGCCACCCGACGGCGCATACAGGGTGACGAAGCGGTCATCCTTGGGTTCCGCCTCGAATTTTCGCTCGTAGGCGACCTTGCCTTGGTCTTCGCCGTTCACCGTGATGCCGACCTTCTCCTCTGAGATGTAGAGGTGCAGCTTGACGTCTACGAATTCATCGAGGGGCAGGCCCGATTGCACGTAAAGAATCTTGTAAACGAGGTCCGTAGAGCTATCGTTCTCGTCGATCTGGTTGATAACGAAGAACACTTGCTCCGTTTCGGTCCGGTAGATCTGCGTGAACACCGCCGCCCAATGCGCCTCTTCCACGTCGTAGTGGAAATTGATCCACGTTTGCGCACCGACCCATGGCCAAGTGCCCACCCCGTAGATCTGGCCCACGGTGGGAAGCTCGAAGGTGTCGTTGCCCAACGAGCGGGCGCTGAAGATCAGCTCCGTATGATCCGGGTAATCCATGCGGGGACGGGAATCGAGAGGATCTCCGTTCTCCGAGTGGTATGCGCCGTCCTGGATGGAAATGGCGTCACCGTCGGGGAGGTGGTCGCTCTCGCGGTCGCGGATCACCCAGTCCATTACATTGTCATCATTACTGTCCTGCTGGGTCGGGTCGGAATTGAAAACCGTCTCCACAATGGTCTGAACATCCGCCTGGTCATCCGGCCCGTCGGACGGGTCGTCTTTGTCGTCTTCGCTGCATGCCTGTCCGACGGCCAGAGCAACAACCAAAACGAGTAGCTCACATAGATTTGTAATACTTCTTCGAGAAATCATGCGGTTTCCTCCCCTTTTTTGGATCGACAACTCGTCGACTTAAAAAGTGTAGTCCCAGAAAATTCGGCTGCAACTGCAAAACCGGAAAAAGAAGGGGAACCCGAAAAGACGGATCTTTCGTTACCTGTCGCAATTGTAAAAAGTGCGGGTCATGGACCGCCGGTCGATGAGCACTCGTCGAGTGCAGCCCCCGTACTTTCAAAGCGTCGTATGAAGACAGCACTTCTTGAATTTCCGACCGCTTCCGCAGGGGCAGGGATCATTGCGGCCGACTTTGAGGCGCCCCGCGCGAATCGCTGCGATCGCCGCGGCCTTCTGTCCGGCGGCCGCGGCGCGTTCGATATGCCGGGCCCGCCGCTCGAGGGTCTCATGGGCGTGGGCGAAGAACCGATCGAAGCCGACACAAAGATGGTTCGGCGCGCCGGGGGGCCGGTCCTTGGGACACCCGCCGCGACAGACCGTTTTCCAGCGGCAGGCGCGACAGTCGGCGGGGAGCGCGGCCTTCTGCAATCCGAATTCCCGCATGGCGGCCGTCTCGAACAGGATCGGGAGGGGCCGGTCCATGAGGTTGCCCAACCGGGCGCGGGGCTCGACGAAGAAATCGCAGGGGAAGACATCCCCGTTGTGCTCGATGACCAGATAGTCGCCGCAGGTCTCGAGCAGCGTGCACTCCGTGGGGGGGGTCTCCAGGTACCGGCCCAGCAGGGCGTCGAAGAACCGGATGGAGACGGCGGGGTATCCGTCCACGAAATCGGCGTTCCACGAATCAAAGAGCGCGACGAGGAACTCACCGTAGGCTTCCCCCGACACCGAGAAGGGCGCGGCATCCCGTCCCGAGACGCGCGGGGGCTCCACGCAGGGGATGAACTGTTGATGGGTGAATCCAAGCGACTTCAGGAAGGCGTAGGTCTCCCTCGCGAACCGGGCCGAGTAGTCCGTGACGACCGAGAGGGAATTCACCGGCACACCGGCGTCCATGAGGCGCTTACCGTTATCGACGACCGCTGTGAAGGTCCCCGCGCCGCGCCGCGTCTTGCGATGGTGATCGTGGATATGGGCCGGACCGTCCAGGGAGAGCCCGATGAGGAAATTGTACCTCGCGAAGAACCGGGCCCAGGCGCCGTCGAGCAGGAGCCCGTTGGTCTGGAGCGAGTTGCCGACGCGCTTTCCCGCGCCGAGCTGTTTCTGGTATTCGATCGCCCGCTCGAAAAACCCGAGCCCCATGAGGGTTGGCTCGCCCCCCTGCCACCCCAGACTGAGCTCTCCGGCGGGGAGGGCCATCAGCTGGGAGATGGTCTGTTTCAGCACCGCATCGGTCATCCGGTGCGCGCGGTCGTCCCGGAACAAGCGGGACTTCTCGAGATAAAAACAGTAGTCGCAGCCGAGGTTGCAGTCCGGTCCGGCCGGTTTTATCAGCGCGGCGTTCAAGGAGCGCGGATGGGATTGAGATTCGGTCATATGACAGTTGAGGGTATCTTCACGCGTAAGAGAATACAAAGCCTTCGAGGCGATTTCAATACGGTATCCGGACACACACAGGCCCCGGCCCTTGAGGATGAGCCGGCGCCGCCGTTCTCCTTCGGGCTGGAGCGCCCGCTCAAAACGAAATCGTCACCGCCACCGGGGTGACGTCTTCCTCGAAATCGAGCGCCCGTCGACCGGCGATGACGCGGTAGCGGCCGCCCTCGAGGGTCAGGGTCGATTCCGCTCCCGGCGCCACCTCGTGAGGCGTGGCTCGACACGCGCACGCGATGATTACGACGGGCATGCCCGATGTCCCCGGCGCGCTCACCGTAACGCCGTACTCACCGGTTTCGGGGAGCTCCACCACCGCGTCATTCCTGAGCGCCCCGGGAGAGATCTCGAGCACCCCCGGGCTGGAACAGCCGAGCCCGAAGTCGTGGCGCCATATCCCGTCGTCCCAGGGGACGGGATCCGCGGCGCAGAGATCGGGACGGGCATAGCACTCCGGCGCCTCCTCGACGAACGCGTTCAGGACGTCCTCCAGGGGGCGACCGAGCAGCTCCTCGAAGAGGAGACCGAGCTCATCGATGACGGTTTCGGGCCGGGCCCGGAGGTATACGTCTTTGACTGCGGCCATGCCGTAGGTCTCGATCAGGAATCGCACGAACAGCCCCGCCAGCGGATAATCAATGGTCGCCGGATCGACCGCACCGGAGAGGCTTCTTCGGAACTCTTCCTCGACATTGTCCCGCGCGATGGTCAGCTCGCCGCCGGCGCGGCCGAAGGCCTCGGCCATCCCTTCATAGAGGAAGGTCTGACTGCGCCCGAGGCGCCTCAGCAGGACATGGACGATTTCGTGGTCGTGGAACATCGTCCTGGAGAACACCGTCAGCCCCTCCGCGCAATCCGCCGCCCTGGGGCAGGGAGAGAGATCCATGCGGTCGGGAAGCCAATAGTAGGAGATCTTCTCTTCCGCCCGGAGCGGCTCGTCCAGCGCGGAGGCCAGCTCCCCCACTCTGCGGTCCATGAACGCCAGCGAGTCGCCGCAGGGGAGGTGGTCGACCGTGGTGGAGAACCGGATATGCTCCCCCTCCCAGGAGACCTGGGGCAGCTGATCCGCCGTGGCGCAGGAGGCGCCGAACATGGTGAATATCAAGGCGCAGAGCAGTCCGCGCCCGTCTGTCGATGGGCCCCTGTCGGGGGCCGGTTCGCCGTTATCTCCCGCGATGCTCATTGTTCCTCCCTCGTAATGCCTGTTGGACACGGCGCACGCGATGCACCCGGCGTGCCAGATTGAGAGGACGGTCGGAAGCCGTTTGAAAAAGCAAATCGAATCCTCGCCGGCGGCTCAAAATGGTACGCCATTCCCATTTTGGTATACCAGAGTCCAAATCCGCGGCGGTCGACAAGGCGCAGCCGACCGCGGGGTTTCAATCATTTGTGGTTTCAATCACTTTGAACAATTCTCTGTGGAGATGGTTTTGTCCGGTGGCCCGGGCCGAGCCCGCAACCGCGTCCGGTTTGTAGCCCCGCGCGGCCCCTGCCCGAAATGCGCCGGGGCGGGGGCGCGTTCCCTTGCAACTGTCCAAGTTGTTTGGTACTTTGCCGTCTGATCGTTAACCGGCCTCGCGGCCGACAGATTGCGAAAAGATTACAGGCTAATGACAACAACGACATCTGACATCCGACATCGGTTTCTGGACTATTTCAAGCGCCAGGAGCATCTCATCCTCCCCTCCTCGCCGTTGGTGCCGTCCAACGATCCCACGTTGATGTTCGTCAACGCCGGGATGGTCCAGTTCAAGGAGATCTTTCAGGGGCAGCGGGTGCGCCCGGCGCCTCGGGCGGCCACGGTCCAGAAGTGCATCCGCATCAGCGGCAAGCACAACGACCTCGAGAACGTGGGGCGGACCAGCCGGCACCACACCTTCTTCGAGATGCTCGGCAACTTCTCGTTCGGCGACTACTTCAAGGAGAACGCGTGCCGGTTCGCCTACGAGCTGCTCACGAAGGGGATCGGGCTCGACCCCGCGCGGCTCTGGGTCACGGTGTTCGAGGGGGACGACCGGGTGCCCGGGGACGACGAAGCGGCGGCCATCTGGCGAGACATCGTGGGCGTTCCGCCGGAGCGGATCTTACGGCTCGGCGCCAAGGACAACTTCTGGGCCATGGGGGACACGGGCCCCTGCGGTCCCTGCTCCGAGATCCTCTACGATCGGGGGGAGGCGTTCGGCCCGGCGGACATGGAGAACTCCGAGCGGTTCTTCGAGATCTGGAACCTGGTGTTCATGCAGTTCAACGTCCCGACCCCCGGGGCGCCCCTCGAGCCGCTGGCCAAGCCGTGCATCGACACGGGCGCCGGGCTGGAGCGCATCGCCTCCGTGCTCCAGGGGGTCGAGTCCAACTACGATATTGATATTTTCAAACCCCTCCTCGAGACCTCCGCCGCCCTCGCGGGGAAGACCTACGGCGCGAACGCGGAGGATGACGTCTCCATGCGGGTCATCGCGGACCACGCGCGGATGACCGCCTTCCTCATCGCCGAGGGAATCTTCCCGGAGAAGTCCGGCCGGGAGTACGTGCTGCGGCGGGTCATGCGGCGGGCCATCCGACACGGCCACCGGCTCGGCATCGACGACCTGTTCATCCACAAGGTGGCCCTCGAGGTGGTGGAGACCATGCGGGACGCCTACCCCGAGCTCCAGGAGCGGCGCGCGGTCATCGAGGAGATCGCCAAGATGGAGGAGGAGCGCTTCCGAAGCACCCTGGGGCGGGGCCTCGAGCTCCTGGCGAGCACCTCGAGTTGGCGGGAGGGGGAGCGGGGTGAGCGGGTGCTGCCCGGCGAGGTGGCCTTCGACCTGACCGCCACCTACGGATTCCCCCGGGACCTCATCGAGATCATCGGCGACGAGGAGGGGTTCGTGCTGGACGCGGCGGGGTACGCCGCGGCCGAGGCGCGCCACAAGAAGGTCTCCGGCGCGGGCAAGATCGGCGACGAGGGCGTGCTGCCCGTCTACAACGAGCTCATCGACACCGTCGGGACCACCGAATTTCTGGGATACGCCGGCACCGAGGCCGAGGGCACGGTCAAGGCAATCGTCAAGGACAACGCCGCCCAGGCCGCCTGCGCCGCCGGGGACGAGGTGGCGGTGGTGCTCGACCGCACGCCCTTCTACGGTGAGGCGGGGGGACAGGTGGGGGACACCGGCCGGCTGGTCACCGCCGGGGGCGAGGTGACGGTCACGGACGTCCATCGCCCCGTGACCGGGCTCTTCGTCCACCGGGGCAAGGTCGCCAAGGGCACCCTCTCCATCGGAGACAAGGTCTCGGCCAGGGTGGACGGGGCGCGACGGGCTCACATCCAGCGGCACCACACCGCTACCCACCTGGTGCACATGGCGCTCCATCGGGTGCTCGGGGATCACGCCACCCAGAAGGGGTCGCTGGTCAACGAGGACCGGCTCCGGTTCGACTTCACCCACTTCGAGCCCATGACCGACAAGCAGCTCCGGGAGGTGGAGCGCATCGTCGCCGCCAAAATCGTCGAGAATGTCCCCGTGGAGACGGTGGAGACCACCTACAACGACGCCAAGCAGCGGGGCGCCATGGCCCTCTTCGGGGAGCGCTACGGCGACCGGGTGCGGATGGTCTCCGTCTCCGACGAGAGCGTGGAGCTCTGCGGCGGGACCCACGTGGCGAGGAGCGGCGACATCGGCGCCTGCTACATCACCGGGGAGATGGGGGTGGCCGCCGGGGTGCGCCGGATCGAGGCCGTGGCCGGGCTAAAGGCCCAGGCGTGGTATGCCGAACAGCGGGCGTTGCTCGAGGAGAGCGCGGCCCTCCTCAAGGTGTCGCCGGACAAGACCGCGGAGCGGGTCAAGGCGCTGCTCGAGCGGGAGCGGGGCCTGAACCGGGAGGTGGCGGGGCTCAAGCGCAAGCTCGCGAGCGGCGGCCAGGACCTGATGGAGACCCTGCGGGAGGTGGCCGGCATCAAGGTGGTGGGGATGACCATCGACGTCGGGGATCCCGCCGCCCTCCGGGATGCCGCGGATACCGTGAAGGACAAGCTGGGCTCCGGCGTGGTCTGCCTCGGCGGCGACAACAACGGCAAGGCCGCCCTCGTGGTGGCGGTCTCGAAGGACCTCTCCAAGAAGCTCAAGGCCGGAGACATCATCCGGGAGATCGCGGGGGTCGTGGGGGGCCGCGGCGGCGGTCGCCCGGATTTCGCCCAGGCCGGCGGGCCGGAGGTCGGGAAGCTCGACGAGGCGGTATCGAAGATATACGAAATTGTGGCGCGACTCACTGAAGGGTAGGAAGATGACCATCAGCGCGAAGAAGTCCGAGAGGTCGAAGGGAACCGCGAAAATCGCGACGGTGACGTGTCGCCTGGAGTACGCCTCGGAGGCGGAGTTCATCGAGCGGCACGCGCAGAATCTGTCCCGGACGGGGATCTTCATCGGCGGGAAGCGGCCCAGGGGGGTCGGCGAGATAGTACGCTTCGAGCTGGCGTTGAGCGACGGCGCGCCGCTCCTCACGGGGGAGGGCGAGGTGATGTGGACTCGGAAGGCCTCTCCGTCGGGCGCCCCCCCTGGGATGGGGGTAAGATATACAGAGCTGGACGCCTCGGGAGAGGCGTTGATCCAGAAGGTGATGGCGTACAAGGCCGCCAACGGGGACAAATTTGACAAACCATCGCGATACTCGATGATGCCGACACCGAACGACGCCCAGGATGACGGTGATGGTCACCGAGAAGCCAAGGCCGCTTCAAAGGGGAAGCAGAAGAAGATGAAGAAACTAGACATGAATGAAATTGACGCGATGCTGGACGAGATCGCGACCTCCGAGGTCTCCACAAAGCAGCGCGCGCGGTTTCGCCGGCGGGACTTGCCCAAGCTCGAGCCGAGACCCGCGGCGATACGGGAGGCCGTGCCGAGCAAGATGGCGGCGGCGGACACCACCCCGTCGAATCCGTCGATGCCCGTTCCCCATCCCTCTGCGTCGGCGACGGCTGAACCCCCGCCCGTCGTCCCGGAGGAGGCTCCCGGGGTGATATTCGATGAAGATGAATTCGACGCGGACGAATACACCGACGATTCCCATGCGTCGGTGGCCCCCCCTCCCCTTCAACCAGAGGAGACCGCGGAGGAGGACACCGACGACTCCGGGGAGACCGGGAGCGAGCGGATCTCCCAAGAGGAGATCGCGAGCATCGCCGCGGAGGAGGAGCTCGGTGACGACGCGGAGATGGAGGCGGAGCTCCTCGAGCCGGACGAGGATTCCGGAACTGTGCCCCCCAAGGAGGCCATGGACCTATCGGAGGACGATCTCGCCGGGGTGCTCGAGGACGTCTACAGCAGCGGCGAGGAGGACTCGGCCGAGGACGTCATCCAGGACGAGGAGCTGGACGCCCTGCTCAGCGCCCTCGAGGAGACCGAAGGCGAGGAGGAGATCGAGGAGGTGGAGGAGATCGACGACCTCGATGTCCTGGAGATCAAAGAGGAGGACTGACGCCGGTCCGTGCTATCGCGTCTTTCGCCTTTCGCCCCTGATATCCCTTACCGATTTATAGATAGCCGCACGACTTGGCGATGATGCCGAGGAGTCCCGAAAGCCCCTCCTTAGTGGCGGCGCTGGTGCCGATGACCTTGCGCCCCGTCATCCGCTTGAGCTTCGAGAGGGCCTGCTCCCGCTTGCTCTTCGGGACGCGGTCCAGCTTGGTGGCGACGAGCAGGGCGGGCACTCCGACCTCGTAGAGGAAATCCAGGATATCGGCTTCGTCCTCCTCGGGGCCCCGGCGGACGTCCACCAGCACAATCACGAGGTGCAGCGTCACCCGCTCGGAGAGGTAGCCCTCGATCAGCTCCGCCCAGGCCCGCCGCATCTGCTTCGGCACCTTGGCGTGGCCGAACCCGGGGAGGTCCACCAGGTACAGCTCGGCCCGGTTGTCCAGCCGCGCCTTGACGTGGACGATGGTCCGGGTCCGGCCCGGCGACTTGCTCACTTTGAAGAGCCCCTTGCGACCGGACAGGGCGTTGAGCAGGCTGGACTTACCGACGTTGGAGCGGCCGGCGAAGGCGACCTCCGGGAGGGTCTCGGGGGGCAGTTTTTTCAGCGTTCCGGCGGAGCTCACCGGCGTGGTTTCGATGATTCGGATCATGATTTCTGCCTTCGATTGACGAATGAATTGAGGAGCGAGGTGAGCTCCGGGGCCTTGAAGAGATGAGAGAGGGTGACATAGACGGTCGCTCCGACGACCACCGCGCCCAGCAATACCGCGATGTTGCGGGGGGAATTGCCGCCCTCCCGCCAGACCCCGAGTCGCGCCGTTCCGTGGACCGCGAGGGACATGGGGAGGGTCAGGAGGAGCATCCGTGCCCATGAGAACACGACCTTCCGGAGGCCGAGGCGCCCCATCACCCGACGGAGGGCGACCACGAGCCCGATCCCCTGGACGGTGGCGGCGATGGTGAGCGCCATGCAGAGCCCCACATGGAGAAAGGGCCCCTTGAGGAGGAAGCCCGAGGTGGCGTGCACCACCACGAACACGAACGTCATCATCATGGGGATTCGGGAGTTCTCCATGGCGTAGAACACGGGAACGGTCTGGCGGACCAGGGCCACCGAGCAGATGCCGAGGGCCGCGAATCGAAGCGCCGCCGCGGTCTTGAGGGTCTCGGCGTGGGAGAAGAGCCCCCGCTGATAGATGACGGTGATGACGGGCTCCGCCAGCACCACCAGGGCCACCATCGCCGGGGTGGCCACGAAGAGGGCCAACCTGAGTGCGTAGCGATAGGTCTCCTTCACCTTGTCGTTGTCCCGTCGGCTCCTCAGCGCGGCGAGGCTCGGGAGCGAGGCGATGGAGATGGCCATGACCAGCACCGCCAGGGGGAGCTCCACCAGCCGGTTCACGGAGTTGATATACATCACCGAGCCGTGGGGCAGGGTCCACGCCAGGGAGGTATTGAAGATGATACCGGCCTGGTACGCCGCGGCGCCGATGACCATCGGGCCGGTGAGCCTGAGCACCTTGACGAGGCCGCTGTGGCGCAGGTCCAGGGACGGGCGGACGAGGATCCCGACGGCCCTGAGGGAGGGGACCTGGAAGAGCACCTGGGCCACCCCGCCGATGACCACACCGGCGGCGAGGGCGAACACCGGGGGGACGCCGAGGGAGGGTAGGCTCCCCGAGAGCCCCACGGCGCAGCCGATGATGGAGATGTTGAGCAGGACCGGCGCGAACGCCGGGGCGAAGAAGCGGCCGGTGGAGTTGAGCAGCCCCATGGAGAGGGCGGTGAGGCTGATGAGAAGCACATAGGGAAACATGATCCGGGTGAGATCCGCGGCGACGCCGTACTTCTCCTCGTGGCCGCCGGAGCCCCAACTGGCGACGAAGGTCAGCTCGTCGGCGCCGATGACGCCGAGGAGGGTGAGGGCGACGAGGAACAGGAGGGAGAAGCCGAAGACCGCCCGGACGAACGCCTTGGCGGCCTCCCGGTCGCCGGATTCCCAAATCTTCGAGAACACAGAGACCACCGCCGGGGAAAAGGCCCCCTCGCCGGTGAGCCGCCGGAAGGTGTTTGGCAGGAGGAAGGCCGTCTGGAACGCGTCCACCATCTCCTTGGGGAAGAACGCGACGATGACCGACTCCCGGACCAGCCCGAGCACCCGCGACGCCATGGTACTGGCCCCCACGACGCCCGCCCTCCGGGTGACCTCTTTGGACGTGCTACCCATTCTGTAAATTGACTACCAGTTACCGTGGCGGGAGTCCATTTCTAGGCAGCTCCGTGGGGTCCAAATCAGTCGACGTTCTGCAGACAAAGGTTCGTGTCGATGCGGAAGTTGGACTGTACGGTATGCCGCTCGGCGTGGAACACCTCCAAGCGGTAGATGTAACCGGGCGTCAGACCGAGGGTATCCAGATCGACCGAACGGGTCGCCTCCCCGTGGACGCCTCCCACATCCACCGCCAGCGCACCATCGATAAAGACCCAGACGTCATCGTCCCCTGTGAAGCTGAAGTTCTGTCCCGTCTCGTATGTGAACCAGGTACTGATTTCGGTGGTGAAATGAAAGTTATGAGTCCGGTTGTCGTTTCCATACCCCAGTCCGTCAATCGGGAAGAAGTCGGCGTTAGCGTAGGTCGAAGTGCCGTCGCCGTCCGAGTCATCGAGGGTGAGCTCGATCTCGAACCGATGGGTGTCATCCGTATACCACTGGTCGAAAACGGTGGAATCGTTGGACGTGAAATCCACGGCGCAGTCGCTGTCGACAGCGAGATTCGGCTTTCGGTCGACGTCGCCGATATCACTCTGTACGATTCCCGGACATACTCGGTACTGCAACCCGTGCATCTCGAAATCCGGATGCGTGTCCTCGAAATCCCTGATAACCGCGATGAGGGTGGTGCCGCACTCCACCTCCTCATCTTCATCGGCGTCCACATCGACATCGATGTCGGCGGTGCCGGGGTCCGGGGTGACGGAGTCGGTGTAGTGTTCGAGGTTGACGTTGTCGATGTAGGGCCCGAGATCAGTGTTCGTGTCGTCGTCCGCGTTGAACTCGAAGCGCACCATGAAGCTGTCGCTGTCGGCGAAGTCGGTGACGTCCTGCTCGTAGGTGATCCAGGAGACGGTGGGGGTGGAGGTGATCTGATCCATGAGGCGCCAGGTGTCCCCGCCGTTGTCGGAGACCAGCACCGCGATGTAGTCGCCCGTGTCGCCGCCGTTGTCGAACCACA
>JBNLED010000121.1:0-7347 GCA_050304755.1 Polyangia bacterium | reverse complement strand
GCGTCACCATCGGCGTCGCCGTCCGCATCACCGTCGGCGTCGCCGTCGGCGTCACCGTCCGTATCGCCATCGGCATCGCCGTCACCCCCTGAAGTGCTTTCAGGCGCCACATCCTTACATCCTAAAACCGTCATAATCATTGCAAGCACCAATAACCGATAAACAATTCCATACATTTTAAACTCCATTCCCCGTGGATTCCCACGTGTCTTCAGTTGGTTCTCAAAGACCCAGGCAAGCATCGTGCCACTCCGCTGTATGAGCTTATCAATGCGAATATCTTATTTTTTTTCAGACTTCAATTCGGGAGATGTCTTCTTTTGTATACACCCTGTCACGTTTTGTCCCAATCCGTCCGGTCAAGAGGCGTTGAACGAACGGCTGTGATCCGGGGGGACACTCGAGATGCGGTCGGGGGACAATAACTGCTTCGCCGCGGCGATCAGCTGGCTCGAGTGGTACGGTTTGGCGAGGAAGCCCACGGTCGCCCGATGATTCTGGAGGTTCTCCACCGGATCGGACTCCCGCGTATACCCGGAGACCAGCAATGCGGGAAGCTCCGGATCTATTTTGAGTAACTCATCGAGCGTCGCGGTCCCGTCCATCTCCGGCATGATGAGATCGATGATGGCGAGAGATACGGTCCCTTGGTGCGCCCTGAGGAGCTCCATCCCCTCTGGACCGCTTCCCGCCGAGAGCACGTCACACCCCAAAGAGCGCAGCATCCGAACCCCCGAGCGGAGCACCAGGGGCTCATCGTCTATTATCAGTATTGTATTTCCTTCCAGCGTGTCCTCCGCCGGCGGCGGGATCGAGGATCGGCTCATCTCTGTCGGGGGAGCGTCTATCCGGGCGAAGGTGAGGGTAATCGTGGTCCCCACTCCGGGAACGCTATCAAGGACAATCCCGCCGTTCATCGCGTGCACCACGCCGTATACCATGGACAGACCGAGCCCGGTTCCCTTGCCCGCCGGTTTGGTGGTGAAGAACGGCTCGAACACATGCTCCCGAATATTCTCGTCCATCCCCGTACCGGTGTCTTTGACGATGATGGAAACCTCGTTGTCATCGAGGCGGGTTGTCATGGAGAGGGTTCCCTGGTCGCTCATGGCGTCAAGGGCGTTGAGGCAGAGGTTCATCACCGCGTTCTCGATCTGCCCCTGATCGCCCTCCATCAGGGGAAGGCCCTTCGTCAGGTCTGTCTCGATTCGAATGTTTCGGGAGGTGGTGCGCTTGAGGAGCGACTGAACGCTCTCGACGACGGCGTTGAGGGAGAAGGTCTGCTTCTTGTAACTGCTCTTCCTGGCGAACCCCAGGAGGTTTCGCGTGAGCTGCGCGCCCCGATCACAGGCCGCGGCGATATGGTCCAGATCCTTGAAGCGGCGTCCGTAGGGGGTAAGCTCCTGCCGAAGCGCAAAGGCCGAGCCCATGATGGCATTGAGGGTGTTGTTCATATCGTGGGCCACCCCCCCTGCCAGACGACCGATGGCTTCCATCTTCTTGGCGTTGAGGAGCTCCTCCTCTATCGCCCGTCTCTGGGCCAGGAAGTGCCTGAGGCGATCCGCGCCGACGCAGAACGCGGAGGTCACCAGGAGAGGCAACACCCCCCGGGGCAGGTCCTCGGGGAGCTTTATATCGGAGATGCGGCTGAGCACGATGCCGATGGAGACGCTGTTCAGCAGAATGAAACAGATGCCGACCCGCCACCCCAACAGCAACGTCGCCGCTACCGGAGTGACCAGGTTCAGGGAGTTGATGGGGGTGCCAAGATAGGGGTAGAGCTTGTAGAGGAGAACCGGGTGCACCACCGCCAGGGTCAGCGCCACGGCCCATCGAGTCTTTCTTGTGAGGGATTTTTCGAGTTGCATCATCACGGGGGGCACTATTCACAAATTCTCGAGCCTATACAAGCGGTTTCAGTTCCTTTTTCATAACGGATAGAGCGTTCCTCCCAACGAGTCTACATCCCCAGCCCGCCGCGGTCAATTCTCTTGCGGAATATGGAATCCTTCCAACATTCGAGCATCTCAATCCATGGCGATACGAATCTTGCGGTCTATGGTGACATGGGCGGGGGTGACGTGGGCGCGATAGGCCATGGCCTCGACGTTTGATCGGACGACCTCCTCGAGGGTCGCGGCGTAGAGCGGATCGATCTCACGGGCCGGTCGCATGACGGTGCAGTCGCCGCGGTGCACCAGAAAGAAGATGACCGCCCGGTCGCCGACGGCGGCGATCTCCTGAAGCTCCAACAGGTGCTTGGTTCCTCTGGCGGTGACCGCGTCGGGGAAGAGCGCGCTGTTGCCCTGTTTGAACGTGACGTTCTTGATCTCCACGTAGCATCGTCCCTTTCGTCCCTCCAGCAGCAGGTCGATGCGGGAGCGTCCCCGGGGCACCTCGCGCCGGATCTCCCCGTATCCCCTAAGCGGTCCGATCCGCCGGTTTCGGATGGCCTCCTCGACGATCTTGTTGGGGGTCATCGTGTTCACCCCGACCCATGCGCAATTCGGGGGCCGGATGATCTCGAGGGTCCATTCGAGCTTTCGATGGGGTTCCGGATGGTGGGAGAGGGCCACACGGCTTCCAGGCGTCCGGGTGCTCATCATCGAGCCGGTGTTCGGGACATGGGCGGTGACCACCCGGCCGTCATCCAGCCTTATGTCGGCGAGGAAGCGCTTGTATCGTCGGATGAGCGTCCCTTCGATCAGGTTATCGTATTCCACGGTCCTCCTCTCACCCTGATTTGGGATGTTTGGGGAGCGTCGTCAACCTTTTTGAATGAACATTGAACCTTGAAATCCCAATAAATCGACGGCCAAATCGCTGTCGCTCGCGCCAATGCACGCCATCAGCGTTCGTACTCGCCTTTGCCATCACTCATGAACAGTCCAGTTCAGCTCCTGATGTCAAAGGCTCCGTGCGACCACTGCTGACGCACCTTGCCGCGTTTTTCCTTGCCGATCTATTGGGATTTCAAGGTTGAAATTGCACGAGACCGCCGAATTGGTGTAGAAGCGGGCGATTGTTAGCTGTTACGGTTTCATGGGATGACGAATATGAAGGTGATGATCATCAACGGTTCCCCCAGGAAGGGGGGATACACCTCGGACCTGGTGGCCCTTTTTACAAAGGGGCTCGACGACGCCGGGGGGGTGACGACTCATGTGGACCTCCGGAGGAGGAAGATCTCCCCGTGCATCGGGTGCTTCAAATGCTGGGTCGGTGAGACCGCCGGGCGATGCATCTTCCGCGATGACATGGACGGGATTATCAGCGAGTACCTCGAGACCGACACCCTCGTGATCGCCACCCCGACGTACTACTACGCCTTCTCTTCATTTGTTAAGGTCTTCCTGGAGCGCCTGTTTCCCACCACCACGCCGGGATTGGAGATGGGCGGGGTCCTGGGGCTCGGGCGGAACCGGGCGCGCTTTCCGGGAAAGGGGCCGAAGCGGGCGGTGCTGATCGCTTGCTGTGGGCTCCGGAATCCTGACAACATGAAGCCCCTGGTGGGGACATTCGAGCTGGTGTGTGACGCCATCGGCGCGAAATCGGCGGGGGTGCTGCTCAGGCCGGAGAGCAACCTCCTCGATTTCGAGCAGGCCAAGCCCCGCACCATGCGCCGGGTCCGGGCGGCGTTCGAGCGGGCGGGCCGGGAGTTGGCGGCGGCCGGAGAGATCTCCCGAGAGACCCAGGCAGAAGTGGTGCTGCCCTTCTCCGGTGACGAAGAGACCTTCGCGGAGCACTTCGAGAGCTACTGGGCCATCGCCGATGAGATGGGGCCCGACTGGACTGATCGGAAGTCCCTCTTCAAGGCGGCCACCACCGACCCTCGCATCATCATGCGGGAGCTCGCAAGTTACCTGAACCCCGACGCGGCCGGGGACATGCGGGCTGCGATCCAATTTGTCATCCAGGGGGCCACGCCGGAGATTTGGCACCTGCGTATCGCGGACGGCGGCTGCAGAGCCTATCCCGAGGCCCACGATGCCCCGAATCTGACCCTCCGAATGACCGCCCGGACCTTCAACGAGGTCGCCGCCGGACGGACGGACACCCGGGTCCTGCTGGCCAACGGTGCCATCGAGGCGGAGGGGGACACGCTCCTCCTCGCGCGCTTCGGGCGGCTGTTTCCCCGGCCCGAGACCAGTGCTTCGTCAACGAGACTCTGACGGGTGCAGATCTTGTCCCCCCCTTTTATTAAGCTAGAATTTCGACATTTTTGGGGGAGGCCAGTTCCTGCTGCAAGTGGCTGCCGGGGTAGAGCACAGCTGCGGAGTGAAAACAGACGGTACGGTCGCCTGCTGGGGGAATGGCAATTCTGGTGAGTCGACGCCGCCCTCCGGGACCTTCCTGCAAGTAGCCGCCGGGGGATGGTACAGCTGCGGAGTAAAAACGGACGGCACGGTCGCCTGCTGGGGACATGGCGGTAATAATGGTGAGTCGACGCCGCCCTCCGGGACCTTCCTGCAAGTGGCCGCCGGGGGAGACCACAGCTGCGGAGTAAAAACAGACGGTACCGTCGCCTGCTGGGGAGATGACTATTCTGGTGAGTCGACGCCGCCCTCTGGGACCTTCCTGCAAGTGGAAACCTTGGATAGTTATCCCACCCACTACACCTGCGGCGTCAGGACAGACAACATAGTCACCTGCTGGGGAGACATCGCCAGATAGAGACCAATAAGATTACTGTTCTTCATTATGCGCCAGCAAAGGATGAGAAGATTCCCAGTGAGCGATGGTGACCATGTCAACATCCGAAGGTCCGAGACCCGACCAAACGACGAACGGACGGAGGCCCTCGAATAATTTCAATATCATTCCAGAAAGAAACCCGCCGTCCTTCAAATCTTTGAAAACAAGATACAGTTTGTGAGCTGTGTTCTGCTATAATTGTAACTTGTTTAGGAGAAAACAGGGTTATCGAGGCGGTTGATCGTCAAGCGGGGAGAGTTTACATGGATAAACATATCATTTTTTTAATGCTGTTTTGCATTGGCATGCTCGCAGGGTGCCGAACCGCGTCTTCCAGTGGCAAAGACACGAGCGGTGAGGGCACCTCCACGGGGGAGACAGATGCTGACTCGGACGGAGACACTGACGGTGATACGGACGGCGATGCGGACGGTGACGCGGACGGGGACACCGATACGGACGCGGACGGGGACAGCGATACGGACGGTGATGCGGACTTGGATACTGATTCGGACGGGGACAGTGATACGGACGGTGACGCGGACTTGGATACCGATTCGGACGGAGACACCGATACGGACGCGGATGGCGACACCGATTCGGATACCGATACAGATACCGATGCGGACGCAGACACGGACGCGGATGGTGACGCCGATGCGGATACGGACGTCGATGGCGGCACCGTGCTGACCACCGTGAATCAGGATCCCATCACCATCCATATCGTCAATGAAACGCACGATATCGTTTATCTCGACGGTTACTATCCGATGCAGGGACGTCTCCCCGATTTGCCCGAGCCATACTCTGATGCGTCTTTATGGAGCCCACTCTGTATGATGTCCTGCGACGAGGTATTCGGTCCTGATTACTGTTGCATTGAATGCGACTGGGCGGACATGGCCTACGCGATCATGCCGGGGCAGACCCTGGTGCAGGGGTGGAGTGGAAACCTTTATTGGACCAACTATGAGCAGTGCATCGAATGCCACTGCTATGAGACCATGGACCCGGTTGTGGGAACGTATGATTTGTCCGTTACCGTGTATGACGAAACGTTTTGTGCGTATGGGGAATGCGATCCCATCGAAGACACCGGGATTGTCTATGGATGGTTGGTCGCCGGGGCGAGCCGGCGATTCGAGGTCCAGTTCGACGTGCCCACATCAGAAGATATCACCATCGTCATTCCCCGCGACGACAGCTGCGACGACGGCACCGAGCCCACCTGTGGGGAGGTTCCCGACTGCGAGCCCCACGAGCTCTTGGCGCACCAGGGCGAGTGCTATGCTTGCGTAAACCGCCTTACCTGCCTGCCCTGGGGCGAGCCTGCTTGCGAGGCCGATATCGACTGCGACGATCAGCCGGGGGATTGGTGCGACCCGTGCGGCTCGGCCTCGTGCCCGACCTGTGAAGACTGTGTGCCCGCCTGTGTGCCGGAGCAGCAGGACTAATATGAACGGGGTTCCGAAAGGGGATAGACGCCGTGCACGCTGTCCCACGAAGTACCGCCATGATGAGCTCCTTTTGATCGTCGTAGACCTCCTCGTCCTGCATCATCTGCCCCACGGTGCCCGTGCCCTCGCCGCTCTCGATGCGCACGGGCAGGCAAATGGATCTGCTTCCCGATGACGTGTCGGTCCGACAATGGGTGCTAAGCCGAATAGCGAAGTCAGCGCAATTGTTCCGCGGCCGCTTCCAGAACCTCGTCGAGAGGGAACCGCGCGTCCAAGCGAACGGTCGTGTCCGGCTTGGACAAAGCGCCTGAAGAGTTTCCATTCCAGGTTGTTTTTCTTCAAAAAAGTCCGTAACACACTGTAATAACTCTATCTATCCATTGGGTGGTAACGGTTACACCGGATTGCCGGAGACGGGATTTTCTCGTGGGACGCCATCGCCACCTGAAAGGGAGACTACGAAGGGATGAATACCTGGTTCGACCACTATCCCGTGCCCGCCGTGCTCGGGATTCGCATCGTGGTGACCCATGTGGGCGGTCACTTCACCATTGCCGATAGTTCACTCTTGATTACCGAATATACGCTCGCCGCTCGAGACTCAACACCTCGATCCGTTCCACTCACGAACCCCGTGCCTGCCTCCCCTACCTCTGCCAGACCCCATCAGAAAAGCAGGATATCAGTCATCCACCAATGCATCTTCCGCAGCTCTTCGGCGTTCCTTGCGGGGCTTTTCTCGAGCTGCCGTAATTCGCGGTACAGGAATGGCAGTAAAAAGGGCAGATGTGCCCTCGACCGGGCATTGGACAAATTCTGGTACAGCGCGCCAACGCGCTCCGCATTCTCCTGGTACACCAGGTTGAGGAGGTCCGGATAGGTGAGCACCGTGCCAGTCGGAGCGTGCACATCGAATGTGTGATTGCCCAGTTGGACCGAGAGCGGGCAAGCTTCATCGGCGTCCAGACAGAGGGTGTCGAAGACGCCCAATGTGTTCGCCTTTCGCTCTACGCCGGCGCGAAACACCTCGGTCCTGCAGCCGGGTTTCGGTGCAAGGGTCAGATCCATGTGCTCCGCGTGGGGATGGGCCTTGAGAAACGTGTTCGACACCTTCGGGTTCGACCATCCCCGTTTGTTCGACATCGGCCCGTGCACCCGCAGCCAGACAGGGGGGCCCGCCTTGGACCGGAAG
>JBNLED010000120.1:0-18404 GCA_050304755.1 Polyangia bacterium | reverse complement strand
TCTACATCAAGATGCACTCCAAAGGGGTCGGGTACGAGGACGTGCATGACGCCATCGCCTTCCGCATTATCTGTAAAACGATCAAGGACTGTTACGCCATTTTGGGGTTGGTCCACTCCCGATGGAAGCCGGTGCCCGGGCGATTCAAGGACTACATCGCCATGCCCAAGCCGAACAACTACCGGTCCCTCCACACCACCGTCATCAATTCGGACGGCGATCGGGTGGAGGTGCAGATCCGAACGGAGGAGATGCACCACGTGGCGGAGTACGGCATCGCTACCCACTGGGCCTACAAGGAGGGGCGCCCCTTCGAGGCAGCGGCCGAGGGCTACCACTGGCTCCGGCAGCTCCTGGAGAACCAGAGCGAGGTCCAGGATTCCAAGGAGTTCATCGACTCCGTGAAGGTGGATCTGTTCCGGGACGAGGTGTTCGTCTTCACCCCCAACGGGGACGTCAAATCCCTCCCTCGGGGCGCCACCCCCCTCGACTTCGCCTACGCCATCCACACGGAGGTGGGCAACTGCTGCTCGGGCGCGCGGATCAACGGCGCCCAGGTTCCCCTCAAGACCGTCCTCAAGAACGGGGACACGGTGGAGATCGTCACCGCCAAGACCCAGCGGCCGTCCACCGCCTGGCTGGACATGGTCGCCTCCAGCCGCGCCCGCAACAAGATTCGCACCTACCTCAGGGCCGAGCACCGGGAGCAGTCCCGGCACGCCGGTCACGATCTCCTCGAGAAGCACCTCCGCCGGTACGGAAAGTCCTACGCGAAGCTCGTCAAGAAGGGGAAGTTGCAGAAGACCGCCTCCGAGCTCAAGTTCGGCAACATCGAGGACATGATCGCCGCGGTGGGATGCGGGAAGGTCGAAGTGGGGGACGTGGTCCAGCGGCTGCTGCCCGAGGAGGAGAGGGCCAAGGCCCACCCGGAGAAGCGGGAGAGCACCCTCACCAAGGTGATCCGAAAGGTGACGGGGCAAGACGAAGGGGTCGTCGTCGACGGCATGGAGAACCTCCTCATCCGGTTCGCACGGTGCTGCGATCCCATGCCCGGTGAGGAGATCATCGGATACGTCAGCCGGGGGCGGGGGATCGTCGTCCACCGGCACGACTGCACCCGGGCCGCGGTGCTCGATGAGGAGCGCCGGACCAGGGTGCAATGGTCCCAGCGGGCGGTGTCCCAGCGGCCGGTGGCGGTGAAGGTGGTCACCAGCAACCGGACGGGCATCCTCGCCACCCTGAGCAGCATCTTCAGCAAGCAGGCCATCAATATCAGCTCAGCGAACTGCCAGTCCAACGGCAGCAACCAGGCGAGCAACATCTTCACTTTCAACGTCAAGGACATCGGGCAGCTCAATCGCCTGATGCGTTCCCTCCGGCAGACCAAAGGGGTGCTGGAGGTGGAGCGAATCCACACCTGAGCCGCGCCCCGGTAGATCATGAACAAGGCGAAGAGAAACACACTACCTCCCCAAGAACGCGGCATCGGCTCGGACGGTTTCAGGCTCAGCTTTGTCAAGGGGCGGGGCGTTCTCGATATGACGAACACCGAGATCTCGGACGCCGTTACGGCGAACCGGCTCTCGCTCCTCATCCCCGGGCTCTCTTTTCCGTTCGACATCACGGCGGGGGTCCGCGGGCTGCGCCACCGCCGGCATGTGCTCAGCCGGTTGAAGATGACCGTCACGGCGGAGGGGTTCGAGAGGAACATCCACCGGCGACTCGAGGGCTCCCAGGCGGTTCGGCTCTGGGCCTGCTCCTTTGAGACGGACCACATCGCCTTCCTGGTCCGCTTCGGCCCGGAGGACGCGCCGGTCCCCCTGAGCTTCAGGCTCTCCCCCGCCCTGCTGGACGACGCGCTGGGCTTCACCATCAACCGGATCCGTCCCTACGGGCCGCTGCCGGTGAGCCTCATCACGGCGGTCGCCGTGAGCGTCGAAGAGATGCTCGGGGTGGCCGTCCGGGGGCTGGAGGTATCGCTCCCGAGCCTCCCGAAGCAGGCCCTCATGGCCCTGCTCCCCCGTCGGGGGTGGCGGCTCCCCGACTATTCGCCTGTCCGGCTGCGGGAACTGGCGTTCCTCCCGGATCGCATCGTGCTGGACTTCTGCCATCCGGAGCTCCACGAGTTCGACCGGACCTCCCCCTTCGAGACCGAGGCGGACGAAATGATCCGCCTGCTGCGTCACGAGGAGAACCAAATCGCGGGCCCCGCGGATAGCCTCCTCACCGGGAAGCGGGTGACCGAGGCCCGGCGGGGGTATGCCAAGCTGCTGGATCGGGATCCCGACAACCCGTTCGTGGTCGCGAGGCTCGCCATGATCGATGTCCTCAGCCCTCACCTGCGGGAGACCGCCCGCTCTTTGGTGGCGCAGGCGCTGGCGCGGCATCCCGGCCGGGGGGATCTCACGGCGGTGTCGCTCCAGGACGCCGCCCTGGAGGGAGACGCATCGCGGGAGGCGGCGCTGCTCGCGGCGATCAGCGAGGACGGCAACTCCCTCGAGAACCTGTCCGTGAGCCTTCGGCATGGGGATCTGCTGTTTCCCACCGATCTGCCGGCCGCCACCAAGCAGTACGAACGCGCCCTCTCCTCCCGCCGGGACGATCTCACCGCCCTGTTCGCGTTGCTGCGGGCCAAGGCCGCCGGTGGCGACGCGGCGCGGGTCCGCCAGCTCGCACCGCGATGGATCGCGGCCCACGAGGAGGCCTCGGAGCGCTCCGTCGCCCATCTCCAGGTGGGGGAGATCATCCTCAAGGACCTATCGGATCCCGCGGAGGCTGTCCGACACTTCGAGCGGGCCCTGGTGGCGGATCCCGACAATCTCCGCGCCCTCTTCGGGCTGGCGGAGTCGCTCCGGGAGATGGACGAGGTGGAGCGCGCGGTCAACCACTTCGATCGGCTGGCCCAGCTCTACCGGAAGGCCGGAAAATCGGCGCCCGCGGCCGACGCCCTCTCCAGGCTCGCTGACATCTGGCTGGATCGGGGCATCCGCTCCCTCGCGGTGCAGCGGCTCATCGAAGCCCTCGAGCTCGATCCGAATCACACGGAGCGGCGGCTTCGCCTGGCGGCGATTTATCGGGACATGGCCCAGTATGCCAAGGCGGCGAAGGAGTACGAAGGGGCGCTGCAACAGACGAAATCCCGCTCCGACGAAGGGTGGTGGGGGGAGGCCGCTCTGGATCTCGCGGCGATATACATCGAGGAGCTCAACGAGGTCTCCGCCGCCAAGGTATGGGTCCGCGCGGCCCTGGGCTCCGCCGAGACGAAGGCCCGGGCCCAGCGCCTGCTGAGGCGCCTCGTCGGCGGAACCGACGCCATCGAGACGGTGCTCGGCGAGCTCTCCTCCCCCGCGGAGATCCTCCAGCTCGCCAGGGAGTGGCGGGACGCGACCTGGGACGAGAAGGCCCGTGAGCTCCTCGAGCAGGCCATGCTCAAGTTCCCGGAGTTCATCCAGCTCGCCGACGAGCTCATCGTCCAGTGCCGCGAGGCGGGGGATGATGCGCGGCTCCTTCGGATGCTCATCGAGCGGGTCCAGACCGTGGTCTCCCCGAAACGCCGGGCGCCCTTGGAGGTGGAGATTGGCTGGCTCACCCTTGAAGTCCAGGAGAACCCCGCCACCGCCATCTTCTGGTTCAAGAGAGCCCAGAAGCACGGCGCCGTCGTGCAGGCCAGGAAGGGCTTGAACGGCGCCTTCGAGCTGCTGGAGCGGCAGGCGGACCAGCTGATCGACGCCAAGGAGTACGAGGCCGCGAGGATGCTCTTCGCCGTCCTCGAGACCGACGCGGAGACCGAGCTGCGCTACGCGGAGCAGCGGGAGGAGGCCGAGGTCGCCCTCGAGCAGGGGGACTTCGAGCACGCCTACCAGATGGCCATGGCGGCGGCAAAAGGGTCCTCGGCGGGGCGGACCCTGGCGTCCCTGATCGCGGGGCGCGCCCTCTCGGAGCAGGGCCGGCGCCGGGAAGCGGTCAGGAGCCTCGAGCACCGCTCCAAGAGCGTGGACGAGGTCAACGCGGTGGCGCTGCTCCTCGCGGCGATCGGGATCTCCGCGAAGGATATCGAGGATGTCGAACGGACCCGATTTCTTCTGGAGCAGCACCTGCAAAAGCATCCGGATCGGGAGGATCTGGATCAGGGGATCATCCGGCTTCTGGCCATCACCGAGCAGCGATCTGATCTCGCCGAGTACCTGCTCCGGAAGCGGCACGCCAGCAGCTACACCGCCCGGCTCAAGCGGGCCGCTGAGCTGTTCATGGCCGACGGGGAGTTCGGCCGGGCCGCGGACTGCTTCGAGGCGCTCTACAATGAGACCGACACCCTCGAGGCGCTCTTCCTGCTGGCCAACGCGCTCCGGCAGGCGGGCCACTACGAGACCCTCATCAAGCTCCTCGACGAGCGCAAGAACGAGGACTCCCGGATTCGGGAGATGCTGAACCAGGATCTGGCCCGCTATGCCGAGATCCTCAAGCAGAAGAGCACCGCGAGCATCCCGGACGGGCGGGAGCGGGAGCTCGTGAAGCAGCCCCTCAGCAGCCTCCCGACCAGCATTTTTCCGCCGGAGAGCCTAAACCTCATCGAAGACGAGGAGGGGCTCGACCAGAAGCTCGCCTCCGCCTTCACCCGGCTGCGAAAAAAGAAAGGCGACGACGAAGCATGAGTCCCCCCGACCGACCGATGCTCAAAATCACCGTCCCCGCCGAGCAATCGGAGGAGCTGTCGTGGGATCTGGCTGACGCCGGCGCCACCGCCGTCGAGGAGCGGGACGGCACCACGATGGCCGCCGCCGCCGGCGCGAAGGTCACCGAGCTCTATGCCGGCTTCGAGGACAGGGCGGCGCGGGACAGGGCGGCGCGACAGCTCAGCGAGACCTATAACGACCTAGAGCTCGAGCCGATCGACCATGTCGACGACGGCTGGCAGCACAAGTGGCGGGAGTTCTTCCGGCCGGTGATCCTGGAGCGCCTCCAGGTCGTCACCCCGTGGATGGACGTGCCCGCCGGGGATCGCCTCCCCATCGTCATCGATCCCGGCATGGCCTTCGGCACCGGCGGCCACGCCACCACCCGCCTGATCCTGCAGATGTTGGAGCGGCGGGCCTCGAAGGGCGACCTCCCCTCCCCCATCCTGGACGTGGGGACCGGCTCCGGCGTGCTCGCCATCGCCGCCCTGAAGCTCGGCGCCGCGGAGGTGCTGGGCATCGATATCGAGGCGGAGTCCATCGAGGCGGCCGAGGAGAACGCCGGGCGAAACGGAATCGACACGGGCTTCGCCTGCCGGAAGGCCACGGCGGCGGACCTCGACGGAGGCTGGCCCCTGGTGCTCGCCAACCTGCAGCTCGACGTCTTCTGGACCGCGGCGCCGGACGTGGCGGCGCGGGTGGCGCCCGGCGGGGCGGTGCTCGTCAGCGGCGTCCTCGCCGAGCAGGTCGACCGATGCCTCGCCCTCTGGCCCGGCTTCACCCCGGAGGAGCGCCTGGAGGAGGAGGGATGGGCCGCCCTGGCGCTGAGGCGGGGATGACGCGAATCGTTCTCGACGCCGAGGTGACGGCGCCGTCAGAGATCCGCATCGAAGGGGACGAGCACCACTACCTGAGCCGGGTCCGCCGGCACCGCGCGGGAGACGTCATCGAGGTGCGGGATGGGGACGGGCGCATCTTCCTCGCGACCGTCGGCGCTGTGGAGCGGGAGCGGGCGGTGCTGTCGGTCACGGAGGAGGTCTTGGAGGCGTATCCCGTGTTTCCCGTGACGCTCATCGTCGCGGTGCCCAAGCGAAACCTCATGGATGACGTGGTGCGGAAGGTGAGCGAGATCGGCGTCGCCCGCCTCATCCCGGCGCGGTGCGAGCGCTCCGTGGCTCAGCCGAGCCCCGAGAAGACGGCGAGGTGGCGCCGGATCGCTGCGGAGTCCCTCCGCCAGTGCGGCCGCCGCATCCCCCTCACGGTCGACGCCCCCGCGGCCTTCGACGCCGCCCTCGCGTCGGTGGAGGACGCCGGAACCCGCCTCATCCTCCACCCGGATCCCGCCGGTCGACCCTTTCCGACGGCCCCCGCGCCGCCCCTCGTCGTCGCCGTCGGCCCCGAGGGCGGGTTCTCCAACACTGAGCGCCGAATCGCCTCTGCGGCGGGATTTCAGACGGTCCGGCTCACCATGCCCATCCTGCGTATCGAGACCGCGGCCATCGCCTGCGCCGTGCTGTCGGCGGCCGCGTTGGGCGCGTTGTAGCCGTTCAGAGCACCCCGAAGAGGTAGACGAGGCAAAAATACCCGCCGATGACGATGAAGAGCACCGCCGTGACGCGACGCATCCAGGGCTCGGCTCGGGTCAGGACGTCGAACGCCCTCGAGACGCGGTTGGCGGCGAAGGCGATGACCGCGGAGAACACCACCACGGGCAGCGCGGTCCCCACGCCGTACAGGCTCGGCAGGAGTACGCTCGATTCGTGCCTGAGGGCGAGGGGGATGAGGCTTCCGAAGAACAGGGCCGCGGAGACCGGACAGAAGGTCAGGGCGAAGAGGAGGCCCAGGAGACCGGCGCCAAAGACGCCCAGCCGGTCCACTCTCGCCCGGAGCCCGGCGGAGACCCCGCGTCCCCGGCCGATCCACGGCCAGGGGATGATATCCAGGAGGAGCACCCCGACGAGGAGAAGGACGGGCCCGAGGAGCTGGTTCATCCGATGCTGCAGGAACATGGAGACCGCGGGCACCGAGATGAGACTCTCGACCACGATGAGGGCCACGACAAAGTAGCTCAGCGCCCGCCCCAGGGTGTACAGGAGCCCGGAGATCAGCACCATGGAGGGGCGCCCCACGCGCTTCCCCACGTAGGAGACCGCCGCGATATTCGTGGCGAGCGGGCACGGGCTGATGGAGGTCAGGATTCCCAGCCAGAGCGCGCTGCCGATCGCCACTGGAAACGAGTCCATCACCCGGCTCCGATCAGCTTCAGGTAGGCGCGGACGCTCTTCTCGACATACGCCCTCAGATCATCATGGGCGTGGGCATAGTCCCATATCTTCCCGGCGTTCTCCCATTTGACGACCTTCTCGCCGGCGCGGGCCGTGACAATCATCGTGCTGAAGGCGAGCTGGTATTCCTCCACGAAGTGCTTGTTCTCCTCCTCTTCGAAATTGAGCTCCTCGAACGCCAACAGGTCCGCCTCTAGGGCCTTGGCGAACTTCTCTTCGATGGTCTCCTCGATGACCTTCTGGATGCCGAGGCAGGTCGGGCATCGCCGGGTGCCGTGGAAATAGTAGACCACCACCCGGTCCGGCGCGGCGCCCGCCGGTTCGTCCTTGCTCGACGCCGGATTCGAGGGCGCGGCGGCCTCGTCGGCGTCCGCCGTCTTGCCGCACGCGGACGAGACCCCGCCAAGGGACAACAGGCACCAGACCGCGAACGTCCTCGCGGCCGTCATGACTTCGCCTTGATCCAGGCCGCGATCTCCGCCGCCGGGGAGATCCGACCGCTCACCTTGACCTCCTCGTCGATGACGAGCGCCGGCGTCATCATCACGCCGTAGTCCATGATCTCGTCGATCTTCTCCACCTTCTCGAGCTCGGCCGACGCGCCGGACTCGGCGATGGCCTTCTCGGCCTCCGCGTAGAGCTTCTTGCACTTGGGGCATCCGGTGCCCAGGACTTTAATCTTCATCTCTCACCTCCGTCTCCGGCCCCGGTCCACGGAGCCGGGGATTGTTCTACCCCGACAGGGTCCCGTAAATCATCCCGGCGATCGTGGAAAGCACGGTCACCAGTCCGACAAAAATGATCGTCTTCTTCGTTCCCATCACGCTTCGAATGACAAGCATATTCGGCAGGGAGAGGGCCGGGCCGGCCAGCAGGAGGGCGAGGGCCGGCCCCTTCCCCATGCCCGCGCTCAACAGCCCCTCCAGGATCGGCACCGCGGTGAGGGTGGCGAAGTACATGAACGCGCCGACGAACGATGCAAAGAAGTTGGCCGTTAACGAATTTCCGCCCACGGCCCGCTGCACCCACCCGCTCGGAATGACGCCGTTGTCCCCGCCCTCAGGCCCGCCGAGCAGGAACCCCGCGACCACGACGCCGCCCAGCAGGAGGGGGAGAATCTGCTTGGCGAAGGTCCAGCTCGAGTCCCCCCAGGCGACGAGCTCGTCCTTCTTGAACCAGGCGGCGATGCTCACCGCGAGGAGCCCGCCGAACGCGCCGGTCGCGATCCACTTCGCGCCGTGGATCGCCGCCCAGACGCCGGTCTCTTCCTCAGCGGGCCTGCCCCAGTTGGCGAAGACGAGGATGCCGAGCATCGCGGCGAAGTAGACGCCGTCCTGCCAGAGGGCCCGCCCCTTGTCGTCTTCCGGCATCACGACCGGCCCCGCGGCCGCTCTTCTCGCCTCCTCCTTGCGAAAGATGAGGTGCATCGCGAGACCGATGACGATTGAGAACGAGATGGCCCCCACCGCCCGCGCGAGGCCGAGCTCGGGGCCCAGCACCCGCGCCGTGAGGATGATGGCGAGGACATTAACGGCCGGGCCCGAGTACAGGAAGGCCGTGGCCGGTCCCAGCCCCGCGCCGCGCTTGTGGATGCTCGCGAACAGGGGGAGGACGGTGCAGGAGCAAACAGCCAGGATGGTCCCCGAGACCGCGGCCACCGGATAGGCCAGCCTCTTCTTCGCCGCGGGGCCGAGGTACTTCATTACCGCCCCCTGGCTGACGAAGACGCTGATGGCGCCGGCGATGAAGAACGCGGGGATCAGGCAGAGCAGCACGTGCTCCCGCGCATACCATTTCACCAGGGCCAGGCTCTCCTGCAGGGCGCCCATGAAGCGAGGGCTCTCCACGGGCAGGAACCAGCAGGCGGCGAAAATCCCTACTATCAGCCCCAGTTTAGTGCGCTCTCTCATCTCTCACCCTGGCGGCTCATCGCTTGGCGACTTGGCCACATTGACAACATTGACTCAAAAAAAGGGCATGGGTTACAGCCGCTCCTTGATCACCTGGGCGGCGCAGGAGAAGAAGCTCATGACGCACGGGGTGAGCAGGCGGTAGAACACCACGTTCCCCTCCCGCCGGTCCTCCACGATCCCGTGAGACCGAAGGACCGCCAGGTGCTTGGAAACTGTCGTCCGATCGGATCCGACAATGTCCGTGAGCTCCCCCGCCGAGCATTCGCCCCGCGACAGCCGATCGACGATCTTGAGGCGGGACTCGTTGGCCAGCGCCTTGAGCACCCGCGCCTGCTTCTTGAAAATATCGTCCGTGCGCTGCTTCGCCATCACGCCTCCCGGTCGGTGGTAAGAATGTGGCTATTTGGCCACTTTGTCAACTGGCAATGGTGAGTATTCGGCACGCAACGCCCCATGAATCGAGCGGCGCGCCGGATCAGGACCGACTATTCGAAGGTGATGTTGGTGACGCCGTTGGCGATATTCCAGCCGGCGGCCGAATCGGTCTGGCTGGTGACGGTGTTGCCCTGGATGACGAGGTTGGAGAAGTGGACCCCGTCGATGGTGCCGTTCGTCCCCGCCCGCCCGTGCAGCTGAACCGTGCGGTTCCCGTACGAGGTGACGTTGGTGAAGTAGGTATCGATGTAGGTGCTCTGGTTGGCCGCGTTCCGCCAGTCCGGGGGCTCGTCCAGGGCCAGCTTGATGAAGACGCCCGATTCCTCGACCCGCACATCCTCGTACCTCGTGTTCCGTATCGTGGCGGTGTCGTACCCCTCCATGGTCAGGGCGCGGCCGGCCTTCACTACGTCGATATCCCGGAACACGACGTCGTCCATGCTCTGCCCCATGCTCTTCGTCCCGATCTTGCAGCCCACCGAGTTGCTGTAGGCCACCACGTGCTCGTGGAGGATGTTGGCGGTGTTCACGGTCCCGTTCGGCTCCTCGTTCTTGGTGGCCATGCTGTCGTCGCCGGTGTAGAGGAAGGCGTTATAGAGCAGGCCGTTCGTGGACTCGTCGAAGTCGACGCCGTCGGTGTTGTTCCAGTCCACGTTCGGACGACAGTTGATCATCTTGTAGTTCTGGATGGTCACACTGTCACTCCGGTAGATGAGTGTGTTCCAGAAACTCGAGTCCCTGACGGTGATCCCGTCAACCAGGATGTCCTCGCTCTGCTCGATCTTCAACATATTGATTTTGGTGTCGCCCTGCGCCCGAATGGACTTGCCGTTGCCGTCGATGACCCCGCGGCCGAGGAGCTTTGTGTTATTGATCTGGTACATCCGGATCACCCCGTGGGAGCACCCCTCGATGTTGATCCCGCCTCCGCCGGTGTTGAAGTCTCCCGTGGAGTTGGAGCCGTAGAGGAGGGCGCCGCCGGCGAGGTAAAGCGTCATGTCGCTCCGGAGCCACAGCTCCCCTATCGTGTATCGCCCCGGCGGGACGTAGAGGATGTTCTGCTCGGCGCCGGAGGCGTCGTCGATGGCCGCCTGGATCTGTGAGGTCACCAGCGAGCCGCCCGTGTTGTCCACGTCATAGTCGGCGAGGTTCTTTACGTTCGCGTCGCCGAGGCGGGGCGGATTCTCCTCCGGCGGATCCAAGAAGATGAACAGGAGCTCCTTCGAATCCACCTGGAGGATGAGGTAGTTGGGACCGCTGCTGAAGCTGAGGGTGTCGCCGCTCTTCTCCGTCGCGATCTCCCGGCTCCGCGGACTCAGGGTGTGCGAGTTGAAGCCGCCGCTCACGGTGACCTCGACGTCCATGTCCGCCGCGGCCGTCATGGAACAGTGGGCATAGTGCACCTGCATCTCCGGCGCGAACTTGCCCATCTTCTCGACGAACAACGGGGCGCCGTTCACCGACACGGAATAGAGCGAGCTCTGCTCCACCCCCGGAAAGTCGGGAAAGACCTCGCAACCGACAACGCCGCTGCCGGTCCCCGTGTCCTCCTCGGTGTCCGCGGCGGTATTGGAATCAGAAGAGGTGTCCGCGTCCGTGTCGGTATCCGCATCGGTGTCCGCGTCCGTGTCGCCATCGGTGTCCGTATCGGAATCGGCATCCGTGTCCGCGTCCGTGTCCGCGTCACCATCCGTGTCCGTATCCATATCAGCATCCGTATCCGCGTCCGTATCCGAATCGGCATCACTGTCGGCGTCCGTGTCCGAATCGGTATCCGTATCGCCATCCGAATCCGTGTCGGTGTCCATATCCGAATCGGTGTCGGTGTCCGCGTCGGCGTCCGTGTCCGCGTCGGCGTCCGTGTCCGCGTCGGCGTCCGTGTCCGTATCAGTGTCTGAGTCCGCATCGGTATCGGAATCCGCGTCTCCCGAGGCATATCCGTCGGTCCCCATGCCGGCGTCCGCCTGACTGTCGCTGCTATCACAGCCCGACATGAGAATCAGGACCCCCAATATAAGGAACAACCCATTTTTTATATTCATTGCTTCTCCTTTACAGTTATCGCAATTATTCTGGACATCTTCCGTGCTGATGATCCCAGATTTCCCATATATAGTTAGCTAGTAGCGATAATCGGGTGGAAAAAAGTGAGACCTGCAAGGCACTGAACGGGCCAAGAGACGAAATGAACACTCTTTTACAGCCTGGCTAAATCGTTGCGGGACTACCGGTGCAATCTATATAACGTTGCAGACCGATCAAGTCGCCCAATTCTGCTTCGCAGTCCCAAAGGGCCCCCACAAGGGAAGCCCCTACCACGGATTCCTCATCGTCTCTAGATCCTATGAAGGGTGCACCTTGTGGGGACTCTTTTATTTGTGGGCAGTCCGTACATTCAAATGACCGGTCCCCACCGTTGCTCGTCCCGTCCCATGTCTGATGTCGCTGAATTGAACTTTTGAGCTACAATATCAGGACGCCCTGTCATTCAGCTGGAAGGAGGCGCCGATGACACCCCCCTCTGATAGAAGGCCGATTTTGAGGAGGCTCACGAACCTTTGTCGCACCTGTCGCCTGCTCCTGCTGATGTCGGCCGCGGCCGGGAGCGCGAGCTGCCGGGGCGGCGGGGAGAAAAGCGATGAGCGGGACGGTGACACCGAAGACGTGGTGAGCGACGGGGATCCTGACGTGGATCTCTCACCGGTGTGCGAGGCCGGGGAGAGCGAGGGGGCGGTGGCGGCGCCGGTGCACCTGATGTCCCTCGAGGGGCAGACCGGCTGGTTCGCGGCGCCGGTGGTCACCGATCTGGACGGGGACGGCGCCCGGGAGCTGGTGGCCGCTTACTACGACATATATGTCTTCGACAGCGACGGCAACCTGCTCTCCCGGACCGAGGATTCGGATGAGGGGCGGGTGTACGCGCCCCACGTGGTCGCGGATCTGGACGGGGACGGGATCGTCGAGGTGGCCGCCGGGCGTTCCGAGAACGTCTGGGTCTGGGAGTGGCGGGGCGGGGCGCTGGCGCTGAAGGACGGCTGGCCCGCGGACACCACCACCGCCGGGGAGTCGCCCGAGGTCCGGGGGATGTCCGCCGCGGATCTGGACGGGGACGGCGCCATCGAGCTCGTCGTCACCACCACCCAGACCCAACCCACGGAGGACGGCGGCGCCCAGGTGTTCGCCTTCAGCCCGGACGGCCGCCTGTTCCAGCCGGCGGGGGGCCACGATCCGGCCTGGCCCAGGTACAACGCCCTCTCGGGCGAGGGGAACGACGCGAATCGCAACGGGTACGGCCACCATGGGTTCGGGTGCTACGGCCTGAATGTCGGCATCGGCGACATCGACGATGACGCGCAATTGGAGGTGCTCGCCACCTACGACAACCACCACATCCAGGCGTTCGACTACGACGGCGTAGCCATCGACGCGGCTTCCTGGTTCACCAACCCGGGGTCGGACTTCGCCGGCGAGCGCTTCACCTGGGGCCAGTTCATCCGCTGGGCCGATCCGGACGTGGAGGCCACCCACTACCACGACCACGCGGGGGAGTGGCCCAACCCATCGTGGACCGAGTGGCTCCAGTGGACCGCGTCGCCGCCCCACGTGGCGGATCTCGACCGGGACGGTCAAAACGAGGTCATCGGCATGCCCAACATCGAGATGCACGAGCCCTACGAAACGCAGGCCTACGGCGTCATGGTCCTCGAGGGGGCCTACGACGACGGCGAGCGCTCCGCCATGCGCAAGCCCGGCTGGGAGATCCTGCCCCGGGGCAACCGGCCGGTCACCGTGGACGGCTGGTACCCGCCGGGGGGGGTCCCAGCCGCCGCCATCATCGACATCGCCAACGACGAGCAGCTGGAGATCATCGTCTCCCTCAACGACGGCTACCTCACCGTGTTCGGCGCGGACGGTAGCCGCTTGTGGCGGCGGGACTACATGCACGGCGAGCGCATCATGTACGCCTCGGAGCCCGTCGTCGCGGATCTCAACCAGGACGGCTCCCCCGAGATCCTCTTCACCACTTATGGTTCCCCCGAGATCCCCTCCGGCTTCCTCATGGTGCTGGACGGCGCCGGCGCGCTACTCCACGACATCCCGCTGCCCGATCCCGGCGAGAACGGCAATGGCAACGGCGCCCCTGCCGCCCCCGCCGTGGGGGACCTCACCGGTGACGGCCAGCTGGAGATCTTCGTGCAGACCTTCGACCACGGCATGGACGTCTTCACCGTGCCCGGCTCCGCCGAGAACTGCCTCCTCTGGTCCACCGCCCGGGGCGGGCCGCTCCGCACCGGCGCCGCTCATATGATCGAGTAGTGGTCTATTGATAGTCCATCGCTGAGGGCGCAACGTCGCCCACGGTCTCCGGATGCGGCGGGTTATCGCTTCGGCGCGGCCGAACACCCGGGGCCGGAGAGGGTGCTCCGGCCGCCGGCGATGGGGGTCACGCGGATCTGGTTCGGGATGCGCTCCCGGAGGGCGGGGACGTGGGAGATGACGCCGATGAGCTTGTCCCCCCGGTGGAGCTCGGACAGGGTCTGGAGGGCGACCTCCAGGGCCTCCTCGTCCAGGGTGCCGAACCCCTCGTCCAGGAAGAGGGAGTCCACGCGGATGTTGCGGCTCGCCATCCCGGAGAGGCCGAGGGCCAGGGCCAGGCTCACGATGAAGGACTCCCCGCCGGAGAGGTTCTTGGTGGACCGCGTGTGGCCGGCCTGGTAATTGTCCATGACCTCGAGCTCGAGGGGAATGTCGTCGTTCCTTCTGAGCAGGTAGCGATCAGACATCTTCCGGAGCTCCTCATTGGCCAGCACGATCATGTGTTCGAAGGTGAGCCCCTGAGCGAAGTTGCGGAACTTCTTGCCGTCCGCCGATCCGATGAGCTCGTGAAGGCGGCCGAACCGCTGGAGCTCTCGCCGCTTCCCCGTGATCTCCTCGAGCTTCGAGGCCCGGACGGCGGCGAGGGACGCGTCCTTCTTCAGCGCCTCCCGGATGGCGCCGATGCGCTCTTGGTGCCCCGCCATCCGGTCGGAGAGCGCGGCGATGCGCCCGGTGACCGCCTCGAGGGAGTCCTCGGTGAGCTTCGCCTCGCGCTCCTTTCGAAGCGAGGCCGCCGTGTCCCCCGCGAGGGTCTCGAGGGTCGCCGTCTCCTCCCGGAGACGCTCCCTGAGCGCGGTCAGCTCCCGGAGACGCGCCGGTTCGAGGCGCGCCGCCAGAAAGGACGCCTCGTCCGTGAAGCCGCTCTCCCGAAGCGCCCCTTGGAACGCCGCCTCGAATTGTGTCCGCTCCGTCCGCAGGCTCGCCACCCGCTCGAGCCGCTCCGCGACGCTCGCCTTCCGGCTGGCCAGCTCTTGCTGAATATCGCTCAGCGTCTCCCGGTCCGCCTCCTGCCGGGCCTTGGCCCGCTCCAGCTCGGCTCGCAGGCGCGCCTCCGCCTCATCCGGGCCCTCTCCGGCCAGGAGCGCGGTCCGCTGTTCGAGGAACACGGTCCGGTCCGCGTCCAGGGCCGCCACCCGTCGCCGGGTCGCCTGGAGGCGCTCGTCCAGGTCCGCGATCCGGGCGCGTCGCGTTTCGATGTCGGAGCGGAGCCCCTCCACCTCCCGTCTCAACGCCTCGGCCCGTCCGCGCTGGGAATCGAAGCGGTCCCGCCGCCTTCTGAGATCCGCGAGGACGCCGTCTATCCCGGACACCTCGAGGGCTCGGACGCCGTACGGCGCGAGGGCGGCCCGACCCGTCGCCAGCGCCGCTTCCAGCTCCTCCGCCTGGACCCCCACCTGGGCCGCCAGGGTCTCTTTCTCCCAGCTCGCCTTCTCCAAATCCCGCCGGATGCCATCCGCCTGCCGCGCCTTTTCGAGGAGCACCCGCTCGGCGGTTCCGAACGCCCCCGGGGAATCATCCGTGCCGGCGGTCTCCCCGCCGAGGGGGTGGCCGCGCGCCCCGCAGAGGGGGCAGGGCTCGCCGTCCACTAAGTGGGCGCGCTCCTCCTCCAGAAACCGAGCCCGATGGATCGCCTCCGCTTCGGCCCGTTCCCGCGCCGCGGATGCGAGCGCCCCCTCGAGCTTCGCCACCGCCGCCCCCCGGTGGGATAAGGTGTCTCGATCGCGCCCGTGTTTGGCATGGAGCCCCTTCATCCGGTTCAGCTCCGCTTCGATCCCCGCGTAGGTCGCGGCGAGGGCGCCGTCCGCCGCGTGGTCCGCCTCATACGACGCGCAGGTGTCCAGCTGCTCCCGGCCGAGCTCGAAGCGTCCGAGGAGGGTGTCCAGCGCTTGCTGTTGGACGCGTCGATCGCCCTCGTCCCGGCGCACCTCGCGATGCCACTGGTCCAGCTGCTTCCCGAGCTCGCCGATCTGGACCTCCAGCTTCCGGGCCGCCTTGATGCGCTCCAGCGCCTCCGGCTCCCGCTCCCGGAGCCCCGCCAGATCGGCGGAGGACTCCCGGTAGGCCCTGTCGCAGCTCTCCTTCTCCTCCCCCAGGTCCGGCAGCCGGGCGTAGCTCTCGGCGAGGGCCGCCTCGGCCTCCCGCTCCTGGTCCCGGATCGACGCCACCCGGCCGTAGGCGTCCCGCAAGCGGTGGGCCCTCTCCGCCGGCTCCAGGGCGGCGAGGTGCGCCGCCGCCGCCGCCTTGTCCTTCGCGAGGGCGGCGGCCCGCGCTTGGATGTCTCGCTGCTTCTCCTCCAGCGCCGCGAGGCGTCTCAGCCACGCCGCCGCCGCCTCGACACCGCGCCGCTCGGCCGCCACCGCGGTCATCGCCGCCGACAGGGCTTCCCGTTCTTCCTCAAGGGCGGCGATCTCCTCATCTGACAGCAGCGCGATCCCCTCGACCTCCGCCGCGGCGATATCCAACGCGGTCTTCTTCTCCGCCCTGAGCTCGTGGGTCTTTCGGGAGATCTCGCTGTAGATCTCCGTCCCCGTAATCTGCTCCAGGAGGGGGGACCGCTTGTCGGGGGCGGCCTCGAGGAAGGCGGCGAACCCGTTCTGGGCCAGCAGCACGGACTTGGTGAAGCGCTGGAAGTCGAGGCCCGAGACCTCCTCCACCATGGCGGCGACCTCCTTGAGCTTCGAGGCGATCACCCGGCCGGTATCGGTGGCGGGGTCGACCGCCGCGATCTCGTGCCGTGGGGCCTGAAGTCGCGCCCCCGGGATCCGCTTGGCCCGACGCTGCTGCCAGTGACACCGGAAGGTGCCCTTCACGGTCTCGAAGGTCACCTCGGCGAAGCACTCCCCCCGCCGCCGGGACATGATCTCGTTCTCCCCCTGGGTCACCTTGCCGAGCCTGGGGGTCTGCCCGTAAAGGGCCAGGCAGACCGCGTCCAGCACCGTGGTCTTGCCGGCGCCGGTGGGGCCGGTGATGGCGAAGATGCCCGTCGATCGATAGGCGGCGTCATTGAAGTCCACGGTGAAGGTGCCGAGCAGGGAGTTGAGGTTCTTGAAGTGGACCTTGAGGATGCGCATCTACCCGGCGCTCCGGTCTTCCTCGGCGAGGGCGGTCACCACTTCCCGAAACGCGTCCAGGAGCTCGGCGCGCTCCGCCTCGGGGACGGCGTTGGCGTCGAGGCACCTCACGAACACGTCCTCCTCGGAGAGCTCGTCGAGGCGCTCTCGGGACGTCAGCTCCAGCGCCCGGGAGACGAGGGGGCGGTTCCGGATCCGGAGGGCCTCGATCCCCGTCCCCTCGAGGGCCTCGTCGACGCGGGTCTGGAGATCCGTGACCGCCGCGTCGCCGTCGTAGACCACCTCCAGCCAGGCCTCCCCCGCCTCCGCCGACAGGGCCTCGAGGGTCTCGAGCACCGGCGCCAGGTCGCCCCGGACCGACACCAGTCGCCGGAAGCAGGGCACCGGAACGGGCCGGACCTGGACCCCCCCGTCGAAAGTCACGAAGAGGATCTCCTTTTGCTGTTCCGCCTCCCCGAACCCCATGGGGATGGGGGAGCCTGAGTAGCGGCAGGTGTCGACGCCGCCCACCGTCTGGGGGACGTGCAGGTGCCCCAGGGCCACGTAGTCGAACACCGGATCGAAGACGCTCTCGTCGATGTGGGCCAGGTGCCCCACGTAGAGCTCCCGGACGCCGTCCCCCTCGATGATCCGCCCGCCGTTGGTGAAGAGATGCCCCATGGCGACAACGGGGACCGCCCGAGCCATCGCGGCCCGCCGCTGCTTGGCGACCTCGGCCACCGCGAGGTAGTGATCCGCGATGCCCTGCCGGAGCTTCTCCCGCTTCGCCTCCGGCGTCTCGAACGACTCGGCGCGGCGGAGATCCCGGTCCCTGAGGTAGGGCACGGCGCAGACGAGGAGCGCGGGCTCCCCCGCCGGGTCGTCCAGGGTGAGCACCTCGTCCGCCGGGGTGTCGGTGGCGCACCCCACCACGTGCACGTTGAGGTGGGAGAGCAGCTCCCGGGGCGCGTTCAGGAGCGACGGGGAGTCGTGGTTCCCGCCGGTGACGACGACGTGACGGCAGCCGGTCCGGGAGACCTCGAAGAGAAAGCGATAGTAGATCTGCTGGGCCCGGTGGGTGGGCGTGGTGCTGTCGAAGATATCCCCCGACACCAGCAGGACCTCCGCCCCGAGGGCGCGGATCTGTCCGAGGAGCCATTCGAGGAACGCCTCGTGCTCGTCGTAGCGGTCCTTCCGGATGAGGGTCCGCCCCAGGTGCCAGTCCGATGTGTGAATAAGCTTCACCCGCGCCTCCAAATATCAGGAGGAGAGGGTGCCACTCTCCGCGCCGGCATGCAACGGTTTAGCTACATCCCCAGCTGTATCGTGATGCCCGGGTCCCGATCCCGTTCGCCGATGCCCTCGGACGGGGGCGTCGGCCCGGCGCTCCGGCGGACGCGGAGCTCGAAACGGCCGGCGGCGATCCCCTCTTTGACGAGCAGCTTCATCACGTTCTCGGTCTTCCTGAGGACCGTGCCGTACTGATCCAGCTTCGCCTCCTCAAAGACATATCCCGTGAGGACTATCCGTGCGTCGGGGGCGGCGTTCAGATCGGCCACCAGCGACGGCAGCACCCGACGATCCGGGACCCGGGGGCTCGCGCTCCCCTCGCGGAACCAGAAGGGGACCCGCCGCTCGGATCCGGTCGGCTCGGCCGGCGCCTCGGGGTGC
>JBNLED010000119.1:0-27457 GCA_050304755.1 Polyangia bacterium | reverse complement strand
TGCACGCCATCAGCGTCCGTACTCACCTTTGCCATCACTCATGAACAGTCCAGTTCAGCTCCTGATGTCAAAGACTCCGTTCGGCCACTGCTGTCGCACCTTGACGCGTTTTTCCTCGCCGACCTATTGGGATTTCAAGGTTAAAACAGCGAGAACTGCTCCCCGTCATCATCCGGGGGCTTCCTGTCCTTCTTTTTTGGCGGGGGCGTCGGCTCGGTCTCTTCGGCCGTTTCGGTGCTCTGGGAGGTCTTGAGGATCCTGATCCGCGAGACCGGCTTGGCCGCCAGACGGGATCCCCGGGCGGTGACCCCGATCTCACCGACGTCGGCCAGCTCGAAGGTGGCCTCCTTGACGCGCTGACGCTTGGCCGGGACGAACTTGAGGTGGACCGTATTATCGATATGCCCCACGATCAGGTGGTCCAGCTTGCCGCTCTTGCCCTTGATGAGCTCGTACTCCCGATCCCGGATGAACCGCCTGATGTGGATCTTCTTGGCGTAGGCGATGCGGCCTTTGTCCCGGTAGATCACCGTCAGCGGGAGGCCCTCCTCCTGATCGAAGATGTCGAAGTAGATCACCTTCCCGGGGATCAGCATCTTGGCGTCCGGGCCGATGATCCGGAACGTGCCGTCGTCGCAGATGACGAGGAACCGGTCGTACTCGCTGACCGTGAACTGGTGCTCGCTCCCCTTGACCTGGGTCCCGAAGAACCCCGTCTCCGGGTCGTAGCTCACCTTGAGCGTCTGGCGGGCCACCGCGCGGACGTCCACGGTCTTGAAGGCGGCGACCTCGGTGCGCCGCGGATATTCGTTCCCGTACTTCTTGATGATCTCTTTGAGGTACTTGATGGTCGTCTGGGTCAGCCGGTTGAGCTGGGACTCGGTCTTTTGTATCTCGATGTCGGTGTCCTCGATATCCCGCCGGTTCTTCTCGATATCATAGGCGGAAATCCGTCGGATGGGGATCTCCAGCAGCCGCTGGATGTCGTCGTCCTTCACGGTCTGATCAAGCAGGTGGAAGAACGGCTTCAGGCCCTCGTACACCTCGAGCTTCATGTCCTCCTTGGTGGTCGCGGTCTCGATACGTTTGTAGACCCTCTCCTCGATGAAGATCCGCTCCAGCAGGAGCCAATGCTTCTTGTCGAAGAGCAGGGAGAGCTTGTACTCCAGCTCCTCGCAGATCTGGTCCCGCAACTGCTCCGTGAGAAATCGAAGCGCGTCCATGGTGGATATCTGGACCGGGTGCTGGTCCTTGATAACCACGATGTTGGAGGAGATGGAGATCTCGCAGTCCGTGTACGCGTACAGCTGGGGGAGCACCTCCTCGGCGTAGACCCCCCGGGGCAGGGTGATCTCTATCTCCACCTTATCGGTGGTGAAGTCGTCGATGGAGCTGATCTTGACCTTGCCCTTCTGGGTGGCGGCCTCGATGGAGGCGATGAGGCTCTCGGTGGTGGTGCTGTAGGGCACCTCCCGGACGACGATGGTCTTCTCATCCTTTATTTCGAGGCGCGCGCGGACCTTCACCTTCCCCCGCCCCTCATCGTACTCGCTCACGTCCACGCGGCCGCCGGTGGGGAAGTCGGGGATGAGCTCCACCGACTGGTGCCGGAGGATGGCGATCTGAGCCTCCAGCAGCTCCACGAAGTTGTGGGGAAGGATCTTGGTGGACATCCCCACCGCGATCCCCTCGGTGCCGAGGAGCAACGCCACCGGGAGCTTGGCCGGGAGGAACACGGGCTCCTCGCGGCGCCCGTCGTAGCTCGGCTGGTACTTGGTGAGCGCCTTGGCGAAGAGGGTCTCCCGGGCGAGCTCGGTGAGGCGGCACTCGATGTACCGCGCCGCCGCCGCGCTGTGCCCGGTGATGATGTTGCCGAAGTTCCCCTGCTTATCGATGAAGTACTCTTTGTTGGCCAGCACCACCAGCGCGTCCCCGATGGAGGCGTCCCCATGGGGGTGGAGCTTCATGGTCTCGCCGATGACATTGGCGACCTTATGGAACTTCCCGTCGTCCATCGCGAAGAGGGTCGACAGAATCCGTCGCTGGACCGGCTTGAAGCCGTCGCGGATATCCGGAATCGCCCGATCCATGATGACGTAGCTCGCGTACTCCAGGAAATTGCGCTCCATCAATGGTTCGATTCGCGTCATGGCACCCTTTCTTTGAGGCGGCATCGTTCAGCGGTAACGCCTGAACAGATGACCCGTGGCTCTCTCCTGGTATCAAGTTCGCGCGCGCTTTTCAAGGCCGATGTCCGAAGCGGTGGAGAACCCCGCGCGACCGTTGTTCTTTTTGCGAGGTCCACTCCCTACGGAGGGTTTCGATCTCGAGGCCGCGGTGTTTGAGCTCCCGGTAGAACTTGGCCCCATCACGACACCGACACTGCGACGGAACCCGTCCGACGCCTCGGGTAGGATGAACCTGGGACGGCTTGGGGTTACCAGCCGTGCTTCCGGAGGAGCCCGTCGATTTCGTCTTCGTCGCCGCTCGCGCTGGCGGTGGCGATGTGCTTGGCCCGGGCGGCGTGGATCCGCTCGACGAGGGTCTCGGCGTCGGTGGGCTTCTCGAGGACGTCCATGGCGCCGAGGCGGGTGGCCTCCACCGCGGCCTGGATGGTGGCCTGGCCGGTGAGCAGCATGACCTGAATGCCGGGGCACCGCTTGAGCAGCGCCTTCAGGGTCGCGATGCCGTCCATGCCCGGCATGGCGAGATCCAGGATGACGACGTGGAACACGGTCTTGCGCGCCGTCTCGAGGCTCTCTTCACCGCTCGTGGCCACCTCGACATAGAGCCCCCGGCGCTTGAGCCGCGCCGCGAGCGTCTCCACGAAATCGACGTCATCGTCCACCAGCAGAATCTTGTCGGGTTCGGTTTGCATCAGGGGGTCTCCTCTCTCTTGGTGTCGCGCTCCTCGGCGGGCCGCCCATGGGGGACTATAATGACGATCCGCTCCGCCGGGCCGCCGTCACGGGGGCGCCTCAGCGCGCCGCCCATGGCCTCGACCAGCGCGTTCAGCTTCTTCAGATTCGTCGCCTCGATCTTCGAAGAGCCCGCGCCGACATTGGCTATCACCAGCGTTATCCCGTCGCCGTCTCGCGTGTAGCTCACCGAGATCTCCTGATCCCCGGCGGCGGGCGGCGTGACGATGTCCGCCGCGAGCAGCACCGCGTAGACAAAGAAGAAGGGGCGGGTCTCCAGGCGGGCGCCCTCCTCGGGGAGCGAAAGGGCGAACCGCGCCCGCCGGCGCCGCATCCAATGCTCCGCCGCCGCGACGGCCCGCTCCAGCGCCTCGTTCACCGCGAAGGCCGCGGAGAGGCGATCCGCGCTGTGGGCGATCCAGTTGATGCTCCGGACCACGGCGTCGCCGCGCCGGACGTGCTCGCGTATCTTTCCGCTGACCCGCTCGAGCTCCAGGAGATCGAGGGGTTCCCCCCTCGCCGCGTCCTGGAGGATGTCCTGCTGCAGCCCGGCCATCTCGTTGATCACGCTGAACGCGTTGGTGACCTCGTGGGTCTGCGCCGCCACCACCTTCCCCATGAAGGCCAGACCGGCGTCCCGGAGGGCAACGTCACGATTAGTCATGGGCCCTCGCCTTGCGCCGCATCGCCCGTCGGATCACCGCCACCAGCTCCTCGATCTCCACGGGCTTCTGCAGGTAGTCGAAGGCGCCGAGCCGCTCCCCCTCCTCCACATTCTCGGTCGAGCCGTGGCCGCTCATCAGCACCACCTCCATGTCGGGGTACTTCGCCCGGAGCTGCCCGAGCAGGTCGAGCCCGCCGATATCCGGCATGCGCACGTCGAGGACGGCGACGTCGAACACCGCCCCGTCGATCTCCCGCAGGGCGTCCAGGCTGCTGGTGACGCCGCGGGCCGCGATGTCGCGGAGGGAGAGCCTCCGGACCACCGCCGAGACCAGCCCCGGCTCGTCATCGACGAAGAGGACCCGCGGCTTCTGCGCTTCACCGGCGCCCGGCGCCTCGTTGGTTCCAGGGGTCATGGCGTGGCCTCTCCTTCCTTGGTGACGGGCAGGCGCACCGTGAAGCACGTGCCGCGGCCCACCTCGCTCTCGACGGCGATCTTACCACCGAGTTTATGGACGATGCCATAGGTAATGGAGAGCCCGAGGCCGGTCCCCCCCCCACCCTTCGTCGTGAAGAATGGCTCGAAGATGCGCTGGAGGTTCCGCTTCTCGATCCCGACGCCGTCGTCCGCGACGGACACGGCGATCCAGGCGTCCTCCTCCCGGTCGATATTGATTTTGATGTGTCCCCGATCCTTGATGGCGCCGGCCGCGTTGTTGAGCAGGTTCAAGAAGACCTGCAGCAGTTGCCCCCGGTCGCTGTAGATATTGGGCAGCCCCTTGCCGTGCCGGGTCTCGACGTGGATGTGGCGGTACTCCAGCTCCCGCTCCAGGAACCCCAGCACCTCCTTGACGAGCAGGGGGACGTCGATCTGCTCGTACTGGACGTTCATGTGCTTGGCGAATCCGAGCAGGCGGTGGGTGATGGCCTTGCAACGGGCCACCGAGCCCAGCACCAGGTCGATGCTCTCCAGGAACTGCTCCCGCTCCGGGAACTCCGCCTGCAGCTGGATGAGATCCTTGAGGAGCCCCGAGTTCTCGTTGATGATGGCGAGGGGGTTGTTGATCTCGTGGGCCACCCCCGCCGCCAGGCGGCCGATGGAGGCGAGCTTGTTGCTGTACTCCACCTTGTGCATCAGCGTGGCCCGCCGGCGATTCGCGGTCCGGAGGCTGTCCACGAACTGCCCGGAGCCCCAGAGGATGACCACCAGGATCAGGACCGCGCTGACCAGGAGGAACCCGAACAGCCGGGTCGGCACGGACCAGCCGCCGACGCTCTCGTAGGCGGACCGGACAAAGGTGAGGACGAACGGGGAGTCCGAGATGTTGGCGTACCCGAGAAAGATCGCGCTCCCTTGCTCGTCCTTGTGAAGGCCGACCTCCACGCCGGGGGATCCGTGGGGCATAAAGAATGATATCTTCTTCGAGATGGCGCCGTACCGCCGGGAGTGGGTCTGCAGGACGCCGTCACGGTCGATGAGGAAGATGTCGTCCTCGAGGTGCAGCCCGGCGGTGTGGATCTGGTGTCGGAGGGCCTCCGCGTCGAAGGTGGCCCGCAGCAGATAATAATCGTTGGTCCCCCGATTGTACCGCGTGGCGATAGCGAAGTGAGGTGATTTCCGGTGACCCAGGAACACGGTGCTCGTGTACTTCCCCCGCTGTATGGCCTCCTGGAACCACCGCTGATTCTTGTAGTTGTGCCCCTCGAGATCGTGGGGGCCGCTGTAGCAGAGCTGTTGCCCGCTCGAATCGATAATCCCCAGATCCACGAACATCCCGGCGGAGAAGGCGTCGTTCATGTCGCGGATGATCCGCCCGAGGGTGCCGTCGTCGCAGAGCTCGTCGAACGGGTGCCGGCGCACCAGGTAGCTGAGCGCGGACCGCCGCTCCGACAGGAAGAACTCGAGGGTCCGCTTGTTGTTCATGAGCAGCCGGTTGATGCTCTGGATCTTCTCGGTCCGGAGGGTCTGCTCGTACTGTCCGAAGTTCACGATGGTCATGATGACGAGCGGCACGATCGCCACCAGGGTGGTGGAGAGCACCACGTTCCTCCGGAGCCGCCGGTACCCCGAGCCCGAGAACATCGGCCGGGCCTTATCCGAGGCGCTCCGATCGAGCTCCCGGAGCTCCTCCGGCGGGGGGACGCTGTCCCGGTCGGCGCTCCGGCGGCCCCACATCAGGTGCCCCCCGGGCTATTCATCGGGCCGCGCATTCCGCTGCATCTTCCGGTAGGCCCGCCGCATGGTCTCGGTCAGCTCGCCGATATCCACGGGCTTGCGCAGGTAGGCGAACGCCCCCAGCTGAAAGGCGAGGCGCTCCTCCGCCTCCGAACCGTGGGCCGTCAGGATGATGACCTCGGTCCGGGAGTTGTTCTCCTTCACGTTCCGGAGGACCTCCAGGCCGTCCACGCCGGGCATCTTCAGGTCCAGCACCATCACGTCCGGCGCCTCCTCCCCGACCTTGGCCAATGCCTCGGAGCCGCCGAGGGCCACGGACGATTCGATGTCCCGGCGCGCGAGCCGCTTGGACAGGGTCTTCACGAACGCCTCCTCGTCGTCGACGAGCAGCACCTTGCGGGGGAGCTCGGCACGGACATCGAGGTAGAGGCTCGCCTCCTGATACCGCCGCCCGGGGCGCGCGGTGGCGGTCTCCACCCCCGGCTGGGCCAACGCCGTATCGACGAGCTCCTGCCTGAGGCGGGCCGGAAACATCGTGTGCTTCTTGTAACGGATATCGACGGCGCCCTTTGCGGTGACGATGTCCACGTCATGCCCCTGCTTCGCGAAGGCCAGCTGGAGCTCCGCCGCGTGCCGGAGCTCCGAAAGCGCCGCGAGGGCATCCTCCGTCGTAGCCACCGCCGGGGCGTCCGCGAGCTCCAGGATGTGATCCACCGCCGCCGCCTCCGGCTGATCCGCCGCCGGGAGGATCAGGTCGAAGAGCGCCGCGTCCCAAGGGGGCTGTCCGAGGAGGGCGTCCGCCCACGCCCCGCGGCGCTCGTCGTCCTGCCGGAGGACCTGCGCCGCCCGCCGCTCCGTCGTCCCCGCCGCCACCGCCCGCGCCAACCGGTACGCCCGGTCGCCGACGAGCGCCACCTTCAGCACGTGGGTCACCTCGGCGGGGACGAGGTAACCCAGGGGGCCGTGAATGACGAGGTTGTCCTGCTCGAGGATCCGAACCATCGCCACCCGGAGCTCGGCCGTCCGGAGCGGGGCCGCGACCCGCACCCCGTCGAGCAGCCGCGTCGGTCCGTACACGAGCCGCCGGAGCTCCGCGGCCGGGATCCCGCTCGACGCCGCGGCGCGGGAGAAGACCTCGTCGTCCCGGACGAGGGGGCATCCCCGGCGCTTCGCCACGGCCTCGGCGACGGACGCTCCGGGGCAGAAGGAGGCGTTGTCTATACTGATGATCGTCATCTTCGCGCCTGTTCCCGGTTATGGATTGACAGCAGTATCGAGACCGACAATACCACACCCCCCGGAGCTCGCGGAAGACTCGAATTTCGGTCCGGGGGGTACTTGATCAGGGGGCGTGGCTTCCTCTCAGAATGAAAAGGGGGTAATTTGGAGCGGTGACTTTCAACGAACAGGATCGCTCCCGGATGATCCCGCGAATATCGCGGGCAGTCGGGGTCCTCGGCGTCGCGCTGCTCGGGAGCCTGCGGCAGCAAGAAGGCGTCTCTCCCCCCGGCGGCGCGTTCCAGGTCGGCGGGGAGCTGTACGACGACGAGGGCCTCCCGTTCGAGCCCCCGCGATTCGCGGAGACGACCGCGCTGGAACATGTGCTATATCTCAATCGAGACGAGGTGATGTTTGTCGACCTCTGACCCTACCGAAGGATGCGACGTCATGAAGAAACCGATACAACGATTGTTGATTCCGCTGCTCGCGGGGCTGCTCTTCTCCTGCGGCGGCGATGACGACAAGTCGGACATCCTCCCGGACTGCGAGGTGGACGGCCGGGCGTGCCGGAACGATCTGGAGTGTTTCTCCAACGATCGGGAGCTCCAGTGCGGCTACTGCACGCTCGAGTGCTCCGGCGGCGCCGCCTGTCCGGTGGGCACCCAGTGCGCCGGCAACGGGCTCTGCCTCATCAAGTGCGGGGAGTCCGGCGACTGCCCCCGGGGGTACCAGATCTGCGACGAGGGGGTCTGTGTCAGCCCCGCGGACGACGAGGTGTCGTGCGATTGACGAGGAGTCCAGATGTCATTTGACGATAACGCCTATCTGAAGTGGTACGTCCCGAAGCTCTCGCCGTTCTCTGACGCGATCAACCTCCACTCGAGCGGCATGCCCCCGGTTCGGGCCGGGGAGGTGAAGCCCCCCGCGGCCACGGGGTTCGAGATGCTGGGGCTCGTGGAGGAGCGGCTCGCCAAAAACGCCGGGATTCCCAAGGAGGAGCTGGTCTTCACCGCCGGCGCCACAGGCGGCACCCTGCTGGCGCTCCTCGCCCTCGGCGGGGAGCGGCGGCGCTTCGTCGTGGAGACCCCGATCTACGAGCCCATGATGCAGCAGGCCCGCCGGCTGGGGGAGGTGGCGCCGCTGCCGCGCACCTTCGAGAACCGCTGGCAGATCGACCTGGAGCGGGCCGAGGCGACCATCGACGACGACACCTCCGTGGTGCTCATCACCGAGCCGAGCAACCCGAGCGGCGTCTTCTCGTCCCGGGAGTCCGTGGCGGCGCTGGCGGAGATCTGCCGGAGACGGGGCGCGGTGCTGCTCATCAACGAGGTGTACCTGGGCTACTCCAAGCGGAAGAGCCTCCACCGCCTCGCGGACAACGTGGTCATCGTGAACAGCTACTCCAAGCTCCTCGGCGCCTACGCCAACCGGGTGGGCTGGGTCTCCGGCCCCGCCGACCTGATGGGGCGGCTCCGCTGGGCCGGCCTGAACATGGGCACCAACTCGGTCCCCGGCGCCGCCGTGGGCATCGGGTTCGCCAGGCAGGCCGCCCGCCGAACCGAAGAGGCGCGGCGCAAGGCGGCCGGAGGCCTCGGCACGGTGGAGCGCTGGGTGGCGGGGTGCCCCGCCATCGACTGGATCCCCCCCGAGGGGCCGGGCTTCGGCGCCGTCCGCCTGCCCCCCGGCGTCGACGATCTGGAGCTGGTGAACCGCCTCTACGAGGAGCGGAGCGTCCTGGCGGTCCCCGGCACCCTCTTCTTCGCCCCGGGGATCCTCCGCATCAGCTGGCTGGGCGCGGGGGAGCGATTGCAGGAGGGGCTCGATATCATCGCCGAAACCCTCGCCCGCCGACAACTACAGGGTTGAGGGGAACCGGCCGCCGGCGAGGAGCAGGTAGAGGTTGCGCAGGGTGGTCTGGTAGTAGACGTTGTCGTACTCGGTGGTGGTGAGCCAGGTGTCCACGGCGGCGTCGAAGGTGGCCTGATCCGAGATGATGGAGGTGAGGGCGAACCCGCCCCTGAAGCAGCTGTTGCTGTCCCCGCTGGCGCCGGCGTTCGCGTTGTGGAGCCCCTCCAGCACCCCGCGGGGATCCTCCCCGCCGGTCCAGGCGTAGTCGATGGCGAACCGCCATGGGGTCCGGCACGCCTCGTAGCCGTAGCTGCCGGTAGGCTGACCCGTGGCGGTACACCAGTCCGAGAGCAGGCCGTTCATCTGCTCCTGGTTGGTCGCGATCATGGTGTAGGTGTCCTCCTCGAGTTGGGTCCACAGGTCGGCGAGATCCGGCACGGCGGCGGCGAACACGCGGTAGTAGCCCGGCGAGAAGTAGGACGGATTGGTATCGGTGCATTCGCCCCAGGCGTCCCCGGGCTTGAGGACCAGCAGATCCCCGCAGACGTTGGTCTCGAACTCCGCGATGTTGCGGATGAGGGTCTCGGCGGTGGCCATGTAGCCGCCCCAGCGCGCCTCGGCCTGGAGCAGCGCCATGGCCGCGTCGATATCCGCGTCCGTGGCCGCGTTGGCGTCGTTGTCCCCCGGCGGGGCGCACCCCTCCATGGCCCAGTTCATCAGCCCGTTCTCGTCGACGTGGTCGTGGTAGAACTTGCTCAGCTTGTCGAACAGATCCTGATCGTCGTTGTTCACCGAGATGAGCATACCGTAGGCGATCCCCTCGGAGACGGTGCTGTCGCCGTCCTTTCGGATGTAGGCGCTGCTGTCCGATGGACACTCCGTGACGTAGGTCGTCTTCCACGCATCGTACTCGTCCGCCAGCCTGTCATCAGTGACGATGGTGGAGACGGTGCCGAACCAGTCGTCGGCGTCCGCGTCGGTATCGCTGTCGGTGTCCCCGTCGGTATCCGTGTCGGTGTCGCTGTCCGTGTCGCTGTCCGTGTCCCCGTCGGTATCGCTGTCCGTGTCGCTGTCCGTGTCGCTGTCAGTGTCCCCGTCGGTATCCGTATCCGCGTCCGTGTCGGCGTCCGTGTCTGTGTCCGTGTCGGCGTCCGTGTCCGTATCGGCGTCCGTGTCTGTGTCCGTGTCGGCGTCCGTGTCCGTATCGGCGTCCGTGTCTGTGTCCGTATCGGCGTCTGTGTCTGTGTCCGTATCGGCGTCTGTGTCTGTGTCCGTATCGGCGTCCGTATCCGAATCCGCGTCGCTGTCCGTGTCCGCGTCGCTGTCCGTGTCCGCGTCGGTATCCGCATCCGTATCCGTGTCCGTATCCGTGTCGCCGGAAGAGGTGTCCGAGGGATCGGAATCCGATGCCCCGTTTTCGGAGCACCCCCAGAGCACTATCCCCGCTACCATCATCCTACTCAATCGAAATAATACCATCTAAGATCCTTTCTTAAACTTACCCTTCCAATACAATCATACACAAATAACGGCGCCTGACCATATCGTCAAGCGCGCGGAATCGTCTCGCCCGGGATCCCGCCGCGTCGCCCCGCGGTCGCCTCACGCCATCGGGCCGAGCCGCTTGTGCCAGACCGTCATACTCTCGATCTGACCGGAGATGTTGGTATTGTTGATGAGCAGGCCGCCGTAGGCGTACCCCATTGAGGAGAAGGTGATGTTGATGCCGTGGGAGATCGCCCGGGAGATGGTGTAGGCGGTGAGGATCCCCCGGCGGCGTATCTCCGCCTCCATCCGAAAGAGCAGGTGGCTGGCGAGGCGGCGGCCCCGCCAGGCGACGTCGGTGGCGAAATCGGTCATCTCCACGTTCAGGTTCCCCTCGTCCATCTCGGCGGACGAGAGGGCCACGATGCGCCCCCGCTCCTCCGCGCAGAAGTAGACCACGTGGGAGCGCATGGTCTCGAGGAGATAGCCGGGATCCTGGATCGGGAAGGGATAGCTCGGGAACACCGCGCGGTAGAGCCGGGCCATCTCCTCGATGTCCGCCGCTTCGCAGACGCGGAGGGCCACGCCGGCGGGGGCGGGTGTCTCCGGCGGTTCCGGTCGCTGTTTCCGCCTCGCGGTCTCGATCACCCGATCGAGCTCGGACCGGTTCGGCGGCGTCCGCCGGGTGTCGTCGAGGTAGAACCCCAGAAAGGCGGCGTCCTCCTCCCCCGCGAAGAACCCCGGGACGGATGCCTCCTCGCGGTACCCCGCGCGGATAAAGGGGGCCGTCCGGGTCCGCGGGACCTTGGCGAAGATCTTGGTGTACCGGTTCTCCCGGGCGAGCCGATCCAGCTGGGGCACCAGCTCGTCCGGCGGGGCGTCGCCCAGCGCCATCAGGTAAATCCGGTGGTTGAGGGGACCGTGCTGGATCTTCGCGCCCAAAAGCTCGGTAATGGTGTCTTTTTCAAGGGTCATACAGGTTCTCTCCGGTTCGGGAAGATCAGGGATACGAGGATATACAGAATTGCCGAAAAGGCGATGCCGAAGATCGCCGGATCGAGACCGACGGCGCTCACGGGACCGGGCAGCGTCACCGTTTCCGACAGGAGCAGCAGCGTCAGCGCCCCGCCGCCGAGCATGGCCACGAACGCCCCCGCCGCGCTGCCCCGCCGCCAGAAGAACGCCCCCAGCGTGGGCACGAAGAGACCGGCGACCATGAACGCGTAGGCATGGAGGATCGCGTCGAGGACGGTCTCGAACCGGGCCGCCAGCAGCACCGCCGCGCCGCCGATGACGAAGGTCACCAGCATGGAGAGCCGCATGGCTTGGCGGGGGCTCAGTTTTTTCAGGACGTGCCGCTCGAGGACATCGCCCGTCAGGTTCCCGGACGCGGCCATCAGGCAGCTGTCCGCGGTGGACATGATGGCGGAGAAGTAAGCGGCGATGACGATCCCGGTCACCCCGGCGGGCAGCACAGTCTTGATCAGCAGGGGCATGGCCGTCTCCGGCTCGGCCTCGGGGAAGGCCACCCGGGCGCACATCCCGAGGAACACGCCGGTGAAGGCCATCACCGGATACTCGAACACGCCGGCGATATACCAGGCCCGCTTGGCCTCCTTCTCGTTCCTGCAGGCGTACATGCGCTGATAGAGAGTCATCCCCACAAACCAGATGGGGACGATGGTCACCATCCAGTTGATGAGCTTGATGGCGCCGATGTGGGCGAGGGAGAAGTGGGTCGCGGGCAGCGCCGCGGTCAGGGCCTCCCAGCCGCCGAGCCGGTGGAGGGTGACCGGGATGGTGACCAGGACGAGCCCCCCGATGAGGACGGTCCACTGGACGGTGTCGGTGTAGATCACCGCCTTGAGGCCGCCGAACACCGTGTAGAGGATGGTGATGGCGGCGATCACCAGCAGGGCGAAGCGGGTGGCGTCCATACCGAGGGGCGCGGCCGGGAGGATGGTGGCCGCGGCCAGCTTGGCCCCGGCGAGGATCTGGGCGCCGGTGAACCCGAGGTAGCCGACGCCGGAGATGACCGCGGCGAGCAGCGCCACCCGGTCACCGTAGCAAAGGCGCAGGAAGTCGGGGTAGGTCATGAGGCCGAATTCGGCGTCGACCCGCTTGACCCGGGGAATGATGAGCACCGCCGTGAGCCAGGCGCCGAGGAGCCCCGTGAACAGGAGCCAGCTGCCGGAGAGTCCCATGAGGAACCCCACCCCGCCGAGTCCGATGGAGAACCCGCCCCCCACGTCGGTGGCCGCGATGGAGAGGCCCACGTGGTGCGCCTTGACGGATCGCTTCCCGACGAAGTAGTCCTCGGTGCTCTCGTTCTTGCGATAGAAGTAGACCCCGACGCACAACACCCCCGCCAGGTAGACGCCGAAGATGATGTAGTCGACAGGGGACATAGGCACCGCGCTCGGCCGGCGACGGCCTCAGTGCCGGCGCTCGTGGCGCTCGTTGTTCTCGGGGATGAGGGCGATGGTGTCGTTGTGATCCGCGAGCAGCTCCTCGATGCCGATGGCGGTCTGCTCGTCCGCCTCGCTGAGCTGCAGCAGGAGATCGCAGTTGTCGCACTTGCGGTCGCAGAAGATGGGCTCATAGGAGTCCGGCTCCTTGTAGGTCGTGATGACCCCCTCGTAGTTCCGGAGCACCACCTTGTTGGTGGACCAGGAGATGAGGTAGTTGGGGAGGACCGGGATCTTGCCGCCTCCGCCCGGCGCGTCGATGACGTAGGTCGGAACGCAGAGCCCGCTGGTGTGCCCGATGAGGCTCTCCATGATCTCGATGCCCTTGCCCACCGGCGTCCGGAAATGGGAGAGCCCCTCGGCGAGATCGCACTGGTAGATGTAGTAGGGACGGACCCGGTTGGCCACCAGCTTGTGAACCAGCGCCCGGATGACTCGCTGGCAGTCGTTCACGCCGGCGAGGAGCACCGACTGGTTCCCGAGGGGGATGCCCGCGTCCGCCAGCTTGGCCAGGGCGCTGCGGGACGACTGGGTAATCTCCCGCGGGTGGTTGAAATGGGTGTTGATCCAGATGGGGTGATGCTTCCGCAGCATGCTCACCAGATCGTCGGTGATACGGTAGGGCAGGATCACCGGGGTTCGCGTACCGATGCGGATGATCTCCACGTGGGGGATTTTCCGGAGCTCGGTGAGGATCCAGTCCAGATGGTCATCGGACAGGAGGAAGGGATCACCGCCGGAGAGGAGCACGTCCCGTATCGCCGGCGTGTTTCGGATGTATTCGATCCCCTTCTCGATCTCCTCCCGGCCCGGGATGCAGTCCTTGTCACCGACACGACGCTTCCGGGTACAGTGCCGGCAGTACATGGCGCACATGTTGCTGACGAGCAGGAGCACCCGATCCGGGTAACGGTGGGTGATGCTCGGCACCGGCTGATCCTTGTCCTCGTGCAGGGGATCGTCCATGTCGCACTCGAGCACCTCCAGCTCCGATGACGAGGGGAAGGATTGCCGGAACACCGGATCGTTCTTGATGTTGTTGCCATCAATAAGGGAGAGATAGTAGGGGGTGATGGAGAAGGGGAACTTCTCGACGGTCCTGCTGAAGCCCTCCCGGAGCTCCGGCGGCAGCGTGAGCCCGAGGGCGCGCTCGAAGGTCTCGAGGTCCCGGATCCGATGGCGCATCTGCCACTTCCAGTCCTTCCAGTTGGAGGTCGGGGCGCCGTCGTCGATGGTGTGTATAATCTTCTCTTGTAGTGGTGATAATCTCATCGGTCTTTACTCACTCCTTGTTCCGCCGTCCGCTTCGAATGCGACGGCAGGCCGTTGGCTCCAATGATTCAATTCCTCTTTCCCCCGGGTCGGATGAATGAAGCACTTCAAGTACGCCTGCCCGCAAGCAAGACGCGTGCCATGAACCGATTGTCCATTCCCCCCCCTTCTCGAAGCCGAAAAGTGGACAGCCCCCCTTTCTTTAGTCCTCTGACACAGGAATCGTCCTGTAAAAGAGGACAATCCTATAGAGAAAAAAGCCACGCTCCTGACAATAAGGGAACTGCCAAGAGCGTGGAAAAGGAGGACAAATACGGTCCCGGACAAACCCTCTGAACGGGAAACCCATACAAATGTCTATCAAGAATCATGCCAGGAGATCGCGGGGACAAGGGGAACTAATGCCCGGGGCTCAGGATCCGGATGGCCCAGAGCTTGGGATCCATGTGGGAGTGGCCGCGGGCGTTGCCGCTGCGCGTAGAGGACTCCCCCTGATACCCCTTGGTCTTCAGCTCGAAATCGATCCCCTCCCGGAGGGCCATGGCGCGATCCAGGTCGCCGTCGCAGGCGATCGCCTGAACGTCGAGGAGGGCCGCACCGCCGGACTTCCCGGTCTCGTCCACCACGAAGAAGGCGCCGCACTCGCACCGCCCCCCCATACACTCGACGCCGCTGAACGAGTTCGGCTGGCGCCCCGGCCGCGGCAGCCACTCCCAGCAGAACGGGCAGCCGATATCCGGCAGCATGGGTCTGAACGGCCTCTTCTTCTTTCTCTTCTTGAGGATCGACATGCCGTGTCCATACCACAACCGGGAGTGGCGGTCACGTTGCGATAGAAACAGGGAACCGGGTCCCCTTACCCCTCGAGCATCCCCAGGAGCGCCCGGCGGTCCACCTTCCCGGAGGGGGTGAGGGGGAGCTTCTCCATCACCTTCACGATGCCGGGGACCTTGTGATCCGCCAGGCGCCCGCGGACGAACTGCTTGACGGCCGCCACGTCGGGATCTTTTACGGCGGGCTCGATCACCGCCGCCAGCCGGAGGGCCCTTCGCCGCTCCACCGCGAACACCGCGGCCCGGAGCACATCGGGGCACGCCTCCAGAGCGGCCTGGATCTCGCCGAGGGCGATGCGGCGGCCGCCGATCTTGACCACGTCATCGCCCCGGCCGAGCAGGACGAAGCCCCGGTCGGTGGGGCGCACCTTGTCGCCGATGGGGTAGAAGCCGTCCGCCGTTTCGAACGACACCGAGGGGGACTTCACCCAGAGGGCGCCCGCGTCGTCGACCCGGATCGCCACGTGGGGCTGCACGGTCCACGGGCCATCCTCGTGGCGGAAGGCGATCCCCCCGGCCTCGGTGGAGCCATAGATATCAGTCAGCCGGCAGCCGCTCCCGGCGGTGAAGGCGCTCCTCAGCTCGGCGGTCATGGGCGCGCTGGAGGAGGCGAACCGGCAGCCCGGCGGTACCGGGCCCACCACGCCGGCCTCCAGAAGCCGCACCATGGCCTGGTAATAGGCGGGCACGGCCACCACCAGATCGAGGAGACCGCCCGCGGCCCGCTCCAGGACGGTCCGTCCCGAGACCCCGGCGATCAGATCGCACACCCCGCCCGCCCGGAGGGGGACAAAGAACGACGAGAGGAGCCCCCAGATGTGGCACCAGGGCACCATCGTGGCCACCCGCCCGGGGTGATCGAAGAGCGTGGAGATGAAGTCGACCTCGACCTCGATCTGCCTGAAGGTCTTGGGCACCAGGGTGGGCTTCCCGGTGCTCCCGGAGGTGAAGAGGTAGAGGACCGGCGCGTCCTCAGGGACCTCGGCGGGGGCCGGAACCTCGCCCTCCCGGTCGTCCGGCACCAGGGCGGCCATCGGCGGCGGCAGGGCGTCGGGGCGGGCGTCGGCGATGACGAACCGGGCGTCGGTCATCTCGATGGCGAAGAGCAGCTCCTTGCGGACCATGGGGTCCAGCAGCACGGGCACCGTCCCGGCCATCCACGCCCCGGCCAGGCCGGCGAAGAAGTCGGGGCCGTTCCTGAGGGAGACGATCCCCTTCCGGCCCTGGAGTCCGCGGTGGGTCAGGCGGGCGGCGATCCCGGCGGCGCGGCGCATCAGCGCATCGCGGGGATACTCCCCCGACGCGGTGAGCAGGCGGCTCTCTTTGCCGGGGGCTTTCGGGGTAACGAGCTCGAGGGGGGTCATCTTGGGGCTGCCTCTTGCATGCTTCTCTACATCCCCATCCCGCCGTTCACGGCGATGACCTGCCCGGTGATGTAGGAAGCGTCCGGCGAGCAGAGGAAGGAGACCACCCCGGCCACCTCCTCCATGCCCCCGAGCCGGGCCAGGGGGATCTCCTTGATGAACTTCTCGTGCTGTTCCTTGGAGGCCATGCCGTCATCAAGGGGCCCCGGCGACACTGTATTCACAAGGATGTTCCAGCGGGCCATCTCCATGGCCAGCACCCGGGTGACCCCCTCCATCCCGGCCTTGCTGGCGGCGTAGGCGCTCTGCCCCACGGTCCCCTTGGCCCCGGCCAGCGATCCGATGTTGACCACCCGGCCGGACCGCTCTTGGACCATCCCCTTGAGGCAGGCCCGGGTGACGAGGAAGAGGCCGCTGAGGTTCACGTCGAGGACCTCCCGCCACCTCTCCTCGGGCATCATCATCATGTAGCCCTCGCCCGCGATCCCCGCGTTGTTGACGAGCACGTCGAGGGGGCCCTCTTTGGAGAGCAGGGGGACGAGGATCCGGTCGATATCCTCGCCGCGGCGCAGGTCGAACCCCAGGAGGCGGCCCCGCTGTCCTTCGGCCTCGATCTCCTCGAGAAGGGCGGCGGCCTCCGCCTCCCTCGCGCCGTAGTGGATCCACACCTCGAAGCCGTCCGTTGCCAGGCGCTTGGCGATGGCGCGTCCGAGGGCGCCGCTCGCGCCGGTGACAAGAGCTTTCACGATTCACCCTCCCGGTTGGTCGCCCGTTTTCCGAGCCGTGGGTTGTGTGTTATGTACCTGGGTGTTGCCACCCGGATAACAGGGTGCTAGGTAACGTTTGAGAAAACAAAAGTCAATTGAGAGGGCCCCCGGAGACCCCGACTGTGGAGCGATAGAAAATGGACGACCTCAAGCAGGAGCTCAAGGAGCTCATCATCAAGTGCGCGAACCTGGAGGAGATGACCCCCGATGAGATTGAAGACGGCGAGCCGCTTTTCGTAGAGGGGCTCGGCCTCGACTCCATCGACGCCCTCGAGCTCTCGGTGGGGCTCGAGCTGAACTACGGCATCAACATCTCGGACTCCGACGTGGCCAAGGCCGCCTTCCAATCCGTCGACACCCTCTCCCAGTTCGTCACCGAGAACCGCAAGAAGTAGGATCCTGTCAATGGTGGGCAAGATCCTGGACGCCGTTGTCATCTTCCTCTACCCGGTCATCGTCGTGGTGGGGCTCACGACCATCGGCGTCCGGTGGACGGCGCTCGTCCTGCTGACCCTGGTGGGGCGGCGCATCATCGCCCACATCATCGCCAACCGGGAGGGGACCCGCGTCATCCTCTGGCAGGCCGTGGCCATGGGGCTCATCATCGGCGCGGCCGCGGTGTCCAAGTCCCCGTTCGCCCTGCGGGTGGCGCCGTTCATCATCTCCCTCACCTTCATCACCGTGTTCACCACCTCTCTCAAGACCATGCCGATCATCGAGCGGTTCGCCCGCCTCAAGTCCCCCGACCTCTCGGACGCGGAGGTGGCCTACTGCCGGAAGCTCACCAAGGTGTGGGTGGGGGTGCTGCTGGCCAACTCGCTCCTGGTCTTCAGCGCGGCGTTCATCGAGAACAAGCTCCTCTGGACCCTCATCGTCGGCCCGGCCAGCTACGCCCTTTTGGGATCCGTGTTCGTCGTGGAGTACCCCTACCGGAAGTGGCGGTTTAGGGACTTCGACGAGAAGAGCGCGGTGGACAAGGTCCTGAAGCACCTCATCGAGGGGCGGGCCGCGTAGTCTTCAACCTGCCCCATTGAACCCAAGGCCGGCGATTGTGATATTGTCATCAAACCGACGGATTAATGCCCCCTTCTTCTCGCGAATGAAATCAGAGGTCGGAAACACGGTCACTCCTCCGATTTACGTTGCTCCCTGATTTTCGAAAAGCCGACATAGGCGTCGAGAAAGGCCGCCTTCCCGCTTCGAAGGAACTCATCGAGACGCCAGGGAGCATCGGTCAGTCGGTGACTAAAAGAAGATTTGAAGACATAAGTGTATACCTCTAATGTACCGGTCGCGAGGGTCACGGTGACCGGGACCCGGTTGTACATCTCTCCTTCGAACGCGTCGAGCCGCTCAAAGGCATATTCGTCGAGATCCTTGTACACCACGCCTTCGGTGCTCGCGTCGGCGCGAATCACGATGGCCGGGTAGGTCTCGTCTCGCACGCGAAGGCAGGCAAATCCCGGCAGCACCGCCCGTCCGACCGGCGTATAGCGCCCCGCGACGGACCGCATGATGTCCGCGCACATGAGGGACCCATAAGTAAACAAACGGTCCATGTCTCGATCACCTCCACTTTCCTATAGCGGATGTCGCCGGGGGAATACAATGCTTCGCCTGCGGGGACGACGGTTCCAGATCTACCGATTCTCCCTTGTCTTTCGTCACCCGATTGGCAAAAATAACATCATGAAAAACATCATCAGAAGAACGAACCTGCTCATTCCCCTGATCGCGGGGCTCCTCGTGTCCGGGTGCCTCTGCTCCGAGAAGCCGAGCACCGACGTGGAGCGGCTCAAGAAACGGATCGACGTGACCTCGGTGCACCTCTATGCGGCGGCCAAGCTGGCCCTGTCGTCGAACGACGATCCGGCGCTGGTCAAGGCGCGGGACACGGTGCTGAAGCTGCTCGCCGAGGGGGGCGTGTCCAACCTGAAGACCACCCTCGGGCAGCTGAGCATGGGGGACATGCTCCGGATCGGCAAGGCGGTGCTGGCGCTCAAGGGGGCCGGCAAGGAGGTGGTCCAGGGCACGCGGCCCGAAGGGGAGCCCCTCATCCGGCTGCTCCTGCAGGTGCTGGGGGTGGCGCCGAACATCACCCAGCTGGTGGACAACAACACCGACCACGCCATGCTCTTCCTGGCCGGAGCCATCCTGAAGACCGACGAGCGCTCCCCGGTGCCCCTCCCCTCGGAGGTGGTGCTCTACGAAGGGTGGCGCACCGATCCCAAGGCGCTCAAGATCCCGGGGTTGGACGGAGTGGTGTACGCCTTCCGCTCCCTGATCTACGGCAACAACGACTTCTGCGATCTCTCCGCCGCGGACGCCAGGGCGGCGGTGGAGAGCGCCGACCGCATCGAGCCCCTCATCCAGGGCATCGCGCTGCTCACCGAGGGGCGGCTCAAGCCTGACGGGAAGAGCATCCGGTATTTCCCGAACGGCATCCGCGCCCTCGGGAACGGCGGCACGGCGCTCTGCCACTACAAGCGGGGGGACGACAAGGCCGCGCGGCCCTGGCTCAAGGGGCTGATCGACGAGGTCAGGACCACCGGCCTCGGGAGCGCCGAGAGCGCCGCGTATCTGGAGGTCGTGTACCTGTGCGGCGGGGACGACGGCGAGGTGGCGGCGGGTAAAGCCGCGCTGGCCAAGCTCCCCCCCTCGTCGGATCCCGTCGTCGCGACGGATCGGCAGCTGCTCAAGGCCTATTGCGATGCATCGGCGGAGACCCGCTCGGAGCTCGCCCGGAAGATCTCCCTCTCGGCCAAGGTCGCCCGGATCGCCCTGGAGGCGACCCGCAACGCCCAAATAGTGGAGGGGCTCGAGGCCTCCCGGATCTATCGGGGGACCATGGGGGTGGCCGCAATGTGCGAGCAGGCCGCCGCCGCCAGCGGCAAGGTCACCGGCGCCGTGGACGCCCTCAAGGGGTTCCTCAACAAGCCTAAGTCCGAGTAGGCGTAGCCTCCACCGGGGTCTTGGAGGGCTCCCCCTCTATCTCCCGCACATACCGCGGCACCATGTACCCCGGACAGGCGGCCCGCATCGCCTCGAGAATCCCCAGCCCCTCGGCCTCCGGCACCTCGAAGCGATGCGTGCCCCGGGCGCGGTCGAGCTGATGCAGGTAGTAGGGCATCGCCCCCTGGGCCACCAGCTTTTCGGAGAGGTCCGCCAGGGTCTCGCAGCGATCGTTCACGCCCCTCAGGAGCACGCTCTGGTTCAGGAGCGGGATCCCCGCGGCCCGCAGCCTGCCGAGGGCGGCGGCGGTCTCCGGGGTCAGCTCGTTCGGGTGGTTGACGTGGAGGACGACAAGCACCTGCTGTCTCGATCGCGCCAGGAGATCGATGAGGGACGGCGTGATCCGGGAGGGCAGCGCGGTGGCCATCCGGGTGTGGAACCGCACCCGACGGACGTGCGCCATATCGTTTATAGCGGCGAGCACCCGCCTGAGCGCCCGGTCCCCGAGCATCAGCGGATCCCCTCCGCTCAGGATGACCTCGTCGATGTCCCGCATCCGCCGGAGCGCCGCGAGAACCGCGTCGGTGTCGCCCTCCCCTTCCGCCAGGGTGTGCTGCCGGAAGCAGAACCGGCAGTAAACGGAGCAGGCGGTGCTGATGAGCGCCAGGGCGCGGGATCGGTACTTCTGGAGCAGCCCGGGCACCACCTCCGCCCGGCGGTCCCCCACCGGATCGGCGCGGTACCCCGGCGCCGGCTCGCGCTCCCGGGGGCTCGGCAGCACCTGCCGGAGCAGCGGGTCGTCCGGATCCCCCGGGACCATCCGCGCCGCGAACGAACGGGGCACCCGGACGGGCAGCGGACCTTGGGACGGCGGACGGGGCACCACCGGGAGGCGCAGGAAGCCGGCGAGGGCCTCGACGGTCGTGAACGCTTCGAAGAGCTCCCGCCGCCATCGCTCCTCGAGGGGCCTGACGGCGTCAGCTCTCGGCATCGTCGTAGTCGTCCTCGTCCAGGACGTAGTCGGGGGACGGGGGGAGGGACTTGCGACCGGTGATGCTGACATCCAGGGCCGCGGCCGAGGGGAGCTGATCCATCATCGGCGACCCCGCGAGATCGAAGAGGGGCACGGCGTCGAAGCGGTAGGCGTCGTCGTTCCAGCGGAGGAGCGCCACCTCGTCCCCCGTGACGTGGAGGAAGGTGAGCCGGCGGGCGTCCCGCATGAACCGGCTCCAGGGGTTGTCGATGGAGGTCCAGGTGCCCGAGTTGGCGTAGACCGAGCGCCCGTTGTCGATGCGCCGGTAGTCCACCATATGGGAGTGGCCCATGATGACCGTCTTCACCTTGGTGATAGCGACGATCTTCTCCGCGGTCTGGACGAGCCGGGTGGGCTCGTAGATCACCTCCCGGCGCCGGAGCTTCCGGTCCAGGTGGATCCAAATGGTGAGCGCCCCCCCCAGGGTGGCCACGGCGAAGAGGGCCATCAGGAAGGCGTTGGCGGTCACCCAGGGCACGAGGTCGATGAGCTGGAGGATGCCGAACCAGATGAAGATGGCCACGAAGGCGAGCACCCCGAACCGGAGCCCCCGCCGGAAGAAGGCGGAGACCATCTCCTTGACCACGTTGACCTTGCTCGCGGACATGGGGGAGTTCTTGAGCGCGCTCAGCCGCTGGAGGAGATCCGCCTCTCCCCGGGACGCCGAGATGGTCGCGAAGGTCTCCCCCTGGAGGACATCCTCCTCCTTGCTCGCCCCGGAGCTGCCGCTGGGGGCGCCGGTCCCGAGGGCCGCCACGAAGTGGGGGTAGTGATCCCGGTAGACCCGCCAGACATCGAACAGGTTGTAGCGCTTGATGAAGCTCAGGTAGTGATCGAAGGAGACGAGCCGGGGGCTGTAGGGGTCGAGCTGCCGCACCCGGTTGTAGAAGAACCGGACGAACACCGAGCCCAGCGGATAGTCGAGGGTCTCCTCCTCGTCCGCCCCCCGCCGCTTCACCGGCAGGATCGGGTGGAAGGGATATCGGATGGAGTTGCCGGCGTCGTACTGGTTGCCGTGCTCGATATAGACCCGACCGGCCTCGTAATAGAACCAATTGTGGAAGGTCACCCGCTCGGCCACGATATCCCGGTCGAGCCGATCGTCCAGGCGGGCGATGTGGTACCGCAGCCGCTCCCTCACCTCCTGGAAGAAGAGCTCCAGATCGTGGTTCCCCCGGATGATCTCCACGCAGAACCCCTCGGCGACGAAGCGCGCCAGGGCGCTGAAGAACCGGCGGTGTCCCCGGGCGATGAGGTCCAGCTTGTACACCGACTTCGACGGCGTGGGGTTGAGCCCGAACTTGCGCTCGGCCTGTGATACATGGAACCCGGCGTCCTCCTCCTTGGGGGTGGAGGTGACCGTCAGGAAGTCGAAGGTGTCGCCGTTGAGCACCAGCTTCAGCCGGGAGGGATCCTCGTATCGCCGCATCAGCTCGTCGAGGAAGCGGGCGAACTGCACGTCGTGGAAGAAGTCCTCAGTGGGGACGTACCGCGGCTCGTCCCGGCACAGCCCCTCCCCCAAATGGAGGTCGCTGAGCACGATGAGATCCGCGCCCGATACCGGCGGTATGGAAGTTGCGTCGTTCATGATCCGGCGCTCCGTTTTCGCACCGGTATAATTAACCATTGTCGATCAATAGACAAGGGGAGAGGCGATTTCTGGGGGGACTACGGCGGGATTCTACATTTCCGAAAAGAAGAACGCCGCCGTAGTCTGCGGAGGCGCGCAAACGTCACCCCCTTCTTGACATCCGCCGTGATGTGCGCTTTATCAGGAAGCCGGAGTCGGGGATGGTCCTCGACTCGAGCTGCGTTTTGACAAGTCATCGAACCGGAGCGCGGGGAAGCCGGTGAAAATCCGGCGCGGTCGCGCCACTGTGAACCGGGGCTGCTCGCCATAGGCCACTTTTCCTTCGGGATTGGGAAGGCGGCGGGCGGCGCGAGGTAAGCTCGCACCCGGGAGCCAGGATATCCGACTTCGGTTCAACCGCCGATTGCGACTCGGCGACGGTAGGCTGCTCTTCGCTGTAGAGGGTTGGTTTATACATGCTTTCTCTTCCCATGCTCGCGGGCCGCTTTCCCTTCCGATTGGGGACGACCTCGTACATCGTCCCCGCGGACCTGGCGACCAATGTCCGGGCTCTGGCCGGGAAGGTCGACGATATCGAGCTGCTGTTCTTCGAATCCCACGAGGTGTGCGCGCTCCCTGGCCGGGAGACCATCCGTGTCCTGAAATCCATCGCGCGCTCCGAGGATCTCAGCTACACGGTACACCTGCCGCTGGATTGCCGGCTGGGACATCCCGAGAAGACCGAACGGTCGAGATCCGCGGACAAGTGCCGGCGGGTCATCGAGCTGACCGGTCCACTTTCGCCCTTCGCCTATATCCTGCACCTCCGCGGTGCCCCGGACAGTCCCGAACCGTCGGACGATGTGGAGAGCTGGCGGGCGAGGATCGCCGACACCTTGCGGGAGGCTGTGTTGCCCGGGATCGATCCCTCCCTTGTGTGCGTCGAGAACCTGGACTATCCCTTCGAGCGGGCCACCCCCGTCGCCGAGGCCCTCGGGCTCTCCCTCTGCCTCGATGTCGGGCATCTCCTGACAGGCGGGTATTCCCTTGATGAAACCCTCCATAGATTCCTGAGGCGCGCCCGCGTGGTCCACCTCCACGGCGTGCTGCAGGAGCGCGATCACCAGGCCGTCTCCCACCTGCCCGCCGACGCGCTGAAGCGGCTCTATTCGAAGCTATGTCTCGACGCGGACGTCACACGGGTCGTCACCCTGGAGGTCTTCAACGCGGCGGATCTGAGGGCCTCCCTCAGCGCCATGGAGTCGTTACTATGAGAAACCGTATCATTCTAGTCACCGGCGGCGCCCGCAGCGGCAAGAGCCGATATGCCTTGGATCGGGCCGAGGGCGCGACGAAGAGAGCCTTCATCGCGACCGCCGAGCCCGCGGACGACGAGATGCGCCGTCGCATCTCCCGACACCAAGAGGAGCGGGGGAGCGGGTACCACACCGTGGAGGAGCCCCTCGATCCCGCCGCCGCGCTCCGCCGGATCCCGGCCGACACCGAGGTGGCCGTCATGGACTGCCTCACGGTGTGGCTGGGAAACCTGATGCACCACCGCCCGCGGGCGGCGGACGACTACGCCGAGGCGGGAGCCTTCCTCGAGGCCCTGAAGACGCCCCCGTGCGAGCTCGTCATCGTGTCCAACGAGGTGGGCATGGGACTCGTCCCGGAGACCGCCCTGGGACGGCGCTTTAGGGATCTGGCCGGACAGATCAACCAGGCCGTGGCCACCGCCGCGGACGAGGTCGTCTTCATGGTGAGCGGCGTTCCCCTTGTCACGAAAGGAAAAGGTAAATGAACGAGATTCAATCTGTTGTCGAACGCATTGTCCCGGTCGATCGCTCGCTGCGACAGGGCGCCGAGGCCCGGCTCGACAGCCTGACCAAGCCGCCGGGGAGCCTCGGGAGGCTCGAGGAGGTGGCGGTGCGGTACTGCCTCGCCACCGGCACCCTCACCCCTCGCCTCGGTCCCAAGCGCATCTACGTGTTCGCCGGTGACCACGGCGTCTCCGACGAGGGGGTCTCCGCCTATCCCAAGGCGGTGACCGCGCAGATGGTACGCAACATGCTGGGCGGCGGCGCGGCGATCAACGTGCTCGCCCGACACGCCCGGGCGGACCTCCGGGTGGTCGATATCGGCGTGGAGGGCTCGTTCGAGCGCGCCCAGGGGCTCATCCGAGAGAAGGTGCGCCCCGGGACCGGCAACCTCGCCGAGGGACCGGCCATGAGCCGCGGCGAGGCGGAGCGGGCCGTGGGGGTGGGCATCGCCCTGGCCCGGCAGGCGCGCGACGAGGGGGTCGCCCTCCTCGGCACCGGGGACATGGGCATCTCGAACACCACGCCGTCATCGGCGCTCATGGCCGCCCTGCTGCCGTGCGCGGTGAAGGACATCGTCGGACGGGGCACCGGGATCGATGACGCGGCCCTCGAGCGGAAGGCCCGCGTGGTCGAGCGCGCCCTCGCCATCAACAACGATTGGCTCCGCGATCCGTTGGACGCGCTCGCCGCGGTGGGGGGCCTGGAGATCGCGGGTCTCGCCGGGCTCATCCTGGGCGGGGCCGCCCTCCGGATCCCCGTGGTGGTGGACGGGTTCATCTCCTCGGCCGGAGCCCTCGTCGCCTGTCGGATGGCGCCGTTCGCGGCCGGCTATCTGTTCTTCAGCCACTGCTCGGCCGAGGCGGGCCACCGGGTCTTCTTCGAGAAGACGGGCGTCTCACCGCTCCTGGATCTCGGCCTGCGGCTCGGCGAGGGGACCGGCGCGGCGCTGGCCATGCACCTCATCGAGGCCGGCGTCAGGATCTACTCGGAGATGGCGACCTTCGACACCGCCGGTGTCTCCAACCGGGAGCCCTGATGCCGATGGGCAGGGGATGGGTCAGCGCGGTGAGGACCCTGTCGGTGCTGCCCGTGCCGGGCCGGGACGCGGACGATATGACCGCGTCGCTGCCCTGGTTCCCGGTGGTGGGCGCCCTATTGGGGGGGACCCTCTACGGGCTGTGGCGGCTGCTCGGCCTCACCGGTCTCGCGGAGTGGTCCGAGGGGACAGCGCTCGTTCTGGTCATCGCGGCCGTCGTGCTGACCCGCGGGCTGCACCTGGACGGCCTGGCGGACGCGGCGGACGGGCTCTTCAGCTTGACCGGAAGATCCCGGACCCTGGCGATCATGAAGGACTCCCGGATCGGCACCTTCGGCGCCCTCGCCCTGATCCTGATCCTGGCCCTCAAGTGGGCCGCGGTCCATCGGCTGGTGGAGACCGGATATGTCCTCTGGTTCGTCCCGGCGTTCGTCGTCTCCCGCGTCGCCATGGTGGAGCTCGCGGCCGCCCTCCCCTATGCCCGCGAGGAGACCGGGACCGGCGCCCCCTTCGTCAGCGGCGCGGGCTTTCGGCACCGGGTCGGCGGGTGGCTCATCGCCGCGGCGCTCACCGCCCTCGCGGGGCCCCCGGCGCTGCTCGCGCTGATGACGGGCTTCGTCGCGGCGAGGATCCTCGGGCGACTCTATTGCGCGCGCGTCGGCGGCGTCACCGGCGATCTCCTCGGCGCCGCGTGCGAGATTACGGAGACCCTCCTGCTGCTCATCGGCGCGGCCTTCGCGGCGCGACTCCAGACGAGCCCCGGATGGGAGCGACTCACATGGTAGGCGGGAAGCGCTCCCCCCGCGCCAGGTGCCTGGCCGTGCTCGGCACCGCCTCCGACGTGGGCAAGAGCGTCGTGGTCACCGCCCTCTGCCGCCTCGCCGCCGACCGGGGGCTCAGGGTCGCGCCGTTCAAAGCCCAGAACATGTCCAACAACTCCTTCGTGACCCCGGAGGGGGGCGAAATCGGCCGCGCCCAGGTCGCCCAGGCCGAGGCGGCGCGCCGGATCCCCCACGTGGACATGAACCCGGTGCTGCTCAAGCCGAGCTCGGATCTCGGGGCGCAGGTGGTGCTCCACGGCAAGCCGCTCACAAAGAGCAGCCCCGAAGCCTACGGACGGTTGACCGATACCCTCCGTGGGGCGGCGGCAACGAGCCTCGAGCGGCTGCGATCGACCAGCGATCTCGTGATTATGGAGGGGGCGGGATCCTGCGCGGAGATCAACCTCAGGCACCGCGACATCGTGAACTTCTCAATGGCGGCCATCGCCGACGCGCCGGTGCTGCTGGTGGCGGACATCGACCGCGGCGGCGTGTTCGCCCAGATCGTCGGCACGTTGGACATCATCGCGCCAAAGGAGCGGGCGCGGGTCAAGGGGGTGCTCATCAACCGCTTCCGCGGGGATCGATCTCTCTTCGACAACGGCGTCCGCTATCTCCAATACCGCACCGGGGTGCCGGTGCTCGGCGTGGTGCCATATATGAAAGAGATCGGAATAGACCCCGAGGACGCGGTGGTGCTCGACGATACAAAAGAGCGGGCGGACCCGGGGCCGGCGCCGGATCGGGTGAGCATCGCGGTCGTCAGCCTGCCCCACATCTCCAACTTCACGGACTTCTCGCCCCTCGAGCGGTGCGCCGCGATCAAGCTCGACTACCTGCGGGCGCCCTCCCCTCTTACGGGATACGATCTGGTGCTGCTCCCGGGCACGAAGAACGTGCGAGGAGATCTCCGCTGGCTCAGGCAGGCCGGGTTCGAGCCCCGGCTTCGCGACTACCTGGCGGCGGGGGGCCGGCTCGGGGGGATCTGCGGCGGGTATCAGATATTGGGGAGCTCGATAGCAGATCCCTTGGGGATAGAGGGACCCAAGGGAAGCGATCCCGGGCTCGCACTACTTCAGATAACGACGACGCTTCTCAAAGAGAAGGTGTTGACCCGCACCCAGGGTATCTGGTGTCGCAGCGGCGACAAGATATCCGGCTACGAGATCCACCAGGGCCGCACCGAGACCGCTGCCCCGGCCGCGGCGGC
>JBNLED010000118.1:0-20898 GCA_050304755.1 Polyangia bacterium | reverse complement strand
GCGGGAGCAGCGCCCGAAACCGGGTGAACCTTCTCCTCTCGGCTTGTGGGCCATGCCCGACGCACGTTAAATCACCCCCGGCAGAGCCGGGGGCCTATCTTTGTGAACCCCCCAAGGGGGCGGGTTCATGAGCCGCCAGATTGGCGGCGGGTCTCCCCCGGCAGAGCCGGGGGTTTACCTCATGAAATAATTTCAACCAACCAGAGAGACGATTTTTGGGAACGGATTTTGATCCCATTCGTGTCAGGATACGCGTAGAATTGTAAAAAAATGTTGGCACCGATCAAAAAACCCGGTAACCGCTTTACAGTTCGAACGGAGGGCTCGGGGTCCTTCCGGGGCGAAACTGTATGTCCATTATATGTTTTGCAGCCGCGGAAGGAATTCCCCGAGGCTGGAGTGTAAATCCGAATGGTCGGTCCCCAAAATGTTTGTTTTAAAAATTTTGGATAAAGTTCGAGCCAATACACATTAAGAACAGTGGAGGGGAATCGCCAATGAAATATTCTGTGTCACTGCTATCTATTATTTTTATGTTGATGCTGTCTGGTTGCTATGCGTCGGTCACAAAGAGGGACGACGGCGATACCGCTACCGGGAATACCGCGTCCACTGATTCCGCTACCTGGGATACCGGATTCTCTGATACCATACCCTCTGATTCCGCCGGGGATACCGCATTCCCCGATTCCGCTTCCTCTGATTCCGCTGGCGATTCCGCTTCCTCTGATTCCGCCCGCGATACCGCATTCCCCGATTCCGCTTCCTCTGATTCCGCTGGGGATACCGCATTCCCCGATTCCGCTTCCTCTGATTCCGCTGGGGATACCGCTTCTTCTGACACCGCTTCCTCTGACAGTGCTTCCTCTGATTCCGCTTCCGGGGATACTGCTGATGGTATTCCAGAAGATTCAGACAGTGTTACGGATAGCGGTTTGGATACGGCAACGGATTCAGCTGATTTGAAATGCCCGGCCGGGCACTTTCTGGCGGGGAATGGAACGTGTCAAATACTTACCGTTTGTGGGTTGGACCAATACGAAAGCAGCGCCCCCACGGCAACCAGCGACCGTATTTGCGCGGCGTTGACCATTTGTGAAAGGGGGACGTACCAGACTATTTCACCCACATCCACTTCAGACCGTATTTGCAGTGAATGTGCCATTGGGACCTACTGTCCAGGAGGTCTGGCGTTACCCCAGTACTGTTATCGGGATCCCGACAGGGACCCTTCAACTCCCTGTGTACAAATCGTTCAAGTAACGGGAGGGGGCTCTCACACGTGCGCGTTGGACGACGCAGGCACCGTCTCCTGCTGGGGAAAAAATAACAACGGTCAAATCGAAGTGCCGAACACTCTGGAAACCATTGCACAGGTGACAGCAGGGAACAACCACACCTGCGCGGTGGACGATGCCGGTACTGTCTCCTGCTGGGGAGATAATCACTACGGGCAATGCGACGTGCCGGACACGCTCGGAATCATTGCTCAGGTGACGGCAGGGAACAATCACACCTGCGCGGTGGACGATAACGATACCGTCTTCTGCTGGGGAGACAATCACTACGGGCAATGCGACGTGCCGGACACGTTGGGCGCCATTGCACAGGTGACAGCAGGGAACGATCACACCTGCGCGTTGGACGATAACGGCACCGTCTCCTGCTGGGGAAAAAATAACAACGGTCAGAACGACGTACCGGACACCCTGGGAGTCATTACACAGGTGACAGCAGGGAGCAATCACACCTGCGCGGTGGACGATAACGATACCGTTTTCTGCTGGGGGGACAATCACTACGGGCAATGCGACGGGCCGACCACTCTGGGAACCATTATCCAGGTGACGGCAGGCCACTATCACACTTGCGCATTAGACGATGCGGGTATTGTAACCTGCTGGGGACGAGACGCCGAAGGTCAAATCGACGTGCCGGATACTCTGGGAATCATTGCACAGGTGACGGCTGGGGAAGAGCATACGTGCGCGTTGGACGATGCCGGTACCGTCTCCTGCTGGGGGAACAATGGCGACGATCAAGGTAACGTGCCAGACACTCTGGGAACCATTACACAGGTGACAGCAGGTTTCTATCACACGTGCGCACTGGACGATACCGGTACCGTCTCCTGTTGGGGGTATAATTCCTGCGGTCAAAGCAACGTGCCAAATACTCTGGGAACCACTACACAGGTGACGGCAGGGAGCTTGCACAATTGCGCGCTGGACGACACCGGCAGTGTCTCCTGCTGGGGGGACAATGCCTACGGTCAAATAGACGTGCCGGACACTCTGGGAACCATTACACAGGTGACGGGCGGGGGCTATCACACGTGCGCGCTGGACACTGCGGGTATCGTCACCTGCTGGGGTTACAACTACTACGGTCAGACCAACGTGCCGGATGCTCTGGGAGCCACTACCCTGGTGACGGCAGGGGGCTATCACACGTGCGCGTTGGACAATGCGGGTGACGTCACCTGCTGGGGACGAAATGACTACGGTCAGAACGATGTACCGGACACGCTGGAAGCCATTACCCAGGTGACTGCCGGTTTCGATCAGACTTGCGATCACACTTGCGCCCTGGACGATACCGGTAGTGTCTTCTGCTGGGGGAACAATACCTCCGGTCAAATCGACGTGCCGGATACTCTGGGAACCATTACACAGGTGACGACAGGGAGTTCTCACACTTGCGCCCTGGACGATGCCGGTACCGTCGCCTGCTGGGGGAACAATACCTCCGGTCAAACTTCAAGTTTCTTCCAGTAGTTCATTTTCAGTGCTTGTGGTGACTGCTTGTGGGCTTGTGGTGACCGAGGACTTGCGGTGACACTTGCGGTGACGGAGCCGCTCTCGTTGGTTGGCCGGAAGATGTTATGGGGGAGTGTAGGGATTTGAACTGAGTTAAATCACCCCGGCAGAGCCGGGGGCTTATTTTTTGTGAGCCCCCCAAAGGGTTTTGCGACGGTTGTGCGCGTTCCCAAATGTTTTTTTGATAAAAACAGAATTATATAGTTGTACCACAATAAATCTGCCTTAATATTATAAACTGACCAGAGGGTATTGGGGGGGGCGTAACCATCAGACACAAACGTGGTTCCGGTGATCCGGGGAGACACATAACATGTTGAAACGGCTGCTATTAGCGATAGGGTACACCGTTCTCGTCACGGGCCATGCCGGTTGCGATCCCGAGGGTGAGGGAGATGTCTCAGACGACAGTGTGTTCGACGATGACGTAAATGATATCGAGGAGTTGCCGTGGCCCCGAGACACGACGTCGCTTCCGCCGTGCAATGACAACGGCGCGGCATTCGTCCTACCCGAGCTGGCGCCCCCCGCCGGGGATATTCTACTGTGGACGTCCGCCCTGTTGCAGCCCGTCGGCACCACCGAACGGGTTGAAATCGAGGTCTACCGCGCCGGCTCGGATGAGCTGGACGAGGACGCACTGGGTGAGCTGGAGTTCGACGCAGGGCCCCAAGCGACGGTGCTCGAGGTCGGCATGGTGGACGCCGGAATCGCCTACGCGGACGTGGTGTTCGACGCGCCGGGGGTGCACGAGCTCTTTGCCGCATTTGTGGACGAGGCGGACGAGCGGACCGGCAGCGTCGAGATCATGGCCTTTGAGACCCAGCTGCCGATCTGGGAGATGACCATCTCGCCGGACGATTTGGAGTCCATCGTCGACAATCCCAACATTCGAAAGAAGGTGCCCGCGACCCTCACGGTGGAGGGGGACCCCTACGAGACCAAGGTGCGGATTCACGGCGGGTCGAGCCGCTCGTACCCTAAAAAGTCATTTCGGTTCGATTTGAAAGGAAGCGCAACCCTCCCGGACACCCACGATCACCTCATTTTACGCGCTGAATGGAACGACAAAACCATGCTGCGAAACTACCTCGGCCTCGAGGTCATTCGAGACGCCACGTGGCTCCACACCCCGCGGGCGGAGATGGTGCATTTTCGCATCAATGGGCGTTACTACGGGGTCATGTGGCGGGTGGAGCGCATCGGCGGCGATTTTCTCCGAACCCGCGGTCTGGACAACGAGACGGGCAGCCTCTACGAATCCGACCCGGCGTTTGAGTGTGCGATTCCGGGCGGAAACCTGACCCCGCTGCCGTCAGAAGCGGAATACCGTTGCGTCTACGACCAAAAGAAGGGGGATCTCGACTTTCAGGACCTGATGGATTTAATAGAGGGCACCTTGCAGCTGCCCGAGGACGAGCTCGAAGCCGTCATCAACGATACCGTGAACGTGAATGAGATGCTCGTCTACTGGGCGGTCATGGCCGTGATCCAGAACCACGATCATATTAAAAAGAACTACTACCTCTTTCGGGAGCCGCACGCCGAGGACGACCGATGGATTATCATCCCCTGGGATCTGGAGCTCACCTTCGGCCATCTCTGGACCGAGGAGAACGACGTGCTGGACGAGCGGATCTTCACGGACGAGCCGCTGACGTTCGGTGCGGACGGAACCTTCGACAACGCGCTGTTTGCGAGGCTTTTCGGGATCGAGGCGTATCGAAATCGGTTTTACGAGATGGTGGGGTACATCGTGGAGACCACCTTCACCGACGAGTTCATCGGAGAGCGAATCGACAACGCCCTGTGTCGCGCCACCCCGGACATTCTCGCCGATGAAAACAAACGCGCCGACAATGAGGAATTTTTTGAACGCGTGGAGGAGATTCACGGGTTTGTCGATGCGCGCCGTGCGTTTATCCTGGACGAATAGGCGCTTCGGGTATTTCCGTCCAACGAAAACAAAATAGCGGTGTCGACCGATGAAAATGCGAATATTGTTGGAATCGATCCTTGAGAGAAAACACGAGCCATGAAAGAAAAAATTGTCGTTATCGGGGGCGGATCCGGTAATTTCAGTCTCCTCACCGGCCTCAAGCTGTACAAGCCCCTCGATCTCACCGCGATTGTGTCGATGATGGACGACGGGGGGTCCACGGGCAAGCTGAGAAGCGAGTTCGGCATTCTGCCGCCGGGGGATGTACGCCAATGTCTCATCGCCCTCTCGGAGGAGAGCGCGCTCATGCAACGGTTGTTTCAGTATCGTTTTACCGGTTCCCTCGACAATCACAACTTCGGCAATCTATTTCACCTCGCCCTTCGGGAGATTACCGGGAGCGACGAGCAGGCCATCCACGAGCTGGGCCGCATCCTCAAGATTTCCGGTCGCGTCCTTCCGGTCACCTTGCAGAGTGCCCGTTTGCGGGCGCATCTCGAGGACGGCACCACGGTGGCGGGGGAAACCAATATCAATCTGCCCAAGCACAACGCGGATCTCAAGATAGAGCGGCTCTCCCTGGCGCCCTCGGTCAGGGCCAACCCCATCGCGATTCGAGCGATCGAGGAGGCGAGCTTCATCATCGTCTCGCCGGGGGATCTGTTTACCTCGACGCTGCCCAACTTCCTCGTCGATGACGTCGCGAACGCAATGGTGTCGACGCTGGCCCGGCGAATCTATGTGTGCAACTTGATGACCAAGCACGGCGAGACCACCGACTTCACGGCGTCGGACCACGTGCGGGCCATTCACCACTATCTCGGCGCCGCCTGCGTCGACGACATCATCGTCAATACCATGATACCGTCCCCCGAGCAGGCGAAGAAATACGCTCTGGAGAGAGCCCTCCCCGTCGCGTACGATGTGTCGTCCCTGCTCAAGGAGGGGGTGAAGCAAGTAGTGGAGGCCGAGGTCATGAGCTCCCGTTCTCTCATTCGACACGATCCCCACAAAATCGCCTGGGAGCTCTTCAAGCTCATCCAAGAGCATCGAACCGCCACATAGGCTCAATATGCACCCCCGGCCCGGTGCGTGCCCCAATGGTGACATGCAATGTGCCGCGTCGGACCGTAGCGCGCCCGTGGTCTGACCGCCGGTTTCTTCCAATAGGATTAAAAAAACAATATTATAGTCGATATCATAAGAGTGGGGCATTTTGTCATGCCGCTCTTTGGAGAATGAACCGCTTCGATGATGCTCGAACGATCAAAAACGTATATCGTCGTCCCGGACGAGCTCTTTTCCGACAATTTTGCCGCCGACGTGGGGTATCTCCTCCAGCGCTGTGAGCAGGTGACCACCGAAACCGTGGCGGAAGCGCAAGTGTTCATCGGGCTCGGCGATCCCACCGAATGGCCCGATCTCGGCACCTCGCCGGTCGACTTGGTCAACGCCTACGTCTGGATCGAAAGCTTCTTGTCGCAGGATGCCTATCGGACCGCGGTCGAAAAAATCCCCCATGCGACGTTTCTGCATGGGCGGGAAGGCATTCAAGAGCTCATTCGGATTCTCGAGCAGCAGGGGATTATCGATGTCGAGACCCCGACCGATCCGTTGGCCGAAGACGCCTTCTTTCGTTTGAAGGGAGATTATCTGCATCAACTGGATCAGGAAATCGAAGCGATGACGGCCAGTCCGAGCAACCTCGAGACGGCGGGTCGGGTCCTTCTCGAACGGGTCGCCGGTTCCGCGGGGACCTACGAGTTCGACGATTTGTCAAACGCGGCCATGACCGCCCTCGCCGAAGTGGGCGACGGCCCGTTGGCGCCGGACACCGTCGAGGCGGTCCTTCGCACCCTTGGCGAGGCGTTGGAGGAGGAGCTCGAGCGGTACAACCAGCGCGTCGAGACGCTGTTACCCGCCCTCATCGAGCTCGATGTTCGCCAGCGGGTGCTGGTGCTCGCGGATGATCCCCTGCTCGCAAACCAGATGAAATTCGCGCTCAGCCACAGTCGCATGCAGACCGTTCTGCACCCGGATCCGGCGGAAATCCTGGACGCCTTGCACGCCATCCAGCCGGATCTCCTCCTGGTTCAGTCGGTCATGGGGCATTTCGACGGATTGGATTTGGCGTCGTATATTCGGACCATCAAGCGATTCGAGGCGTTGCCCATCGTGGCGCTCATGAACGATATGTCCGAGGCCGCCGTCTCCAGGGCCATTCGTTGCGGTGTGGATGCATGGCTGTCCATTCCCGTGTCCGCCGCGAACGTGGCGCTCAGCGTGCTCAATCAGCTGAGACGGGTCGAAACCGCGCGAAAGCTCGGCGGGCGGGACGGTCTGACCGGCCTCTATACCAAGGAGGCTATGCTGGATCGCCTGCAGGGGGACATCTCCCGCGTGAGCCGCGCCGGTCAACAAATCGCCGTGGTGCTGGTGCGAATTACGTCGACCTCGTCTCCGCGGCTCGACTTTCTGGAAATCGCAAACTCGGCCAAGCGGGTGTTTCGCCGCTCCGACCTGATCGCGCGATACAACGAGGCCACCCTGGCCGTAGTGCTGCCGGGGATTGACGCGAGGTCCATTGTCGCGGTTCTGTCCCGTTTCAGGAAAGTGATCGGCGACAGCATCCCCTTCGAGATTGCCGCGACCTTGGCGGATGGGAGTGTCTCACCGGAAGGCCTCCTCGCCGATGTGGAGATTCGCCTCTCTCAGGTGCTCGGCGGCAAAACCGAGGCGGCGGTGGGGCTTATCCAGAAGGACGAAGAAGCGGAGGCGAAGGCGCGCGTGGTGCCGCGGATTCTCATCGCGGATACGGACGAGGCTATCGTCAACCTGCTCCGATTCTTCTGTGCGCGCGAGGGATTCGAGGTATCGGACGTCCGAAACGGCACCGATACCTTGGCATTCCTGGAACAGGCCGAGACAGAAGGCCGGTTGCCCGACGTGTTGGTAATGGAGACATTTTTACCGGGCATAGACGGTTTTCAAATTCTCGAAAAGGTACAAACCGACTTCGGTCATCGGGTCGCCGTGATCATGCTCTCGGTGCGCCCCAGTGAGGAGCGCGTCTCCAAGGCGTTCCAGATGGGGGCCACGGATTTCGTGGCCAAGCCGTTCAAGGTACCCGAGGTGATCGCCCGTATCCGGAACGGGCTCATCAGGACCTCCGCGGTATGAGTGGCCTGGAGAAATCATGACACCGTCACAGCATTTCTGGGAGGAGCCGCTCTATCGGCTCATTCTCGAGATTACCGCGCTGCAAGTCGCGGTGCTCGTTCTCGTGGCGTTGGGTATCGTTGTGCTGCGGCTCATTAAAATCGCCCGGGAGAAGCGGAAAAAAAAGATCTCCGCCGCTCTCTATACGCCCCTGATGCACTACATGGCCGGGGACGCCTCGATGGAGGAGACCTTCGACGCCATCAAGGGATACCCGAGGACCCTCGTATCCCTCGAGCTGGAACAGTACGCGATGATGCTCGGGGGGGACGCCCTATCCAAGCTCAGGGCGCTTTACGAGCGCCTGGACCTCACCCGTCTCGGACTGAAGCTCAGCGGATCGTCCCTCTGGTGGCGGAGACTGGAGGGTATCCGACTGCTCGGCGTGACCGGCGGCGGTGACGTGGTGGACGTGCTGGTGGACGGCCTCCGCGACAACCACGCTATTGTTCGGCTCGCGGCGGCGCGCTCCCTCGGTCGGATTAGAAGCCCCAAGGCCATCAAACCCATGCTCGAAATCATGACGGAAACCCAAAAGCTCTCACGGCGGCAGCTGGCCCAGACCCTCGTCGCCTTCGGACCGGTGACCCACCCTGCCCTCCGGCAGATCGTGGCCGAAGCGGACGAACGAGAAACCGATCAGCGTTTTGTCGCCACCGCCCTCGAAGTGCTGGCCATTACCGGTGATCACGAATCCGGTCCGGTTATTCGGGACGCCCTCCTATCGGACAACATGGAGGTGCGCATCGCCGCGTTCAAGTCGGTGGTGATCCTCCATCTGCCGCTTTCGTCAGAGGAGCTCATCCGCGGGCTCACAGACTCGGAGTGGCCGGTTCGCGCCCAGGCGGCCATCGCATCCGGCAAGGTCGGAAGCGAGGCGATCCTCGATCCCCTCGGCAACTGCTTGACCGACCAATCCTGGTGGGTGCGCCAGAACGCGGGGGCGGCCCTCTACGAGCTCGGGCCCAAGGGGATCGACCGGCTCGCCCTCATCTCGAAGACCAGCGAGGACAGGTTCGCCCGGGACATGGCGTTTCGCACCCTGACGAGCGATCCCTTTTATCAGCATCTGGCCCCCGATACCGCCGAGGAGACCCCAAAGACCTCGCCACCGCTTACGGTCATAGAGGAGAAAAGCTAATGGAAGGCATCGTCACCATTATCGACTGGGTATTCCTCATGTTCTACTTCGCCCTCAACTCCTCGTACACCATGTTGCTCTTCTTCTCCCTCATCGACATCGTGCTCCGAAACAAGCGGCGCATCGACGTGGAGCTCGATCACTCCCTCGAAAACTTCTACACCATTCCGGTTTCCATCATCGCGCCCGCGTACAACGAGGAGTTCACCATCGAGGCGTCGATCAAGTCCCTCCTCGCCTTGCGTTATCCCGAGTTCGAGGTCGTGGTGGTCAACGACGGCTCCAAGGACGACACCATCGGCGTGATGAAGCGGGCCTTCGATCTCTACCCCATCCACACCATTTATCAGCGCCAGGTGGACTCCCAGAAGGTCCGGTGTATCTACAAGTCGCGCATCGAGCCGCGGCTCATCTTCGTGGACAAGGAAAACGGCGGCAAGGCCGACGCCCTCAACTGCGGCATCAACATCGCCCGGTACCCGCTCTTCTGCGCCATCGATGCCGACACCCTCATCCTCCCGAACGCCCTGCTGAAGGTGGCCATCCCCTTCATGGAGGATCCGGAGCGCACCGTGGCGAGCGGCGGGACCATTCGGGTGGCCAACGGCTGCACCATTCGATCCGGCGATATCGTCAAGATCGGATTTCCCAAAAACCCGGTGGCCGCGTTTCAGGTGGTGGAGTATCTCCGCGCCTTTCTGTTCGGCCGCATCGGGTGGAATATCTTCGGGGGCACCCTCATCATCTCCGGCGCGTTCGGTCTGTTCAACCGACGGGTGGCGATCGAGGTCGGGGGATACGAGCACGATACCGTGGGCGAGGACATGGAGCTGGTGGTGCGCATGCACCGGTACCTCAGGGAAAAGAATCGACCGTATCGGGTGGTGTTCGTCTGGGATGCGGCGTGCTACACCGAAGTGCCCGAAGATCTGGGCGTGCTCGGACGTCAACGCAACCGGTGGCAGCGGGGGCTCATCGACGTCATCACGCGCCACCGGCGGATGCTGCTCAACCCGAACTACGGCGTCATCGGAATGATGGCGTATCCGTTTTTCGCCATCTTCGAGATGCTCGGCCCGGTCATCGAGCTTTCCGGGGTCATCATCGTGTTGATCTCCTATATTCTCGGTTTCGCGGACGTGACCTTTGTGTTGCTCTACGTCAACGTGGCGGTGCTCTTCGGCATCATGCTGAGCATCGCGGCCATTTTGCTGGAGGAGCTCTCGTTCAGCGCCTACCCGAGATGGCGGGATATTTTTCAAATGTGTCTCTACGCGATTTTCGAAAACCTCGGATATCGCCATCTGACCCTCGTCTGGCGTATCAAAGGGTATATCAGCTACTTCAAGGGCTCGAAGCAGTGGGGCGCCATGCAGCGGAAAGGGTTCGGGTCCCCGTCGTGAATTGGAAGGCCGCCATCGTCACCGTCATTACGACCATCGTGTTATCGTCGCCGCTGCTCGTTTCCCACATCCTCTGGCGCGCCGCCCCGCTTCATTATCTCCGGCTGCTGGTGGTGAACTACACCGTCCCCACGGACAAGTACCGAAATCACCTGGGGGTGTTCTGGCTGCTCAATTACTTCAAGGTGACCCCCTCGGACGAGAGGGTCGAGTGGGACGTCCGGCGAGACTACATCGGCTATCGTCCGGGCGTCATCGCGGGGGAGACCCGGCTCCAAGACGTAAGCCTGGTCCCGTACGATTGGGTTTATGTCGCCGACACCTACGGGATTTGGCTCGGCGATTTGCGCCGGGCAACGGGCGTCGAGGACGACACTTCGAACGCGCGTCCAACGCTCGTATTCGGCGGGTTGTCCCGCGAGGATGTGGACGCGTTGTCTCACTTCGTCGCGGACGGCAAGAACATCGTCCTCGAGTTCAATGCGTTCGGGGACCCGACGGGGCCCGACGAACGGGAGGCGGCAGAGAAGCTGGTCGGGGTGCACACCACCGGCTGGTCGGGGTGCTTCTTGCCCGACATGGAGGACAAAACCGCGGTGCCCGTCTGGTTGCCCGAGCTCTACGCAAACAAGTACCTGGGGCTTCCCCTTCCCAGAGGGCCGGGGCTCCTGTTCATCCATCGAGACGGCCGGTTGCTGCTCCTCCACGGCGAGCGATTCGAGAACACCATGCCGAGCCTCGTTCTCACCGAAAAGGGACGAAACCTCATTCCTCGAACGGTGGGAACGCCCCCTTACATCGGATGGTTTTCCGTTGTCTCCCGGGGGATGGAGACCGAAACCCTCGCCGAGCTCCGCCTCCCCACGCCCGAGCATTGGAAGAAACGGCTTATGCAATATGGGATTCCAGCAGTGTTCCCACTGCTGACGAAGTACGAAAAGAACGGCTCCATCCGCTACAATCTCACGGCGAACCTGTCCAACATGGACGCGGTTCCCGATCATTATCAATTGGCCGGATTGCCGACGCTGGAGGCCGCCGTGCACAGACGGCGGGACAGCTTCAGCTACAATCCATCTTTCTGGCAGTTTTTCTTTCCCGTCATGGGGGAATTGTTGGTGCAGGCGAGCGCCGCGACCCCCAAAGGAGAGGTTGTAAAATGAGATACTCGGGGATGCGTTGGGTCTGCTTGGTCGTCGTATGGTTGGGGGGGCCGAGTCTCGTCGAAGGCGTCGAGCCCGAACCGGTGACGCACGACGTGTCCAGGCCGTCCTTCAAATACGACGACAAGGGGCTCTCCCTCTCCCTTTTTGCCGACAAGGCGCAGACCGCGCTCATTCAGTGGACGCCCATCGATGATTCGGGGCGGCTGCGGATCGGTCAGACCAAGCGCCGTTCGGTTTCGCTCGCCATCGGCCGCAACGCCATCGCCCTCCCCGTGGGGGACAACGGAGCCCACCGGGTGACCTTCAAGCTGAACGGATCAAAGCACCGCCTCATTACCAATAAGGGCAACTGGTTCTCCACCCCGAGGGACATCTTTGTCACGCTGGTGCAGCCCGCCGCTGCGAGCGACACCGCGTTTTCCTCCGACGATCACGCCTTCACCGTCCTCGGTCGAGACTACGGCGTGGAAACAACGCGCCCCTTGGATCCGCCCTCCCCTCTCACCTTGGGGCGAACCTTTGGCTACGAGAGCGCCTCCGGAATTCCCCTCGAGCAGGGAGAGAGAGCGCTGCTGCTCGACGCCGAGGGAAACGTGGGTGCGGTTGTCATTACCATCGGGCAGCGTGTCGGCAAGGAGAAAATTCTCTATTACGACTACCACATGGTTCTCGACGCGGTCATGCGGCGATACGTCATTCCGTTTACCGCCTTCGAACGACGCGGGGGACACCAGACATCGCTCCGGTCGATCCACTCCATCGCGATCCGCAGCCTCAACAAGGCAGACGTGGGATGGCGCATGGTTGTGAAGAACCTCGGGCTGACCCTTCAGAATCCGACCATTTCGAAGATCAACCGAAACCGGCGGGGGGTAACCTTTCACGTGCGAAGCCCTCGCGCCTATCGCGGCGCCGTGTTCTATCGAACCCAGCGCGGCGACGTCGCCAAGCTCACCGGCGGGGGGGGAAGAATTCCCGCATTTAAGAAGGCCAAGGCCGTTTGGCTATGCACGGATACGGGAATTTGCGACCCGGCAGACGCCCCCCATACGGCATATGCGGTTCCCCCGCCGTCGGACCAACCCTATGTGATCGATGCCTTCGATACCCGTGCACAGGTCAACGCGCTGAGACAGCCCGTATCGGTATACGGTTCGTCGGAGGCGGTGGAGCGCCGGATGACGTTCGAGCGCGGCGGCGACACGTTGAAGCTGGGCTTTGGACCGTTGAATCCCGACGACTACGCGGGATATCTGACCCCGCTGCCGGATGAGTGGTCCTCGCGCTACCGGACGATCACAGTATCCCTGCGAGGGCGCGCCCCTGCGGGGGCGGTGCTCCTCGGACTGAAAGGCAGTACCGGAAGAGAGGGTCGTATCCCGCTCAGCGCGTATCTTACCACGGAGCCCCGAGGGGGCGAGGGAGGGGCCTCCGCCGTTACCCTCGACGATGAATTCCGAGAGGTTTCCGTTCCTGTTGCGGCGTTTCAGGCCGTGGCGGCGAGTGCGTACCTCAAAAACGCCAAGCTCGGAAAACCAACTCACTTCTTCGTGACCGCCACCGCTTCCGCCGACATGTCGGAGCGAGAGATAGAGCTCGACACGGTTCGACTGGATACGTCCCGGGTGCCCATCACCGTGGCTCGATTCGACCGGATCGATCAGAAGAAGGTGACCGATCTCGGCAGCGTAATCTACATCGAGACCAAGAACGGCGGCGCCATCACAGTCTACTACGACGCGGAGGGATACCGGGGACACGGCCTTCGGATGACCGCCAAGAGCCCTCGACCGGAGGGATACGCGTTGGCGGCCCTCGGCACCAGCAATGTCGATGTGAGCCGTTACAAACGCCTCAGCTTCCGCGTGCGCGGGCGGGACGGGGGCGAGCAAGTCGCCATCTATCTCAATGACGGAAAGAAACGAGCGATGGTCCAGCTCTCGGACCTCCTTCGTGTCGGCAAGAAATGGCGCCGCGTGGAAATTCCCCTATCCTTGTTTAAGAAGAAAAAGATCAATTTGAAACGGGTCTTTCAGATTATTTTTGCCTTTGAGAACCGAACGATCGAAGAGGAGGTGCTGTGGCTCGATGATGTCGTTTTCGAATGAGGGAAGCGCCCTTCGGATTCTCTGTTTTTTCCTCTTGACGACTTGGCTGGGCATGGTCGGGCCGGTCTCCGCCAGCGAACGGGCGGCCCTCGAAGCGGTCCTCAGTGAGCACCCTGACAATCTGGACATCAAATTTCGTTTGGCCCAGACCATGGCGTGGGACGGAGACTACGACGAGGCGCGGGCCATCGCAGGAGAGATCGTCGATGCCATCCCCGAGCACTGGGACGCCCACCTCCTGCTCGCCCGCCTGTCGGCCTGGGAGAAAGACTACGATGACGCCCTCGAGCGGATCGAGCTCGTCTTGAAACACCAACCCACCTATCGCGACGCGATCATGCTGAAGCTCGACGTCCTCACATGGAAAGAAGATCGGGACGCGGCCAGTGCTCTCATCGATCAAATCATGGCGGCGGGCAACGTCACCGCGGATCTGCATTACCGAAAAGCACAGATCCATCGCCAGCATCTCCGATATTGGACCGCCCATCGTCACGCCAAGGCCGCCCTCGCCATCGATCCCCTGCACGCCCCCTCCAAGGGGCTCATCGAAAACACGCGCCGCGCGACGGTGTTCTTCAGCAACGAGCTCGAGTACTACAATTTTCGAAACGCCGATCCCGGGCAGAAGTGGGGATACGGTTTTTCCGCTGCCGCCCAGGTCCTGCCGCGGAATCGGATCAGCGTGACCATTCTGGATACATTCCGCTATCGATTTCAATCCGTCAACAATCAGGCGGGCGCCGAGGCGGTGTATCGCGCCACCGAGCGCATCGATCTCACGTTGAGGGGGCTGGCCGGGGCTCCGGCCGTGGTGGTACCGAGGGGGACGCTGTTTGTGTCGATTCGCGGTGAGATTCAAAAGCGGTTGGACGCCACCTTGAGTTACCAACTCGACGTATTGTCATGGCCGGTCAATCGCCCGGGGCTCTTGCAGCGCCCCGCCCTCGATGTGGGGGTGTTCGTTCACAAGACGACGCGGCTCACCGCCGGGTACACCTTGGGGCTGTTTCACCACTGCGGCGAAGCGGTCAATATCTCGCACGGCGCACGGGGTGGGTTCCAATTCGACAACGGCACCCTCAAGCTTGGTCTCGCTTACGGGTTTGGAGAAGAGTACGACAAGAACGACGCCCTGAGCGATGCGCCCGCGTCCTGTGCGGTGTTGAACGATCCGTTGTGGGTGGGCCGGGAGCTCATCGGCATCAAGTCCCATACCGTCGGCTTCAGCGGTGGCCGGCAGCTCTCAAAGACATTTTCACTGAGCGCCGGCTATGCCCTCACCCTGCTCATGCCGAGTTCGGCCGACATCGTTACCAACACCCACATGGTCAGCCTCGGCGGCATCGTGTGGTTGTAGCCGACAACGTCAACCCGTTGTTGTTCTATCCCTACTCGCGGGTCATGCTTTTGTTCTTGTACCGCCGCCGCTTGTTCTTGTGCGGATCCACCAACACTTTCGATAGGGGCTCGGCCGGATCGGTGCGATCGGTCTCCAGGCGAAATTCGAGGTGGAGGTGGGGGCCGGACTGTTTGGTGCCGGTCCGGCCGGCGGTGCCGATGATCTGCCCGGCGGTGACCTGCTCCTGGTACTGAACGGCGATGCTGTCGAGGTGCATGTAGATAGTGCCGAAATTGTTTTCGTGGTTGATGGCGACGTAGAGCCCGCCCGGACCCATCTCCTCCGGTGGCAGTTCGGCGGCTTGCTCGAGGGTGAGCTGGCGATGGTTGCCCGACCCGAGGATGTCGACCCCCGCGAACGTGACACGGCCCGCCGCCACCGCCCGGACCGGCTCTCCCTCGGCCGCGTCGATGTCGATGCCCCGATGCCCCAGGGTTCCTTTTTTACCGCGCGGGTTGCCGAAGTAGTCGAGCACCAGCCGGGGGACACCGTCCAGGGGAGATACGATAGGGATATCCCGCACCGTGCCCACCACTTGAGGCGTCCCTCCCCGGTAATACGAGAGGATCATCCTGCGGGCGGTCAGCACCCGGTTCTCGGGTTCGACGCCGGTCACCCGATCGCCGTAAAACCAGTGGGAGATAAAATGTCGATGAGGAAACTGCTTGAACGCGGCGTCCAGCGACGCGTCCTGGCGCTCGAGCACGCTGAGAATGGCGGCCGAAAAGTAGAGATTGGACGGAGGCTTCCTCAGGCTCCACACGTTGTATGGATACTCGGTCAACGGGAGCGTTTTCGCGATCCACCCGTCGCCTTCCCGAATGAAGTACGAATACGCGCCCTTGCGGGCATGGGGGGCGTGCATCGCATGGGGCAACCGGGTCAGGCCATACCGCCCGAGCCCGGCGTCCCGCTTGGGGGTCACGGGCCAGCATCGGGATTGATCGAAGACCAGCGCGGCCAATAAAAACGGATCGACGCCGAATCGCCCGGACTCGGTCAACACCATGTTGGCAAACCGCTTTTGACGCTTGGGGGAGATCTCTCGGCAAAGGGTGGCAAAGGCGATCTCGAACCGCGCGGGATCCACCGTGGCGGGGGACCCGGGCTCCTCCGGCCAGAGCGCGATGGGGGTCTTTTTGTGCGCCGTGATCTGCAGGGAATCGACGTTTCTTCCGATGCGCCGCCGCCACGGGAAACGGCCGGCCGCCTCGGCTACGCCCGCGGCCACCAGCACCGCGATCAACGCCATGTAAATCCAGCGTGTCATGCCATGCTCATAGCAGACATCACGGCCGAGGTGCCAGTTTTCGAGGTATGGGCGAACGCGATCAGCGCAATCCTGCGCCCTTCCAAGCCGTATGCGATGCGTCGCGTTGTCTTGCGGTTGAGGTGGATGCCACGGGCGTTCAGGTTCGCCTGGGCGACATCGAAGGAGGTGCTCTCGGTGACCTGACGAGCGACCTCAGCCTGAAGTGCAGGGGTGGCTCCATCGAAGAATACCGAGGGTCGTCAACAGAGGATAGTGACCGACGCCGTCCTTGCCGCGTTTGCCGACACGGCGCCGGCGACCGCGCTTTCTCCGGCGGTCGGGCACCCAGTAGGTCGTTTGTACGTAAACCACTGTCCCATGAGCGCTCATTACCCCGACGACGGGGCCAAAAGGACACGCGCTAAGGTCGACGAGGCACCAAGCATAGGCAGGCCCAAGGCCGACAATGAAATGCGGAGTCACTAAAGGCTGTTACGCATTCGCAGAGGTGACGCTCACCACCGGATGGGATATAATGAAGCCCATGAACGCCGGTCAGAAAATGGAGATCGAGAGGTGCAATGAACAATACAATAATCAAGTATTTCCTCCTCGCGGTGTTGGGGATCGCCTTCGCGCTCATCGTCGTGTTGATGTATCTGCTTGGCGAGCGGGACTGGCTCATCCGAAAGAAGCTCAGGATCGGCGCCCTCATCATCACTCTGAACGGTGTGGTCGTCGGCGCTGGTTGCACCAGCTCCTGCTACAAAATCGCGCTGGATGACGCTGGAGTGGACGAGGGCCTGGATTCGGTTGGCGAAATCGGAACAGACGCCGATAGCGATGCAGATACCGACGTGGATACCGACGCCGACACCGATATCGACACGGACTCAGACTCAGACACAGACACCGAAACGAATACACAGGCCGCCGATGCAGGGGACGATTCCGACACCCACACCGGAACAGATCTCGCCTCCGATGCGGGCTCGGACACGGGTTTTCGGGCGACGTTTTAACTTGTCGAGGGGTCCTATTCCGTTTGTTTTTCATAGTTGAGAGCTCTCGAAAGGGGTCCTCGGCATCCACTTTTCATAGTTGAGAGCTCTAAAAAGGGGTCCTCGGCATTCTTTTTGATAGTTCGAAACCATCCCGAGGCCATGGTCGACATCCGTTTTTTATAGTTGAGAGCTCTAAAAAGGGGTCCTCGGCATCCTTTTTCTATAGTTGAGACTATCCGGAGGGGGTGGTCGACACTGTAATTCATGGTTGAGACTATCCAAAAGTCATGCGCCGCACCCGTTTTCCCTCTACGAGACCTCTCGAAGCGCAGGGTCGAAAGGGGGGGCGCAAGCTTGGAATCTTTCAAAGGAGATGCCCGGCATGGGGTGATCGAGCGCGAGAGTGTCCGGGGAGAGGGGCCGCCGCCGGTCCCGGCTGCTATGGCTGTTGCGGAAGTGCTGGTCCGCTTCGCGTATTCCGCCTTCCAGATCCGGCCGAAGTAGGGGCAGAGCCCCGCCTCGCAGTTCGGATAGAACGCGTCGGCGATCTCTCGAATCCGAGCGGCGGTGCACGTGTCGTCGAGAACTATTCCCTGTAGACCTGGCGTCATAATTGGACAGAAACGTGGAGGTCGATATCCACCCGTTTTTGTTAAGACAAGTCTACCTATCAAGATGGATCGTGTTTCCCGGCTACCCGACAAGCGAGACCGAAGAAGCTGTCCGGGCCAATCTTTTTGCTGCGGGGTATGAATAATTGCGCTCAAGGAGGATGTTTACCATGACAAGTGAAATAGTAAGGAAGATACCGTCCGGCACGGCGATTTTGTGGGGAGTCGCATGGCTCGCCATCGGCTGTGCATCAGATGGAAAAGACAATACCGGCACCGCGTCAGACAGGGGCGACACGAGCTCGGATACGGACACGGACTCGGATTCGGATGTAGATACGGACACGGACTCGGATGTGGACGGCGACGCAGATGTGGACACAGATTCGGATTCGGATACGGACTCGGATGTAGATATGGACACGGACTCGGATGCGGACAGCGACGCAGATGCTGACAGTGATGCTGACAGCGATACAGATTCGGATGGCGACGCAGATGCTGACAGTGACGCAGATGCCGATACCGATGCGGATTCAGACGCAGACGGTGACAGTGATACTGATACAGACACCGACACGGATACTGATCCGGACACAGAGATTCCGCCGACCGTGGACAAGCCGAGCACTGACACCACGTGGGACAGCGGACTCACCGCGGGGGCGAACGGACCGATCCCGCTCATCGTTGTCGACCAGTTTGGATACCGGACGACCGCCGAGAAAGTTGCTGTGATCCGCGATCCGCAAAACGGGTATGACAGCACCGTGAGCTATACACCGAGCGCGAACTTTGCGGTGATTGACAGAGCCACGGAAGCCACCGTCAAACAGGACGCGCCGACCCAATGGAACGGCGGGGCGACCGACGACTCGTCCGGCGACAAGGTGTGGTGGTTTGATTTCTCCGATGTTACGACACCGGGCACGTATACGGTCGTCGACCTCGACAACAATGTTCGGTCGGTGGAATTCGAAATCGATCAGTATGTGTACCGAAGTCCGCTCAAGCATGCGGTGCGCATGCTGTATTATCAACGGGCCGGGTTTCCCAAGTCGGCGGAGACTGCCGGCGCCGATTGGGCAGACGGTGCGAGCCATCTCGGCCCCGGACAGGATTCGGAAGCGCACGCATGGTTGGCGCAAACGGACGAATCGCAGGTGCGAGATTTGCATGGCGGTTGGTACGATGCCGGCGACTACAACAAGTACACGGCATGGGCGGCCGGATATGTAATTACGCTGCTGCACGCCTATGAAGACAATCCGGCCGCCTTCGCCGACGACTACAACATTCCCGAATCCGGCAACGGCATTCCGGACTTGCTCGACGAAGTCAAATGGGCGGTCGACTGGCTCGTCAGAATGCAGAATGACGATGGCTCGCTCCTTTGCATTGTGGGGCTTGCCGGGGCGAGCCCGCCGTCTTCGACGACCGACCCGAGCTACTACGGTCCTCCGACAACGAACGCGACACTGATGGGAGCGGCGGCTTTGGCCTATGCGAGCAAGGTCTACGGCGGGCGGGCGGAAGAGAGCCTGAAGACCTTCGCCCAAGGCCTGGAGTCCCGCGCGGTCGATGCGTGGGATTGGGCCGAGGCAAACCCGAGTGAGATGTACCATAACAATAACGAGAGCGCGCAAGCGGGGTCGAGCGGACTGGGCGCAGGCGATCAGGAAACGGATGACGCCGGGCGGCTCTTCTCGAAGTTCCAGGCGGCGACGTATTTGTACGGGATGACCGGTGAATCCCAATACAAGGAATTTGTAGAAGCCAATTACACGTCAGTTTTGTCCGGGGACGGACCGACCTGCTGGGATATGGAGCGCGAGGAAGTGTTACTCTACTACACCAAGCTCGACGGCATCAGCGCCAACGTCGGCGAGGCGATTGTGACGCAGCTGTTAAACGCGGTTGAAAACAACTCGGACCAATTGCCAGCGGTAGCCTCGAACAAAGATCCGTATCGCGCGAATCTGGACGTGTATACCTGGAGCAGCAACCAAATCAAAATGGCGCAGGGGCGGCTGTTCGCGTGGTATGCCGAACACGCCTCCGGCGATACGGCGGAAGCGGCGCGGGCGGCGGCCGAAGGTTATTTGCACTATGTTCACGGTGTCAACCCCATCGGGCTCGTGTATCTGTCGAATATGCAGCGTGCCGGTGCCGAGAATTCGGTCGATACAATGTGGCACGGATGGTTTGTCGAAGGAACCCAGTGGGATGAGGTGACGAGCACCACACCGGGCCCGGCCCCCGGGTATCTCGTGGGCGGCCCGAATACGTACTTCGAGCTCGACGGCTGTTGCACGGCGCCGGAGGGGGATGACGCGTATCAGTGTTACGGGGCGTCGGAGTATTCTCTTTGCTTGCAAAACTGGGAGCCGCCGATGAACCAGCCGACCCAGAAGTCCTACCTGCAGTTCAACTCGGGCTGGCCGGCCGGTTCTTGGCCCCTCTCAGAGCCAAGCAACGGTTATCAGTCGAAATATATCTCGTTGCTGGCGGTATACGCGTACTGAGGCACCCCGCGTCTAGAGCACCGAACGGTTTGGCCTCCGTCGATAAATCGGGCAATTTCATGCAGATAGCGGGCGCGCCCGCAGGAAGGTCATCTCTTCGCCGCATAAGATCCCCACCCGGGTTATTCTTTATCTTTTCCGAGATCCCCACCCGGGTTATTCTTTTGGGATCCCCACCCGGGTTATTCTTTATCTTTTGATTTCAAAGAGATCCAACTTTCTTGGAAACCTTTGGTCCTCTCCGTCCGATAGGGAGGGCATGACACTGCCAAAACAAGTATTGCCAAACACCACGTACCTCGTCACACG
>JBNLED010000117.1:0-56808 GCA_050304755.1 Polyangia bacterium | reverse complement strand
GCCGCCTTACACGCCTTGACGCAGGCCCCGACCAGGTCGGGGCTCGTGTTGCCCCCCTGCTCCGGACGGCTGGCCCACGCCACGTTGGGCTTGAGGGTCACCTTCCCCCCCTTCTTGACCAGCTTGCCGAAACCGCCGAGCTTCCCGACCCCCGTGAGGAGCATCCTCTCGGCGTCCTCGCCGTGGATGACGTAGATCGTAGGGTTCTGTCCGGTTTTACCGAAGCTTTCCACCGGAGCGAGCACCCCCGCCGCGGTGGCGGCGGTGGCGGACTGGATGAATTTTCTTCGATCAATTCTCATAAAATACCTCTGGAGGATTCTAACCGGTTTTCATGGGGATACAAATTGATATTCGATCAATGGGGGCCTCACTTCGATCCCGCGATGTGGGAGCTACGCAGGGTCTGTCGAGTCGGCGTCGAGTCGAACCGCGTCGCCTTGAGCCCTCTTGAATTCCCCCGACACGGAGATTAGACTTCCTGAAGACACCACACATGAGAGGCAACTATGGAAAAGACATCATCGACCGAGGTCAAGAAACCGGCCCTCTCCTCGGCCAAGCGGGAGGATATCTGGGCGCTTATCATCGCGGCGGCGGTGATGGCCGTGTCCGCCGTGGCGCCGGAGGCGGTCTACACCTTCTTCAAGAAATTTCTCTACTTCTTCTAGGGAGGGGCTCATGACATTTGTCCGCGCGCTGTTCGTTCCGGGCTGGTCCAAGATTATTCCGGGCCTCCTGTTTTGCGTGGTGTTCGCGCTCGTGGTCATGAACCTCGACCACTATATGGCCAAGTGCCACAAGGCGGACGTGGCCTCGACCGACATACCGAAGATCGAGGCGCAGCTGACCGCCGCCCGATCCGCCGGGGACGCCGCCCGCGCGGTGGCGCTCGAGGGGCGGATCGCCGCCCATCGGAAGGCGCTCTCGAAGATGGACGGCGAGGTGGGGGATTCGTGGGGCTGGGCGACCTTCCTCCACCAGACCTGCCAGCTCAAGTATGTCGCCATCCTGCTCATCGGCGGCATCCTCATCCGCAACCTCTTCGGCGTGCCGAAGGCGCTGCTCCCCGGGATCGGTGTGGCCCGGCCCCTCATCAAGCCGGGCATCATCCTTCTCGGGGTGCACTACGTGTGGTCCGACGTGGTGCGGGTGGGGGGCACCGGGATGATCCTGGCGGCGGTCTTCATCTTCGGGACCGCCATCACGGTGATGTGGCTCTCCCGGCGGTTCGGGGTGTCGGACGGACTCGGCGGCATCATGGGGGCGGGCACCGGCGTGTGCGGGGTCTCCGCCATCATCGCTACGTCACCGGTGGTGGGGGCCAAGCCCAGGGACATGGCCTACGCCATCGGCACCATCTTGCTCTTCGGCACCATCATGCTGTTCGTGATGCCCTACCTGGGGCAGGCCATCGGCGTGTCCGAGCCCCAATTCGGGGCGTGGGTGGCGGTGGCCATCCTCAACACGGCCCAGCTCATCGCCGCGGCGGAGTGGTACGGGGACGAGGCCAGGAATACGGCGGTGCTCATCAACGCCGCCCGCATCATGCTCATCCCCCTCATCGTGGTCTTCGCGGTCTGGTTCTACGGGCTCAAGAAGGAGGGGAAGGGGGACGGGTTCTTCACCACCCTGCGCAAGAAGTTCCCGGTCTTCATCCTGGGGTTCTTCGCCCTCATCGTCCTCAACAGCTTCGGCATCGCGGCCCTCGGCGGCCCGGACGCCGAGGGGACCCCGTTCTGGGCCATGAACGCCGTGTACAAGTGGTTCTTCGCCATCGGATTCGCCGGCATCGGGCTCTCCATCTCCATCGACGACATGAAGAAGGCGGGGGGGGCGGCCTTCCTCATCGGCTCCGGCGCCGCCACCGCCAAAATGATCCTGGGCCTCATCGCCGTGCTGCTCCTCGGCACCGCCCTGCTCACCGTCACCGGCGGTCATTGATCGGATGGCCGGGGACCGCATCCTCCTCGCCCTCGACGGCGAGCCCCACACCCGGAATGCTATTGAATGGGCCCTGGAGCTCGCCGGAAAGCTCCGCCTCACGGTGGTGGCCGTCCACGTGAAGGATCCCTACCTCAAGCAGTTTTACAACGACATCTATGCCCAGGGGCGGGAGGAGTACCTGGCGCACGTGGATCGCGCCCTCGAGGACAAGGCCGTCCGGACTGTTGCCGCTTTTGAACGCCGAGCGAAGATATCAACAGCGGTCCGATACGAAATCAGAGTCCTTACCGGGGAGACCCTGGAGGCGCTCGTCGAGGAATCTCGAGATTCAGGATATCGTGTCGTCATTCTGGGAAGAAAGCCGGATAAAGGGCGACTCGATGCCTGGCGCTCCCGGAACCTTCCCCGGTTAATGAACCGCGCGATCCGGCACTTGCCGATAATGGTCGTTCCGGTAGGATCGTCGTCACCTCTCTGATTGTCAAAACGAGTGCCAATTTGACAATAGAATGACAAATTGGCACCGATTCGGCCGATGTGGCTGTCTTCCGTCTCCCTCCATGCCTCCATCCCAGACTGTGTTGAACTCTATAAGGCGCTTTACAATCCGCTCTTGGGTCGCCCTGCTACCCGAGGAAAATCAAGAGCCTCCCTATCGCTCCGATCCGTCCTCTTCATCCTATGATCGAAGGCAATCCCCCGAACGCCCTGAGCCCTCGCATGATGGTTCGTTTGTTGCAAAGATGTCCCCGCGCAAACCGTAAGGAGTGAGAAATGCCCGCAAAGAACCCCACTATCCTGATTGTAGAGGATGACAAGAACAACCTGATTTCCCTGGAGAAAATCTTCACCCGGGAGGCGCTGGACGTGCTCAAGGCCCTAGACGGCCGCGAGGCGCTGGACGTGATTCGAAAGCATACAGTCGATGTAGTGCTCACGGATTTGATGATGCCCGGGATGGGGGGGGACGAGCTCCTCAAGGCCGTGAAGTCCATCTCCCCGGATGTCGAGGTGGTGCTGATGACCGCCTACGGCACCGTGGAGACCGCGGTGGACGCCATGAAGGTGGGGGCCTACGACTTCGTGGAGAAGCCCCTCAAGCGGGCGGCCATCGTCAAGACCGTCCGGAAGGCCATCGAGAAGCACTCTCTGGTGATGGAGAACCGCTCCCTGAAGCAGCGGCTCCAGAAATTCGAGAAGCGGGCCCTCATCGGTAACTCCCAGGTGTTCCGGCGGACCCTCGACCTCGCCACCCAGGCCGCGCCCTCGCTGGCGAGCATCCTCATCCTCGGGGAGTCGGGCACCGGCAAGGAGCTCATCGCCCGCGCCATCCACGACAACTCCAACCGCTCGGAGGGTGCCTTCGTGGCGGTGAACTGCGCCGCCCTCCCGGAGACCATCATGGAGGCGGAGCTCTTCGGCTTCGAGCGGGGGGCCTTCACCGGCGCGGTGCAGCGGCGGGAGGGGCGCTTCAAGCTGGCGGACAAGGGCACCATCTTCCTGGACGAGGTGGCGGAAATGAGCCCGACGGTGCAGATCAAGCTCCTCCGGGTGTTGCAGGAGGGGGAGTTCGAGCCGCTGGGTGGGGGAACAATAAAGACGGACGTCCGGGTGGTGGCGGCCACCAATCAGGATATCGAGGAGGAGGTCTCCCGGGGGAACTTCCGGGAGGATCTCTACTACCGCCTCAACGTCATCGTCGTCAACATGCCCCCTCTCCGACAGCGGCTCGAGGATGTGCCGCTTCTGACCGACCACTTCCTCACCCTCCATGCGGCCCGGAACAACAAGCCGGTTCCCACGTTATCGAAGGAAGCCGCCAATCTCCTGGCCAGCTATTACTGGCCGGGAAACGTCCGCGAGCTGGAGAACGTCATCGAGCGGGCTGTCGTGCTCTGCCGGGACAGCGTCATCGGGCCGGACGATCTGCCGCCGAGCATCGTCCAGGGGGAGCGGTTCGAGGGGCAGGTGACCTTCTCCATCGGCACCTCCCTCGAGGAGATAGAGCTCCGGATGATCAAGGAGACCCTGCGTCACACCAAGGGGGACAAGAAGCTTGCCGCCCGGCTCCTGGGCATCGCTCCGAGGACCATCTACCGCAAGCTCGAGGTGATGGAGCCGCCGGAGAAACGGTAACCCGCCGTTTCATCGTATCTCCGATGATCCCGGTCGCCGGGAGCGCTCTCCTTTCCCAAATTGCATTGTGTTTTTCAACATATCCTTCACACTGTATCTGCTTGCGCGATATGAACTCGGTCACAGGGCTCCTAATTTTTCCGTGGAGTGACCTTTTGAAGAGCCGTTTCGTGGACAGCGGATCGAGCTTGAACCGGAGGATGGGATGAGACGGCGGATTTCCAAAAGGAGCTGGACATATCTCGCAGCGGCCGTTCTGTCAGTCGCCCTCTTCCCTGCGAAGGGAGCCAGAGCCGACGCGCCTCCCCCTTTGTCGATAACCGTTCGGGGCGGCGTGTCTTTGGGGGCGTACGAAGCCGGCTACCTCTATTATCTGACCGAAGTCCTCAAGCTCAATTCACGGCTGGCGGACGTGAAGGTGGTGACCGGAGCGTCGGCGGGCACCATCAACGCCCTGCTGGTGGTGGAGGCGTTGCGTCATGTTCATCCGGTGCAGAACCCGACGATGAGCATGTTCTACCGGGCCTGGACCGATGACCGGCTGGCCTCCCGCAGGTTGCTCGACGTCACCATGGACCCCGACGCGGTGGCGCCGGGGACTCTCTCCTCGGGGGAGTCCCTCAAGGGAATTATCGAGATGTTGGAAACCGAGTGGTTGCGCCGGGAGCCGTCATCCGTCGGACCGCCCCGGCCGCTGGACATCGTGCTCGGCGCCACGGCCACCCGCATCGAGACCCATGAGATAAAAAAGCAGCCGCACTTTTCGGTGACCCGGCAGGAGGAGAAGTTTTCGATGCGAATCCGCCACGAGAAGGGGCGGTTTCGCATGCAGAACTACATGCACGGGCGCCCCGGATACGAGCAGGCCTTCCTGGTCACGGACGCGGACGGCACCGTCGGCTTCGACCGGATGACGGAGATCCTCCTGGCGTCCTCTGCGTTTCCGTTCGCGTTCTCTCCGGTGTCCCTCTCGCTGTGTATGCGAAAATCCAGGAACCCGCTGCCCCTGATTTGTAACGATGGGGATCCTCACTTCGCGAAGGATATTCAATTTCTGGACGGCGGCGTGTTCGACAATCACCCCCTCAGGCTCGCGTATCAGATCGTCGAATCGGATATCAGCTCGGACACCTATCGGAATGCCGGGGTCGAAGCGCCCGAGCCGCTCCGCCCGGAGGCGTTCACTTTTTTGTATCTCGATCCCGACAACACGTCCTATCCGAAATTGAAATCGCATGACACGGACTGTGCGGAGGCGCAGAGCCTCTGCGGGTTTGAATATCGCATCTGTGAACGGCTTCGCGGGACCTGCGCACACCAAAACGGACAATGCCGGGAGGCGACCCTCGCCTGCGACTCGGCCGCGCTCACTTGTGAAGAGAAGAACGATTTCTGCGAGGACGCCACGCGGCACCACCGGCGGGAGGCCGAACGGGGCTCCAAGTTCAATCTGTTGGCCCAGGCCGGCGGGTTCTTCGGAGCGTTCATGGGGGCCTCGATGTCGAAGGAGCTCAGCGTCCTGGATGAGGAGCATCCGAAGGTGCTCTGCGAGGATCGCCTGGCGGTGACGACGCGGGATTTCCCCACGGCGAGCGGTCATCTGGCGAACTTCTTCGGGTTCTTCGACACCAAGCTGCTCAAGTATGATTTCTATCTCGGCATGCACGACGCCCGAAATTTCGTACAGGCCTTCTCGTCGAAACGCGAGCGCCCGCCGGAGACAGAGATCATCTATCCCGAGGACGGGGTCACCGAGCCCGAAGCGGTGGCGGCGTGGCAGCCCTTTCACTGCATGCGCGCGGTGTTCGACGGGGCGGGAGACGGCCTCGCGCAGTGCCCCCCCACCGTCGCGGATTTCGATGCATCCGTCCTGAACGCTCCGGATGCGCCCCTCGGCACCCCCCTTCCCATGCAGGACCTCATGATCCTGATGCAATCCTCCCTGGATCAGCTCTACAGCCATTGCCGCTACACGCTGCCGGATCCCTCGGGCGAGCACCTCCACTGCGACCGCGCCCGGCAGGGGAGCCCCCCGCCGTTCCTTCTCGGGCCGAAGCCGTGGGGGCTCGACGAACGGGTTCACGCCGAAAACTGGCGGAAGCGGGCCGGCGAGGGGAATTTCCGCCACATGCTCCGGCTGCTCGAACGGTATCGCTTCCACTTCGCCGACCTCGGCTTGAAACGACACCAGTCGGAAAACGCCATGTTCCAGATCCGGAAGGACATGATATCGTATGTGAACGCGTACTCCTCCAACCTGACCCTCGGGCAGAAGGCGCTGGTCCGGACGACCGCGAAGCCGGCCCTCAACTTCGCCTTCAAGTACGCCCCGCGGCCTCACATCATCTACTTCACCCTCGGAAAAGGGGGAGAGGTGGGCTGGAGCGGCACGCCCTCGCTGCCGCGAAGCCTCGGGCTCGGCATCCGCCTGAACGCGGCGCTGCAGCTGCAGGGGCTGGACACGATTATTCCCCCGAAGGATGTCACGGTGGGGGTGAGCCCGGTGTTCGGACCGGAGTTCGAGGTGATCCATCCAGGGAGCGCGTGGGTCCAGATACGCCTCGGCCTCCGGGGGGGATACCAGTTCGATTTTCGGACCATCGACGAAGCCTCTTGTACGGACAGCAGCCGTACCGCTGAGTGTAATGCCTTTGTCGCGCAGGGGGTCCTGGCCCTCACGCTGCTCGAGCACCTGCGGCTCCAGGTCACGGGGGAGTGGCTCGTGCCCGCGTGGCCCGCCAATGCCCCGAAGGGGGTCGACTTCTGGAACCTGCTCATCTCCGTCGGGTGGCAGATCTGACGCCGGGCCCGGCATGCTGAACGACGGGTCGGTCCGCGTCGATCCCTACTCGTCCCTGAGCCCCAGCTCCTTCATCTTTATCTGCATCGATTTTCGGCTGATCTTGAGCAGCTGGGCGGCCTTGGTGACGTTGCGGCCGGTCTGCTCCAGGGCCTTCAGGATGAGCCGGCGCTCGAGATCGATAGTGACCGCCTTCACCTGATCCTTCAGGCCGTTCTCGGGTCTGAGCTCCGTATCGTCCTCACGGGTCACCTCGGTCGTCCCGCCCCGCTCGTCCGAGAAGTCCGGCGGGAGATCCTGTCGGGTCACGGTATCGCTGTCGCAGAAGAGGACGCATCGCTCCAGCACGTTCTCGAGCTCGCGGATGTTGCCCGGCCACTGGTAATTCGCCAGGAGGCTCATGGAGGCGTCGTCCAGCCCGCCGATGGTCTTGCTGAACTTCTCGTTGTATCGCTCGAGGAAGTGCTCGATGAGGAGGGGGATGTCCCGCTGCCGCTCCCGGAGGGGGGGGAGGTGGATGTGTACCACGTTGAGCCGGTAGAACAGGTCGTCGCGGAACAGGCCCTCCTGGATGCGCTGCTTGAGATCCTGGTTAGTGGCAGTGACCAGCCGGACGTCGACCTTGGCGGTGGCGATCCCCCCCACCCGCTCGAACTCCCCCTCCTGAATCGCGCGGAGCAGCTTGACCTGCATTTCCAGCGCGATCTCGCCGATCTCGTCCAGAAAGAGGGTGCCGCCGTGGGCCAGCTCGAAGCGGCCGGGCTTGGAGGTGTTGGCACCGGTGAAGGCGCCCTTCTCGTACCCGAAGAGCTCGCTCTCGATGAGGGTCGGGGGGATGGCCGCGCAGTTCACCCGGATGTAGGGGGCGTCCTTACGGGAGGAGTTCTCATGGAGGGCCCTCGCGATGAGCTCCTTGCCGGTGCCGCTCTCCCCGGTGATGAGCACCGTGGAGGGGGTGTCCGCCACCCGATCCACCACCTCGAAGATCTGCTTCATGGGCTCGCTCATGCCGATCATCCGGAACCGCCCGGCCTTGCCCCGCTCGAAGAAGACCTCCTTGACCGCCAGCTCCCGGGTGCGCGCGGCCTTGGCGACGGTTTGGTGCAGCTCCTTCCGCTCGAACGGCTTGGTGAGGTAGTCGAAGGCGCCCAGCTTCAACGCCTCCACCGCGGTGTCGATGGTGCCGTGGGCGGTGATCATGATCACCGGGATATCGTGCGAGGCGCTCACCCGGCGGAGCAGCTCCATACCGTCGATCTTCGGCATCTTGAGATCGCTGACGATGATATCGATGTGGTTTTCGGAGAGCAGGGCGAGGGCCGATTCACCGTCCATGGCGTCATGCACCTCGAAGCCGTCCTGCTCCAACATGGCCTTGATGACCTTGCGCATGTTGGGCTCGTCGTCGACGACGAGGACCTGTAATGGTTCACCCTTCATGACGGGTTACTGCCGGCACCGGGTGGAGACCACCTTGCCGTCGCCGTTTGTCGTGACGTCCCCGCCGGTCTCGATGTTGTTCCCCACGCCGGTGCAGAAGGCGACGACGACCTGTCCCCCGCTGGTGACCCCCACGAGGAGCTCGTTGCGACCGGCCATGGGGCCGATCGCCAGGTTCCCGCCGAACTCCTTGCCCTCCTTCGGCGAGGAGTCGAAAATCCGCCCCGCGAGGTCGTAGTCTTCGAACTCCTCCCCGACGCCGCTCCGTTCCCACCCCCGGTAAATAAAGACCGCTCCCGCCTCCTCCACCCCCTTGGCCGTGGCTTCATGGGCCCCGACGGCGAGCTCCGGGCCGCCGTCATCGGTGGCGATGTCGCCGATGGCGAGGGCGGTTCCGAAGCCGCAACGGCGGCACTCCACGTCGTCATCGTCCCGGGGCTCGATGACCGCCACGGCGTGGACCGAACCGTCCGCCTCGCCGTCACACACGCCCGCCCCCATCTCCGGGTCCCCGTCCCGATAGTCGGCCAGCATCCCGGCCACGTCGAAGATGTGAACGCTGTCCTTCCGGGAGTCCACCTTCGCGGCGCTGGCCACGAGCTCGTCCGATCCGTTGCCGTCGAGATCGCCGGTGACCATGATCCCGCCGAGCCCGGGGGTATCGTCATCCGCTATGCACCCCACGGGCACGAACGCCGCCGAGTGCTCCGCCGTCTGGACAAACACCAATATCCGATATCGATCGCGGTCATCGTGCGCGGCCGCCGCCACGAAAACGAGATCCTCGTCATCCGGAGAGAGCACCCGCCCCGCCGCCAGCTCGCTGATATTGTCGACGGCCTGGATGTCGGACCGGTCCTCCTCGGTGCTGAACACGGCGAACGCGTCATCCCCGGCTGCGGCGAGGAGCCACTGCCCCCCGGCCGTCCCCGGCCGGATCGCCGCCAGCTCTTCACCGAACTGTCCGAGCCCGCCCGGTTTGATGTTGAGGTAAGTGTTCGGATGGGACTGGCAAAATACCGTCACGTTCCCCGCATCCGGTTCTCCGACGGCGACGCATCCCGATACCGTATCCCGGCCGTCCGAGGTATGCCTCGCCCACACCGGCAGCCCCACGAGGGACGCGCTGCTCCCCCGGTTCTTGACGTTCCGCTCCGACTCCTCCGCCTCGGTGGGATAATAGTCCAACGGGTCGTCCTCGCTTACGTTGCGAAGGCGGCCGTCAACGGCGAGCCTGTAGAAGACGGTCTTCTGGCCTCGGCCTCCCGAGACGGCCATGAAATCCTCGCGTTCGACGCTCGTCACCGCGATGTGGGCGCCAAACCGCGACGAGCCGTAGCCCTCCGGCTTCTCAACCGTGTAGAGCCCCGTGTTTTCACGATATTGGAAGAAATCGAGGGAGGAGCACCCCCAGCACGCCACCAGAACCAGAATGCCTGCTTGGATTCGTTTCATCGCAACCTCCTAAAATACCACGCTCAGGCCGAGACCGGCGCTCTTCGTCCCGAAGACAGGGGCGATCGCGATTCGGGGGCGTCGGGCGGTGTCGAGCCGGGTTCGGGTCTCGGATCCATCGGTCGCGGGCCGAGCGTCGCTTTGGGCCGCGTCGGGCGTCGGGTTCTCGCTGAAATCCACCGGGGCGAGGGCTTTGCCCTCGGACGGCGGCAGGGGATCCCGCAGGAAGTAGTAGATACTGAGCGCGCCCACCAGGGTGCCGATACCGAATGAGAGATCGGCCCCCAACCCCCAGAGGAACCCGCGGATGATTCTATCGTCTTTATCCGACAGGGTGCCGGCATTTCGCTCCGCATTCAGCTCCTTCCGTTCGTGGAGCGCGAACCCGCCGAGCACGCCGCCGCTGATGAAGAGCACCGCGGAGAAGCTGAGAGAGACCCACGCGGAGGTCCGGCTCGGCTTGGGGTTGAATCGTACGAGGACCTTGGTCTCCTGGCCCCTCCGGATTTCCACCTTCGTCGTGTAGTCCTTCATCCCTTCGGCCGAGGCCTTCATGGTGTGCAGGCCGGGGGGGAGGTGAGCGGTCATCTGCCCCTTCTCGGGAATGGTGCCGACGAGCTTCTGATCCACGAACACCTTGGCGTCCTTCCAGTTTGTCTTGACCAGGAGCGCGCCGAAATCGAGCCGCTGGAGGGTGTACCGTATCTCTTTTCTATCCCCGACGCTGATCTCCACCTCCTCCTCGATGGGGGTGTACCCGGGCTTCTCCACCCAAATTTTGTGCTTTCCCGTGGGCATGACGTTGCTGAACGGGGTCTCCCCCACCTGACCCTGCTCCTTGTTGTCGATGAACACCGCGGCGCCGGGGATATCGGTGACCACATGGGCGAAGCCGAGGAAGCCCCCCTGGCTCATCTCCAGGATGATCACGTACACCTGGCCGGAGGTCACCGAGACCTCCGTGGTGGCGGTCTTGAAGCTCTTGTGGCTCGCCTCGATGGTGTACCGCCCCTTCTCCACGGTCTGGGCCAGGGGGCCGATGACGCTGGACACCTCGCGGCCTTCCATGTCCAGGATACGGACCCTGGCATCCGACGGATTGGTGCGCACGGAGATGAGGGACTTCATCCCCTTCTCCGAAATCTCCACCTTTGGTGGGGCCTTCTCCTTTTCCTTTTCCTTTTCCTTCTCCTTTTCTTTCGCGGTGCCGTCCCGCGCCTCGAGGAGCTTTTTGATCTTCAGCTCCACCTGAATGGAGTCCTTGGCGTCCGGATCCGACGCCATATAGCGCTGGTAGAAATCGATGGCATTCTTCGCGTCCCCCATCTTCTCGTAGGCCAGCCCGGCGTTGTAGAGGAACGCGGAGAAGGGGGTCGCGGTATACGCGTTGACGAACTGGGTCGCCGCCTCCTCGAAGTCGCCCTTGTTGAAGGCCTCCTGTCCCTGCTCCATGAATCGCTTGGCCTGCTCGATGGCGCTCTCGGATTGCTCGGCGAGGGCCGGCAGGGGGAGACCCCATAGGACGCAGACCGCCACGACCCTCAATTTTTTCACCATTGATTTTTTCAGCATACCTCTTACCTCGCCTTCGGCCAGAATCGGTCGTACTCTGGAACGCTGATTTTCTGACGACACTCTAAGGTAATGTACCTGACCTTCCCCCCTCTAACAATCCCACGGCTTGATCTATATTGAAGAGTCGTGAAAATAGTACATGGACTTTGCGATGATACACGAAATGATAAAAATCCCCTTGACCGGCCTCCTCGCGGTGTTCGTTCTCGCCTGCGGCGCCCGGGACTGGGTTTCGGACCCCGCGGATTTCGACGAAGGCGCCGCGCTGCAGGGCCGGCCGCCGGGGGAGCTGGGGACCGAAGCGGCCTATACCTATTACGCGACGGCGGAGCTGTTGTACGAAAACGGCGATCTCGAGGGGGCGCTGGAGGCCCTCGAGAGGGCCCTCGCCGCCGACCGGAGTGATCCCTACCTCGCCGCTCGTCTGGCCGTGCTCCTCATCGAGGCCGGTGATTACTCCGAGGCCCGGCGCCGCATTGATGCCGTGCTCAAGCGGACCCCGAAGCACGCCGCCACCTGGCTGGCCCTGGCCAAGCTCCACCACGCCAAGGGAGAGGAAGACAAGGCGGAGGTCGCGGCCCGTCGGGCCATCCGGGGGAATCCCCGCGAGGTGGAGGCGGCCCTGTGGCTCGCCGATATCAAGCAGAAGCGCGGGCAGAACCGGTACGCGGCGGAGCTCCTCACCCAGGCCCGGGAGAACAACCCTTACAGCGCCGCGGTGCTCCTCGCCCTCGGACGCGTCTCCCTCGATCTCGGGCAGTACGCCGAGGCTCGGCGTCATCTCGCGGCCTACCTCATGCTCTGGCCCGAACGCTCCGATGTCATCGCCGAGCTCGCGAGGGCCCATGAGGCCGCGGGGGAGAAGAAGGAGGCCGCGGACCTGATGGCGCTGGCCCTCGAGAAGGCCCCCACCAACGAGGCGCTGCGGCTGGAGCTCATCGCCCTTAGTCTGGACCTCGGGCTCCCCCTGCGGGCCGAACGACACATCCGCTCGCTGCCCGCCCTGGACGAGGCGGATCGGGAGGGGGTCCTCATCCGGGCGCGGCTCTTCGCCATGGTGTCGCTGGATTACGAGGCCCGAAACCTCATCCTCTCGCAGCTGGAACGCCAGCCGCAGGATCCGGAGCTCCGCCTCGCCCTCGCCGCGGTGGAGATCCACCTCGGGCGCCTGGAGGCCGCGGACCTACTGCTCAGGGACGACGCGATCCCCTGGTCGAGGGAGGAGCGGGGGTGCCGGGCCGATCTGCGGCGGGCCATCGAGAAGTGGCCGAGCCGGGTGCCGACCTGCGGTCTCGGCGTCCACCGCGCCGAGCATCGAATGGAGGCGCCGTGATTCGCATCGGCACCAGCGGGTTCGACTACGCGGACTGGCGGGGACCCTTCTATCCGGAACGGTTGGCCAAGAAGGAGTGGCTCGCCTACTACGCCGGGCACTTCTCCTGTCTCGAGCTGAACTTCAGCTACTACCGGATGCCCGAGGCGAGCCGGCTGGCCTCCATGGTGGAGCGCACCGAGGGGAAGGTGACGTTTGCCATCAAGGCCCACCGGAGCATGACCCACGAGCGGGTGGCGTCCCGGTCGGAGTATCGGCAGTTCCAGGAGGCGGTGAGGCCGCTCCGGGAGGCCGGGGTGCTGGGGGCCGTCCTCGCCCAGTTCCCCTACTCGTTCCGGCAGTGCGAGGAGAGCCGGATTTACCTCAAACAGCTCGCGGAGGCCCTCGGTCCGGACGTGGTGGTGGAGCTCCGCCGCAGCGACTGGGCCGACGACGCCATCCGGGAGTGGCTGAAACGCATCGCGGTGGGGTACGCCTGCGTGGACGAGCCCCGGATCAAGGGGCTGATGCCTCCGAACGCGGTCTTCACGGCCCCCCCGGCCTATGTCCGGTTCCACGGCCGGAACGCCGCCAAGTGGTACACCCACGATCGCCCCGAGGAGCGCTACGATTACCGGTACCGCTTCGACGAGCTCAGGGAATGGGCCGGCAAGATCACCACCCTCCACAAGTCCGCCGACAATGTTCTGGTGTTCTTCAACAACCACTTCCAGGGCAAGGCCGTGGAGGCTGCGAAGATGATGGAGAAAATCCTCGCTACGGAATAACGGCCACGCCTCCCGAAAGGCCCCTCTCCAAACCAATGGTTGCGTTATTCTCCATATAATGGTGAAATATCGCAGCTCGAATACAGGAGTTTGGCATTATGTCGTGGAAATTTATAATGGACTGGGAGACCGCCACGGATCTCGATCAATGGGATGAGATGCTCGGCAAGTCCCCCTGGGATTTTATCACCGCCCCCGACTGGCCCGGTACCGAGGCCGAGGACCCCTGGGACTTCTCCAATCGGCGTCTCGAGGCGCCTCAGAGCGACGGGACCGACGGCGATTCCGACGACACCGGCGCGTGGGAGCTCAACCCCCTCACCGGAGTAAAGGTCTGGATTTCGAACCGGTAGCCCGCCGAAAAGCCGATTTTGAATACATCGCCTTTTGCGTCTACCGCCTCTTTCGCTGTCTGGCTCTGGTCTCCGGCGCACCGTGTCGCCTCAAGGCGAAGAAGGCGGCGGCATCACACAGCAGCGCGAACACGACGAACTCGAGGTTGCCCTGGATGAACGGGCCGAGCTTGAGCAGGAGATCCAGGGCGATGAGGGTCAGGGCCCCCACCAGGTAGTACTTGAGCGCCCTGAAGGTCCACGCGCTCAGCCGGGCGGTGACGATCAGCTTGGCGCCGGGGCCGATCAGCCAGAGGCTCAGGGGGGGCATGACGAGCAGGTTCTCGTTGTAGTGGGTGTCGTAGTGGGTGGTGACGGTCCAATAAAGCACGAGCATGGTCCCGGCCAGCCCGGCGAGCAGCCCCCAGGTCAGGAGCCCCACACCGATGAGGCGGCGGGAGAGTTTCCGTCGCTTGAGCACGAGGGGCAGCCCGAACCCCAGGATCAGCAGGCCGAAGAGCACGACGGTCACGATGACGTCCAGTGAGTACGTCACGGTGCCCACCCGGGGCCCCTTGGCGTCGAAGACCCGTTGCGTCTTGAGGACCAGGGGCGCATGGTCCGCGCCGACGGTGAGCTCGTCCAGATCCTCAACGAACACCTCGGGGAGGAACTCCTCGTCCCACCGGGTGATGGGCTGGTCGATGGCGGGCCCCAGAGAGAACAGGATGACGTTCTTGTAGAGGGGCATCCCCCGGAGGGCCCGCCGGGTCCAGTAGCGGAAGGTCCGCTCCGTAGGCCGTCCCTTGTATTTCTTCTCGATCCCGCCGCCGAGCACGCTGTTGAGCAGATCCCGGATGCGGGTGCAGCAGTTGTCCAGGTAGTGCCGGTAGTCGTACTCGGCGTTCTCGGGCCGGGCGTTGACCCGGAGCAGCCGAGCGGTCTGGGCGGCCTGCTCCGGGGTCAGGTTGAGGGTCCGGAGGGTCATCCCCCGGTGGTCCTCCTTGTACCACCGGACCATCTCGGCGTAGGAGACCACCGACAGCCAGTAGGTGAGGAACCCTCTGGCGTACTGAAAGCGGAGGTCAGGATTTTCGAAGTCGTAGGTCCCGAAGTTGTAGACCCGCTTGGTCCGCTCCCGGCGGTCCTCCACCACCACGGCGATGTGGCCGAACCGCATGAAGAGCTCCTCGCCGGGATCGACGGTCAGGATGTGGATGACAAAGCGGCCCTCCGGGGCGGAGCCGGCCGCGGCCCTGCCCACCGGGACGAGGAGCGCCAGCGCGAGGGCGATCGGGACGAGAGCGTGTCTTCTTAGGTTGTGCATGGGCGTGGTTTCGAGACTACGGGGTCTTCGGTTTTGGGGCGACAGGGGCGGGGGGCGCCGGCGGCGTCGGGGCGACCGGCTTCTCCGCCGTCTCCTTCTTGTCCGCCGTCTCCTTCTTGTCCGTCGTCTCTTCTTCCTGCCCCTCTTTCGAGGGCTCCTTGAGAACGAGCCCGCCGTCCACGGCCTTGAGCCGATCCAGGTACCCCTCCGGCAGGAACTCGGCGTCCGGCCCGTAGGTCACGTCGGGCTTCGGCATATAGGTCTCGATGGGCATCTTCTGCCGGCCCCGGATCCGCCCCTTCAGGACGTTGACCGGCACCGGCGCCACCAGCTCGTACTTGTACCCCTTGGAATCGAGATTGATGATGAACTCCTCCGTGCCGTCCTCCTCCTCCACCACGATCTTGTGGCTGTACCCCGCCGGGATCTGGCCCGTCCGGACGAACTTCCGGTGGCGGAGGACGAAGTCGAAGAGGCGGATGGCGAGGTGGTTGTACAACCGGTGGCACCCGTGGGAGAAGCGCCTCAGGATGGAGTTGTAGTCCACCGAGCCGTGGGAGCGGATGCCGTTGTCGAAGTAGACCATCTTGCCGCTCTTCTTCTCCACCTGGCGGACGTGGAAGCCCGCCACCAGCCCGTAGGCCGACGCGTACCACGGCCCGAACTCGTCGTAGTTCGGCACCTTGACCCGGCGCCCCCTGTACCGGACCTCCTTGATGAGGTCCTTGGCAGGGGTGGTGTCCGGCGGCAGCCAGACCGGCCCGGCCACGATATCCTTCCAGACCCGTTCCCCCACGTCGGAGTTCTTGTACTTGTAATACTCGTAGCCGTCCGGTCCGAGCTCGGTGCGCCAGCCGCCGATGGTGGTGTTCATGGTTACCAGGGGGATGTCCTGGTCGTTCCAGCGCACGTAGAGCGTGTTGGTGGGCATCTTGGCCCGGGGGAAGGTGCGGTGGCGACCGTCCTCGGTAAAGGGATAGTCATACCAGACGTCCCCCCGATCGATGACCGAGTGGAGGTCCATCTCGTCCGTGTAGTAAGGCGGCTTCTCTGGGAGAGGGAGCGCCACGAAGAGCGTATCCAGGGCCTTGTCGTCGTGGGACTTCAGGAAGTCGATCACCTTGTCCGGCGTGCCGAGATCCATGTGGCGAATGACCGCGGCGGTGAACTCCGCCACCAGGTTCCTGACCTCCCGCTCCTGCCCCTCCGCGTCCTTGTACTTTGGGGGGCCGCCGTCCGGGCCCCTGGCGGAGCCGTCCTCGATGATGTGGGCCGCGTCGATGACCCGCTCGGAGACGACCCGCATGAACGCGTCGTAGAGCCGCTCCTTCGGCGTCCGCTTCAGGGCCGCCAGGGTGTCCTTTCCGAAGAACCCCCACCCGAAGATGCGGTTCTTGTGCTCGAAGGCGAGGAGCGCCTGATGGGTCTTCCAGTCGATGGCCCCGGACCAGTAGTTCTCCTCCTGCCCCTTCTCGAAGAGCCCCTCGCAGACCAGCTGCTTCTGGGTGGCGGCGAGGGCCTCGTACTCCATCGCCTGATCGATGAGCCCGCCGGACATCTTGTTCTTGGGGTCATCCTTCAGTGCCAGGGGATCGTCGATCCCCAGCTTCTCCATTTCCCGCCGCATCTTCCGCGCGAAGCCCCGTCCCTTCCGCGACGCCTTGACGGCGATGTTCCGGCTCTTGTAGGCCACGAAGCCGTCGAACCGTCGGATCGCGTCGTAATCGATCTCCGCGAAGCACTCCCGGTCGAGCTCCTCGAGGGCCCGCTTCCGGAGCACTGAGAGGCTGGGGGGGATGCCGTACACCTCGAGAAAATTCTCCGCCTCGCCGAGCCCCCCCTCGAAGGCGTCTTCCGCCTCCTCCGCTTTGTCGGCGCCCGCGTCCTCCTTCTCCGCCGCGCTCTTTGGGGCGTCCTTGTTCCCGGGCTTTTCCGGTTCCGCCTTCTCTTTTTCGAGACCGAAGATCTTGGCGATCTCCTCCTCCGAGACCCCCTCCTCCCGCATCTGCCGGATCCGGGCGGCCCGGGACCGGGCGATGCGGCGCTCCACGATCTTCCGGGCGGCCGCGCGGGTGTTGGATTCGTAGTGCCAGTCGTTGGAGAGCTTCCGGAAGATGGGTCGGAAGTCGTTCCGCTTGCGCGGCTCGTCCTCGCCGTCCCGCTCGGAGAAGATGTAGGGGACCCAGTAGTTGCTGAGATCCACCACCGAGAGCCCCTTTTCGATGGCCTGGGGCTCCCGCATCTCCTCGGCCTTGCCGTCCCGATAGGCCACCACCGGTCGTCCCGTGGGGGGCGGGGGCGGCGGCTCCTCGTCGTGCTCGAAGACCTCCGGCGGGGTGCCGGTGTCCGCCTTCTGAGGCGGTGGACGCGGCGGCTGATCCGCGGGCTTGTCCTCACCGCAGGCGAAGAGCGCCGCGCAAAGGACGAGAAATGTGCGGTTGAACAAAGTTGATCGATTAGTGAACATCCTAGAATTCTTATCCATTCATCACTCTCGACTCAAGTTTTGGCCCCAAAATCAGTGGCTTCCCCTTCGCCGTATCCGTCCCGGGGGACGATACTCCCGTGTAGAACGATTGGCGCTGTCCGTCTATGCCGATATCGTTGCGCGGTTCGTTTTGTCCTCGGGCATTATCGCTCCTCAGATGGCGTGGGTCCGCTCGATCCCGGCCAGGGCGGTCACGGACTTCTCCGGCACCAGCATGGATCCGGAGGTGAGGCTCAGCCCCAGACGCTCCAGCCGCAGCCAGCGATGGATGATCTGTTGGGACTCGAGGGGGAGATCACCATAGCCCGGGGAGAAACGGCGCCCGGTCAGCTGTTCCCCCTGCCGCCGCAACTGCTGACGGACAAGGTCGCACATCCAGCCCATGGCCGCCTCCGCGGTCTGTCCCCCCACGGCATCGTAGGTCACCGCAGTGGCCCCGTCCTCCCGCGCCACGGCGGCGGCGGCGGCCTCCACGATATCCGGTCCCACGGTGGTCGCCATGGCCGCCACGGCCGTGCTCTCCCTGAGCAGCCGGCTCAGAGCGGCGCTCGCCAGCACCGTGCCGTCCTCCAGCACCAGGCGTCCTTCCCGGCGCTCGACGATGGCCACCCGCGTCCAGCAGCCCCGGGGTCGACAGAGGGCGAACCCCTCCGCCATGGTCCGATCCACGGTCCGCTGCTGGCTCGGGGAGAGCCGGGTGCGGGTCTGGCGATGCCCCAGGCGGACCATGATCATCCGGCGGGGCATCCGGAGGGGGATGGTGTTGATATAAGTCGGCGATGCCAAGTGGTCCTCGGAACCTCGAATAACTCCATCGCGCGATTCGGCGATCGAGACGAAAGTCATTGTCAATAGTTAGCGATTTCGCCACGCGCTGTACAGGCTTTTCCCGGGGGCGGGGCGCCAGAGCCCGGGCCGGTTTCTTTCAGAGACGGAGGCCATGGCCGTCCCATGACGAGCGGATCCGGTCGGAAGCCTCGCTCTTTTCCGATGGTCGATGCGCCGGTTTTGGGGTATGTATGCCCTCCGCGTTCCGGTTGGGCGGGGGTCGACCGATGAGATAAAAGGAGATGTGATTACGTTGAAGGATCGGAAAGGTTTTAGAGAGACGCCGCGCCGTGAGATGACCGCCATGGAGGCCCGCGGGGAGGCCCAGCGGCTGGTGTTCTCCCCGTTCATGTTCCAGGCGCTGCGCGTGCTGGTGACGTCCGGGCTCCTCGGGCGCATCAAGGACGCGGGGGCGGACGGCCTCGAACTCGAAACGCTCCAGGCGGAATTCCCCGACCTCTCGGCCTATGCCGTCAAGCTGCTCCTGGACGCCGGAACGGTCTGCAACGTCCTGGCGTACGAGGATGACCGGTTCACGTGCACCAAGGTGGGGTGGTTCCTCCTGAGGGATGATCTCACCCGGGTCAACATGGGCTTCACCCACAGCGTCTGTTACAAGGGACTCTTTCACCTGGAGGAGGCGCTCCGGACCGGGACGCCGGCGGGCCTCCGGGAGCTCGGCGACTGGCCCACCGTGTATGAGGGGCTGTCGGAGCTGCCCGACGAGGCGCGCCGGGACTGGTTCGCCTTCGACCACTACTACTCGGATCACGCCTTCGAAAGCGCGCTCCCCTTCGTCTTCGAGAACACACCGAGAAAGCTCCTCGACATCGGCGGGAACACCGGCAAGTTCGCCCTCACCTGCACCGCGTTCGACGCCGACGTACGGCTGACCATCTGCGACCTGCCCGGGCAGCTGCGCCAGGCCATGGCCAACGTGGCGGCGGCCGGCGTGGGGGACCGGGTGGCGGGGCACGAGGTGAACCTGCTGGACGCCGACGCGGTCCTGCCCGGGGGACACGACGCGGCCTGGATGAGTCAGTTCCTGTGCTGCTTCTCCGAGGCCCAGATTATCCGCATCCTGAAGCGGGTGCGGGCGGCCCTGGGACCGGACGGGCGGGTGTTCGTGCTCGAGACCTTCTGGGATCGCCAGCGGCACGCGGCGGCCGCCTACTCGCTCATCGCCACATCCCTCTACTTCACTGCGATCGCCAACGGCAACAGCCGGATGTACCGCTATGGCGACATGAAGGCCTGCATCGAAGCGGCGGGTCTCCGGGTGGTGGCCGATACGGATGACATCGGGCTGGGGCACACGCTGCTTAGCCTGAGCGCCTGAGACCCGTCAGCCCCCTCGCCGTTCGAATCCCCGGATCTGCTCGACGAAGGCCTCCACGCGGGTCCGCAGCTGCTCCGTGTCCTCCTGACTGTAATCGGTGTCAATGCGCAGCACCGGCATACCGTTGTCCTCCAGGAAGCGCTCGAGCGGGGCGGCCTCCATCTGGTAGGGGGTACAGAACTGGAGCGCGTAGTGAATGACGCCGTCGGCGCCGGCCTCCCTGGCGATCTGGAGGGCGTGCTCGGCGCGGGTCGGGTTAGGCGTGAACACCGCGCAATCGATGGTGAGATACCGGTCCACCAGGTTCTCGAGCAGGGTTTCCAGGCGCTCGCCGTTTGTGGATACCTGGTTCTGGGTCCCCCGCTCGCCGATGCAGGACTCCTCCCCGACGACCACTGCTCCGACGCTCTCGATGATAGCGGGGAGCTTCCAGTTGGGGACGGCCATGGGGCACCCCGAGACCACGATCCTCGGCGCGGCGTCGGGGGCGACGCCGACCTTCTCCGCGACGCGACGCTCGAGCTCGTCGCAGAGCTGGTTGACGCTGTCGGTGAAGCGCGCTGGGTCGTCGTAGAAGAACACCTGGTTCGCGAGGAGCGCGTCCAGGCCGCTGACCGGGGCCGGGGTCGCGCGGCGCAGCGTCGCCAGCCGGTGCATGGCGGCGCGTTTTCGGTTGACGGTCTCGATGCCCGCCTTGAGCGACTCGACGGTGATAGCCCTGCCGGACGCCCGCTCCAGTACGGCGATCAGGTCGCGGTACGCCCGCCGGAGGATCCCTCGGCCCTCTTCGCTCTTGGTGTTGGGCATGTCCAGGGCCAGAAAATCGCCCCGAACCATTTCCCTGAAGGTCTCGTAGGCTTTCTTCTTTCCGTCGCAGGTGTTCTCGCCGACGACGAGGTCGCAGCTCTCGAGATAGGGGCAGACCTTCTCCAGGCTGAACCCGAAGAAGGACTTAATCAGCGCGCAGGTGTTGCGCGGCAGTAGACGCTCGGCCTTCTCGGTGCCGAAATCGGCGCCCGCGCACAGCCCCACGCTGACGCCGCCCGCCGCCAGGATCAGCTCCTCGGGGACGAATACGCAGAACGAGCCCACGACAATCCGGCCGGCGGCTTTGGCGTCCATGATCTCTTTGATACGCAGGCCGTGGACCTCGCTCATCACGAAGTCGAAGTAGCCCATCGCGTCAGGGCGGCCCTCCTGGGCCAGGTAGACGTCGGTGTAGATCCGACCGAGCGCGCCGAGCAGCGCGTCGTGCTTGTCCAGGTCGAGGCCCAGCTCGGCCCACATGGGACGGTAGTCCGTTGCTTCAGTCATCGTTTCCTCCTTGGACCGTCCGACGGCGCACCGCCCGTCGTCCGCGGAGGCGCGGAAGGTCAGGCGGGAGGCGTCCCCCGAGGGCCATTGGTTTCTCGGAGCCGACCTGGCTCCAGGCCTCGCCCTCAGGTGAGGCAGGTTTTGGGGTACTGCCGATACATCACGTCTTTCTCCGCGAAAGGGTTGCTGTTCAATCGATCGCACCGGACATTAACTTGAAACCCCGGTTTGCTGTCAAGGCGGCTTCGCAGCAGGTGCGCATTTCGCGTCTTCGGTAGATCGATGGATAGCCTGTAAATCGGGGGACCAGGTCAGGCGGTCACGACGCCGTGGACGAGGAAGTTGAGCTGCCGGGTGACCCCGGAAAGGTTCTCCGCGGATTGGGTGATCTGCCGGGCGGCCTGGGCGGTCTGATCGCCGCTGAGGGTCAGGTTCCCCACGGCGTCGGAGAGCTGTTTGATGCCGGCGGCCTGCTGCACCGCGGATCCCGATATCTGCCGGGCCATGTCCGCGGCGGACCGGATCACATCGGCGAGCTCGGTGATGACGAGGTTGGTGGATTGGGCGGAGCGGTGACCGGCCTCGGTGGCGGCGATGGCCTCGCGGATCTGGAGCGCCGCCTCCTTGCTCTGCTCCGCCAGGTTGCGCACCTCCGAGGCCACCACGGAAAACCCCCTCCCGTACTCTCCGGCCTTGGCCGCCTCGATGCCGGCGTTGACCGCGAGGAGGTTCGACTGTTCCGCCACCTCATTGACGATCTCCACGAAATCCGTGACCTGGCCGAACCGCTCGATGATCCGCACCACCTCTCCCACCGATTGGAGGCCCCGATCCCCCTGGGTCACCGCCTCCCCCGCCGTCTTCACCACCCGCTGGGAGGTCTCCGCGGTCGTCTGACTCATCCGGTTTATCTCCTCGATGGTGCTGCTCACCTGCGCTACGGCGGCGGCCTGCTCCTGGGCGCTGGCCGCCGCCTGGCTCGAGGTGGCGGAGAGCTCGGTGATGACCGTGGCGACGGTGTCCGTCTGGGTCTGCACCTTCACGATGATGCTCCGTTGAATCAGGACGATCATTCCCATCACGACAACGACACCGCCGGCCGCGACGCTGATCAGCGTCGCCGGCGTCACGCCGTAGCTGCCGAGCACGAAGCCCAGATAACCAACGAGGCCGATGGCGGGCATGTTCAAGCCGAAGATCCGCGAGAGCAGGCCGTTCTTGTAGCGCCACCTCACGATACCGTACAATCCGGTGACCGCCACCGCGGCGACTAGACCGACAATCACAAAGTCATTCATAGTTCAGTCTCCTGTTGGCATATCATTTAAATACATAGAGCGAATATCGATTGCGTCAAACCAGTGTCTACAGTCCGGCCATGGCATCAGCGGGACTCGGATCTATATTTTTGAAAGTTTATTTATTGAACAATATCAGCAGATAATCAGAAAACTTGATCTCTCTGGTTGCGACCGAGGGGGTGGGCTATACTGCCTTCAAATACTACATTTGATGGATTCCGAACGGGCTTGTTTATAACAATTCACCGAAACAAGGTCGGACCTCAGATAACTTGATTTTTACGGGGCATCGGACAACACTCGGGTCTGGAGGAGTGAGCGTGAAACGGATAATCATCATTGCAACCTTGGTGTGGGGGTGCGGGGGCGCCGACACCCCGGTCGAACCGCAGCGGCCCCTCCCGCCGCCGGATATGGACGCCGGAGCCCCCGTGGAGAGTGACGCCCCGGAACTCTCTTCCGGGCTGTCGGGCCTGTGGCAGAACGCATCCTGCGGAGACCGCAAGTACCTACGGAGCGTGGCGTTCTCGGAGGACGGAACCTTCACCGCCCGGGACGAAATCGCCCCGTGTCCCGAAGAGGCCGACGGGGAGTGCGCCGTCTCGGGCGTGATTGAATGGCTCGGCAACTGGACCCTCGATGGGATGGGCATCCTGATTACCCCCCAGGCGCCCCCCGGGGGGAGGCTGCCGGAACAGATGCCGGACCGCTTCGTCGTGCTCTCCAACCCGCCCCTCTCCATCGGCGAGCAGATCGGCCAGCTGGTCTGCCCCTACCGAAACGAGAATTGACCTCGATTATGGACCGCCGAAGCGTCGTTCCCCTTCTGGTCTGCTGCGCCTGCTCTCCCCTGGAGGCGCCGTCGGACTCATCCGCTGTCCCGGTCTCCGCCTGGATTCACGCCGAGCAGGTCCGGGTGGACCTCTGCGGCCCACGGCGCCGAGTGACCCTTGAAGGGCGTGTCCTTGAGGTCGACGATGACCTCAACCTTCGAATCGACGGGGACGTCGCCATCACCGTCAGCGGGGAGACGCCCCTCTCGGCGGCCGCGGATTCCGTGGCGGTGACCGCGGATCACCTGACGCTGGAAGGGGGCGTCGTGACCCGCCTCGCCCCCTCCGGATCGCCGTGACCCGCGCCCTGCCCATCGCCCTCGGGGCGCTCTTCGTCCTCGACGCCGCCGCGGGATCCCTCCAGGGGGAGGCCGAGGTCAGGGCCGATCGGCTGAGCGTGGACCATGAAAACAGGCGGGCGGAGTTCACGGGGCACGTCCACGCGGTCTATGGGGGGCTGACCCTCCGGTGCGACCGCATGACGATTTCCTACAGCGAAGGGGGCGGGGTGAAGGCGCTCTTCGCCGTCGGCGGTGTCGCGGTGAAGCGCGGGGACGCCCGGGCCACCGCCGACACCGCCAGCCTTCGCGCCGCCGCCGGGGTGCTCGTCCTCGAGGGGAACCCCGTCCTCATCAAGGGCACCCATCGGTTGGAGGGGAAGCGCATCAAGGTCTTTCTCAAGTCCGGTAAGCTGGAGGTGGAGGAGGCCCGGGGGACCTTCCGGTTCAGCGAGGAGATCTCCCGGTGACCTCGCTCCGGGCCGCGGATCTGGCGAAGTCCTTCGGCCACCGGGCCGCCGTGAAGGGGGTCGACCTGGCGGTGGCGCCGGGCCAGGTGGTGGGCCTCCTCGGCCCGAACGGCGCGGGCAAGACGACCACCTTTCAGATGATCCTGGGGCTCGTGCCGCCGGACCGCGGCAGCGTCGCCTTCGGTGTCCCCCTGGACGGGCTGCCCCTCCACCGCCGGGCCCGCCACGGCATCGGCTATCTTCCCCAGACCCCCTCCGTCTTCCAGGGGCTCTCGGTCCGGGACAACCTCGTCGCGATCCTCGAGCAGGTCCGGCCGGGGGCGCCGTTGACGCGGGTCGACGAGCTCCTGGAGCGGTTCGGCCTCGCCCCCCTCGCCCGCCAGAAGGCGCGGACCCTCTCCGGCGGCGAGCGGCGGCGCCTGGAGTTCGCGAGGGCGCTCCTCCCGGATCCCGCCGTCCTGCTCTGTGACGAGCCCTTCTCCGGGGTCGATCCCCGGGCGGCTCAGGAGATCGCCGGCACTCTCCGGGATCTGGCCCGGAAGGGGCTCGGCATCCTGATGACCGACCACAACGTCCGCGACGCCCTCGGCGTCTGCCATATCGTCCACCTCATCGTCGAGGGGCGCATCGTCGAGACCGGCACGCCGGAGCAGATCCTGGAGAGCGAGCGGGCCCGGCGGCTCTACCTGGGGTCGGGGTTCAATTGACCCTACCTCTCTTCCGAAAAAAGAGAGAGGTCCTGCCGGCGGGGCCTTCCTGCTACTTTCGCTTGGGCGGCAGCGGGGGCGGGATCGATTTTGACTTCGGCGACATCGGAAGCTGGGATTTCTTCATCTTCTGTTGGTTTTTGGGAAACCCCTGGACATCCTTCGGGTTGTCTATTGTAGACGGCGGCAGGAAGGAGACGACCGAGCCTTCGGTGGACGCTTCGAGCTGACGTCGCCAATCGTCATTCTCTTCATCCCCGTCGCCCGTCTTCTCGACCTGGCTGATTCGGGCTTTCTCCAGCTTGGCGGCGGCTCGAAGGAAGCGGGGATCGATCCCCTCGAATTTTTCGTAGGGAGGCTCCGGTTTCTCTTTCGGCATCGCCTTGACGAGTGACGGTATCGGCGGCGCGGAAGAGAGGGGCGGCGCGGGCAATTTCGGACGGCCGTCTTTTTGAGCCGCCCCTGCGCCGCCTTTCATCCCGGGGGTGGCGGCATCCGCCGTTACGGGCGGTATGGATGGTTTTGGAATCGGCGGCGCTGTGTTCCTTTGTTTGATTGGCGGCGGCGCCGACACGAGCTCATTCTGCGGGGAGGGCACCGTCTGCGAGGGGCGGGGCAACGGCGGCACCGATGGCGCCCGATGGGGCGGCGCCGACCGGCGGTCCGACCGGAAGGGGGGCGGAATACTGGGCGCCGGCGGCTGGGAATCCAAGAGGAGATCCTCCTCATCCACCTCGTCATCATCGTCGAGGAATTCCGGTTGTATCTCATCGAGGAAATCCAGCTCGTCCTCTTCCGAGTCATCGGACAGGGCGTCCATCTGGACCTGACGGGTAATGATTTCCATTTCGTCCGGCGGTTCGGAGCTGTCGGGGGTCGCGCTGGGCATCGGAATCGGCGGTAAATCCTGCTCGGTGTCCGACGTGTCGGGCGCCTCCTGAGATGGAGACGGCAGATCGGACATGCTTCGAAGGGTGCTCAGAATTCGTGGCGGCACCACGTTGGTGTTGTCCGGCGGCAGCGTCTCGGTGCGTTGGAACCCCGTGACATCGTAGAGCGCCGAGGCCAGCTCGATGGCGTCGTTATAGCGCACATCCACGTCCTGGCTCAGCGCGCACCTCAGGAGGGCCTCGATCTCTACGGGGAAGTCGGGCTCTGAGTCGCGGAAGATCTCGATATCGCCGTTGAACTCGCATAGAGACAGCATCTCTCCGAGCATGACACCGAGCGCGTAGACATCACCGGCCGCGTCCGGGGGGCGGTTGTCAATATATTCGGGTGCCAGGTAGCGGTTCCCCCTCCGCCGCATACAATGCCACACGGCGTCCGGTGGAAGGGAGGCGGCCAGGCCGAAATCCGTGATATGGATCCGCTGATCGAGGATCCATATCTTGGACGGAGAGAATGTCCCGTGGGCGGTGCCCGGCACGGACATGAGGACCCGGGCGATCTGTTGGAGGATTTCGACACTCTCGTTCAACGGGAAGGGTTGCCCGCAGATCAACTGGTCCTCGAACAGCTGCTTGAAGGTGACGCCGCAAAGCATCTCCCTGGCGATGTAGTAGTTCCGCTTGTCCCGACCGACGTCGAGCACCTGGGTCAGCCCGGAGCCGGCCGAGTCCTTGTGAACCCGCATACAGGCGAGAAATCGCGACCCGATATCCTCATCGGGGATGAGGGCCGGATGGATACACTTCAGCGCGACGGCTTTGTTGGTCTTGAGATCGATGGCTTTGAGGACCGCCCCGAGCCGCCCCATGCCGATGCTCTCCTTGACAACGAAGCGATCATTGATGCGCTCGCCCACCAGATACCCGGCGAGGGGTTTCTGTCTGGCGTTGGGATTCCAACTGCAGCCGGGGCACGGACCGGAGGAGGCGTCGAAATGTGTACCACACCGAATACAGTTCAAAACAGACCCCTTGTCAGGCGTTGTGACCAATCCAACATCCCGCGATTTTATCCCATAACCGTCGGATTCGCCAAGAGGCATTGCGATTCCCGGCGGGCGCGTTTGACGAGACAATACCGGACGGCTCTGACAACAGGATCTCGGTCAAGGGACCACTTTCGGCAGGTTCGCGATATCGGCGTCATCTTCATCTATTTCTGAGACATAGGCGTTGAGCGCCTTTCGAATAGCGTCCGCTCTGGGGATCGTTCGCGGGGACGCGGAATAGATAGCCGCCAGCCCGGCCCAGCACGCCACCCAGATAGCTTCCCCAGCTTCGTTGTCATCCAGCCGGGCGAGGACCTCCCAATAGGTCCGCTCCAGGCGGCGGAACCGTTTCTGTGCGGACAGGAGCTCTTGAAGCTTATTGAGCGCTTCGAGACAGCTGGGATCCGCCCGGAGCGCCTTCAGGTACAATCCGACCGCCAGTCCGGGCCGCTTCAGCGGTTGAATCGCGAGGTTCCCGGCGGCGCAGTAATAGGCGCCTCTCAAGACCGGCGACTTGACCGCCATGGCCTGATGGCTGATGGTCTTTACCGCCTCCTTCCCCTGCGGGGGGGTATCCACCCCTCTCATGAGTTGTTCCAGCTCGGCGTCCGCCGCCTCCGGTAACTCGGCCCCCTTTCCCTTCAGACGCTTGGCGACGAGATAGCCCTTGATCATGCGAAGCACCATGACTGCTATGAAAAGTGCAATAAGTGCAAGGAGTAGGGGCTCTTTCATAACCCCATCATACCTGATGAGGCGCTTTTATCAACTTTTACAATTTCATCTAATAAACAAATTGATGACAAAAATCGTTTGAGAACGGTTGACGCATCGGCTGGAAAAGGGGAACGATGCTCACCGAGCGTCGTCAGGCATGCTTAGCTGGAAAGCGGCCGCGATTCTTCGACGAGGTCTCGGAAGGTGGAGTGCTGCGAATGAACAGGGATACACCATGGCTCGGCGTACAGGGGAACCGAATTACGGATCCCGAAGGGAACACCGTGGTGCTGAGGGGGGTGTCGATGATGAACCTCGGCGATCAGGAGCGGGAAGGGGGGATCCTTCGACTCATCGATCGGATGACCGATCGGACAGATTCGGAAGGCGCCGTTCAGGGGTGGTATCCCCGGATCATTCGGCTGCCGATCTACCCGCCGAGGGTCGTGATGGATGACGCACCATCAACGGATCCGTTTCCCCTGGGGGAGGGGGGCGCCGCGCAGGAGCGATATATCGATCGGTTGATCCGTCCCGCCGTGGAGCGCGCGGCGTCCAAGGGTCTCTATGCCATCCTCGATTTTCACCAGATCGCCGACATCGATGAGGACACCGACGCCCAGGCCAGGGAGTTCTGGCGCGCTGTCGCGCCGAGGTTCACGGATTACCCCAACGTCCTCTTCGAGGTGTTCAACGAGCCCGTCCGCGTCTGCGGCAGCGAGGCGTGGGCTTCGATCCGCCCCTTCGCCCAAGCCTGGGTGGATCTCATCCGGGAAAGCGCCCCGGATAACTTGATACTGGTGGCCGGGCCCGTCTGGGCGCAGAACATTAGAGGGGCGGTGGAGGCGCCGATCTCCGGGGGGAACATCGTCTACGTGAGCCACATCTATCCGGAGCACTGGTCCCTCGAAGTCGCTGACGAGGCGAGGGGCTGCGCGGCGCGCCACCCGGTCTTTCTCTCCGAGTGGGGATATGACAACGACTCCCCGCGCGGACGGTTCGCCGATGTCGCCGGGTACCGGGAGGGGCTCGTGCGATTGGTCGAGGAGACGGGAATGAGCTGGACCGCCTGGGTGCTCAGCGACAACTGGTACCCGCGACTTTTGAAGGAGCGTCTTCCCCGCTGCACCCTGACGGACTTCGGTCTCTTTACGAAGCGCTGGCTGTTTGAAAGAAATGGAGCAGAATCTTGCCCGGAGGCAACACAGAGGTGATTCGATGAGTGATACAAAATCGAAATCTTTGTTCGAGAAGGCCCAGACGATCATTCCCGGCGGCGTCAACAGCCCGGTGCGGGCGTTCAGGGCCGTCGGCGGTGAGCCCGTTTTCATCTCGCGGGCCAATGGCGCCCGTATCTTCGGCGCGGACGGAACGAGCTATCTGGACTTCGTGGCTTCCTGGGGGCCGCTCATCGCCGGCCACGCCCCCCCGGAGGTGGTCGACGCGGTCACCCGCGCCGCCAAGGACGGCACGAGCTACGGCGCCCCCACCGAGCTGGAGGTGCGGCTGGCCGAGAAGATCGTCCGGCATGTCCCCTCCGTCGAGATGGTGCGCCTCGTCAGCTCGGGGACCGAGGCGACCATGAGCGCCCTTCGGCTGGCGAGGGGATTCACCCGGAGGGACAAGATTCTCAAGATGGAGGGGTGCTACCACGGGCACGCGGATCACCTCCTCGTAAAGGCCGGATCGGGGCTCGCGACCTTCGGCGAACCGGACTCCGCGGGAGTCCCCGGCGACTTCGCGAAGCATACCCTCACCGCCCCCTACAATGATCTGGCCGCGGCCGAGCGCATCTTCTCGGAACACGGGGACGACCTGGCCGCGGTGATCCTGGAGCCGGTGGCGGGGAACATGGGGGTCGTTCCGCCCAAACCGGGCTACCTCCGGGGGGTGCGGTCGCTCACCCGGGCGAACGGAGCGCTGCTGATTTTCGACGAGGTCATCACCGGCTTCAGGCTCGGGCTCGGCGGCGCCCAGGCGCGGTTCGGGGTGACACCGGATCTGTCGTGTTTCGGCAAGATCATCGGCGGCGGCCTTCCCGTAGGGGCGTTCGGCGGTCGGCGGGAGATCATGCAGTTCCTCGCCCCCCTCGGCCCGGTCTATCAGGCGGGGACGCTGTCCGGAAACCCCCTGGCGGTCTCCGCCGGGCTCGCCGTCCTCTCGATCCTGGAGCGGCCGGGAACCTATGAACGGCTGGAGCGCCTCGGCGAAAGGCTGGCGTCCGGGCTCTTGGAGGCCGCGACGGCGGCGGGGATTCCGGCGTGCGTCAACCGCGAGGGATCCATGATGACCCTGTTCTTCGGCGACGGCCCCATCGAGCGCTTCGAGGATGCGGCGGCCTGCGACACCGGACGCTTTGCCGCCTACCACCGCGAGATGCTCGCGCGGGGCATCTACCTGGCGCCGTCCGCCTTCGAGGCGACGTTCGTGAGCCTCGCCCACTCCGATGCGGATATCGACGCCGCCGTCACCAGCGCTCGAGAGGCGCTCCGTACGGTGGCGTGATGTCCGATATCATTCCCCCGCTGCGCCCCCCTTTCGAGACCGTCGACATCCCCACGGATCTCGAGGCCCTGCTCGGCTTCACCGCGCGCTGCGGTTGCGGCAGGGTGCACGCCGTGGATCTGAAGAGAGCCTCTGTCCGCCGGGGGGCCATCGACGATGTGGTGCCGTTCGTCCGAGAGATCGGAAGCGGACTCTCCATCGCCGTCGTGACCGATCGGACCATCGAAAAGGTCGCCGGAGAAACAGCCGCCAGGCGCCTCTCCGCCGCCGGTCACTCCGCGAGCCTGGTCGTCCTGCCCGACGGCGCCGGCGGTCGTCCCCACGCCGACGAGCCGACCCTGCGCCGCGTGGAAGACGCCCTGGAGGGGATGGATCTCGCCGTGGCGGTCGGGTCCGGAACGATCAACGATCTGACCAAGCTCGCGTCCTTCAAGAGGGGAATCCCCTATATCGTCATCGCCACGGCGCCGTCGATGAACGGGTACACCTCCGCCATCGCCGCCGTCATGATGAGGGGGGTCAAGCGCACCGTTGCGTGCCATCAACCCTACGCGGTGGTCGCGGACCTCGATATCCTGAAGACGGCCCCGCTCGAGCTCTGTTGGGCGGGGCTCGGGGATTTGGAGTCCAAGCCGACGGCGTCCGCCGACTTCCGGTTATCGAGCCTGCTCCGCGGCACCTACTTCTGCAGCGTTCCCGAGCGGGTTGTCCTCGCCGCGGAGGCCCGCGCGGCGGCGATGGCCGGGGGATTGAAGGAACGGGATCCCGACGCTGTGGAGGCGCTGACGCGGGCCCTGATCCTCTCAGGGCTCTCCATGAAGCTGGCCGGCTCCTCAAGCCCGGCCTCCGGGGGGGAGCACCTCATCAGCCACTTCTGGGACATGAACGCGGCCAGAGAGGGGCGCGTCGAGGGATGGCACGGCGCCCAGGTCGGTGTGGCCACCATTGTCACCGCGACCCTCTATCATCATTTGAGGCACCTGCCCGTCGATGGTCTCGACGTGGACTCAATAATGGAGTCGAGGGAGCGTCGGCAAGCGACGGAACAGTCGATACGAAACCGTCATGGAACGTTCGCGGACGAGGTCATCGCCGAATGGACCTCGAAACAACTGACAACGGAGGCGTTGAGGGCGGAGCTTCGAACCGTCCGCGCTCGCTGGTCGGAGCTTTGGCGGGACTTGGATGATACACTTGTTTCGCCGCAACAGATCCGGGACACCCTCAAGACGGCCGGCGCCCCTGTCACCGTTGAAGGGATCGGGTTGACCCGAGCCCATCTGGAGGCCGCCTACCTGACCGCCCTGGAGATCAGAGGCCGCTACACCGTCCTCGATTTCGCGAAAAACCTCGGCGTGCTCGACAATTTGAAGGATCGCGTCCTACAAGAGAGCGGTTGCTTGTAATCTTTAACTCCCAATTGAGAGCTGCGATTGAGGAGGAGAAGCTTGTGATGATTTCATGTGCTTGCTATGAGGCGATGGATGAGGCCGGGCGATGGAACGAATAGACATCAAACCGGACAATGACATCAGGTACGAGGTGTTCTGCGCGAGGATGCCCTCCGTCGACTACCTGGATGTCCTGATTATGAAATTCTACGGAACGTACGGCGTCGGGTCGGCGGGGAACGGCGACGCCCGGTATATGACGGCCGTCACCGCCGGGGCCATCTCCTATACGGATCCGTTCGGGATTATCTTCGACTTCACCGAGCTCTCGTATCAGTGGGGGGATAGGATGGCCGAGGTTCTCGGCGCCGGAGAGGACCGCTTCTCCGACGGTGAGATGCCCTTCGCGGTCGTCGTATCGGACAAATGCGAGGAGGCGATCGTCTCTCTGTTCGGGGCCGAGCTCATGGTCAGCGACCTCGCGATGATCTTCCACAGCGTCGATAAGGCGCTCGCATATATCGACAAAGAACACCGGCGCGCCGACGCCAAGGCGGATCGATAGGCACATCCGTTTTGTCCATTGCGACTTTTGGGTCCGTCGCTATTCAGTGGGCGTCGGCCCATGTCCTTCCGGTGCCGACGTCGACGGTCAGGGGCACCGAGAGCGCCACGGCACCCTCCATCTCCTCGCGGATGAGGGGGATGGTCGCCTCCGCGGCCTCCTCCGGCACCTCGAAGACCAGCTCGTCGTGCACCGTGAGGATCATGGCGGCGGGGCTTTTTTCGGCGGTGAGCCGTTGATCCACCTTGATCATGGCCACCTTCAGGAGGTCGGCGGCGGTGCCCTGGATGGGGGTGTTCCGGGCCATCCGCTCGGCTCCGCTCCTCACGTTGAAGTTCCTCGAGATGATATCCCGAAGCTCCCGGCGGCGGCCGAACAGGGTCTCCACCCGGCGGGTCTTCTTGGCGTTCTCGATGGTCTCGTCCATGAACCGCTTCACCCCCTCATGGAGGTTGAAGTACTCGTCGATGAACCGCTGGGCCTCCCCCCTGGAGATGCCGAGCTCCTTGCCGAGGGAGAACGCGGTCTTGCCGTAGATGACGCCGAAGTTGACCGCCTTGGCCTTGGAGCGCGCGTCCGCAGGCACCTCCTGGTCGGCGGGGATAGCGAAGATGGCCCGGGCGGTCCGGGCGTGGATATCCTCGCCGTTCCTGAACGCCGACACCAGCACCGGATCGTCCGACAGGTGGGCCAGCACCCTGAGCTCCACCTGGGAGTAGTCCGCCGACACCAGCAAGTGGCCCGGCGCCGCCACGAAGGCCCGCCGGATCTCCCGCCCCAGATCCCGGCGGATGGGGATATTCTGCAGGTTGGGGTCGGAGCTGGAGAGCCGCCCGGTGGCCGCCACCGCCTGGTTGAAGCTGGTGTGGATCCGGGAGGTGGTCGGGTTGACCAGCTTGGGCAGGGCGTCCAGGTAGGTGTTCTTCAGCTTGGTGAGGATGCGGTGCTCCACCAGCAGGGCCGGGAGCGGGTGCAGGGGGGCGAGGGCCTCCAGCACCTCCGCGTTGGTGGAGTAGCCGGTCTTGGTCTTGGACTGGGGCGGCAGGCCCAGCTTGTCGAAGAGGAGCTCCCGGAGCTGCTTGGTGGAGGAGAGGTTGAAGGGGAACCCGGCCATCTCGTGGGCCTCCTTCTCGAGCTCGTCGAGCCGCTTCCCGAGGGTCCCCGACATCTCCACCAGGACGGCCGAGTCCAGCATCACCCCCTTGAGCTCCATCCCCGCCAGCACCCGGGCCAGCGGGATCTCCATCTCGTGGAGCAGGCGATCGGCCCCCGCCGCCTCCACCATAGGCGCCATCTCCTCCGCCACCGAGAGGGCCACGTCCGCGTCCTCCCCGGCGTACTCCGTGGCCGCCCCCAGGGTGACGGCGTCGAAGCTGAGCTGCTTGCCCTGCTGCTTCTCGGTGACGTCGTCATAGGAGATCATCCGCCGGTTCAGCACCTCCTTGGCGATGACGTCCAGGCCGTGGCGGCGGTCCTCCGGGCGGATGAGGTAGGAGGCGAGCATGGGATCGAAGGCCACGTTGGCGATGCGGATGCCGTGCCGCCGAAAGAGGATGTCCTCGTATTTCACGTTCTGGGCCACCACGCCGATGGCCGGATCCTCGAGCAGGGGCCCGAGGACCCCGAGGACAACGTCGAGGTCCAGGTTGTCCGCCTCTCGGTGGGCCACCGGGAGGTACACGGCGGTCCCCGGCTTCCAGGAGAGGGCCACCCCGACGATCTCCGCCCGCACCGGGTCGATGGAGGTGGTCTCCAGATCCACCGCGAAGCGGCCCGCGGCCCGGATGGCCTCGGCAAAGGAGGCCAGCTCGCCGGCGTCGGTCGAGGTGCGGTAGTCGGTGTCGTAGGTCTCGGGCTCCTCCTCGAAATCCCCGAGGAGCCGCTTCTTGAGCTGGGTGAACTCGAAATGGTCCAGGGTCCGGGCGAGCTTGGCCGGCTCCGGCGGGCGGTACACCATGCCCTCCACCGTCACGTCGAGGGGCACGTCCTCCCTGAGGGCGACGAGCTTCCGGGAGAGCCGGGCGTCCGCCTCGTGCTCCTCGAGCCGCTTGGCCATGGCCTTGGACTTGAGGGCGCTCCGGTTCTCCAGCAATTGGTCCAGGCCGCCGTGCTCCATGAGGAGCGGCGCCGCGGTCTTGGGCCCCACCCGGGGAACCCCGGGGATGTTGTCGCTGCTGTCGCCGGCCAAGGCCAGCAGATCCCCTAAAAGGGCCGGCGGCACCCCCCACTTCTCCTCCACGGCGGCGGCGTCCCACACCTTCTTCTTCATGGTGTCGAGGACGGTGACCCCGGGGCCCACGAGCTGCATCAGGTCCTTGTCCCCGGTGAGGATGACCACCTCCAGCCCGGCCTCCCGGGCCACCCGGGCGGCGGTGGCGATGACGTCGTCCGCCTCGAAGCCGTCCCGCTGGAGCACCGGCAAATCGAACCCCTCGAGGAGCTCCGCCACCAGCGGGAACTGCTCCTTGAGATCCTCCGGCGGCGGCGGCCGGTTGGCCTTGTACTCGGGGAAGATCTCCTTGCGGAAGGTCGGGGTCTTGGAGTCCATGGCCACCGCGATGTGGCTCGGCGAGTACTCGTCGAGCAGCGACACCAGCATGTTGGCCACCCCGAACACGGCGCCGGTGGGGGTGCCGTCCCGTCTGGAGAGGTAGCCGATGGAGTAGTAGGCCCTAAAGATGAATGACGATACATCAATGAGGTATACCGTCGCCCGTGTGGTCGATGATGTGTCCATTCGATCGAGGTAGCGGATAGGGAAGCTCGGGTCAAGGGGGGAAACCGCCACAGTTGGGTCCGTTTGTGTGGGATTTTAGAAAGGTTAAAAGCGGAGTCATTTCGTAGTCCTGTTGTGTTGCATTCACCCAGCCCGTATAATAATCCAGGCTTTTGACCAGATCTCGTTGAACGATTGAAAACGATTCGACGACGTAGTGAAAGGGCACACCGATGTACGTAGACACGATGAGGATTGCCAACTGGCGGAACTTCACCAATGCTGAAGTCAAGTTGTCTGAGACCACCTACCTCATCGGTCCGAACGCTTCGGGAAAATCGAATCTGTTAGACATCTTTCGATTCATGAGGGACATCGTAAAAGCCCAGGGCGGGGGGCTGCAACAGTCCACTAAAACGAGAGGAGGTTTGACAAAGCTGCGGAGTCTCGCCGCCCGGCGGAATCCCTGCATCGAGCTCGACTTCGAATTACGGGAGTCGCTGACCGATACCGCTGAACCTGCGGATTGGCGGTATATCCTCTCGATAAAGACAGAGAAGGGCGGTAAAAACAGACCGGTTGTCGAGAGAGAACAGGTCTACCGGAAAGGGACCCTCCTTCTCAATAGACCGCTCCCGGAAGACAAGAAGGACAAAGAGCGGCTTACTCAGACCCATTTGGAACAGATCACATCGAACTCTGAGTTTCGTTCGGTTGCGGAGTTCTTTGAACAGGTGCTCTATCTTCATCTGGTGCCGCAACTGCTGAAATTTGGCCGTGACCTCCCTGTCGATACACCGGAATCCGATCCTTTCGGCCAAAGGTTTCTGGAGGAGATCGCCGGGACAACCAAAAAGACGCGAGACGCGAGACTGAAGAAAATAGAGGTGATGCTTCAGAAGGTGGTCCCGAATTTCGAACAGTTGAAGTTTATAAGAGACGCGGTGACCGGAAGACCTCATCTGGAAATGCTCTACAATCACTGGCGCCCCAACGCCGGCTGGCAGAGAGAGGACCAGTTTTCAGACGGCACACTTCGACTTGTAGGATTGATGTGGACCCTGCTCACTTCCAACGATCTTATCTTATTGGAAGAGCCGGAGCTCTCTCTTCATAAGCGCGTTGTAGAGCAGATACCGGGGCTCATTTTTAAGATTCGTAAACAGCGACGTAAGAGCGGGGGACAGCTTCTCATCAGCACGCATAGCGAGGCCATGCTCTCCAATCAGAGTATCGATGGCAACTTCCTGATCTTGAATCCGGGAGCGGCCGGCGAGTCTACCAAGATTCTTAGCCCCAGCGACAGCGATATCGAGGCAATGAAAGCAGGCATGACCCCGGCCGACATCCTGTTCCCTTTGACCGGCGTTCACGTTGGAGACATATAGGTGGCGACTATACTCCTGTATGCCTATGTCGAGGATGAACCCTCGGCCGCGGTCGCGAGAAAATTACTTACACACGTCAACAAGCACACCAGAGCTCAGTTTCAATTCAGGCCGGGTTTCCCAGACAATAAACGCGGTTTCGGCAACATCAAACGGATGTTGCCCTCGCTGATCGATATGGCCCGCAAAGGTTTGCCCTCATTGATTATCTCTGATTTGGACAGGTTTCCGTGTTCTCCGGCCCTCATTCGAAGCTGGTTGGGGCTGTCCGAGCAACAGCCGTTATCAGTCCCCGATAATCTGGTATTCCGAATAGCAGAACGGGAAATAGAATCTTGGATCATGGCGGATCGGGACGCGTTCTCCACCTTTATCGGTATTTCTCGGGACAACTTTGTCAGGACTCCTGACTCGTTGCCCGATCCCAAGCAGTATCTGTTGAACGTAATCCGCAAGAAGGGGCGAAAAAAATGGCAAAAGGAGATGTTACCCCAAGGGAAAATCGCCGCCATCGGTCCCCGTTACAACGAAAAGCTATGTGAGTTTGTCGAGCACCATTGGAATCCCATGAGAGCAGCGGAGCATTCTCCGAGCCTTGAAAAGGCATTGGCCGCGTTCCAGAGAGTATCGAACGACTGAGTGTTTACCACAGTCACTTCGGGTCAGAGGGAAAGTCACCCCTGGACCACTTGTTCATGACGAGAAATATTGCGTTTTTTTGGCAAAATGTGTCAAAAGGAGAGCATGAGAATCGGCGTATACGCGAGGGGACTCTCCGGCATGGGCGGCGTCCGGCAGTACATCGACGCTATGTGTCGCGCCCTCATCCGGAACCTCGACGACGCCGACGAGCTCTTCATCATCCACAACTGCGCCGAGCACCGCTTCTCCCGGGAGCGGCCGAACATCCACGAGCGGCTCCTCTCCGCGAGGAACAAGGCGGTGGCGGACTTCGTGTCGGCGCCTCGGGTGATCAACTCCCTTGGGCTCGACGTGGCCTGGTTCACCAAGTACGTCATCCCCCTCGGGATCAAGCCCCGCGCGGTCACCACGGTGCACGACATGGCGTACTTCATGCCGGAGCTCTCGGCCTACACCCTGCGGGACACCCTCTACATGCGCAACATGATCCGGCGATCCCTGAAGCGGGCGGACCGGGTGGTGGCGGTGTCCGAGAACACCCGGGCGGACATCCTCCGCATCGCCGGCGTCCCGAAGGAGAAGGTGTCGGTCATCTACGAGGCCGCGGACAAGCGGTACCGGAGGCTCCGGAACAAGGGGGCCCTCGCCACCTTTCGGGAGCGATACGGCCTGCCCGAACGGTATCTCCTGTTCACCGGCGGCATCTCCCCCCGGAAGAACCTCACCCGGCTTATCGACGCGTTCACCGCGGTCGCCGGCGAAATCGATCACAAGCTCGTCATCACCGGCGGCAAGGGGTGGCGAAACCGGGGGGTGCTCTCGGCCATCCGGGACAACGATCGGATCATCCGGACCGGGTTCATCGAGGACGAGGACATGGCCCTGCTCTACAACGCGGCCCACCTCTTCGTATACCCCTCCCTCTACGAGGGGTTCGGGCTGCCGGTACTGGAGGCCCAGAAGTGCGGCTGCCCGGTGATCTGCGGCGAGGGGAGCTCCCTCTCGGAGGTGGGGGGGGACGGGGTCCGGTTCGTCGACGCCAGAGACACCGCCGCCCTCTCCGAGGCCATCCGGAGGCTCACCACCGACGAAGCCGCGCGCAAGCGGCTGATCAAACGGGGCTACGACAACGCCCGGCGGTTCTCGTGGGATCGGGCCGCCCGGCAGCTGCTCGAGCTGTTCCACGCGATGAAGGCGTAAGGGGTGGCGGGCCTCGACGTAAGACACCTCTGCCGGACCCTGTGGGAGCTGGAGCGCCGCTTCGATCTCCTCGATCTCCGGGCGGGGGACGTCAAGATATGGCAGGCCGCGCGGATGGCGGTCTACTACGAGCTGGCCCAGGCGACCGGCGTCCTGGAGCCCCCCCAGCGCGCTCCGCAAGACAAGGGGACCTTGCGGAAGGTAGAGCAGGTTCTCAAGATGGCGCGGGCGGCGGTGCGCCGCTCTCCGTTGACCGGCCCCGCCGACCTGGACGCGATCATCATCGAGAGCCCCCGGGTCCGGGCGGTGGGAGATGAGGTTATTGACATCTACACCCGAGGCCTGGCGCGGCGCTTCGCCGAGGAGGGGCGGCGGTTCCTCCTGCTGGATCCGTCGACGGAGGGGGGACACCCCAAGACCGACGACCCCCACCGGCGCTTCCTCGACGGCCTGGAGCTGGCGGAGCGGGCCCTGACGCGGATCTACCGACCCTCCCTCGGCACTGACGGCCGCCGGCGGATCCGGGAGGTGGAGGCCTCGGTCCGAAAGCGGCTGTCGGTCTCCGTCGATCTCGTCTCCCTCCTCGAAGGGGCGTTCACGAGATTCCGCGTCCGGTATCGCTGCTTCAAGCCCCTGCTCCGGCGCCTGCGCCCCCGGGAGCTCTACCTCGTCTGCAGCTACGGAAAGATGGCGCCGATCATCCGGGCAGCGAAGGAGCTCGGGATTGCCGTCAAGGAGCTGCAGCACGGCACCCTCTCAGAGTACCACCTCGGGTACAGCTTCCCGGACCTCGAGACCCGGGGCACCCTCGACTACTTCCCCGACATGTTCCTCGCCTGGAGCGACTACTGGAAGCGGAAGATCGACTGGCCCCTCCCGGAAGACCGGGTGGTCGACTTCGGGTTCTGGTATCTCGAGGCGCAGCGGCACCGGTATCGCCACATCGACAAACACCCGGGACAGATCGTCGTGCTCTCCCAGGGGGCCGTGGGCCGGCGCCTCGCGGACGCGATCCTCGAGCGTCTCCCCCGGTTCGGCGACGCCCGGATCGTCTACAAGCTCCACCCGGGGGAATACGATCGCTGGGAGACCTACGACAGCCTGAGGGCGCTCGCCGCCCGGGACAACGTCGAGGTGGTCACGGACGCCGACCTCTACGCGCTCTTCGCCGCCTCGGAGCACCAGATCGGCGTCTTCTCCACGGCCCTCTACGAGGGGATGGCATTCGGCCTGAACACGGTGCTCGTGGACCTCCCGGGAATCGAATACATGGCGGATCTGCTCGACCAGGGGATCGCCACCCGCCTCGAGGAGTTCACCCCGTGACTTGAAAGTCCCGCGTCATCCGGATCACCCGGCGCGGCGATGGGGACAAAGCGGGGCAAATGTCACAGCGCCGCGCGAAATTCCTGTTTGACATCGAGAGAAAGCCCCTACAATGGGGTCGGAGGATCGCTCATGAAAATCGTCGATGTCACAGCGGAAAACACCGAGCTCTTCTGCTGGTGCCTGGAGGACTGGTCCGACGACGCGAAGGCGTCCGGGCCCAAGCGGCGGCGGTGGTTCGATCGGGGCCGGGAGAGTGGGCTCCGGGCCAAGCTCGCGCTGAACGACCGCGGCATCGAGGGGGGAATGATCCAGTACGGCCCCATCGAGTCGTCCCACGTGGACGGGGAGGATTTGTACTTTATCTATTGTATCCACGTGCATGGGTACAAGCAGGGACGGGGCAACTTCCAGGGGCGCGGGATGGGCGCTGCCCTCCTGGCCGCCGCCGAGGCGGACGCGCGGGAGCGGGGGGCGAAGGGCATGGCCGCGTGGGGGGTATGGCTCCCCTTCTGGATGAAGGCCTCCTGGTTCAGGAAGCACGGCTACGTCAAGGCCGACCGTCAGGGGATCGCCGTGCTGCTCTACAAGCCGTTCACGGACGACGCGACCCGGCCGAGGTGGTATCCTTCGTCGACGAAGGCGCCGGATCCGGTGCCGGGGAAGGTGACCGTGACCGCCTTTTCGAGCGGCTGGTGTCTCGCCTCGAACCTCGTCTATGAGCGGGCAAAGAGAGCCTGCGCCACCTTCGGCGATCGGGTGGCCTTCCGGGAGATCGACACCTCGACCCCCGCGGCGGTCGCCGAGTGGGGACACGTCGACGCCGTGCTCGTCGACGGCCGGAACGTCCAGAAGGGGCCGCCGCCGAGCTATGAGAAGATCCACCGCCTCATCGCCAAACGGGTCCGGCGGCTCTGAGGTCCCACGGAAGAACCGTGAAGCGCCGTTGGCTTGCCGATTCGAGCGCTGTTCCGGAATAGAACAGACGCCCCTCCTGTTATTCGAGCAACCATGCCGTGGGAAGCGGTATTCGCGAGTTGCCCAGGAGCGGCAGGATGCGGGACCAACGGAGATCGGAATTCATTTCGCGAATCGAGGCGTCGTTCGCCGGGCCCCAGGCGTCGATGATCCGAAAGGCCCTGGACCTCAGCGCGATGCACGGGAGCGCCCCGGCCGAGGAGAGCCTCCAAATCGCCGAGCTCGTCGCCGCCCAGAACGCGGACCACGTGGTGGTCGCGAGCCTCCTCCTCGCGCCCCTCAGGAGGGTCGGGAGGCTCTCCCACGACGCCATCCGATCGCGGCTCGGCGAGGAGGTCGCCGATCTGGTCGAAAGCGTCTACTCCCAGGAGATGATGCGAACGGACACCGAGGCACATCGCCGGGAGGACCTTCACGGCCTGCTGGAATCCTTCTCCCGCGATCTTCGATCATCGGTGCTCCTGGTGGCGACACGGCTCTCCACGTTGGAGCGAGCACGGGGGCCGGCGGAGGCCCTGGCGCCGCTGGCGCAAGAGACCATGGAGGTGTACGTTCCCCTCGCCGGACGGCTGGGCATGGGCGCGATGCAGGCTCGGCTGGAAGACGTCTGTTTCCGCATCCTCGAACCGGAAGCGTATCGGGAGCTGGCGCGAGCGGTCTCTCCCATCCGCAGGGAGGACGACGCCTGCCTCGAGCTGCTCGTGGGGGGGACCCGGAAGCTCCTCGAAAGGAACGATATCAACGCCCGTATCCACGGGAGGACCAAAGGGCTCTACAGCCTCGCCAGGAAGATGAGGCGGTGGGGGCTCTCCCTCGAGGCCATTACCGACAAGATCGGATTGCGTATCATCGTGCCTTCGGTGCCGGAGTGCTATACAGCGCTGGGCCTGATCCATACCCACTACCGCCCTATCCCGGGCCGGTTCAAGGACTACATCGGCTTGCCCAAGGACAACGGCTACCAGTCGCTCCACACCTGCGTCTACCCGGTGAGGGAGATCTCCCACAAGCAGGTGGAGTTCCAAATCCGCACCGAGGCGATGCACCTGGAGGCGGAGTTCGGCGTGGCGGCCCATTGGCTCTATAAGAGCGACAGCGACGCGGCTGAGGAGAACCGGCGACAGCTCACCTGGGTGAGGGGGCTCTCCCGGGAGCACGAGGGGAGCGTCGACCACGACGCCTTTCTCGAGCGCCTCGAGGAGATGGTCTACCGGAACGAAATCGTGGTCTTCGGCGACAAAGGGGAGCGGGTGCGCCTGCCCGCCGGCGCGACCGTCAGCGACTTTGTTCGCGGCCTCGGGCTCCCCGTCGACAGCGACAGGGGGGTCAGGGTCAACGGCGGGCCCGCGTCTTTGCTGACGCCCCTCAAAGACGGGGATACCGTGACCCGCGGTGAAACCCGGGGAGGATGATTTTCGGATTTTTTTTTGAGACGCCCGCGCTTGACCGAGACCGGATCGCGCCTAATTTTTGATGTGTTTGCGTCGACAGGAGGTAGACCATGGCAAGGAACTTCTATGTTGTCCTGGGAGTCTCGCGAGACGCGGATCCGGCTCAGATACGGGAGGCCCACAGGCGACTGGTCCGGATTCATCATCCGGACACCGGCTCCGGCTCCGCGGAGCGTTTCACCGAGGTCCAGCGGGCGTACGAGACCCTGTCAGACGAATCCCAAAGGCGGCTCTACGACGAGACCCTGACCGGACAGGCCCGGAAGGCGAGGCCGCGCGCCGAGCCGCTCGTCTCGGCGCCGAGCCCACCGCGGCGGAGGGGTCCGTGGGGTCGCGAAGCGCCCGCGCACGCCCCATTTCGGCGCATGACCGACGGCCTCTGGAGCGAGGTGGACGACTTCCTCGGGGGGTTCGTGCCCGGGGTCATCACAACGGGACGTACCGCGTCACGAAGAAAAGACCTCTACGTCGAACTCATCCTCGCCCCCGACGAAGCCGCGCGGGGCGGCCTCTTCCCCCTCGAGATTCCGGTCCGGGAACCGTGCGACAATTGCGCCGGCCGGGGCAATATCGGCGCGTTTCTGTGTCCCTCCTGCCGCGGCAGCGGGGCCGTAAGAGGGCGAAGGGAGGTGGAGATCTCCATGCCCGCCGGCGTCACCGACGGCACCACCGCGCGGCTCTCCCTGGAAGACATCGGTCTAAGCGGGGTGGATTTGAATGTGCTGGTGTCCGTGCGCTCGTGATTCAGAGTGAGATCCCGGTGACTTCTCTGAAATGATTGACGTTTCTGTACATCTCCGCTAATTTGGGGGATCTGAAGGGGGAATTCCTGCGCGCACGCGGTCGCCCCCCCCGCTGGGATCATCGGCGACCCGCAGAGACAGGCGGTGACATGACACGCAATCACGACTCGCAATTCGGCTCGCTGCATTATGTCGAGGAACAGGAGGGGCCGGCCCTGGCCCGCCAGATCCTCGAGAACGAGCACATGCTGCCGTTTCTCAGGTTGTTCGATCTCTCGCTGGACACGGTGAGGTTCATCCGCCGGTTGAAACGGGTCCGGACGGTCACCGATCTGTGGGACCACCTCCTGGTGCCGATCTTCGAGCAGATCCTCGACACCACCACCGACGGCATCACCTGCGCCGGGCTCGCCGAGCTGCCTCGAGACCGGGGGCTCCTCTACCTCTCCAACCACCGGGACATCGTCCTCGACTCGGCCATCATGAACATGCTGCTCCTCAAGGACGGCTTCCGGCTGGCCATCGCGGGGATCGGGGACAACCTCCTCCTCAACGAGACCGTGCGGATCGTGTTCCACATGATGCGGTGCTTCGTCGTCAAACGGTCCCTCGTCGGGAAGGAGCAGGTCCGCTTCCTCAAGAAGCTGTCGGAGTTTATCGACTACACCATCGCCGAGCGCCACACCTCGGTGTGGCTGGCCCAGAAATCGGGACGCTCAAAGGACGGCAACGATCGGACCAACCCCGCCGTCATCAAGATGCTGGCCATGGCCGGGAAGGTGGATCCCGTCTCTCACCTCCAGCGCCTCGGCCTGGTGGCCACCAGCGTCTCCTACGAGTGGGACCCCTGCGACGTCTTCAAGGTGCGGGAGATCCTGGCCAAGGCGGCGGGGACCCCCTACGTCAAGGAGACGGATGAGGATATGGCCAGCATCCGCGCGGGAATCTGCGGCGTCAAGGGGCGCGTTCACGTCGGGTTCCACCGCGTCGACGCGACACTCCTGGAGCGCTGCCGGGAGATACGGGACAAGGCCCGCTACGCCCACATCGCGGCCCTCATCGACAAGGAGATCCTCCTCGGATACCGGCTGTGGCCGAGCCACTACGTCGCCGCGGATCTGCTCACGGGGGAGACGACCTATGCGGATCGCTACACCGAGGCGGAGCGGACGGCGTTCATCGAGCGCATGGCGGAGCGCCTCACCTTCGACGCCCGGACCCTGCCCGAAGCGAAGCGGCTCTTCCTCTCGGGGTACGCCGCCCCCGTGTTCAATCGTCTGAAAGAGGCCGGGGAGCAGGGGCCTTCCGACGCGCCGGAGCAGGCCCTCCGCCTGAAAAAAAGGCTTGCAGTGACTTAGAAGATATCCCTATCCCCCTTTTCAAGGGGGAATAGGAAATTGCACCCGTCATTTCGGGGTTGACGGAGCATAGGCTACGGAAGCGCCGCGTAAAAAAAAGGCGCGGCCCCGAAGGAACCGCGCCCGAAGTCACAGCGTATGGATCGCCGGACCGCTTCGACGACTACATCATGCCGCCCATGCCGCCCATACCGCCCATACCGCCCATGCCGCCGCCCATGCCGCCCATGTCGGGACCGTCGTCCTTCTTGGGCTTCTCGGCGATGACGGCCTCGGTGGTGATCATGAGGCCGGAGACGGAGGAGGCGTTCTGCAGCGCGGTGCGGACCACCTTGGTGGGATCGATAATCCCCGCCTTGATCATGTCCTCGTACTTATCAATCGCGGCGTTATAGCCGTTGGCGCCCTTGGACTCCAGCACCTTCTGCACGATGATGGACCCCTCGACGCCGGCGTTGGCCGAGATCTGCCGGAGGGGCTCCTCGAGGGAGCGCTCGATGATGCGAACCCCCACGGTCTGATCATCGGGGACCTCGACCTTCTTGAGGGCGTCCTTGCAGCGGAGCAGCGCCACGCCGCCGCCGGGGACGATGCCCTCCTCCACCGCGGCGCGGGTGGCGTTCAGGGCGTCCTCGACGCGGGCCTTCTTCTCCTTCATCTCGGTCTCGGTGGCCGCGCCGACCTTGATGACCGCCACGCCGCCCACCAGCTTGGCCAGCCGCTCCTGCAGCTTCTCGCGGTCGTAGTCCGAGGAGGTGTCCTCGATCTGCCGCCGGATCTGCTCCACGCGACCCTTGATGTCGGCCTTCTTACCGGCGCCGTCGACGATGGTGGTGTTCTCCTTATCGATGGTGATGCGCTTGGCCTTCCCGAGGTCGTTGAGGGTGACCTTCTCGAGGGAGAGGCCGAGCTCCTCGGCGATGACCTGGCCGCCTGTCAGAACGGCGATGTCCTTGAGCATCTCTTTCCGCCGGTCGCCGAAGCCCGGGGCCTTGACGGCGGCGCAGGTGAAGGTCCCGCGGAGCTTGTTGACCACGAGGGTCGCCAGGGCCTCGCCCTCCACGTCCTCGGCCACGATGAGGAGCGGCTTGCTCATCCGCGCGATCTGCTCGAGGATGGGGAGGAGATCCTTCATGTTGGAGATCTTCTTCTCGTGGATGAGGATGTAGGCGTCCTCGAGGACGGCCTCCATGCGCTCGGCGTCGGTGATGAAGTAGGGGGAGAGGTACCCGCGATCGAACTGCATCCCCTCGACCACCTCCATGACGGAGTCCATGGACTTGGCCTCCTCAACGGTGATGACGCCCTCTTTGCCCACCTTCTCCATGGCCTCGGCGATCATCTCGCCGATGGTGGTGTCGCCGTTCGCGGAGATGGTCCCCACCTGAGCGATTTCGGCGGTGTCCCTGATGGTCTTGCTCATGCTGCCGAGCTTGTCCACCACCGCCGCCACGGCCGCGTCGATGCCGCGCTTGATGGACATGGGGTTGTGACCCGCGCTCACCAGCTTGGAGCCCTCGCGGTAGATGATCTGGGCGAGCAGGGTCGCCGTGGTGGTGCCGTCGCCGGCCACGTCGGAGGTCTTGGACGCCACTTCCTTGACCATCTGGGCGCCCATGTTCTCGAACTTGTTCTCGAGCTCGATCTCCTTGGCCACGGTCACGCCGTCCTTGGTAACGGTGGGGGAGCCGAAGGACTTGTCGATGACGACGTTGCGTCCCTTGGGTCCGAGGGTGACTTTGACTGCGTTGGCCAGTGTATTGACACCGGTGAGGATACGTCCTCGTGCCTTTTCGTCGAAAAGAATCTCTTTTGCTGCCATTGTAATTTCTCCTTAATTCTCCGACTACTCTACAATAGCCAGGATGTCGTCTTCGCGAAGGATGATGAGCTCCTCACCCTCGACCTTGATTTCCGTTCCCGCATATTTACCGAACAGGATCTTGTCGCCCTTCTTCACCGCCAGGGCCTGCTTCTTTCCATCGTCCAGGACCTTGCCGTCCCCAACGGCGATGACCTTCCCCTCCAGCGGTTTCTCTTTGGCAGAATCGGGAATGATAATGCCCCCTTTTGTCTTCTCTTCCGAATCAAGACGTTTGACCAGTACGCGATCGTGTAGCGGCTTCAATGCCATGGTTGGCCTCCTTCTTATGATAAAGTGTTTCCTTCAATTGAGTGAGCACTCATTCTAACCGAGTGCTCACGCGCGTGCATATTAGTAATCACACACCTGGGCTTGTCAACAATTCGACCCCCGGTTTATTTTCTTTTTTTAAAAACAGAGCATAACAACTTGTAATGGTTTGACTATTTCCCCGTCTCCCGATCTTTTACTATATATTTTGAATGAATTCGCTGATATGACCGCTGCCATGACCGAGCTCAAGCCTTTGGATTCAGATACTCCCCTCCGGCCCGAGGCGCTCAAATATCCGCTGGTCTGCTTCGATCTCGACGGCACCCTGGTGGACGATACCGTTTACATCTGGAAGACCCTCCATGAGACCTTCCAGACAGACGCGGCGCTCCGGAAGCGAGCGTATCGCGACTTCTTCGAAGGCCGCATCAGCTACCGGGAATGGTTCGAGCACGACCTGGTGCTTCTCAAAGCGGCGGGCGCCGACCGACGGCGTATCGAGGAAGTCCTGAACAGTGTGAAGCCCATGCGCGGCGCGACCGAGCTCCTCACGGAGCTCAAGGCCCGCGGCCACATCCTCTGTCTCATCTCCGGAAGCCTGGATATCGTGGTGCGCCACCTCTTTGATCGACGGCTCTTCGATCATATCCTCATCAATAAGATTCACTTCGACGCGGCCGGGGGCATCTCAGGCGGTGAGCCCACCCCCTATGACCTGGACGGAAAGGCCGACGGGCTCCGGGAGCTCGCGAGGCGGGAGGGTCTGACCATGGCACAGACGGTATATATCGGGGATAACGAGAATGATATATGGGTGGCAAAGGCGGCAGGGCTCGCCATCGCGTTCAACTGCAAGAGCGATTCGCTCAGATGCATCTGCCGGAAAGAGATCGTCGTCAAGGATCTCCGAGAGGTCGGTCGGTTGATTTCGTAAGGTCGGTGGGGGGACCGCCAGTTTCTGTAAAATTACATGGCGTTTGTGGTAAAACGCGCTATATTAAGCGGACGTTGATATATAATTAATTGACAAATGTGCAATTCCGGGAAAGCTCAATGACAGGCACAGATACCAAAATTCTGGATATGCTTTTCAATAACGGGGTCATCGACAAGGCCAAATATCAGAGCGTTCTTCAATATCAGAGAACCCATGATGTCGCTTTGGAGGATGCCATCATCGATGCCGGGGCCCTCGATGAAGACACGCTGCTCAAACAACTGGCGCACATCTATCGAACCCGGTTCGTGGCAACCCAGAAGCTGAAGAAGGCCGAGATCTCGCGGACGGTTCTCGAAAAGATTCCCGCCAAGCTCGCCATGAAGCTCAATGTGTTCCCGATCCTCTACAGGCCGGAGAATTCGGAGCTCTCCGTGGTGATGTCGGATCCCTCCAACGTGATGTTGGAGCAGGAGATCTCCCATGCCTCCGGGGTGCCCCATATCCGCTCGTTCATCGCCCGGCCGGCGGCCATCCAGGCGGCCATCGCCAAATACTACCGGGGCGACATCCACGCGTTCGCCAATCTCGATAAGGAGGGCGTCCAGGCCTACTACAACATGATGGACGTCTACCAGCGCAACGTGCTGGACGAGGAGTCGATGGTCACCTCCCTCGCCGAGGAGAAGAAGCACCGGGAGCATGTCTTCTCCCTGGAAGACATGAGCAAGGGGGAGGCCCAGTCCCAGCGGGAGAGTCACGTGGGATCGGATCCGGAGATGATCCTGGAGATCCTGCGGGTGCTCGTCTCCCTGCTCGAGAGCACTCGGGGCGATCTGGCCGGGCACTCGGTGCAGACCTCCCGCCTCATTGAGCGCATGGGCCGCCGTATCAACCTCCCCAAGCGGGATATGGACGCCCTGGAGATCGCGGGGCTGCTCCACGATCTCGGCAAGGGGAGCCCGTACCACCTGACCCCCCTGAACGTGGCCGAGTGGGACGGACACCGGACCGCCGCGGAAAAACGCTACAACAATCCGGCCCAACTCTTCACCTCCATTCCGCTGCCCCACAACACGGTCACCGCGCTCCGGCACATGTACGAGCGCTATGACGGAAAGGGCCTGCCGGACGGGCTAAGGGCCAAGGATATCCCCCTCGGCGCCCGGGTGCTCGCGCTGGCGGACACCTACTCGGATCTCACCTCCAACCCCCGGAACCCCTACCGCCGCATCCTGACGACGGAGGAGGCCATGAAGGTCCTCAAGAACGCCAAGGAGCGCGTCTTCGATCCGAACCTCGTGGACCTCTTCGCCATCGCGGTGGCTGGGGACGATCTCAAGCGGCAGCTCCTCACCGGCGCCCAGACCGTGCTCGTCGTGGATTCGGATCCGGAGCAGTCCGCCATCCTGGATCTCCAGCTCACCAGCCGCGGGTTCAAGGTGAAGTGCGCCCAGACCGCGGATATGGCGCTCAAGACCATCAAAGAGGCCGAGCCCAACATCATCGTCTCCGAGGTGGATCTGGACACGGTGGACGGCTTCGAGCTGAAGAAGCGGCTCAACCAGGGGGAGGAAACCCAGACCATCCCCTTCATCTACTTCACGACCCGCGCCGCCTCCGCGGATGTACAGAAGGGCTTCAAGCTCGGCGCGTCGGACTACCTCGTCAAGCCCTCCTCCGTGGATATCATCACCGCCAAGATCCACAAGACGCTGGAGGAGAAGCCCGGGACCGCGGCCGGCGTCTCCGGATCCCTCAGCGAGATGTCCCTCCCGGATCTAGTGCAGATCCTCGCCCACGGGCGAAAGAGCGGTCAGCTCAAGCTGAAGATGGGGCAGCACAAGGGAGAGATTCACTTCATGAACGGCGACATCTACAACGCGCTGTTCGAGAGAACCCGGGGGGAGGAGGCCTTCTTCCAGATGCTGCGGTTCAGGGACGGTACCTTCTCCCTGAACCCCAACTTCAAGGCCGAGTCGAAGGTCATTCAGATGACCGCGGAGATGCTGCTCCTCGAGGGTATGCGGCGCCTGGACGAGGAGAGCCGGTAGGACGATTTCGGCCTCGGGTCTCGAAGCCCCCTGTTTCGACCTCTGCATTTGCATCCAAACAAAAAGGTCCTACATTTTCGTGAAGTATGGAAGTGAAGCCCGACACGGGGGGTGAAGATGCCGATATTCGACGTTATATGCGGACAGAACGAGAGTGGAGAGACCATTCCGATACATCTCGTCGTCGAGAGAGACATCGTGTCGGTTCGAGACATCAGCGACCACTGGCACGAGAGCGCGGGGGATTTCTTCAGAGTGAAGGCCTCTGACGGCGAAACCTATCTCATTTGTCAGGCCATCGATGATGGTGATTGGCGGCTCGTCAGCGTTGAGCCGAACTGACGTCGGGGGGAGTGGGGGAGTGGCTCTCGGTCCCGATCGGAGACCTCTTCCTGGCCAAACCCACCAATCGCGACGACCTCCTGTCCGCGCTGGATGTCTCACCGAACTGACGAAATGGGAACGCCGCTCCTTCCCAATCCCGTGATTGGACAATTCAATGACTCGCCGTAGAAGAAAAGAGGGAACGGACGAGAAGGGAGGTGTGGCCGATGAGACCGACACTGGCGACCATTAGCGTTGTTGCTGCTTTGCTGCTCTCCTTCGGGGTTGAAGCCGCCGAGGAGGGACCGGAGCCGCCGAGGTTTTCCCAGAAGGGCGGGATACTGTACCCGGGAGATCACTCCGTCTATCTGCGGACCAATGACGAGTGGAACGGCTTCTCGACCTTCTATCTGGGATACCGGTACGGCATCCACGAGAGGGTGAACATCGCGGTGGAGGCGGCGGCAGCGGCCATCCCCCATGTATACATCGGCTCTCTTCTGTTCTACTTCAAGCTCTTCGAGACCAACGATCGGTTCTTCTTCGCCGGCGCACGGACCCGCACCGGATACCGCTATCAGGACAGCGATTTCTCGGATGAGAAGTGGCATGGGATTGTGGGCAAAGACTACCTCGTCCTCAAGCGCAACGGGGTCTTCATGGCGCTGGATCTGACCGCGGCTATCCGGCTGGGACCGGGGAAGCGGCACGCCCTCTATTACACGATTTACCCCCGGGTGGACGTGGACTTCGTGGACGACACCGACCGGGTCCAGCTCCTGTTCTCACCGGCCACCATCGGCTACGAGTTCGCCTCCAGAAAACGGGACACCTTCAGTGTGGCGGTAGAGGCGGGCTACGCCTTCCCGCTCCCCTGGTCCAGCATCCCGGCGGGGGAGTGGGTCAACTTCCCCTCCCTCGCGAACATGGGATTCTATTTCAGGCTCTGATCATCCCGCTTGATTTTAAGACGAGTGAAGCGATTCTGTCGTTTGACGAGGAGGCTTTCAGCGGGAGGGCTCGCCCGCCAGCTCTTCGAACCTCGCCTTGTAGAACTCCAGGATGGAGTCCTTCATCACGAGCAGCTTCTCGAGGCGGATGATCCGCACGCCGGCGGCGACGCGGCTCCGCATCAGCTCCAGGTTGAACGGCTTGGAGATATAATCGTCCGCCCCCTCCAGGATCGCGGCCGTGACGTCCCGGTCGCTCACCCTCGCGGTGAGCATAATGGTAAAGATAAACGGATCTTTTCTCGCCTTGATCTTTCGGCAAAGGGTGAGGCCGTCGATCTTCGGCATCATCCAGTCGAGGATGGCCACCCGCGGCGGATCCTCCTTGTCCTGGAGGCACTGCCAAGCCTCCTCGCCGTCCACCGCCTCGACGATCCGGTATTTGTCATCGGTGAGGGAGCGCTTCAACATCCGCCGGATGGTGTCGTCATCCTCCGCGATCAGGATTTTAACGACGAGATCCTCCGCCTTCTGCTTGAGGGCGGCGTCCGGGAGGGGTTCGCCCATCGGCATCCAGCTGGCGTATTGATTGTCCATTGCCGAAGCCTCTCTACTCTTCGAGTCGGTATCGGAAAGTGTCTTTGAGAGAGTACGCCCAATCGTTCATGCGGTGATTCTACAAGATCGGCCGCTAAAATACGAGGATTTATCCATGAGAATAGATCCCGCCCCTGTTCGAACACAGGAATCCCACCTCCGGCAAAGGGCTTCCCTGAAACGATTCGGAGGCATCATCCGCGCCGCGCGGGACCGGTGATGATCCGCGCCGGGACGCCCCGTCCGGTCGGTTTCTTTCGGTATTCGCGGTCAAAAGACGTGGTACACTCTCTTCGTCATCTGATGGAGGAGACATGAAAGAGAACATCATCGATCTGTTCGACGCCTCGGCTGAGGCGCTGCACCAACAGTATACCAAGCGCCGCACCGTGATGAGCTTCGGGGACTACCTGACGGCGTTCCAGGCCAATCCGAAGCGCCACCTCAGGGACGCCGCCCGCTACCTTCTGGACGCCATCGATTACTTCGGTCAGGAGAAGGTGAAGACCCCCTGGGGGGAAGAGACCCGCCTCAAGATATTCAACCAGGAGTTCGGAAATCCCGAGGAGCGGCTGGTGGGGCAGGAGGCCACCCAGATCGCCATCCGGGAGGCGGTGGCGAGTCAGGTGAGGGACGGAAAGGTCAACCGCCTGATCCTGATCCACGGCCCCAACGGCTCGGCAAAATCTACCACGGTACGGAACCTCCTGAACGGACTCGATTATTACTCGACCCTCGACGAAGGCGCGCTTTTCCGGTTCCGGTGGATCTTCCCCACGCGCAAGACCTCCCACGGCACCATCGGGTTCGGCGCCCGCCTCAGCCGGGACAACCTCGGGAGCTTCGCCCATCTGGAAGACGATCAGATCGACGCCACCCTGGAGTGCGAGGTGCGGGACAACCCCCTGCTGCTCATCCCCGTGGAGGAACGAATCCCCCTCATGCGGCGGGTCCTCGAGGCCGCCGGTCAGCCCGACGACCAGATCCCCGATCACTTCCTCAAGGATTCCCTGTGCCACCGATGCCGCCAGGTGGCGGACGCGCTCATCCGGACCCACCGGGGGGATCTCCGCAAGGTGCTGGCCCACGTCCAGGTGGAGCGTTGGACGATGTCGAGGCGCTACCAACGGGGCACGGTGCAAGTGGGACCACAGCTTTCCATGGACGCGGGACAGCGGCAGATCACGGCGGATCGGAGCCTGGCCGCCCTGCCCATCGAGCTGCAGAACATGACCCTCTTCGAGACCCACGGACCGCTGGTGGACGGCTCCTCCGGCATCGTCGAGTTCGAGGATATGCTCAAGCGCCCCCTCGACACGTTCAAGTATCTCCTCGGCACCATCGAGACCGGCGAGGTGCTGCTCGGCTCCTCCATCCTCACACTGAACACGGTGCTCATGGCCACCACGAACGACGCCATGCTCCAGGCCTTCAGGGAGCACCACGAATACCCCTCCTTCAGGGATCGCATCACCCTAATCCCGGTGCCCTTCATCACCCGGCGAAGCGTGGAGCAGCAGATCTACGAGCTCCAGCTGGTGCCCAAGGTGGGCCGTCACGTCGCCCCCCACGCCGTGTCCGTCGCGGCCCACTGGGCGGTGCTCTCCCGCCTGCTGAAACCCATGAAGGAGAACTACCCGGAGCCGGTCCGCCCCGTCATCGAGAAGCTGAACGCAGCGCAGAAGGCGGATCTCTACGACCGGGGCACCCTTCCGGAGGGGATGAGCGAGGAGGACGGGGCGAACCTCCAGGAGGTCATCCCCGTCATGCGCACGGAGAACAGCGCGTCCTGGAACTACGAGGGGCGATACGGCCCCTCCCCGCGGCTCATCCGCCAGGTGCTGCTTACGGCGTCCCTGTCGGAGGTCGCGTGCCTCTCCCCCTTCACGGTGCTCGAGGAGCTCGACGATTTGTGCGGCAAGGTCCGAGAGCACCCCTTCCTGGAACGGGAGGTGGAGGAGGGGGGATACCACGACTTCCGAGCCTTTGTGGGGCACGTGGAGGAGCGGGTGCTCGAGGCCATCGAGCGGGACGTCCGGACCGCCAGCGGCCTGGTGGAGGAGTCCAGGTACCGGGATCTGCTCAGCCGCTACGTCTCTCAAGTCCGCTACGTGGTCGGCGGCGAGAAGGTCCGCAGCGAGACCACCGGACAGGACGAGGACCCGGACGAGACCATGATGCAGAGCGTCGAGCAGAAGATCGGCATGAGCGGCGACGCCGAGGAGTTCCGCAAGACCCTCATCTCCCGTATCGCCGCTTGGGCCCTCGAGAACCCCGGTGAGAAGGTCGACGTGGAGAAAATATTTCCGGAGTACCTGCGGCGCATCAGAGACGCATATTTCCAGGAACATCGAAAGAAAGTGGTAAAGGTTGCCAAGAACGCGCTGACTCTGCTAAGCGATGGAACACAGAGCCCGGATCCGCCGGTCAGGGAAGCCGCGGAGCAGATGATGGCGGCGTTGAAGGAGCAGTTCGGTTACTGCGACCACTGCATGAAGGACGGGCTGGCGAGGCTGATATCCAAACGTTTTAACCCGGAGTCAAACCCATGAATCTAGACAGAGACACTCACCCCGGTGAGACGCTGACCCACGTCGAGCGTCTGGTGGACATCGCAGACGCCATGTTCGATCGGGCCACCACCCTGGACGGCATCACCCTCACCAAGAAGAACGACGAGGCCCTGCAGACCATCAATGAAAACCGCGACGAGACGTTCCAGGGGGTCATCAATGTGTGGGGCGTGATCATCGATATGCTCCCGACCTCGGGCCTCGAGCAGCCGGTGCGGAAGGAGCTGGAGATCGACGGCCACAAGGTGATCAGCCGGTGTTATCACCGACTCGGCAACCTGGAGGCCGCCAAGCAGTCCATCACCCGCGCCATCGATCTGGGATACGCCGACGGGTTCATCTCCCTCGGCGCCATCTGTATGGACTGCGATCAGGAGGACGAGGCCGAAAAGGCCTTTCAATCGGCGCTCTCCAAGGAGGTACAGCAGACGCGGGCCCATGCCGGGCTCGGCGAGCTCTACTTCAGGCGGGGCACCGAGGCCTTGAAGAACGGCTCCGACAAGCACGTGGAGTATTTCGAAAAGTCGGAGCAGGAGTTCATGTCCGCGGGGAAGGAGCGGTTCGCGGAGGGGTACGAGCGGGCCATGGAGCTCTTCGAGACCATCGGCTGGAAGGACAAGGCCCTGGCCTTCGGCGAGCGAGCGGCGCGGGTATACGAGAACAACCGTATCAAGTACGGCGATCGGTTGAGGAGCCTGAGCCCGCGGCTGCGCAAGATCGCGGGGGACGATCGCTACGAGCGGTTCCTGGCCGGTCTGGGGCGCGGCCTCGGCAACATCATGAGCGGAGGGGTCCGTGACAAGGACTAGAACGACATGATCGTCTCCCGGCCCGAAGCCCTCGTCACCGGCGCCACCGGCGCCATCGGCCGGGCCATCGCGGCGGGGCTCGTCTCCGCCGGGTTCCGTGTGACCCTCGCGGTCCGCGACCGAAGCCGGGGCGAACAAACCGCCGCGGCCGTCGGCGGCGGGACCGCCGTCGAGTGTTGCGACCTGTCGAGGCACCAGGAGATCGTCGCCCTGGCCGAAAGGCGGCAGGGACCGCTCCACGTCCTCGTCAACAACGCCGCGGAGTGTCCGCGGCGCCGCCAGGAGACCGCGGAGGGCATCGAGCGGCAATTCGCCACCAACGTGCTCGCCTACTTCCGAATGATGCAGGAATTCTCGCCCATCCTGAAGGCGTCCGCCCCGGCGCGGATCGTCAACGTGGCGAGCTACTGGGCCGGCGGACTGGATCTCGACGACCTCGAATTCAGGCGCCGCCACTACGACAACGACGCGGCCTACCGCCAGTCCAAGCAGGCGGATCGCATGCTGAGCGCCGCCTTCGCGGATCGTCTCAAGGGCACCGGGGTCACGGTAAACGCCTGTCACCCCGGCGACGTGAGGAGCCGGCTCTCCTCGGATCTCGGATTCGGCGGTCACGAATCTCCGGAGCAGGGGGCGGCCACCCCGCTCCTCCTCGCCACCGCTCCCGACCTCGCGGAGATTACCGGACGCTACTTCTCCCACGGCCGGGAGGAGGCGTGCCGGTTCTCCGCCGACAAGGCCGCGACGGCGCGCCTGTTCGAGGCGTGCGCGGCCTATGGGCATGCCTGATTTGTGAGACTGGCTAGGGTAGTAGGGAGAGCCGTACTTTATACGCAGTTGACCAAATGTTCCAGCCATCCCCCACTGATACACCGACGGAATGGTACATCTCCTCGGCCTCGTAGGTGGTTTCGCACTCACAGGGAGGACACGGACCGCCGCAGTCTGTCCCTTCCTCACCCCGGTTTTGCTCCCCGTCGAAACAACTGGCTGTGAGATTCGTTTCAGATCGGTGGTATCTCTCCGCCAATACGCGAAGGTCACGTTTATCCGTCGGTTCGACTCATAGGCACCGCCCCCGAACTCTCCGGTGTTACCATCCCGTTTCGGTTCGATCTGGCAAAAGTTGATAGCCGCGACAATGGGCGAATCCTGTGCCCGTGCGGCTGCACAGCGCTCACCCCGAGCGCCGCTGTCATTATCAATACGATTGCGGTTCGTCTTTGCATAAACTCCTCCTTCGCATCGCGCCGATGCTGCTAAAAAGCCAATGAACTCCGCTAGATTCTATGCTTGAGACATCATAAGATGTCGCTGTTGTTACATTATGCCGCTTTAATCTATATTGTTTCCAATGCCGCAATCGTTGCCGAGCCACTCGATTCGCTCAAACAGCAACTCCATGTCGTAGACTGTATCCGGATCCTCGCAGTCCAAGGGATTCAGGTTGAGGGAGACCCGATCTCCGAACCCAATGCCCGGGTTCGCCAGCAGTGGTGCGATATCGCCGATGTTGTTATCGACGAGACCCACGCTGCTCAGGTTGATTAGTTCCGTTAGCGCGGTTATGTCGCCAATATTGTTGGTTTCTAACTTGAGATCGTCCACCGAAATCAAGCCGGACAAGGGTGAAATATCGCTGATGCTGTTCTCGTCGAGCCACAGCTGAGTCAAGTCGGTCAAACCGGACAGGGGCGAAATATCGCTGACGCTGTTCTTCGAGAGCCATAGCTCTGTAAGCCCCGCCAGGTTCTCTAACACTGAGATATCGTCTATATTATTATCTCCCAAATTGAGAAAAGTTAGCTCTGTCAGATTGAAAACTGGTGATATGTCGCTGATGCCGTTACCTGCGATCCAAAGTTCAGTGAGGGCGGACAAATTGGAAAGTGGCGATATCTCGCTTATTCCACTACTATTCACCTGAAGAAATTCAAGCCTGGTTAGATTTGACAATTCTGAAAAATCATTATCATTACTATCACTGATGGTTAGCTCTATTAACTCTATCGGCCATTGTAGTGGAGAGATATCGTTAATTGAATTACTGGATAGATAGAGGAACCTCAGCTTGACAAGCCCTTCAATCGGCGAAATGTCGCTAATTCTGTTGCTGGACAAATCCAAATATGCCAACTCGGTCAGCCCCGCCAAAAAGGAAATATCACTAATGTCATTTGCCCGCAGATCGAGCTCCGTCAGCTTGTTCAGCCCAGCCAGGGGCGAAACGTCGTCTATCAGTCCATTGCTGTACAGGTGAAGGATGGTCAGCTCTCTCAGGTTCTCTAACGGCGATATGTCTTCGATTAGACTGTCATCGATATAGAGCCCTCTCAGCTTGGTCAAACCCGCAAGAAGTGTAATATCGGTAATTCTATTGTTGTCGAGATAGAGCTCGGTCAGGCCGGTCAGACACTGAACTCCCGTCAAATCTGTAATCCGAGTCTCGGGGGCCGTAGGCCCACCTCCCTCGGCATCGAGCACCTCCAGCTCCTTCACATCGTCATACACAATATCCCCATCGGGAAGCCCGATCGCCGCCCTAACCGACAGCTCGAGGTTCGGGTCCGGAAATGAGATGACCCCTTCGCAGCCCGTGGGGACTGTGTTCGAGTCGGAATCTGTATCTGTATCGGTGTCTGCATCGCCGTCGGTGTCCGCGTCAGTATCGCCATCGATGTCAGCATCCGTATCTGCGTCTGCATCGCCGTCGGTGTCCGCGTCAGTATCTGCGTCGGTATCGCTGTCGGTGTCCGCGTCCGTATCGGTGTCCGCGTCCGTATCGGTGTCGGTATCGCCGTCAGTGTCCGTGTCGGTATCGCCGTCAATGTCCGTGTC
>JBNLED010000116.1:0-10448 GCA_050304755.1 Polyangia bacterium | reverse complement strand
CTCGACGTCGACCGGCGTGCTCGCGTTCTCGATCGTCATCAAGGCTTGGTCCGAGAGGACGAGCTCGCCGAGGACCAGCTGCCCTTCGCCCATGACGAGCACCTCGCTCCCGGCGAGGCCCGGTGCGGTGGTCCCTCCCGCCCCCGGAACCAGTCCGCTCCCCGCGACGCCGCAGGGGCTGGCGGGGGTGTCCAACCACGGCGGACGACGGGACATCTGGCTCTCGGAGCCGTTTCGGTGCCGGGCCATCTCCACTGTGAGATTGCGGAAGTGCCGGTTCGAGGAGACGGACAACGGGCATCAGCTCCGGTTCAACAAGAAGGACGTCATCTGTGATGACGTGGTGTTCGACGAGAGCGGCGACCCCTCCGAGCTCCGCGGCTGCCACTCCAGCTGGCTCCGGGTGCCGAGCAATAACAAGTTGCGACCGGACAATGCGCGCAGGATATGGTCCGGCAGCCACAGGGGATGGTCCTGGAAGGGGAGCGGCGGCGGACGGTATTGCTGCCCGGGGCTGTGGCTGGAGGCGCCGAAGTCCCTCCTGTAACTGCAGATCACTTCGGAAATGATGCGGGCGCTCAGCGCCTCAACAGCTCGGTCCAGAAGCGGATGATCTCCCAGTACTCCTCCGCGGAACGTTCGTCGTCCGCCTCGAGCTCGACGTGGTTGATGAGGCCGGTGATGAGGGTTCGGGTCGCGGTGCGGCCCGAGGCCCACTCGCTGAGGGCGACGGTCTCGGAGGGCGGGATGACGTTGTCCACGCTGCCGTGGAGGAGATAGAGATCCGCCGAGGGCACCGCCCCCCGGATAGGGGAGAGGGAATCGCCGGAGTGGCGGGCGGTTACCAGGGGTTCGAGGAGACGGCCGAGGGTTTCGGTGTCCCTCTCGAGACACAAGTCGACGATGCGTCCGGATTCCGCCGCGAGGGATTCGCGCTCGGCCTTGACCTTCTTGAAGTCGTTCTTGAGGTAATCGAGGAGCACGGCCCGGAGCGGCTCGACCTGCGCCGACGGTACCAGCCGGCTCGCGAGCTGCCTTGCGATGACCACCTGTCCGTAGACATGGGGCGCCAGGGTGCCGCCGCCGGGGAGCTCACCGGTGGTGAGGAATCGCATCACCCGGTCGAGATCCGCGTGCCCGCCGAAGGAGAAGACCGCGCCGACGCGATCGCGGACATCCGGGCGGGCCGCCGCGCTGATGGAGAGGCCGCCGGCGAAGCTGAAGCCGAGGAGGCTGACGCTCTCATCCCCCTCGACGAGGGTCGAGGACTCCAGCACCCACTTGGCGGCGATGTGAATGTCATCCACGGCCTGCTCGGAGATATTGTACTGTTTCAAGTCCACGATCTCCGGAGTGACCACCAGAAATCCCAGGCAGGCGAGCTCCTTGGCGAACCGAACCATCCGCGCCTCATCGTATCCGCCGTGGTGGACCCCGTGGACGACGAGCAGCACCTTGTCGTATCGCCCCGGCGGCCGGTAGACATGACACCGGAGGGCGCGCCCGGACGGATCGACAATGACATCCTCGCGGGTGATGTCGGCGAACGGATCGTCGGCGCGAGCGCCGTCCATGAAGCGGGAGAGGAAGAGCGCGCCGGGCATCACCAGCCGCCACCCCGCGAGCCCCAGGCCGAGCACCGCCAGCGTTCCCGAGAGAAGGATCACCCGCTTCTTGGAGAGGGGCTTCATGGCCCCTCGAGGCATGATGAACGGCGGCCCGGCGGCGCTACTCGGGACACGACGTGTTGCATACAGTGTGAATGCCGTCATCACACACCTGGACATCATCAGCGGCGCAGGTATCGAACCTGCAGCCCTGCTCCCCGGGATCGCCTTCCAGACACTCCAGGACGCAGACCGCGCCGGCCTCGCAGACCGCCGAGCAGTCTCCGTCGAGACAGGAGAAGCGACAGTCGCTGTTCGGTCCGCAGTTGCAGGAACCGTTGGCGCAGGTGCCGTCGCAGGTCGGGTTGTCCCCATCGCAGTTGACGTGACAGGGGCCCGCGAGGCAGTCGAAGGAGCAGCTGCCCCCGGCGGCGCAGTCGCAGGGGCCGTCGGCGCACACGCCGCTGCAGCGGTCCCGCCCCTCGCAGTACACGTGACACGGGGGGCTCTGGCAGAAGAAGTCGCAGTCGGCGCCGGGCTCGCACACGCAGTCGCCGTTCCCGCACTCGGCCTCGCAGTAGGTCCCCTTGTCCTTGCAGATCACGTGGCACGGGGGGGCCTCGCACTCGATGTCGCACTCTCGCCCGCGGGAACAGGTGCACGTCCCGTTGGCGCAGCGCTGATCATCCCGGCAGGCGGTGGCGAGCAGGGCGAGCGCGGTGATGATGGCAATCAAATGGTTTGTCATGGATGTCTCTCAACCCGGCTTGCCGACTCCGAGCTCGTACCCGCCGTCCACCTGGATCTCCATGGCGATGAGCTCCCGGTCGGGAGAGATGACCATGGACGGGCTCCTCCTGAAGGTGGGCAGCGGGAGCTTCACCGGTTCGGCCTTCTCCCGCTTGATGTCCACCCTGAACACCGCGCTCGCCTCGGGGATGAGGAGCAGCCGGTTGTCCAGCCACTGGGGCGGAGTCGCGCTGGGGCGGCTGAGCTCGTCGATGGGGAGCTTGATGACCGAGGTCCCGATGGCGGCGTCGTCGCCCCAATCCCCCTTCGACGTGTAGATCACGACGCTCCCGCCCCCCCGCGGCCTCGCGGCGAGGCTGGCGCCGTCGGGAGAGATGGAGGGGTAGAGCCCGGAGAGAGCGCCCTCTTTTTTGCCGGTGTCGGCCCGGACGATGTGGATTCGGGGGCCGGCGGTGGAGTCGAACTCGAAGTGGGTGAACCGCTGGCTGTCCGGGAACCACGACACGTACCCCCCGTACCACTGCTCCTCCAGGAGCCGGGGCCTGCCGCCGGCGGGGGTGGCGGTGGCGAGGAAATGACGGTAGGGATACGCGTTCAGGGACTGGCTCTTCTTGTCGAAGATGTTGCACGCGAGGAAGAGGAGCCGCTCGCCGTCCGGCGACAAAGAGGGCTCCCGCTTCGGCGAATCCTTCACCAGGTCGCTTTTGGAGAAGAGCGTCCTAACCCCCTTGGCGTGGGCGACCCGTATCTCGTCATTCTGCTCGAAGATCACCTGCTGATCCCGGGTGACCAGGGGGGCGTTCCCCTCGGCGATGATCCGCGTCTCGCCGGTCTCCACGTTGGCCAGACGGACCTCGTCGCCGGCCACGTAGCTCAGCCAGACTCCGTCAGAAGACCATCGGATTTCGAGTATGGATTTTTCAGAACTGTCCAGGCGCTTCATTTCATCTGCTCCTCGGCGACCGCTCGATAGGGTCGTCTCACCAGCGTTCGGAGAATACCAGTTTGTCCGCTTATGGCAATTGTTCCGGTTGTTAAAAACTAAACTCCAATTATAATTGACTGAGAAAAGAAAGAATCGTAACAGCATTTACAACGTTTTGGGGAGGCGAACCTCCGAGGAGATAGGTGGAATGCGAGGTCTTTCAAAGCTGTCAGCGCTCGTCGTCATGTGCTTTTGCCTGAACGCGTTCGGCGGTGCCAAGGAGCACTTCATCAACGGCCAGGAGTATTACGATCAGGCGCGATACAAGGACGCCATCGACGAATTCGAGAAGGCGTACGAGCTGGACGCCAAACCCCTGCTCCTCTACAACATCGCCCAGGCCTACGAGAAGCTCGGGCAGCTCACGAAGTCCGTCGAGTACCTGAAACGGTTCCTCCAAAGCGGCTCCACCAAGGTGGACACCAAAATGGTGAAGAGCAAGGTGACCAACCTGGAGGCCCGGATCCAGCAGACCGGTATCAGCGTGGAGGTCAGCGAGGAGGGCGCGGATATCTACGTCGACGACCGGAAGGTCGGCACCAGCCCCGCGGGGAGCATCATTCCCCTCGACGAGGGCATGCACAAGGTCCGCATCGTCAAACAGGGCTTTCGGGACTTCACCATGAACGTCGGGGTCGTGGTGGGCCACAGCGTACCGGTGGACGCCAAGCTGGAGGTTGCGGACGCCTCGTATGTATCGGAGGCGCCGGTCACCGCGGCGCCTGTCGAGACCGAGGCCGCCCCGGTGGAGGGGCCGGTTTCGGACGAGCCCCCGACGGAGGCGGAAACCGACGAAGCCCCGGAAGAGGACGGCGTCAAGGCGCTGGATGTGGTGCCCTGGGTCGTCACCGGCGTCGGCGCGGCCACGGCCGTGGCGGGCTGGGCCGCGTTCGGCATCCCCGCCAACAAGGACGGCGACACGGACAAGGCGCGGCTCGCGGACATCGTGGGCTTTGTGGGCGTGGGTATCGCCGTGGGCGGCGCGGTCTGGGGGATCGTCCGGCTTGTCAAAAAGAAGAAGAAGAGCGGTGAATCGAGCGTATCGATGACCGTCATGCCCCTGGCCGGCGATCATACCGCGGGCGCGGCGGCGTCCATCAGCTTCTAACCACCACCCCATACGACAGGACACCTCATGCAACGCTACGAAAACAGATTCGTCGAGCTCGTGGCCGGCGCGGCCGGTCTGGAGGCGGAGGCGATCCGCCCTCACGTCAGGACGCCGGAGCCCGAGCAGGGGGATATCTCCCTGCCGTGCTTCGTCTTCGCCAAGCAGCTGAAGAAGAACCCGGCCCAAATCGCCAACGAGATCGCCGGGGCCATCCCGGCGGATCCCCACTTCGAGAGCCTCCGGGCGGCGGGCCCCTACCTGAACGCCCGCATCGACAGCGGGCACATCCTGCGCACCGTCATCGGCGAGGTGAGGGCCCGAAAAAGGGCCTTCATCGGCTCGGACGAGGGCGCGGGAAAGACCGTCGTCATCGACTACTCGTCGCCCAACATCGCCAAACCCCTCGGGTTCCACCACCTCCGATCCACCATGATCGGCAACGCCCTCGCGCGGATCCACAAGGCCCTCGGGTACCGGGTGGTGGGCATCAACTTCCTCGGGGACTGGGGCAAGACCTTCGGGCTTCTGGCCGAGGCCTTCGACCGGTTCGGGGATCGGGCGCGGGTGGACCGGGAGGGCATCGCCTACCTGCTGGAGCTCTATGTGAAGGCCAACCGCGAGGCCAAGGCGGATCCGGCCTTCGACGAGGCCGCCCGGGCCATGTTCCGCCGGCAGGAGGAGGGGGACCCCCACGCTTTGGAGCTCTGGCAGCTGTTCCGGGAGATCAGCCTTCGGGAGTTCGAGCGGGTGTACTCGCGGCTCGATGTCTCCTTCGACCTGTTCGAGGGGGAGAGCCACTACCGGGACGGCATGGACGCCGTGATCGAGAAGATCGCCGACACCGTCGGCGTCCGGGAGGATCAGGGGGCTCTGGTGGTGGACATGCCCTACGGCGAGGACGAGCCTCCCATGATGCTCAAAAAGAGCGACGGCGCCACTTTGTACGCCACCCGGGACGTGGCCGCCGCCATGGACCGGTTCGAGCGGTTCGGGTTCGAGAAGTCCCTCTACGTCGTCGGGGCGGAGCAGAAGCGCCACTTCGAGCAGCTCAAGCGCGTTCTGAAGGCCATGGGGCTCGACTGGGCGGACCGAATGACCCACGTCCACTTCGGCCGCATCCAGGGGATGAGCACGCGGCGGGGCACGGTGGTCTACCTCGACGAGGTGCTGGACGAGGCGCGGGACCGGGCGCGGGAGAAGATGGAGGAGACCTCGGGGAAGCGGGAGCTGGACCTCGAGACCGTGTCCGAGCAGGTGGGCATCGGGGGCATCGTGTTCGGCGATCTCAAGAACCTCCGCACCTCCGATTACGAGTTCACCTGGGAGGAGATCCTCAACCCCAAGGGGTTCACCGGCATCTGCGTCCAGTACGCCCACGCCCGGTGCTGCTCGGTGCTCCGGAAGGGTGGGGGGGCGCCGGCCCTCGGCGAGGTGGACCTCTCCCTGCTCACGGCGGACGAGGAGGCGGCGCTCATCAAGGACGTGGCCCGGCTGCGGGGGGCGCTCCCGACGGCGGTGGCCGCCCTGGATCCCTCGAAGCTCGCGCGGGCGGTCTACGAGGTGGCGCGGACCTGGAACCGTTACCAGCAGGCGGGGAACAACGACCGCTCCCTCCGGATCCTCGTGGAGGACGACGCGCTGAAGCGAGCCCGCCTCGCCCTGGTGGAGACCACCCGCATCGGCCTCGAGACCTGCCTCTTTCTCCTCGGGCTCCAGGCGCCCGAGGCGATGTGACCCGCGGGCGGCGTCGCCGCCCCGTCGACAGAGGAAACGCCATGCACCGCACCCCTGAAAAGCTCGTTCGAAAGGCCGTGCCGAACCTCCCGAGAGACGCCGCCATCATCGGCCGGGAGGGCGTGGTGAGGCGCTCCTTCGATAGGAGCGCCGGCGATATTCTCCGCGTATTTTGCGGCGAGCCCCTCGAGCTGACCCTCGAGTTCAATGCCCCCGCCGCCCGGGCCCGGGTGGTCTGCTACACCAACCTGAACCGAGCCCATCGATCCTGGCGGGCCGTGCCGTTCGAAAAGCAGGGCTCGGTATACCACCTCTCCATCGAGAGCCGGCGATGCGGGATCTTCGGCTTCCGGATCAAGTACTCCTTCGACGACGGGAAGACCTGGATCTGGGATCGGGTGCCGGTCGTTCATGTCCACGTGGATCCGGAGGCGTCGAGGGACGTCCGGATGTACACCCTGATCCCGAGCGTGTCCGGCACGGTGGACCATTGGATTGATCGAATCGACCCGATCCGGGAGATGGGGTTCAACATGATCCATTTGTTGCCCGTGACCCAGATGGGGGCGTCCCGGTCGCCCTACTCAGCCGGAAACCTGTTCACCCTCGACCCCGCCTACTGGGACCCCGCCCGGGACACCGACGGGATGGACGCCTTCGAGCGCTTCGTCGAGGCGGCCAAGGCGCGGCGAATGGGGCTCTGCGTCGATCTGGTGCTCAACCACATCAGCCCGGGAAGCCGCCTGAGCCGGCGGGCCCCCGACTGGATCATCCCCGACCGGGAGGAGCTGGACGGCATGAAGCGCTCCGGATGCTGGCACATGAACTCCTGGCTCAAGTGGGGGGATCTGGTGAAGCTCTACTATGATCACCCCAACAAGGAGAAGCGGGAGGCGGTGTGGGACTATATGCGCGCCTACGCCCTGTTCTGGGCGAACTACGCCGCCTACACTGGCGGAATGGTCCGGCTGGACAACCTCCACAACAGCGATGAGGATTTCATCGCCTTCATTTTGGTGGAGCTCCGGAAGGCCTACCCGGACCTCGTCGTCCACGCCGAGTTCTTCTCCGACGCCAACACCGTGCTCCGGCGGGCCCGGGAGTGGGATCTGAACCTCTTTTTGGCGAACCCTTGGGAGTACCCCTACGCGGAGAACCTGAGGGACTACCTCCGGTACCTCCACGACATCAGCGGCAGCGTTCTCCATCATGTGCCCGTGACCACCCACGACACCGGCGCCCCCGCCGAGCTCTTCGGCGCTGCGGAGGCCGTGATCCCCCGGTACTTCATCACCGCCCTCCTCGCTACCGGCAAGACCGGGATGGTGCAGGGGTGCGAGCACGGCGTGCCGGAGAAGGTGGAGTTCATCGGTCATCCGGAACCGTTCCCCTACGCGCCGGACCCACGACTCGTCGATCGCATCGGCCGTATCAACCGCCTCCTCGCCCGAGAGGACTGCCTGCACACGCCGAAGAACCTCACCTTCGTGGACGAGGGGCACGGCGCGGTGGTCGCGGCGTTCCGCGGGGACGATCCCGGGTCAGGCCTGCTCCTCGCGGCCAACCTGGACATCGAGAATCCCCATTGGCTGGTCGTCGACCTTCAGTCGGTGACGGAGCGGAAGGTACACCGGCTCGAGGACGTCCTGGACGAGGCCCCCGCATTTCACGCCGGCGGGCGGTACAAGATCTCCCTCCCCGCCTGCGGCGTGGCCGCCTTTCGAGTGACTGCCGGACCCTCCGGCTGATGATCAGGCGTCAGTTGTTGCCGTATATCTCCGCGAGGGAGTGGACGAAGTCGGCGAAGGTGTCGAGGGAGTCCAGTTGGGTGACCCCTTTGATAGGGGGGAGGTTGTTGTTGCCTCCGACGACGATGGTGATGGAGGCGGGGACCGAGATGCGGAGCTTCTCCAGGCGCCGCGTCGCTTGCTCGAGGGGGGTAGTGGCGGCCAGGCCGATGACCGTGGTGACCACCCCGGGCTCCTCCGCGGCGATGATGATGTCCTCCATAGGGGTGTTAGGCCCCAGGAAGACCACCTCGAAGTTGCACAGCGCGAGGAACACCGCGGCCATGTGGATGCCCAGGTGGTGGTGGTCTTTCTCGAGGCAGGCCAGCACCGCCTTGCCGCTGGTCGCCTCCCGGGAGATGGGGCGCCACTGGCGGGAGAGGAAGCTCGCCAGGTGCTCGCTGGTGAAGTGCTCGTGGGCCACGCTGATGCTGCTGTCGAACCACCGCTCCCCCACCTTCTCTAGAAAGGGAATCGCCAGCTTCACGATGAACTCTCGGGCACCGTGCTGGGACCACGCCCGCCGGAGGGCCACCTCGAATCCGGTGGAGTCGAGGGCCTCCGAGAGGGTCAGCCAGGAGGCTATCTCTTCCGCATACGCCGAGGGCCGCTCGACCCCCATGGCCGCGTCCTGGGCCTCGACCTCCCGGATCGTCGCCTCCAGATCCGCCACGGAGGCCGCCACGGCGAACGAGGCCTTCAGCCCGAGCTCCGTGGCCCGCCGTACCAGTCGCAGGCGGGGGACGGTGTCGGAGGGGTATCGCCGGTGGCCCGACGCCAGCCGCACGGGTTTTGGGAAGCCGTAACGGCGCTCCCAGGTCCTGAGGGTCTCCACGGCCACTCCGGCGAGCTTGGAGAGCCCTCCGATGCTGAGCATGGCGTTAATGTCTTCTTGTTTTAAGGTGTTGGCCATCGTATTGATTCTATAAAATCTGTCCCCAACCTTGTCAAATAGATTTTACGAACATTATTTTTTGGTTTTACTTGCCAAAACCTGTTCAGATGTTATTCATTAACCATGAGGTATTCACGTGGAGCGCAATACTCCGCGGCACAAGGAGGACAATATGAGCGGAACAAATCATGGATTGATTCAGACGTTATTGGGGCTGCCCATCTTCCACGCGGAGTGGGTGCTGTGGCTTCTCATCGGGGTCTCGGTGGTGTCCGTGGCGGTCATCATCGAGCGGCTGGTCTTCTATCGGCGGCACGCCGTCAATATAGAGGATATCAAGAAGACGTTTGGTAAACATTTAAAAGAGGGGGATTTCGAGAGCGCCGCGGAGTATCTCAAGTCCTACGACAGCCTCGAGACCAACGTTGTGCTCTTCGGCCTCCGAGACCACCGGAGCGGGGCAGATTCTGTTCAGGACCTGATCGTCGGAGCCGCCGGCAAGGAGCAGGCCCGGTTCGAGCGGCGGCTCAACTTCCTCGCCACCGTGGCCAGCAACGCCCCCTTCGTGGGCCTCTTCGGCACCGTCCTCGGCATCATCCGAGCGTTCAACGATCTGTCGTCCAACATGAGCGAGGCGTCCGGCGCGGTGATGGCCGGGATCGCGGAGGCCCTCATCGCCACGGCGGTGGGGCTGCTCGTGGCCATCCCCGCGGTCATCGCCTTCAACGCGCTCAAGGCCAGGGTCAAGGGCTTGGTGGACAACATGCACCTCCTCTCGGGGATGCTGCTCGCCAACCTCAAATCCGTGGAGGCGACCGAGGGGCTCTCCGACGAGTCGAGGGGGTGAGGTCATGGCCGCTTTCGAGAACCCCAAAGACGACGGCGTCATCGCCAGCATCAACATCATCCCCTTCGTGGATATCGTCCTGGTGCTGCTCATCATCTTCATGGTGACCTCCACGGCGATCGTGAAGGCGGCCATCAAGGTGGATCTGCCCACCGCCGCCAACGCAGGCACCGACGTGGCCACCACGCTCAACCTGGTCATCACCAAGGAGCGGGAGATCTTCGTGGACGGCGACGTGGTGACCCGGAAACAGGCGGGCGTTCGAATCCGGGAGAAGGTGGCGGACGCGCCGGATCTCCAGGTGGTGATCTCCGCGGACAAGAAGCTGCCCTACGGCGAGGTGGTGGCGTTCATCGATTTCGTGAAGGGCAACGGGGTCAAGACCTTCGCCTTGAACATCGAAAAAGAGCTCGCCGCGGGCCGGTGAGGTGACCCATGGAGCGCGTGAAGGCGAACAGAGAGGACGTTATGAGCAGCAGAATCGAGGGAAAAGCGCACCGGCGGTCCGCATCGGAGCGGCCCTATCTCAGGCCCGTCCGAAGCCTTCCCCCGGCGCGGCCGAAGAAGCGGCGTCGACCTCTCCCGAGGCCGGTGGCGCGCGCCGTGGCGAGCGAGACCCGGCGGTTCGACCCCCTGTCCCGGGAGACCGGCGGCGTGGTGCGGCGGCTGGGCAGGGCCCTCGGCTACTGGTGGCTGGCGGCGCTGGTCCACGGGGTGGTGGTGTACGGGCTG
>JBNLED010000115.1:0-21069 GCA_050304755.1 Polyangia bacterium | reverse complement strand
GATGCGGCGCCGAGCGAGATCCGCGAAGGGGTGGAGCTCGCCTTCCGGCTGGAGGAGGCGGCGCGGGCCGAGGCGCTGATGACGCGGATGGTGGAGGTCGAGGAGCAGAAGCCGGAGGACAAGATCGCCATCACCTGGGCGGTGCTGACCCTCTCGTCCCGGCGTCGGGCGACCGGCGATCTGCAGGAGGCCTTCGACTGGCTTAAGCGGGCGGGGGAAATCGCCGATCAGAAGGAGCTCTTCGAGCACGGCCTGGAGATCGCGCCCCTCGCGTCGGAAGGGGGAGACTCGGACCTCGCCATCGACGTCTACAAGTGGCTGCTCGAGTTCGACCCGAGCGCCCAGGCGGCCTGGCATCCCCTGGCCCGGCTCTACTACGATCTGAAGGAGGAGGACGGCTTCGAGGCGCTGGTGCAGGAGACCCTTTACACGATCGAGGATCCGTCGGCCCGGAACGAGCTCCGGCTGCTCTGGGCCAAGCTGCTCATGACCACCGAGGACCGCAAGGAGGAAGCCCTGGAGGTGCTGAAGAACATCCAGCTCGACGAGCCGGATCACGCCGAGTCTCTGGCGATGATCGCCGCCTACTACGAGACCTCGGGGCGGCACGACGAGCTCGTGGAGTTCCTCGAGTTCCGGTTCGAGGAGGCGAAGGAGAAGGACAACACCAACGAGCTCAAGACCCTGGCGCTGCAGCTGGGATCCAAGCTCCGCGCGAACGACCCGGCGCGGGCCGAGTCCGTCTACCGCACCGCCCTGGCGGAGCTGTCGGAGGATCGGGAGCTCCTCAGCGCGCTGCTCGCGACGCTGAAGGGAGAAGAGCACGCCGCCGAGCGGGCGGCCCTCAAGGAGCGGATGCTCATGTCCGAGTCGGACGAGACCGTGGCCGAGATCGCCCTCCTCCTGGTGGACGAGCTCCACGAGCTCGAGGACAAAGACGCCATCCATCGGGTGCTCCGATATGCGTACAGCAGGGTGCCGGACAATGACTCACTGAGGGACGCCCTCGAGCAGTCCTACCGGGACCGGGAGGATTACCGGGGGCTCATCGACATGCTGCTCGAGGGGGCCAAGGCCATCGCCTCTCCCGAGGATCGGGCCAAGGAGTTCCTGAAGCTGGCGGAGGTCGCACGGGAGCAGCTCCACGACCTGTCGCGGGAGATCGAGGCGCTGCGCCAGGCCAACGCGGCGTGTCCGGATGACCTCGAGATCCTGATGCTGCTGCTCGAGGGTTTCGCCAACGCCAACCGCCACGAGGAGGCGATCAACACCGCCTCCGCCTCTCTGGAGGCGACCGAGTCAAAGGAAGCCCGCGCCAGGCTCCTCAACTTCCGGGGCGATCTGCTGCGAATCAGCGGGGGGCTCCCCCAGGCCCTCGCCGATCTCGAGGAGGCCTTCGATCTGCAGCCCGAGACCGCCGTGGAGAACCTCATCCGGACGCTCTACATCATATGCGATGAGGCTCGACGGGAGGGGGATCTGAAGGCGGAGCGGGGGCACATCCTGCGGCTCATCGAGGTGCTCAGCTACGCCGAGCGGCCCGACGAGATCCGGAGCCTGCTCGCTGGCTGGCTCGAGCGGGATGAGAGCGACGTCAACGCCTGGAAGATGGTCCTCAAGATCGAGACCGACAGCGAGAACTGGTCCAGCGTCATCGAGATATGCCAGCGACTCATCGACCTGACCGAGGGGGAGGAGCAGATCAAGACGGCGGTGTGGTTGCGGAAGGCGTGCGAGCTCTCGGATCAGCTGGAGGTGGCGCAGGTGGTCATTCAATCCATCTACGAGCAGCATCCGGAGAACGCGGCGCTCCGGGCGGATCTTCAGGGCATCTACGAAAAGACCGGCGCGGAGCGGGAGCTGGCGGCGATGCTCCTCGAGGACGCGGCCGCCGCCACCAGCGACAGCGCGCGGGCCGACCTGCTCAAGCGGGCGGGGAAGAGCTTCTATAACCTCGGCGAGCCGGACGCCGCGCTGGCGGCCTTCCAGGAGGCGGTCACGCTGGCGCCGGAGGACTTCGAGACCACCCTGGCGGTGGTCGACCTCTACCTGGATCGGGAGGCCCTGGAGGAGGCGAACGAGCTCATCGATCAGGCCATCGATGTTCAAGGGGGCCGACGCTCCCCGGAGCTCAGCCTCCTCCAGTATCGCAAGGCCATGATCTTCAGGGCCTACGGCGATCAATCCGGAGAGCTCTCATGGCTCGAGCAGGCCTTCGTGAGCAACCGGGCCAACGAAGAGATCGTCTGTGAGCTCGCCGATATCGCGGAGGAGCTCGAGGAGTGGGATCTGGCCCTCAAGGCGCTGAAGCAGATCTCCTTCCTGAAGACCGAGTGCCGCATCACCAAGGCCGAGTCGTTCTACCGCCAGGGACGCATCGCCTACTACCAGGAGGAAGACCGGAAGCGGGCGATCCTCTATATCCGGAAGGCCCTGCAGGAGGACGGAGACTACGAAGAGGCCAAGAGCCTGCTCGAGGAGATCAACGAGTAGCCCGATCACCTCGGCCTCCTTCATGAGCGTCCGGATCGGCACGCCGCCCTTGGAGACTGTCAGCAACTGCTGGGTCAGCGCGCGCCCAGTCGATGACATCGGCCGCCTTCTCGAGGTATGAGGAGTCCCCAACTTCTATTGGACGTTCGACCTCCCGGCAGTTATAGAGAAGGGTATGGTTGTGTCCGTCTTCCGATATTTCGGGGCGTTTCTGCTCAGCACCCTTATGGCGACACCGGTGATGTCGAGTCCGTCAGTGTTGTGTGTCGGCGCGGACGGACATGTCGCCATCGAGCAGAACGGGGTCGGGTATCTGCACGGATGTGCTGAATCGACGGCGCATGCCGACACCGGTTCACACCCCCGCGGAGAGCACTGCGGCTCATGCAACGACTACACCATCTCCTGTGACAGCCACCCCGCGACCGGAGCGGACACGAAGCTGTTGAGCCGCCTCGCGCTTGGGGCGACCTCACAGTCCTTCGCGTTGCACAGCCTGCGCGCCGCGATTCCTTCGATCCGACCGACGACCTCGGGGACACCGGCGCGGGACCCGATCCTCACCGCCCACCGAACGATTGTCATCCTGAGCTGATCCCAGCCCTCAGATCCGAGGGGCGCTTCCGGGGCGATCGGCTTGCCCGCTCCGGCCGCCACGGCTTCAGAACAATCCGGAGAGGTTCCGTCTTCCGCCAGTCGGCGGTGACGAAGAGGTGAGTATCAATGACCAAACGATCCATCGGCGCTGTTGTCGCGACGCTGCTCGTCGTCCCGGGCCTGTGGGGCCAGCTGTCACAAGAATCGTACGCCGAGTCGGCGAGTGGATCTCAGAAGAACGCCAGGGAGCGTATCGGAATCTCATGGAACACGCTCTCGGAACTCGCGGACGCCCATCCCCTCCTGGGCGCCGCCGACCACGCCCACGCCGCAGCCCTCGTCCAGGTCGACGTCGCCGGCGCCGTGCCCCCCGCCGAGCTGTCGGCCACGGCGGCCTACGGCCGGTCGCGGGGTCCGTCGGACGCGCGGTTCGAATGGGGGCTCTCCCTCGCGATGCCCCTCGATTGGGCCGCGAGGCGCTCCACCCGTCTGGACGCGGCGCGCGCCGAGGCGGAGGTCTCTTCCGCCGAGAAGACGGTGCTCCGCCGGGAGGTCCGCCTCAAGCTCGGGACCCTCTTCTGGGAGCTCATCGAGGCCCAGGAGAGGGTGTCGGTGCTCCGCGAGATGGACCGCCAGACCGCCGCCCTCCTGAAAACCGTGATCCGGCGGGTCGAGATGGGGGAGGTGCGACCGGTGGAGGCGGTCCGGATCTCCGTGGAGGCCGAGCGGATCCGGGGCCGGTTGGAGGTCGCCGGGAGCACCCTGGAGGGCCGCCGCGCGCGGCTCGCCCGCTGGATCGACGGCGTCGGGGACCGGGTCGTGGTGGCGGAGGCGGATCTCTCGTCGCTCCCGACGCCGCCCTCTGTTGACGAGGCCCTCGCCGCGGCACTAAAGCACCATCCCGCGACCACCGCAGCGGAGGCCCGAGTCCGCTCTCTGGCCGCTCAAATAGCGGTCGAGAAGCGGGCGCGGATGCCCGGCCTCTTCGTCGAGGCGTTCACTGACCACGAGCTGGATCGGCGGGCCTACGGCGGCGGGGTGAGCCTCGAGCTTCCCCTCTGGAATTGGAACCGGGGCGCCATCGAGCGGTCGCGGCGGCTCCACGCCGCGGGACAGCAGCAGGCGGCGGCGACCCGGCTCGAACTGGAGGAGACGGTTATCGATGCGGTGACCCGGTGTCGGGGGAGCGTGGTCCTGGCGACCCGATATCGGAACAAGGTGCTGCCCCAGGCGGTCTCCGCGGCGGAAATCGTCGAGCGGACCTACGCCCTCGGGGAGGCGGCGCTCCTCGAGGTCATCGACGCCCGCCGCACCCTGGTGGAGATGAAGGGGGCTTTTCTGGACGCGATGGTGGCGGCGCATACCGACTGCAGCCGACTCCGCGTGCTGCTGGGACAGGATTGAGAAAAATGAGATATTTCAAATACGGCATCCTCGCGGCTCTTGCGGCGCTCGGCGCGTGCAATTTGCACGACGGCGGACATGGAGAGGCGTCGGGAGCTCATCGCGAAGCAGCGCGTGGCGAGCACGGGCACACCGGGCAAGATGAGGACGACGATCACGAACGGAACGGCGCCGGGCACGGGGGGCACGGGCATGACGAGAGCTCGGATCTGGACCGCCCCGTGGTGGCGCTCTTCGATGACCGTTGCGAGCACGGGATCAAGACCCACGAGTGCGACGAGTGCCGCTACGAGGTCGGCGTGGTCAAGGCGCCGGAGGCCTTGTTCAAAGACGGCCTGCTCCGGCGGGTGACGCCCGAGGAGCGGATCGTCGCGGACCCCCTCAGGCTCACGGGGGAGGTGCGCTACGACGATCGGCGGGTCGCCCACGTGAGCACCCAGGTAGACGGTATTATCCGCAAGGTGCACGTCACCATGGGGGATCGGGTCAAAGAGGGACAGCCGCTCATCGAGCTCGACTCGGTGGAGATCGGCCAGACCAAGGCGACCTATCAGGAGGCCCTCGCCATGGAGGAGCTCGCCCGCAGGAACAGCGAGCGCATCGAGGCGCTCCGCAAGGAGGGGATCGCCTCGGAGAAGGAGGTCCTCGGGGCCAAGCAGGCGCTGGATGCGGCCGAGATCCGCACCGGCGCGGCCCGGGGGATGCTCAAGCGCCTCGGCATGCGCGGCGTCAGGAAGGGCGGGGGAGGGAGCACCTCCGGCAGGCTCGTGCTCCGCGCCCCGGCGGACGGTACGATACTGCATATGCACGCGGTCTCCGGGGAGGTCGCCCGGGCCAACGAGTCCCTCCTCACCATCGGCGACAACCTGGCGCTCTGGGTATGGGCGGATCTGTACGAGCGGGACTTCGCGCGGGTGGTGACGGAGCAGGCGAGGGGCAACCTCAAGGCGGAGGTGTTTGTCAAAGCCTTCCCCGAAGAGCCGTTTCCCGGAGAGGTGGACTTCATCAGCCCCGCCATGAGCGAATCCTCGCGGACGATCAAGGTGCGGGTGGCCGTGCCCAACCCGGAGGGCAAGCTCCTCGCGGGCATGTTCGCGGACGTGGACCTCTTCCTGGCCGGGGAGGAGAAGGCCCTCAGCGTTCCCGTCGGGGCGGTCCTCGAGGACGAAGGCCGGTCCTTTGTGTTCGTTCGCCACGAGGGGGACTTCTACGTCCGCCGGGAGGTGGCGCCGGGGCGCGCGTACCGGGGGTGGATCGCCGTGGGGGAGGGGCTAACCGGGGACGAGGCCGTGGTCGCCGACGGCGCCTTTCTCCTGAAGTCGGACGTGCTGCGCTCCAAGATGGGCGCGGGCTGCGCCGACTAGAGGGGGCGGCGATGTCGAAGATTACGGCGTGGCTCATCGACCATCGGCTGCTGGTCCTGGCCCTCACCGCCACCCTGGCGGTGCTCGGCGTGGTCTCGTGGAGCCGGCTCCCCATCGACGCGTTTCCGGACGTGACCAATACCCAGGTGATGATCCTCTCCAAGGCGCCGGGGCTGGCCGCGGTGGACGTGGAGCAGCGGGTGACCTACCCCATCGAGCTCGAGATGCGGGGGCTCCCGCGGGTGAAGCTGGTGCGCTCCCTGTCGAAGTCCGAGCTCTCCCAGGTGGTGATCATCTTCGAGGATGACAGCGACGTCTACTGGACCCGGCAGGTGGTGTTCGAGCGGCTCGCCGAGGTGCGGGAGAAGCTGCCCCCCGGTATCGAGCCCGAGATGGGGCCCATCAGCACCGGGCTCGGGGAGATCTTTCAGTACACCCTGTCGTCCGAGTCCCACTCCCCGATGGAGCTCCGGACCCTCCAGGACTGGCTGGTGGCGCCCCTCCTCAAGCCCGTGCCCGGCGTCAACGAGGTCAACTCCTTCGGCGGCTTCGTCAAGCAGTACGTAGTGAGCGCCCGTCCGGAGATGCTGCTCAAGTACGACCTCACCCTCGAGGACGTCGTGGCGGCCCTCGAGAAGAACAACACGAGCGTCGGTGGCAGCTTCGTCATCAAGGGGTGGGAGCAGACCTACCTCCGCGGGATTGGGCTGCTCCGGGATATCCCGGACATGGAGCGCATCGTGCTCAAGACCTCCGGGGGCACGCCGGTCTACCTCCGGGACGTGGCGGACGTGGCGGTCGGGAGCGAGACCCGCCAGGGCTCGGTGACCCGGGACGGCGAGGGGGAGACGGTGGCCGGCATGGTCATCATGCTCAAGGGGGAGAACTCGAAGGCGGTGGTGGGCCGGGTCAAGGAGACCATCGAGAAGGTGAAGGCCATGGTGCCCGAAGGGGTGCGCATCAGCGCGTTCTACGATCGCACCTCCCTCATCCAGGCGTGCATCGAGACCGTGACGGACGCGCTCCTCGAGGGGGGGCTCTTCGTCGTCCTCGTCCTGTTCCTGTTCCTGGCCGAGCTCCGCACCGCCCTCGTCTCGCTCTGCTCCATTCCCCTCACCTTCCTCGGCACCTTCGTCATCATGGGGGAGGTGGGGATCGCGGCCAACCTGATGACCATCGGCGGGCTGGCCTTCTCGGTGGGCATGGTGGTGGACGCCACCATCGTGGTGGTGGAGAACATCAGACGGCACCTGGCCGCCGATGCCCGCGGGGAGCAGCGGCGCGCCCTCACGGTGAGGGCGTTCAAGGAGGTGGTGCGGCCGGTGGGGTTCTCGGTGCTCATCATCGTCGTCATCCTGGTCCCACTCTATTCGCTCCAGAGCGTGGAGGGGAAGATGTTCGAGCCCCTGGCCTCCACCATGCTCATCGCCCTCGGGGTCTCCCTCCTGGTGGCGCTCTTCATCGTCCCCGTGCTCTCCGAGTGGCTCCTCTCTCAAAAGCCCGAGCGGACCTTCGGCCTGGTGACCCGCCTCCACCGCGGGTATATGCGCTGGCTCGCGGCGGCGGTGAGACATCCCCTCCGGACGGTCTTCCTCGCCGGGCTTTTCGCGGCCGCGGCGGTGCTTCTCTACCCGATGATGGGCAAGTCGTTCATCCCGTCCCTCGACGAAGGGGCCATCGCCATCAACGTCGTCCGCCTGCCCAACGCGGCCCTCGGGGGGACGACCGAGGTGTCGACCTATATCGAGAAACGCCTGCTCGGGTTCCCTGAGGTGGAGACCGTGGTGAGCAAGAACGGCCGCGCCGAGATTTCGGAGGACCCCATGGGGCCGGAGCAGACCGACGTGTTCATCATGCTGAAGCCCGAGGGGGAGTGGACCACCGGGCGGAGCAAGCCCGCGCTGGTGGAGGCCATCCACGAATCCCTCTCCGCCATCCCGGGCATCCGGCTGTCGTTCTCCCAGCCCATCGCGCTGCGGGTGAACGAGCTCATCTCCGGCGTCAAGAGCGACCTGGCGGTCAAGGTGTTCGGCGAGGATCTCGATATCCTGAAGAAGAACGCGGATCGTATCGCCGCCATCCTCGGCGGTATCGAGGGCTCGGAGGATATCAAGGTCGAGCAGGTCACGGGGATGGCCCAGTACGACATTCGGATCGATCGGGAGGCCACGGCGCGGTACGGCATCAACGGATCGGACGTGACCTCCGCCATCGAGATCGGGATCGCCGGCAAGGTCGCCACGACGCTCATCGAGGGGGAGCGGCGGTTCGCCGTACTCGTCCGGCTGCCGGAGCCCTACCGGGACGATATCGACACCATCGAACAGCTGCTCATCCCCGCACCGGACGGGTCCCGGGTGCGGCTCGGGGATCTCGCGACCGTCTCCCTGATAGAGGCGCCGGCCCAGGTGAGCCGCGAGAACGGCATCCGGCGGGTGGTGGTGGAGACCAATATCCGCGGTCGGGATCTGGGGGGCTTCGTCGAAGAGGCCGCCGAAAAGATCGCCGCGGTCGAGGCGGCGCTCCCCGCCGGGTACTTCGTGACCTTCGGCGGGCAGTTCGAAAACCAGGAGCGCGCCATGCGCCAGCTCGCTATCGTGGTGCCCATCGCCCTGGTCCTCATCGTGGTGCTCCTCTATCTCGCCATCGGCACGATTCGGCACTCGCTGCTGGTGCTGCTCAACCTGCCCTTCGCCCTGGTGGGGGGGATCATCGCCGCGGTGGCCTTCGGGATGGATCTCTCGGTCTCCGCGGCGGTGGCGTTCATCGTCCTGCTCGGCATCGCGGTGCAGAACGGCGTGGTGCTCGTCACCTTCATCCGGCAGCTCCAGCAGGACGGCCTCCCGATACGGGACGCGGTCATGAAGGGCTGCGAGCTCCGCTTCCGTCCCCTCCTCATGACCGCGCTCACCAGCTTCATCGGGCATATCCCGATGATCTACGCCCTCGGCTCCGGCGCCGAGATCCAGCGCCCCCTCGCGGTCATCGTGAACGGCGGCATCATCACCAGCACCCTGCTCACCCTGTTCGTCCTGCCCGCCATCTACGGCGGGTTCGGCAAGGAGAAGTGAAGGTTCAATCCATCAGATCGACGGTCATTCTCGGGGTGGGGACCTCCGCCTTCCGTCCCCGATCCCCGAGGTGCCCGGCGAGAGCCTCGCACTGGTCCGGATCGCCGTGGACGAGGAAGAACCGCCGCACCTGGCTGCCGCACGCGTCGGCCCACCAGAGGAGCTCGTCCCGGTCGGCGTGGGCGGAGAAGGCGTTGAGGGTCCGCACCCGGGCGTTGAGATCCCGCGGCAGGCCGAAGATGTTGACCTGCCGGCGCCCCTCCACGAGCCGACGCCCCAGGGTGTGCTGCGCCTGGTATCCGACGATGACGATGGTGTTCCTCGGGTCCTCGATGCTGTTGCGGAGGTGGTGCACCACCCGGCCCCCCTCGCACATCCCCGAGGCGCTGATGACGATGGCCGGCTCCTTCAGGTGGTTGAGCTTCTTGCTCTCCTCGACACCGGTGACCGCCTCGAGCATCTCGAACCCGAAGGGATCGCCGTGGACGTTGTCGAAGTCTATGGTCTCGGTGTCGTAGCACTCCTGGTGCCGGCGGAACACACCGGTCAGGTTGGTGGCCAGGGGGGAGTCCAGGTAGACCTTGATGGGCGCCAGCCGTCCGGAGGTCCTCAGCTCCTTGATGGTGTAGAGGATCTCTTGAGTTCGCTCGAGGGCGAAGCTCGGGATGATCACCTTGCCCCCGGCGGCGCGGGTCTCCTCGATGGCGTCGAGGAGCTGGTCGTGCATCTCCTCCGGGAGGGCGTGGGTCCGGTTCCCGTAGGTGCTCTCCATGACGACATAGTCCGGGTGCTCCGGTGGCACCGGGTCCTTGAGGATCGGGAGGTTGCGGCGGCCGATGTCGCCGGAGAAGACCACCCGCCGAAAGTGGCCGTTGACCCGGACGTCCATGACCACCGATGACGACCCGAGCACGTGACCTGCGTCGATGAACCGGACCTTCACCCGATCCGAGATCTCGAAGGGCTCGTCGTAGTCATGGGGCACGAACCTGTCGAGGGCGCGGACCGCGTCCGCCTCGGTGTAGAGGGGCTCGATCTCCGTCCAGTCGGGATCGCCGGCGTGCTTTTCGTTGTGCCACTTTGCGTCCGCCTCGTGGATCCTGGCCGAGTCCCGCAGCATGTGCCGGCAGAGGTCCATGGTCGCCGCCGTGCAGTGTACGGCGCCCTTGAACCCACGCTTCACGAGGCGCGGAAGATTTCCGCTGTGGTCGATGTGCGCGTGGGTGAGGAGCACCGTGTCGGCCTCGACGGCCCGCTTCGGGAGGTGGCGGTTCTTGTGGTCCGAATCCATCCGGCGGCCCTGGAAAAGGCCGCAATCCACGAGGGCGCTGAAGTCGTCCGTTTCGAGGAGATGCATGGAGCCGGTCACGGTCTGAGCGGCGCCTAAAAAGGTGATGCGAAATCGCTGTAGCTTTGACATGGCGTCCTTTCTGTTCGGTGGTGGCAAGAGGGGGGCCTATGGCGAACTAAAAACATCCGTATACAGATTGTAACCTATCATATTCATTCATATAAATCAATATGACCGTGAGCGTGATCGAGCAGGACAGAAGGAGTTGATTGGGGGGGCACGTCCCGGTACGACGCTTGTCGTAGCCGACCGTATTTACACGATATTCAGTTCGGCGGATGGGGTCGTGTTGCTTGCCCGGGGCTCGGTCGATTGTATTGGACTCGGAACCGGAGGCCATCATGAGATCGATTGAACAAGTGATCATCACCCTGATACCGGCGACGGGGTGGAACGGGTGCAGGGAATCCACAGTGGCACTCCCAACCGATAGCGGTGTTCCGCCATCCGACACGGTCACCGCGATCACCGAGACGGCCCGAATTCACCTACGGCGGGCTCGGCGTCCGTTGCGCGCGGTCTCTCCACTGATCCCCGCCGAAAGCTCGAAACTTGACTCAAACTGCCGGAGCAGATTTGAGGCCGGTGAATTTGTGCTATGATAATGGAATTCTGTGTCATTGATTTGGGGATTTCGATTCGTTGCTCGCAAGGAGCAAAAAAAGAGGAGAACGACAATGAAAAGACGTATTCCGACCTTGGCGATGCTGGTCTGTCTCTGCTTAGCGGCCGGACTCTCGTCCGAGGCCAAGACGCGGGTGAAGGTGGCCGGCAAAGCAGCGGTCAAGGGCAAGGTGGTCCTCAAGACATCGGGGATCGTCAACCGAGCTCAGGACCTCAAGAACGGCAAGAAGATCAAGGTGAAGGTACGCGATGACGGGAAGCGGCGCGCGGACATCGGCGCGAAGATCGCCATCAAGCGACGGATCGAGCTGAGCAGGAAGGCCAATGCCGCCGCCAATGCCGACCTCAAGCTCAAGGCCAAGGCCGCCAAGCAGCTCGCCGCGAAGGTGAAGAAGCTGAAGGGGATCAAGGGCGGTCTGGAGAAGAAATACACCGCGAAGCTGAAGATCGAGGAGAGCCTCAAGGCCAAGCTGAAGGTCCGGATTGAGGCGGCGGCGAAGGCGTCGGCCACCCTGAAGCTGAAGAACAAGGCGCTGGCCAAGCTCACCGGAAGTATCCGGGGTTCCGTGAGCATCTCCATCGGAACCCAGAAGAAGAAGGCCGAGCAGGCGGTCAAGAGGGCGGAGTCCGATGAGAAGAAGGCCAAGCAGGCGGTCGAGAAGATCGAGAAACAGGTCGAGGAGGCCGAGGAGGAGACCGCGACGGCCAAGAAAGACATGGAAGAGGCCGACAAGGAGCTGAAGGAGACGGAGAAGGAGCAGGAGAAGGCGGAGAAGGAGCGGGAGGCCGCCGAGAAGAAGGCCGAAGAGGAAGAGAAGGCCTTGGAGGAGGCCAAAGAGGACATGACGGAGTGGAAGGAGGGTGAGGAGGCGGGGAAGACTCAGAAAGAGGAGCCGACGCGCGAGAAGCGGACCGGCACCGTGGCGACGCGGCGGATGGAGACGGTGACCGTTCAACCCCCGCCGGACGAGGCGCCTGAGAACGACTTCGGATACGAGGAGCCCGTCTGGGGGTGCTTCGAGGGTGAGGTGATGTTCCTCGAACCTAACACATCGAAGCTCCCCGCGGACTACTCAGTGTTCCCCGTGGCCTCCCGCGTATATGCCTGTGAATGGGATGTCCCGACACGGGAGTTCCGGAGTGGTTTCCCCGGCGTCGAGAAGGTGGAGTGGTTCGCCATCCGGTACGCCGGAGGGTTCAGCGTCGCGAACGCCGGGAGCTACACCTTCCGGATCAACAGCGATGACGGCACCAAGCTCTCCATCGACGGCGAGCTGGTCGTGGACAACGACGGCACCCACCCGCCCCGATCCAAGAGCGGCACCGTCGAGCTCGAGGCGGGGGATCACCAGTTGGTCCTGGAGTACTTCCAGGGGCCGAGATACCACATCGCCCTCCAGGTGTACGTGACCCCTCCGGGCGGGACCGAAGAGATCTTCTCCGTTCGGTAGTCGGCCCGATCCCCTCAAACCGCCCCGGCCTCCACACCCTTCTGGGAACCCGGAAAGTGGTTTAGTATGTCCGGCCATGGCGATACGGGAAATGATTGGGCGCGGCCTCTTCGCCGTGGCGCCCCTGGTCCTGGTCGCCGTCGGGCTGGCCTTCGGGGCGTCCAGTCTTTCACTCCGCCGTGCACCGCATCCATGCGCACGTATTCCTTCATAGTAAACACTTATGAAAGGTGACATCACATAGTCATGGGCTGACGTAAACGAATAGTCGTCAGTTTCGTCATAGTAAGACCAGTCTAACTTGTTGATGTTGAACTCAAGCGCTCCGGTATCCTCCCCCGGTTTCAAAACCGGCGCGCTCGCCGAAAAGCTGACTTCGAGAAATCGGTCTGCGTCGGGGTAATTATAGTCTGCACCCCACGCCGATTCCGAAGTGCCGGTTACATTGGCGGCGCCAACCGCGGCACAATCGAGCGTTACCGTCTCTTTCGCCGCGGAGTCCCGCGTATACCAGTATCTGGCTGTGACGTTGCTCAACGGAATATCCGCAGCGCCGATGTTAACAAGTTTGAGGCGGGGTATGATGTTCTTGTCGTTGGTCGCTGATTCACACCACCGAGCTGAACAACGAAAACCCCTTCGACTACCTCGTCGCCCCACTGGAAAACTACCGAGACGTGGCCAAGGATCCCAGTCGATGGATGCCGTGGAATTTCCGCGAGCCCCTCAAGTCTCTTCAAGCTTCAAGCTGAATATTTTTTCGATTTTTGCGAATTAGGCCTGGCTGCCGAAAGGACACGCTTGTTTGTTTTTAATGCATTTTCAATCGATCAAAATCCCGAAATGGGGAACTCGACGATTATGGTCCAGAGAAGGCCCAGTTGGCGCTTTCAACCAACAAATCAAATAGCGGACTCCCGGCTGAGGCTTGTGACATACGGTACCAACCGAAATAGACCAGAGGAAGGTTTTTATGGGCGGCCAAAACTGCGCGATTGGAGAGCGTACTTACTAATATGTCCACATGATGGTTGTGGGTGGAGATGGAATCCATCCATACCGGACTGCCCATATCTACTGTCCCTGCGGGCAAGCCTGCATTGGAAATGATCTCATGTGAGGTATTGGTCACCTGGAATTGGTCTTCGGCTTCGTGGTCAATCTGCCGTTCCCCCAAACCCAAGTCATCGGCGAACCCAACATTCGCGCAGATGACCGGACGATTGGCCCGAATCAGCTCACGCAGGTTCCAGTAGCCGTAGAATCCACAGATGACCACACCATCAAAACGATCCCAGGCATCGGCCGATTTGAAGTAGTCACTGTTGGGCTCATTGAAGCACCATTGGTGCTGAAGCTCGGCTGAGTATCCGTTGCTGTTCAGCGTGTCGCGAAAAACAACGGCATCCTGCGTGAGCGACGACCCTGTGCTCAGATTATAGGATACAACCGCAATGTCTTTTGGCATTTTTATCTCCTTTATGACAAAAAATCACATTACCAAATAAAAACTTAAACACGATTTAAATGTAAATTGTGTATATTAAAAAATAAGTGTCAAGCATAAAAGGAGGGCTCACAGAATTCGATTTTCGCTGTACCCGCGTGTCTTCTTCAACTCCTCTCCGGTGGGCGCGCCGCGCTGGGGGTCAGAGCCTGCGTATTGATATTGAAAGACTCTTTATTTCAAACAATTAGGGTGTCACCCGCATGCCACTGTCCCCATCACCGATGGTCCTAAAACAGTCTAGCTGGGCGCGCTGAGTACCAGAATTACAGGTCATTTCCAGGTTATGGGTATTGGGACCACCTCGAAACGTTCATCCGAAAGAATTCGGACGCGATGCTCAGCCACAGCATCTGTCCGGAAGGTCTCGAGACCCACTATCCGAGCGTCGCCGAGCATCCGCTGAGTTCTGAGAAAGAAAAGTAGATCAGAAAACAGCCTCGAAAACGACCCCTTCGAAATCACCGGCCACCCGGTCTCCCGGCGTGGTGCCCGCGTCGGTGAGTCGCAGATACCCCTCACCGATCATGCCGATGACCTCCAGCTCCTCCCCTTCAGAGAAATCCAACCGAACGAGGATACCCACACTATCGCTCCAATCGAGGGGCACGGTCTCACCGTCGGTGAACAAGGATGGGTTGATTTCGCCGATCTCCGCCAGCCATACCTCGGTCTCGCTGGCCGCGGCCACGAACCGAACGGACGGCGGGCCGGATTCGCCGTAGCCGCTGAGGGTGCTGACCAATATCAGCTCAATCTCTTCGCCGTTTACTGTGATCGACAACGTGCCTTCCCCGGCGTCGAATGGATCCGCCACATCCAGATCGCCCCATTGGGTGTCGAACGTACCGCTGATCGTACCGAGGGTTTCGGTGCACCACGGCTCGCGGAGGGCGCCGGAGTAGTCCGGGCGAAGTGACAGCTCCTCTTGAACCGTGGTCCGCCTTGAGGAGACGAAATCACGTACGTACTCCAAAAACACATCGAACGCGCGGGTTTCGGTCTTTGGCACAAACGGCCTGATGAGCGCTTCCATCTGGTCTATTTGCTCGTGTAGGCCCGTCTCGTTCCATACCGTATCCAAGAGCGCCTGTAGTTGCTCGAAATACCGATCCCGCGTGTCGTTATCGTTGTAGAGGCGCCGGGCCAAAATTCCCTCGGCCCACACCGCGCCCTCGGGGCGAACCGCCTCCCACGGCAGGGTCGCGTTCTCCCACATGATGGCGTCGATGCCCCATGGGATGAAAAAGAACCGCTGGCTTTCGGGATCGCCGTAAATATAAAAGTTGTTCGTGTTTCGCGCATACCCGTCCATGTGCATGATGAGATATTCCGCGGCCCAGAAACGGAGAAACGCATCGATGTCCACAAGCGGCGCTACGTCCTTGGCCACGGAAGGCTCCGGGGCTTCGAGCACGGAGGTCAATGCCTGTAAGTCTGACCGGTCCACCGCGTCCTTGTTGGTCTTGACCTGAAACGTTTCCACCCAGCCCGCTCTAAAATCACTGAGCGCGCCCTCGTACAAGTGGCCCTCGTCGTCTGAGAAGTGCTGCCGTAAAAACCGCTTCTTGATGCTCTCGACATTGACGAAGACCCCGAGGTCGTCGCCGTTCACGCTCACCGTGGCAAAGCCGCACCTCGGGGCCGGCACCCCGGCGGCCCGAAACAGGTCGTAACCGAGGCACTGCTTGACGTAGGATTCGTCGGATATCGAATTGTTGAGGGTGAGTCGTTTCTCTCCGGCAAACTCCAGATCGGGGTCGTACTCGCTGAACTTGACCTTGAGAGACGGCTTGTCCTCGCTGAGGGAGCCGAAAAATCCCTTTTTACGAACCCCCACATTCTCTGTGACGTACCCGTCGATGGTAACGGTCGCCGGAAAATAGGTAAACGGCCGAGGCGGCGGCTCCTCCAGACAGCTCGAACCAATCACGTCGAACAGGCTCCGGCTCTGATACCGCAGCGCCTCCCAGTCGTCCGGCGCCATGTCGATTTCGATATCTAGAACATGGTCGCGGGACCACAAGTCCACCGTTTCGTCAGATGTCGCTGTATCGTCCTCGTCGTCATATCCGTCGCCGCCCTCGCTGTTGTCACATCCGAGCACCGCCGCGCTCGAGAGCACAATCCAAACAACCCGGTACCCAATCGTCTTCGCCATTATTGCCATTTACAAGCTCTCATTCATCTTCCGCCAAACAAACCCGTATTACTGAGTATAACCCCGCCGGAAGGCAAAACTGTTTCCAATTTGACGAGGGGCACGGCGTTTCCGATGACAGCAAGGATGACTCGCCTGCCTCAGCGGTGGAGGATGTTCCGTCGGGATCGCCAATAAAGACCGGCCAACAGCAGCAGGGAGAGGTTGAGAGGCGTGATCGAGGAAGGCTCGGATGTTTTGGATGGACGAGAAAAGGCGCTTTATCCGTCCTAACCGCGAGACCTGGCTCGATTCGGACCGGGAGGAGTTCAAGACCCTGTTCGAGACGACCGCGTCCCTCCTCGATTGATATCCCGGTACCTGTCTTTTGGGGGTAGGCCCTCACACAATCAAGAGGTAAACGTAAGACAACGAGGTGTCCGCCAGACAGGGGAACGCCAGGCCGTCCAGAACCTTTAGGATGCATTGGGCGAGGTCGGAGTCCTCGCTGGACTCGCCGTCATAGGACAGAATGTCCGTAACGTATCCTTCGTCATCGATAACAACGAAATTTTCGCTGACGTGGAAGTCGCATTCGGCCCCGGCCCGAGCCATCAGGTCTTCGGACTCGGTATAGAGGCCACCCGACACCATATGAACGGTATTCTCGCAATGGAGATCCAGCTCTTCGACAACCTCCTCCACCCGCTCTGAAAGCGCGTCGACGCCCGGACCGGTAATCCTGATGCCATTGCTCGGACCGGAGCCCGTCGGTCGCGTGGTGCTTTCACCGTCTGTATCGATGAAGATGGTGCCGCTGAAACAGGGCTCGGTCTGTGACACGGTTTCCTCGACAAGCGACGCTTCGGCGACTGTCATATCGGTGTCACAAGTCACGGCGTCCGTATCGGCAAGGCTATCGGAATCGTTCTCAACGTTCGTATCGGTATCGGCAACGGATTGGGAATCCGTCACGGCGTCCGCGCCGGTGTCGTCCGGGAAATCGGAGTCCATGGCCGAGCCCGTGTCGGTGTCCAAGCCGGACTCCGGCGCCGATTCCGAATCCTCCCCGGTATCGTCCGTGGGGTGGGTATCGTCCGTGGGTCGGCGGTCCGGGTCCGATTCGACGTGGGACGGCGTATCACTGTCCAACGCCTCGGTACCGGCCTCCGGGGTCGATGCGTGGTGACATCCGGTTGTGGCCGAGGAGGCAAGGCAAAAAGAAAACAACGTGGCGGCGAACACCCGGTAGGACGTTGGGGACTTCTCGAGGAGTGGTAGGCGCTCGGCGATGGATGCATTGATGTCCTCGAGCGCTTTCGTGAGAAAACCGGTGCGCTCGCCGAATTCCCGAACCAAGGCGCGCTCGTCGGCCTCCGAGGCCTCCCGTACGGCAAGGGCGAGGGCTCGGCGGTAGGCTTCCACGTAGGTGTGGAGAATCGACCGGTTGAGCGCGAAGAGCCGCTCGGTCTGGTGAGAGAGATCGTGCGCGGGGTGGAGGCGGCGGGCCAGGGCGACGTCCCACATGGTCTCGTGAATGCGAACGCCGATGGATACGCTCCCGAACGCCTGCGTCTTGAGGGCCGAGAACATCTTTGTGAAACGCTGCACCGCGGGATCCACCGCGGTGTACTCCCACCGCAGGGGGTTGCCGAAGAGGCGTCCGTCGTGGTCGAGCCGCTCCTTGAGCCGGGTGCCTTCGTATACAATCACTCGTCCGGCTTCGACCATGCCGTGAGAGATGCTCGCCATGGCGTCCATAGCGGCGGCTACCGTGTCCACCGTGCTGTAGGGGTGGAGCAGCATGATGTTGGAAAGGGTCGCCACGCCTGAGCGGTTCAGGATGTTGATAATCCCGGCCTCCCGGGCGCCGAAGGGGACGCGGCCGAGCTCGGCGCCGCCATCGCCCTCGGCGATGTCCAGTCCCAGTAGGATTCGCACGAATCCCATCTTCGCCAGCTTGCGGGCGATGCGCGGGGAAACTCGACCGGCGTGGAGCTGGCCTCCCATGGCGATGTCGGTCAACCCCCGTTGCGCAAGGCCGCGGTCCAGCTGTCGCAAATATGCCAGGGCGTCGTTTTCATCAAAGGGCAGCAGATGCTCGTCGGTAAACGCAAAGTGACGCACGTTCTCTTCCCGCCGAAGCCGGTCCATCTCGTCACACAAATCGTCGATATCCCGTCGCTGCACGGTTCCGATGCCGCGGCGTATTATTTCCGCGTCGCCGAGCCCGAGTTTCCGTGCCTCGTCCTTTTCCGCTCGCTGCAGGGCCGCCGGTCCGCAATAGGCGCACTGACCGGGGCATCCCCTGGAGGCGACCATGCTCGCCACGTTGTACCCCAGCCGGTTGGTGAGAACGCCGCGATGGGGGCGGGTGGAAAACTTGGACGCATCGACGGGAGCGCACCGGCCGTCGCCGTCACGGGTGGTGAGGCCGGGAACCTGCGAGAGGGGGGCGCCGGACGCGAGGGCCCGGGCCAGTGCGGTGAGCGGCACCTCGCCGGCAAAGCGAACCACGCTGCTGAGCCAGGGGTAGCGTTCGAGGAGCCAGTGTCGCGTTGTGGTGGCAAACGGGCCGCCGCAGGTGATGTGTCCCCGGTATCCGCGGTCGGCCAGCATCTGCCCCAGGGCCAAGGCGAGAATGGCGGAGTGGGTATCGGGAAGGGAGAGCCCCGTGAGCCGCGCATCGCTTGCGAGGATTTGGTTCGCGGCGCGGCGCACGTCGCCGAGGGTATTGAGGGGGAGGGTGACACAGGGAAATCCCGCTTGTTCCAGGGCGCCGTGGAGGTACGCCAGGGAGAGATTCTCACACCCGGGATCGCGCCTGCCCGAAAGCGCTACCAGAAATCGCCCATCTATTCTTTTCACCGCGCGGCCTCCCTTGGAAAGCATTCATATTACCGGTAATTCAGTCATGGGTTCAAATGGGAACCGGCTCTATTTCGAGAGTGCTCGAAACCGCTTGCTCAGGGCGCGGAGGCGCGGGTCGTCCGGATGGCGCGTCCAGGCGCGGCCGACGATGGTCACGCATTGCACCATGAGGCGCTTGGCCCACCTTTTTTTGAGCGCGAATCAGCCCGGAAATGACCTGTTCAAAGGTTCCAAACCGGGTCCAAAACAACATACCGCCGGGTACCAAAGGTGCTTTATTCGACCTACACTTACACCTTGAGAGCGATTACTCCATTTTCGTTTTGGATTTGGCAGGACGGCCACAGATTGAGGATGCCTCGTGGGATTTAGACACGTCGGCCGACAGCTTGTCGATACCGGCCAGGAGCTCACTGGACCTCTGCATGGCGAACTGGAATATCTCCCGCCGATCCTCTCGGCTCATTCGTCTGATTTCATCGTATTTTCTGCTATGGGTCATCTCTCGCCCCTTTGTTGTTGTCTTCTGCCCCTGTCTCTTGGTCAGCACCGAGAAGTATAGCAGCCTTTTTTATCTTTTGTAAGATAACGTCTGCATTCTGAACACCGATCGGACAAAGTTCAGGGCGTTTGTGATCCTGGTCGATGTATCTGCCCGTAATGTCGTCTTTTCTCTTCCGGGTGATGCCGAACAGCTGGCTATACCGCCTGGGGGCGACCCCGCCGAACGCATCAAATGGAATCTTGTCTTTTTCGTCGCTCAGAAGCGGGTTCATAATCGCATCGGAATGGAGCTCCCGCGCCAGGCTCTTGTCATAGGGTTCGAGGTAGACCACTCGTGTAATCCCCGCGTCGATGATGTGCTTCGCGCAGTTATGACACGGAAAAGTCGTACAGTACAGCGTCGCCCTTCGAAGCCCGGGAATCTCTTCCCGGGCGATGGTCATGAGCGCGTCCATTTCGGCGTGGACGGCCCGGGAGAACTCGATCAATGCGTCGATGGGAGACCGCTTCAGGATCTGTTCAACCCTCTCTCTTTCTGTTGCCTGCAGATCGAGCGCTTCAGTGAGTTCAAGCGTCATTTCTTCGATGATTCTTATCTTGTGCAGATCGTTATGGCACATTCCGGAATGGGTCCAGCACCGGCAGTCCTTCTTGGATTCGGACGTGTAGAGACCGCCGCCGAACTGGGGCACATCGTTTCGGCCGGTGGCGATCAGCTGTCCCGACATATTGAAAATGCACGCGCCCACCTGTCTGGCCAGACACCCCGACTGGCGGGCGGCATTGCTGGCGATGCTCATGCCGTACTCGTCCAGCCTCGGCGTATCCACGCCGACGGAGAATATCAGCCGAAGCAGCCGCTGGGCCTCCGCGTCCAGGTGGTCGCTGGTGGAATAGTCATTGGAGAAGAAGTAATCGGACTGAACGATCGCCTTGACCGTGCTCTGGCCGTACGAGAGCCCGCATTCACGAGCATCTATCTCTGAAAGAATATTGAACTCGTGCTCGGAATATCCCTTCCGATTCACGAGCCGACTCTTACGAACCGAATCCGTCGAGATGACGCCGACTGCGAAGTACGCGTCGCCGAAAAGCGCTCTCAGGAAATCTACTTCTTCGTGGTGCTTGACGCTGTCGATGAGATAGGCCACCCGTGAGCTCTTGCGCTGTGAGACCGCGGGCCAGATGACATGGGACACCGACACCCGCGCGATGATATCGTTGCCGAACCGTTCCCGGAGGCGATTCCCCCGCCGCTGCAGCATGTAGACGCGGCGCGACGCGTCCGATGAAAGCCCCTCGTGATCCGGCTCCGGATCCCAGCTCAGCTTCTCATAGAAGCGCTCCAGCACCACCTGGCTGACATCCACCGCGACGCAGTCGTATCCGTAAGAGGCGAGGGACTGGGCGATCTTGTGGCGCACCAGGGAGAGGCCGGCGCCCACCTGCCCGCAGATGCTGAAGACAAGCATCTCGGAGGTGTCGGGGGAGGTGACGTCGGGTGGGTTGTCAGGTTTGGAAATATCGTCTGAAGTGATGGTCATGGTAGTTTCGATTAAAACTTAAACTGAGACTCGGGCGCTTGTCAAAGAATGGGCTTCAAGAAGGCACACCCGGCGGGGTGTACGGCCGGGGCGCGCACGAAGAGGACGGCCCAGTAAACTGGGAGATCCCATTCACTCCTCCTGGAGA
>JBNLED010000114.1:0-29096 GCA_050304755.1 Polyangia bacterium | reverse complement strand
CTGATGACCCTTGAGATCCGATACCGCGGTCTTCCGCTGCTCGTCGAGGGCCAGGTAGTTCTCGCGATCCGTCTCGTCCGCCATCGCATCGGCGGCGGTCTGGCCCTGCTCCGCGTCCTGGCCGGCCTGGGTGTTGAAGTAGCCCCCCATCGCGGCGAGACCCGCCCCGACGGTGAGGGCCGCGGCCCCCAGCCCGATGAGCACGGGGCGCCTCTTTTTCGAGACCGGCGTCCCGCCCGGACCGCCGCGGCCGCCGCCAGCGAGGGGCTCGAGGGCGATATCCACGGTGATTCGCGCCCCCGGGGTCACCGCCACCCGGCGCTCCGCCGGCGCCATCCCCGGCGCCCGCACCGAGATCTGCCGCGTCCCCGGCGCCACGGTCCCCTCGAAGGGGCAGCCCCCCACCGGGGTACCGTCAACGACCACCGTGGCGTTGTCGTGGTCGCAGCGGATTTCGACGGTCCCCCGGGCCTGGTCCAGGGGGGCCCGTATGGTCACGGCGGCCTCCGAGGCGATGGTGACGGTGGTCTCCATGGGCCGGAACCCCTCCTGGGTCACCCGCACCTTGTGCTGCCCGGGATCCAGGACCACCGGGGCTGCGAGGGGGCTCTCCCCCACCCGCTCGCCGTCGATGTAGATCTCCGCGCCCTCCGGTGCGTCCGCCACCGCCAGGGTGCCCACCATCTTGTTGATCTCGTTGATGGCGGCGTCCACCTTCTCCCGCTTCCACTCCTTGTCCACCCCCTCGTCCAGGTATTGCCGGAAGGTGGCCAGGGCGTCGGCGAAGCGGAAGAGGGCCATCTGGCACATGCCGATGTTGTAGAGCACCGACGTTTTCGGCACCAGGCGGTAGGAGTCCTCGAAGGCCTCGAGGGCGGCGAGGTAGTTCTCCTCCTTGAACAGGGCGACGCCGGAGAGGTACCGGTCCTTGGCCGCGTCGGTGTCGCCACCGATCGCGACCCCGGCGGTGGTCAGCGAAAACACAAGTAGAAGAGTGGTGATGTGTTGGATCATGGGGGGTGTCAGTACTCCGCGTCTATCTCGGTCTTGAAGCGGCCCTTGACGGAGTTCTTACTGCGCCTTTCCGGGGGGGCCTTCGCGGGCTCCGTCTCTTTGGCGGGGGGCGCCGCCTCCTCGACCGGCGGTTTCCGGTTCCGCGAGCTCGACCGTTGTCTGGTTTCTCTTCCGGTCGGCGCCGGAGTGGGGGACTCCCCGGCGGGAGCGGGCTCCTCGGCGGCGCTGTCCTTATCTGAGTCCTTATCGGCGTCCTTGGTGGGTCCGTCCGGGACGACCCCTGAAAGCGCCTTGGGGGGCCGTGACAAATCTCCGGCCGGGGCGCTCCGACCGTCGGCCGGAACGCTCTGACCGCCGCCGGCCGGGACGATCACCTGTGGGGAGGAGCGGTCCGGCAGCCCGAACAGCAGGTAGACGCTCACCACCGCCGTGACCGCGGCCAGGACGACGGTGACCATGATCCAGCGCCAGGGTCGGATGCCCTTGGGGGGCATGGTGACCACCGAGAGGGGGGTGCCGATATCCTCCGTGTCCGCGTCGGAGGCGGCCGGATGGGATGATTTTTGCTTGAGCGACGCGGACATGGCCCGCATCGAGGCCACCGTCATCGGGGGAACGGACGGCACCTGCCGGTAATACTCGGAGGGCGCGCGACTGCGGAGCACGTCCAGGCCGCAGTGCAGCACCAGGGCCTCGGAGAGCGCGATCCGCATCTCGTCGGCGTGCTGATACCGCTCATCGAGGGACGGGGACAACGCCCGGAGGGTCACCTCCTCGAAGACCGCCGGGATGGCCCCGTTGACCTCGGTGGGGGGGGTGAGCTCCCCCCGGCAGATCTGATTGAGCACCGCGAGATAGGTGTCCCCCATGAAGGGCCTTCGACCGGTCAGGGCCTCGTACAGGATCACCCCCACGGCCCAGATGTCGGTGCGCTGATCGATCTCCCTGGCCCCCTGGGCCTGCTCCGGCGACATGTAGTGGGGCGTGCCGATGAGCAGCCCCGTCTGGGTGAGGTTGGTCACGGAATCGTGGCTTAAAATTTTGGAGATGCCGAAGTCGAGGATCTTCACGAAGTCGGGGCGATCCCCCATGGTGGTGATGAAGATGTTCTCCGGCTTCATGTCCCGGTGAATGATCTGGTTGTCGTGGGCCGCCTGGAGGGCGGACAGGGTCTGACACAGAATATCCGTGACCCGCTCCAAGGAGAGCATCTTCTGCTTCGCCAGCATGTCCGCGAGGGTCTGCCCTTCCAGGAGCGGCATGACCAGGAAGGGGGATCCGTCGTCCGCCCGATCGAAATCGATCACCTCGCAGATGTTGTCGTGACCGATGGACGCCGCGAGCCGGGCCTCCCGGTGGAACCGCTCCACCACCTCCTCGTTGTCGATGAATTGATCGTGCAGGTGTTTGACGGCCACCCGTCGGTTGATATCGACATTGACGGCCTCGTAGACGCACCCCATCCCGCCCTCGCCGAGCACTTTCCCCACGCGATACACCCCCTCGAGCAAGGTGCCTGGTGACAGACTGGGCGTTGAGTTGGCCATCTCTTCTTGCTTGCCTTAATTGTAAACGTACAACACTACACAACTTTTATACGTGTTGTCGTGTTTTGGGTCAATGAAAGGGTATGTGTGACCGAAAATGTCGGGTGGTGTCCGATGACGATTAATTTATCTCGTTATCGCAGATCTCGTCGTCGAACCGGAGGTTGTCGATGAGGACGGCGGACTCGGTGCCGGTGTCCGCCACATCCCCCACGACCAGGGAGAGGGTGAGGGGGAGGCCCAGCCCGGCGTACTCGAGGACGCTGACGGAGACCCCCTTCCAGCTCTTCTCTCCCCCGTAGACCGTCTCCGAGGCGACCATCTCCGCGTCATCGCTCTGATCCGTGTAGACCAGCAGCCCGCCGTCGACGGTGTACGCGAATACGTGGAAGAGATCCCGGTGGGGTCCGGTCAGGAGATCGGGATACTCGTCCGACAGGTAGAGATAGTTGAAGTTGACGGTCGCCACCCCGGCGGGGACGGTGAAGGTGACCTCCAGCCCGCTCATCCGCTCGTCCTCGGCCCCGTCCCCCGTCGTCATCAGGACCATCCCGCCTCCCTGAAGGGGGGCCAGGGGGGAGAGGCCGGTGACGACCCCCGCGTTGCCGATGAGCAAATACGCCTCCGCCCCGGCGTCGGCCATCGCCGCGTCGAGGCATCCGTTCGGGAGCGAATCGTCGGCGACGGTCAGCGGCTCCCGCATCCGGATCTCCACCATCTGGTCGATCTCCCCCACCGCTGTGAAGGCGCTGCCGTGCTCTCCGCTCACCGGATCGGTGACGAAGACCGACTTCGATCCGAAGCTGTCGGGGAGGACGAAGTAGCCGTTCCCGTCAGTGACGCCGATGAAGATATCCGAGCTCGAGTGGACATGGAGCCCGCCGGCGCCGCTCCCCCCCGTGTCCAGCACCTGCCCGGTGGTGAACCCCTGATCCCCCTCGGTCACGATGAGGAGGTAGGTCCCCGCGTGATTCGCCCCCAGGGTGCCGAGGAACCGGTTGCCGTCGTTGGTGAGGTTCGACTCGATGCGCTCGCTGTCATCGGTGACCGCGGCGGTCCCGACCATGTTGAGGGCGATCCCCTCCGCCACGTCCACCAGCTCCACCATCAGGATCTGGCTGTCCTGGGGCAGCTGGTCTTCATTGGGCGTACTGACGGTCAGGGGCTCGGCCGCGGTCCCCTCCACCGCCAGCGCGAATCCGGTGATCACCTGGAAGACCCGCCCACCGGCCTCCACCGTGTCGTATAACGCGTCCTCGACCGTGACCGTGCTCCCTGGGGGGAGGCTGTCATCCTCGACCGAGAGGAGGGTGAGATCCCCGGTGATCACCTGACCCCCCTCACCGGCGTCGCCGATGATCAGGGTGTTGGTCAGCGGCTCCGGTTCCGTGCCCGTTTCGCTGTCGCCCTCCGTTGCGGTGTCCGTGTCCTCGGCCGACGCGCAGCGGCCCGCCTCGCACCGGTCCGGACACAGCAGCTCGGACCGCGGGTAGTCGCAGGTCCCCGCCTCGCAGTTGCCGAGCGGGAAAGAGACCAGGGTATTGCCGTCGCAGTAGGCGACCGGCGGCGAATCGCAGTGGACCCCGAGGCAGGGATCTCCTGTACATCGCCCCTCCGCGCAGCCCTCGGGGCATTCCTCGGTGACCACGCCGAAGTGGCAGACCCCCTCCGCGCAGGCGCCCTGCACCCCATCCCAGTAGGTGAGCTCGGCGTCGTTCGCGCAGTGGGAGACGGGCTTGAACTCGCAGCTCACCCCGGCGCAGGGCTCGTCAATGCACTGCCCGTCCGCGCATCCGTTGGCGCAGGAGATGAGCCGGTCGGGGTGGATGCAGGCCCCGTCCTCGCAGGTGCCGGTGCTTTCGAACGCCTTGAGGGTGGTGTCGTCCAGGCAGAAGGCCGCGGGGGGGGTGTCGCAGCGGGTGTTGCCGCAAGTCAGGTCCCCCTCGCAGCGCCCGTCGCTGCACCCGTTGGCGCAGGGGACGCTCTGCATCTCGTAGATGCACTCTCCGTTTTCGCAGCGGGACAGGGCGTCCCAGACCATCAGGTCGCCGGTCGCGTTACAGTATCGGGCGGGGGGGGTGTCGCAGACGACATGCGCGCAGGGATCCTCCTCGGCGCACTTCCCGTCGTCGCACCCCGTCTCGCAGGCCACCGCCTCGCTGGCGTACTGGCAGGCCGGGTCGCCGTCGTCATCGACGAGACAGAACCCGATGTTGTTGTAACGCCGGACCGTGTCCCCGTCCGCGCACTGGGGCGGCGGGGGGGTGTCGCAGCGGACGCCCTGGCAGGGGCCCGCCGTGCAGATCCCCGAAGCGCAGGGGCCCGTCAGACACTCCTCGACGCGCTCCGCGTAGGAGCACTCCCCCTGGGCGCACCATCCGTAGGCGTTATACAGGGTCAGCGCCAGATCATCGGCGCAGACGTTGTCCGGAGACTCCCGGCAGACGACGTTGATGCAGGAGGCGGGATTGTCGCTTCCTGTGCCCGTGTCCCCGGGGCCCGTGTCCTGATCCGTCTCCTCGGGATCGCCGGTGCCGGTGTCCGCTTCGAGGGGACCGGTGTCCCCTCCGGTATCGTTCGGTCGCGCCGGTGTCGGCGTCTCCTTTTTGGCGTTTCCTTTGCTGCACCCGAAGGCCACGGACCCAGCGGCGACGACAAAACCCCAGATGATTCGTCTATTCATGGAGGGATTCCTTTCATCTATCAAATTCAAGGGATTACGAATCTTGCGTACCGCCTTTTCTCTTTCGAGTCAATCTGCCCAAAGTTATACGAACAGCCGGTGCCATAGCCGCATGAACCGCATTTTCAGGTAGGCGATGTTGATATGAAAGATCATCCGTCGGTCGAAGTTGGGGTTCGGGATCCTGCCGAGGAACGCCAGGTAGTGCACGTGATCCCCCACCGAGGCCGGGCACCCGATGGCGCGGACATAGGGGCGCTTCCCGACGCCGAGGCAGCGGAGGATGGTCCCGACGGTCTTCCGCAGCATATCGTTCGATCGGGTCCGGGTCTCGTCGACCTTCGACGCGGTGACGTAGCGGCTCTCGATGTTCACCGCCTCCCCGTCGAGCTCCCCCTCCCAGCGGGTGCAGTCCCCGGCGAAGATCACCTTCTCCCCCTCCTGTTGGGACAGGGGGCCGTTGACCTGGCCGACGACATAGTGAATCCGCTTCATCCTCGTATACGCTTTTGGGGTGCTCGCCTTGATGATGTGCACGGCCTCCTGGAGCGCGCCGGGGCACCCCCCCCAGCAGTAGTCTCGGGAGTGCGCCTCGGGGAAGGTCCCCACGGTGCAGCGGAGGTTGGGATCGTCGGCGAAGTAGTCATCCACCCGCTCCTTGCAGAACTGGAAGTCCCGGGTGCGGTGCTGGACCTCGTCGAGGGGGAAATCGCCCTCGATGTCGATGTGCTCCAGCGTGCACGGACCGAATCCCCGGGCGGACGCATACTGGAGGTGGGAAAGCTCTTCGGGATCCATGTTCACCATGTGACAGCCCACCGTGTCCACCGCGCAGGAGTTGGTGCCCATGAGGATCGCTCCCAGGTGGAACGGGGTGGGGGTGAGCATCATGCGTTGGCCGGCGGTGATGCCGTCGATGGCGATGAACCTCGGCTGGATCACGCTCTGCAGGTCCGCGATCTTGTGCTCCAGGAAGAGGTTGTGGTCCACCAGGCGGTGCCGGTCGTCCTGGAGGCCGATGAAGTTCTTGAGGCTCAGGGTCATCTTGCACCAGGGGTGGGCCTTGAACTTGGGCAGGTTGACGAGGAAGTCGCACGCCGCGACGGGGGCCGGGACGAAGAGCCGGTCCCGGAGGGCCCCCTTCGCGTTGATGGGGACGGCCACCTGGCGGGTTTCGTCGAAGTAGTAGACCTTGACGCGGTGCCGCTTGAGGACCTCCGGGTAGCCCGCGTTCCTGAAGTTGAACCGGGTGGGGACCGTGATGCCGCTCCTCTCCCCCACGGCGATCTCTGCGGCGTCCTCCGCCCGCGCCTTCACGGCCGAGAGGGCGCCGTCCAGGAACTCCGCGCGGGTGAAGGCGTGGGGGAACACCTCGGGGTGGGCGATGACCACGTTCGGCTTGAGGAGGACGCGGCCGGCGGGTCGGACGTCCAGCGCCTCCATGCCCTCCCGGATGATTCCGGAGATGGTGTCCGGATCATACGCGTCGCACCGCATGATGAGCACCCTGTGTTTCATTCCGCCGCTTTCTAAAAGGGGACCTCCCCCTCGGTCATTATAGACCAAAGCCGGACCGTTGTGTTAGGCTCGATCACAATCGACATCGATTGATTCGAAACGGCCCCCTGAAAGGAAGAGGACAGATGAGCAAAGTCGCGCGTATCGAGTTGTTTCATGTGTCGGTCCCGCTGCCCGCGAGCTTCTACCCCAGTTGGATTCCGGGGTTTCCCCAGACCCACAACCACTTCACCCTTATCAAGGTCATCACCGATGACGGTGTGGAGGGGTATAGCGCCGGCCCGGCCATGGGGCACGAGCGGGCCGGGCTGGGGGAGCTCCTCGGGCCCTATCTCGTGGGGGAGGAGGCCACGGACATCCCGCTGGTGCAGCAGCGAATCCGGGAGATGGGATACCTGGGCTGGCGCAACTACTGGGTCGAGCCCGCGTTCTGGGACATCAAGGGCAAGCTGGCGAACCAGCCGGTCTACGAGCTCCTCGGCGGCGGCCCTAGAGAGGTGGAGCTCTACGCCTCCGCCGGTGAGGTCAAGGCGCCGGCGGCCCGGATCGAGGAGGCCGAGGCCCGGTACGCTGAGGGGTTTCGGACCTTCAAGCTCCGGGTGCACGACTTCGACGAGGCTGTGGACATCCGGCAGGTGGAGGAGACCGCGAAGGCCATAGGGGACAGGATGGCCCTCGGCGTGGACGCCAACCAGGGGTGGCGGGTCACGATTGTCGGGGACGCCCCCCTGTGGGACCTGGACCGGGCCAAACGGTTCGCGGACGCCTGCGCGGGATCGGGGATCAAATGGATCGAGGAGCCCCTCCCGATGGATTCGTATCGCGATCTCTCGGCGCTCACCGACTACAGCACGGTGCCCATCTCCGGCGGAGAGCTCCACAGCGCCGGATATCCCGAGCTCGCCATGATGGTGGAGCGCCGCTGTTACAGCATCTTCCAGCCGGACGCCGTGTTCGCCGGCGGTATCGCGCAGACCCACCGGCTCGCGGCCCTCTGTCGCGAGCACGGGCTCAGGTATTCACCCCACACGTGGACCAACGGCATCGGCTTCGCTGTCAACCTGCAGGTCTTCATCGCCAGCGGCTTCGCCGGGGAGATGCCCCTGGAGTACCCCCTCGCCCCGCCGGGCTGGGGGGTCGAGGCGCGGGACGCCATCCTCGAAAAGCCGTTCCTGCATGAAAACGGCAAGCTGAAGCCCCCCACCGGACCGGGGCTCGGCTTCAGGCTGAACCGCCGCACCCTTCGGAAGCACGGCCGGCGCTTCTTCGTCATGGATCGAAAGCGGCTCATCTGGTACTCGCTGCGCACCCGCGGCATCAAGGCCTCGAAGGAGGTCGACGCGGCAAAGAAGGCCAAGCGGTCGACAACTCCCCGCTGAATAGCAGACGAGTACGTCCACCATCAAAATGTAATTTGACGATAAAGAAGTCCTTGCCGGTTTGCCGCACCGGGGGCGCCATGAAAATAGGAATCGGATTACAGGGGGAGTCGAGGAGTGGGGAGCGCTACTGGTTCAGCGCGGCTACGCTGTCTTCGTCGACCAGGAAGTCGTACACGCATTTGTATCCGAGGTCGGGGCGATCCGAGGGCGGATAGATGCAGAGGGTGTTGATCCCCTCGAAGATGTCCGACGAGTAGACGCCGACGGAATCAGAGGCATCGTCCGATCCGCCGGTAACCACGACGCTCGCGTCCTCGACGCTGGAGTTGCTCTCGTCCACCACGCGGCCGTTAACGGCGAATTGAGTGAAGTTGCGGGTGACGGTCGGGCTGCCGGAGGTCACGGAGAAGCCGTAGTTGAGGGCGCCGCCGACGCTCAGGTCGTAGTCGCCGAACGGAACCGTGATCGCGTAGACACCATTGTTTTCGGTGGTGTCACTGAAGGCCCCCTCCGGCCCGTAGGCCATGACCGGAACCCCGGACAGGTTGTTGTTGCCTTCGTCCTGAATCACACCGGTGATGAGGCCGCCGGGGCGGACCGGGATTTCCACGGAGTGGTCGTCTATATCCGAGTCCACGGTGAGCGCCTGGGGATCGACATCCGGATACCCCTCGACGTTCATCGCGGTGACGGTGTAATCGAGCCCGGAAGCGGTTCCGAAGAGATCCTTGGAGAAGGTCCCGATGTCCACGCCGCTGGCGGTGGGGGCTTCACTCAGCATGACCATGGAGTTGAAGTATTCGTCATCGATTCCCAGATCCAGATAGAAGAAGACCGTTCCCACCTCGCCCTCCGCGAGGGCTCCGGAGTCCGGATTGATCAGACCGGAGACCGGCTTCTCGGTGAGGGTCTGGGAGGGGTTGGTCGTGAGATCCGGGAACCGGTAGAGGGCCACCGGGACGGCGGAGTCGTCAGACACGACGACCACCACGTCGGAGAAGTTTCCGGTGAGGATGGTCACCCGGCCGTCGGCGTCCGTGACCTCGTTACCGATGGGCAGCTTGGTATCGGTGTCGTAGGCCTGGACCGTGTAGTCCTCCAGAGGAGCCTCGGAGACGTCGAGCACGGTGAGGGCCAGCGGGTTACTGGTAGTCGTCATGGCATAGTTAACGGGCATGCTCTGGCCGGCGGTCACCTCGACCACTCCGGAGTCGAAGATCGCCAGGTCATCGTCGCCCGTAGCGGTCTCGGCCTCCATGATAATCCGGTAGTATCCCGCAAACAGTTGCAGATCGAAGGTGACCTCGTTGGGATCGAAATTGGCCGCACGGGCGGTGTAATTCAGCTCGATGGACAGTGGATTGAAGTAGCCCCAGGTGGTGGGCTTGGTGTACAGGTCGATATCACCCGCCTCGTTGGTGATATACACCTTCACATTCAGGCTGGTCATATCACTGGAGGCCGGCGAGGTCACCGTGAAGGCGAGCTCCGCCGCCCGCTTGGTGAGCTGCGTGGTCGACGTGCCGTGATCCACTTCGTAGATCGCCCGACCCACAGGGACCCCTTCGGAGGTCACGCCGTTGATGTCCTGGAGCAAGGCCAAATAGAGATCAGGGGGGAGCCCCAGGCTGGCCAGGCCGCTGTTTTCGTTGATGTCCGCGGTATTGGGATTGGTCTGAACCGAAACCGCGCAATTGAAGTTCTCCTCGCGGGCGTAGGTGATGTATGCGCCCGGATCGAGCATGGTCTCGGAATCCGTATCCAGATAAATCGGATCGGGATCCACGGACGGGAACGGGGTGTTGTTCTGCTCCCTGATGGTCGTCATGACCAGCGCCGCCGGGTTCAGGGTTACCGCGACCGCCTCCGCCAGCTCGGCCTGGGGCTCCTGACATCCGGCCTCACCGGTTCCGGTGTCCTGCTCACCGGTGCCGGTGTCGGTGTCCGCGTCGGTGTCCGCGTCGGTGTCACCGTCAACATCCGTATCGGTATCCGCGTCGGTGTCAAAATCAACATCGGTGTCCGTGTCCGCGTCGGTGTCACCGTCGGTGTCCGCGTCGGTGTCACCGTCAACGTCCGTATCGGTATCCGCGTCGGTGTCTCCGTCGACATCGGTGTCGGTGTCACCGTCGACATCGGCGTCAGTGTCGCCGTCGGTATCTGCATCGGTGTCCGCGTCGGTGTCTGCGTCGGTGTCCGCGTCCGTATCGCCGTCAGCGTCGCCATCGGCGTCACCATCAGCGTCGCCGTCAGCGTCACCGTCGGTGTCACCATCGACATCCCCGTCCGCGCCGGTGTCGTCGCCCGAGTCCGCCTCCGATTTCTTGTCGTCACCGCAGCCGAGCGTGCCGAACATCAACGCTAGAGCAAGCAACCAAATTGTTCCCATGTTTCTCATTTTTTCGCCTCCTTAACCTTGCGAAAAGTAAAAGGGTCTCTCAGGTGAAAATTTTCATCTGAGACGACGATTATTGTTCCCTATTCATTATGTCTCCAAGCTCCCGCTCTTCTTGAGCACAACAACACCCCCATCGGTTCGTTACTATCGAGTGATTTTATACGATAGGTTTGGCCACAATTTGAAAAAAAGTCGAGAAAAATCAAAAAAAATATTTCGTATTCTGTAATTCAGGAGAATTTGCTAGATTTTTATGTTGATAGCAAATTGCCGAATTTGATAGTTTTTATAATGGGTTAGGGGGGCAGTGCGAGACGCGTATTACACAATTTTACGAATAGTTAAGGCATGGTTAAATCACTATTGGGCTCCCCATTGATATGATATCCGTTTTGTGTATTGATTGTATCATCTGAGTTTAAAGTGTAAGTATGGCATATATAACATGTGTCTGTTCCCGGAGAATGGTTCGCATCCACCGGAGGAAATCCGTGACAGCTGTTACATTCAGCGTCAACTCCCACAGGGGGACGCCACGTTGGCGCGGTCTCGATCCCTCCGGTTTTCGTCGCCCCGTGACAGTAGGTGCCGTCGCAGCGCTTGGTGGCAGAGGTGAAGATCGGCCGGGCGCCGTCCCTTGAAGCGCCGGCGCCAAACGTAATATCAGCGGGATACCGATCGATATGCCCCGGCTGGGCCGCGCTTATCGGGACGGTATGACACTCCTGACATGCCACGTTCTTTTGGAAATGTCGCAGATGGGCGCCGGAATCGGGGGGGCTCCCATGACAGTCGTTGCAGAGGGAGCCGACGGCCTGATCGGTCCACCCCGGCGCGGTCCGGATTCCTCCGACCATGGTGCCGCCGTGACAGTAAGTTCCGGCGCACTGTCCGGTCTCGGCGTTCCAGGTCGCCGGGGCGTCACCGTCAACGGCCTTCCCGGAAAACACCACCTCCGCCGGCGGATCGTCGATGTGAGCAGGCTCGGCCACATGAGCCGGTACCACGTGACACGCCTCGCATCCGATACCCCGAGCCTGGTGGAGATCGTGTCCGTCGGAAACCACTTGAGGTATCTGCGTTTCCCATGAGGTGTCCGGTTCGGACTTCGGGGTATCGGCGCTCCGGTGGCACGCGTCGCAGGTCGTGGCCTCCGGTACGCCGTCGGCCGCCTCCTGAGGCTCGCACCCCATCAGCGCCACGAAAAGAAGCGATAAGCGCGCGATCATCGGCCCCTCCCGTGACATTCGATGCACTGGGATGCGCTCCCGTACGACCCGCCGTGGCAGACCCGACACCGCTCTCCCGAGGTCTTGGCGGCTAGACCGTGCACGCTCCGCCATCCCCCGCGGTGGTTCATGGGCGCGGTGGTCCGATGACAGTTGATACACGAGCCGGTCTCGTGACAGGTCTTGCAGCGCTCCCGATCCCATGATGCCGAGAGACCGTGAGTCTTGATCCGCCAGAGCCCGGTGTGGCTCCGGGGCTTCATGGTCTTATGACAGTTCTTGCAATCGTTGCGGGTATGACAGAGGTAACAGTCGTCGCCGTGCTCTTTTATGAACCGCCACCTCGCGGTCTTGCCATGGCGCTCCCGCCACGCCTTCTTGTGGCTCGTCGGACGGTGTCGTTTCTCATTCCTGCCGTGACATTTGCGGCAGTCGCGGGCCGCGATCTCGATGCCGTTCTCCTCATGACAGGAGACGCATCGACGATAGGCCTGTATCGGGCGTCCGCGCTTCTGCCGATCCTTGGCGGTGGCCCCGTGGCAGTCGACACACTCCGCCGTGTTCTCGTGCAGCGCGTGGGGAAAGGGGATGTCCGTCCGCTTCGCCCGCCGCCTGAGGACGGCCCTCTTCGCGGCCATGGCCTCGTCGTGGCAATCCACGCAGGCGTCCTTCTTCAGCCCCGGTGAGTCTCCGCTGGTGTGGCAGTTGGCGCACTCCGCGCCGTACTCCTCGATGTGTTTCCTGTGGGAGAGTCGGACCGTTTCGGCGGCGAAGAAGACCGCCGATATCGTGCTCAGGAGAATTGTGGTTGTGATGAAGAGGGCGATCTTCTTTTTCGTTTCAGACATCATCTCCTCCTCAATAGGTCTGCGTCAGTGTCAGGAGCACGGTGTGGATGTTCCGGTCGAACTGCTCGAACTCGTATTTCAGCCGGATACCGAACGCCTCGACGGGGGCGATTCGGAACGCGGCGAAGTAGGTCCGCACCTTCTGGAGCTCGTCGACATCGGTGTAGTAGGTGTACTTCACCCATTGGTAGTAGGTCCCCGCCTCCCCCTTGATTTTTGGGGTGTCGTATCCTAGAGACCCCCCCGCGGTGAAGAAACGGTCGTCCGCCGGAGACGACCCTGCGTGGGTGTAGTACATCTCGCCGGTCACAGCGAAGAACGGGCCCTTCACGCCGAGGTCGGCGGCTTGAAAGGTGAGGTAGGCCCGACCGTAATCCCGGTTGAAGGTGGTGGGCGCACCCCCCGTCAGGATTCTGGAGGCCCATCCCGCGTGGCCGGTGAAGATACCGATGTCCGTGGTGAAGCTCTTCCAGAGGTCGGCGTTGAGCTTGACGTGGGGGAGGCTCCTTCCGAGCACCGCGTAGTACGGATCGTCGAGCTCGTTCACCTCCCCCAGGGTTACGAGCTGAGCATCGACGTCCAGATCGAGCCCCAGCTCGACGGGGGTCGCCTCGAAGCGCATGCTGCCGCCGGCGTGGGCCGGGGAGGAATCCAAGCCGCGGAAGGTCGCCTTGACGAACCACCAGTCGTCGAGGCGGAACCATCCGGTGATCCCGTAGGAGTGCTGGGTGGCCCTGCCCGGACGCGGATCGCCGCCGATGAGGAGGCTGTCATTCGCCGTGTCCTCGGCGAGGAACCGGTAGTCGAGCTCGAATTTCAGATAATCCAGCGGCCGGATGACCATCCCTCCGGAGCCGAGGAAGTCCTCGAACAGATCCGCGTCGGTCTCGAAGAAATGCACCGTTCGCCCCCCGAACGCGAAGATATCCAGGTAGGGCCTGACGACGGCGAGGGTCACTGCGGCGCCGTCGAAGGTCACCGGGCGGCCGTGCTCGGAAACCTGCCGTCCCCCCCTGGCGAGCGCCAGGAGGCGGTCGGAGTGATACTCGGCGTAGAGGGTGTAAACGTCGAACCAGAGCGCGGCGGGGGAGCTGTTTCCGAGTGACGCCACATCATTATCATTCTCGTAGACAGAGGACAACGCCGTCGGATCGTTCGAGGAGACGAATCCGTCGACGTCCGCGAAGAGCCCGAAGGAGAGGTCGGCCAGAAAACGGTCCCTTCCGTCCCTTATGCTGCCGCCGAAATAGAGCCGGAGGTCGTGATCCGCCCCCGACCGGATCTGGGCCGTCGAGGTCCCCACGGGATCGATGAGTGATGAAGAGATCCTCGGTTCGGAGGCGTGTCGGAAGCGATACTCCTCCTTGGCGAAGACCTCGAAGGTCCAGGGGGGCGGCTCATCCCCGGAAACGTCCTCGGCCGCGGCATCGGGAGGCTCGTCTTCCGCTTCTGAGCCCTTCAGATACCCATCCAGCGCGGACGGCTCCGCATCCGCGGCGACCTCTGCACCGGCCTGTTGCGGCGCTGCCGTTTCGGCTTCAGGAGATTCGGCTTCGCTTCCCGTGGTCTCGTTATCTCCAGTCTCGACCGCGGCCGGCACCGCTCGCTTTGATCGGGCTTTTCGTTTCCCTTGTTTCTTGGCGGCCGCAGGGGCGCTCGACATCAGAAAGAGAACCAAGACACTATAAAAAATAAAAGTAGATGAAGTCCGCATTTTCAAACAATCACTTTCGTCGGTCCATATTCAGCGCGTTGCGGCTTCCGGATCCTGGCCTACACTACATCATTCCGAGCTGTTAGCCCAAGTGAGTATTTATTGACAAGTTTTTTTTAATAACAATGAATGTTATGATCCCAGGCCGAGGAGGCGAGGATGCCGAGAGACTACGACAGTGACAAGCCCAAACGAAGCTGGCGGGATATCGATCGCCAGAAGGACAGCTCGGCGCATCGGGCGCCGGACAAGACCCGAATGAATCCGTTCAAGCAGGCCCGGGCGGATTCGGCGTCGAAGGTCTACAAGTCCAAGCTGGACGCCTTCTTCGAAGGGGATGGGACGGCGCCGGAGCACGTGAGGGAGAAGCTCTCGCGGATTTCGGAGACCTCTGATGAGGGAAAGGCGAGGGCCAAGGCGCTGAAGGCCATCAAGGACGCCGTCACATCGTCTGCGTTGGACAAGGCGTTCGGGGCGTATCTGAAAAAATGGGACATGCCTCCTGATTACGATATCCTATCGCAGGCGCTCAACTGCGGGGATGACGAGTACGTGGGGCAAGCCCTCGATATGATAGAGGAGATGTTTGCGAGCAATCGGTCACCCAAGAGGGTTCAGCTCCTCGAGCAGCGACTTCGCAAAGTCAAGAGCCTCTCCGAGGAACCGGATCAGCAGGAGAAGGCGGAGGGCCTGCTCAAGACCATGCGATTGTTCAATTAGCGCTCGAGACAACCGACGTTTTCACAGAATGCGGATTGTTGGGGATGATGGTGGCCAGGGACGGAATCGAACCGCCGACACGAGGATTTTCAGTCCTCTGCTCTACCGACTGAGCTACCTGGCCCGTCGCAATGAATATCCATCTACCAGCAGGTTTCGCATATTGTCAATTGACGATTCGCATTTTTTAAAATCATAATTAGGAAAAGCGAAGATTTCGTCTAAATATTGTTTCTGTTTCTAGTCGATGATAGTTTCACTTGGTGGTGCATACAATTTTTGAGAAGGACGGTATAGACAGCATTCAATGATTACTTGTCCCAAATGCGGCATCCAGTACAGCGGCGCCGAGAAATTCTGTCCTAAGGATGGCACCCGCCTGGTGAGCGCTACCGGAGCGACCAAGGAGCCCAAGGTTCCATCGATTGCCCCCGACCGAGATCCCCTCATCGGTAAGATTATCCAGGGACGCTACAAGGTCCTCGACCAGATCGGCGAAGGGGGGATGGGGGTGGTCTACCTGGCCGAGCATGTGGAGATCGAGAAGATGGTCGCCCTCAAGGTGCTCCGGGACGACTTCTCCAAGCGGCCGGAGCTCCTCGCGCGGTTCAAGCAGGAGGCCCGGTCCGCGAGCCGGATCGGCAACCAGCACATCGTCGACGTCACCGACTTCGGACAGCTCGATAACGGCGGCGTATTCTTCGTTATGGAGTACCTCCAGGGGAAGGGTCTCTCCGATGTCATAGAGGAGGAGGTCATCACGCTGGACCGGGTCGTCTCCATCGTGCTCCAGATCGCGAGAGCGCTCCACGCGGCGCACAAGCTGGGGATCGTCCATCGGGACCTCAAGCCGGAGAACATCTACCTCGTCGAGACCGATGACAAGAAAGACTTTGTAAAGATACTGGACTTCGGCATCGCGAAGATTTCAGATACGGACACCGAGGGCCAGCGCCTCACCAAGACCGGCATGATCTTCGGTACGCCGGAGTACATGTCACCGGAGCAGGCCGCCGGGAAGTCCCTGGATCACCGGGTGGACATCTACGCCCTCGGGTGCATCATGTACGAGATGTTCACCGGCCGGGTGCCCTTTGAGGGGGAGTCCTTCATGGCGGTGCTGACCCAGCACATGTTCGAGCCGGTCCCCCCCATCGAGGAGGTCAACCCGGACGCGCAGGTCCCGGAGGCCATCAAGGCCGTGGTTTACAAGGCCATGGCCAAGGACACGTGTGACCGCTACGAGAGCATGATCGAGCTGTTCACGGATCTGGAGAAATGTATCGAGGACGCGGACTACCTCCCCTCTCATAGTCATTACAACTACCGGGTGACCAGTCTGGATCGGAACGGGCGGCCAGAGCAGACCGGGAAGTTGGAGCGGACATCCCTGGACTGGTCGCCAGAGTCGGGGGTCTACCAGAAGAAGAAGGGCCGGGTCGGCCTCTATGCAGTGATAGCGGCGATCCTGTTGCTCGGGGGCGCCGGGGCGGCGTATTGGGCCGGTTATCTGCCGCTCGTGAAGGACAATGTGCTGGAGGCCAAGGGGGAGATATCGGTGATCACCCAGGAACGGGAGGGGACCGGGGAGGTGGTCGAGGAGAAGGACAGCGCCAAGGCCCCCGAGGAGACCGCGAGTGATTCCGTGGAAGAACCTGCGGGAGATGAGGCCACCGAGGACAAGCCGGTCGGTGAGCCCAAGATCGCAGTCACCATCAAGACCAGACCCAAGGGGGCGGTGGTGATCATCGAGGGCCTGGGCCAGGTCTGCTCGAGGACCCCGTGCGACGTGGAGCTCCCCTGGGGGACCCCCGTTTCGGTGGAGGCCAACCTGGACAACCGGAGCAAGCAGATCACCTTCACCCCCTCCCCCCAGAACCGGGAGATCACCCTCACCCTCAAGAAATCCCGCTCCGGACGACGCGGCGGCAAGAAGCCGGACCCCAAGCCGGGCGGATCCGAGACCCGCGACAACGGTCTCAAGATACCGAAGTTGTTCCAGAATAACTAAACTGGATCTTTTTTTCGACGCAGTTCAAGACCTCATCCGATCATCCGACCTCTTGAACAAACCCTGTTGTTCAAGGGGGCTGGGCTTGATAAGATGAGGTGGGCATAACAACGGGATTAAGGGTTTAACGTGGAGAAGATTATGAAATACAAACCAGGTTTATTCTTCATCGGCATTGCGCTGTTTTCACTGGGGCAGATGACAGGATGCGACGACTCGAGCGGCAACAACGTCACAGGCGGTGACGGGGATACGGACACGGACACCGACACCGATACCGACACCGATACGGATACGGACACCGACACCGACGCCGACACCGACGCGGACGCGGACACCGACACCGACGCCGACACGGACACCGACGCCGACACGGACACCGACGCCGATACGGATACCGACGCCGATACGGACACGGACGCCGATACGGATACCGACTCGGACGCCGACACCGACACGGACGCCGATACGGATACCGACGCCGACACTGATACCGACGCCGATACCGATACCGATACCGATACGGACACCGATACCGATACCGATGCGGACACCGATACGGATACAGACACTGATACGGATACGGATGCCGATACGGACGCGGATACGGATGCGGATACGGACACGGGAAGCGAGCCCGCTGCCGAGCTCGTCGACTTCGGTGAACAGAATGGGAATTATGTAATTGAAATGAGCCGTGGTGCCGACACAATCCATTTCGAATGCACCGCCCAACAAGGCGGTCTGATTCTGAAAATGGAGCTGAACGGTGAGAACATCCTTGTGGAGAACGGGGCGTCGAATGGATCTATCTTCTGGGTTGCGCCTCAGTCGGACTGGCCCGGCAGCTGGCCCCCGCCGCCCGAGATCGATCCGAACCCCTTCAGCGCCGAAGTGGATGACGCAACGAGCACCATAACGCTGACGAGTGATGTATCGGCCGAGTTCGGCTATCGGGTCGTCAAGAAGTTCTCTCCGGATCTGGAACGCTTTGCTATAGACCACCAGTATATTCTTCAGAATACGGGGGCGTCGAGCATCCGCCATTCACCGTGGGAAATCTCGCGGGTCGACACCGGTGGTATCACTTTCTTCCCAACGGGGGATGAAGTGTTTCCAATTGTAGACAATATGGAACCGATTATTACAACCAATGCTGTTGGGGTGACCTGGTTCGACCACACGTCTGATTTGAACTATAGTACAGACGGTAGCGGCAACTATAAATATCTAGCGGATGGCTCTCGGGGGTGGCTCGCCCATGCTACAGACAGCCTCGTTTTCGTGAAATCCTTCGAAGACCAACCCGCGTCGGCCAGACCGACGGACCAAGGAGAAATCCAACTCTATGTCAGCGAGGCCAGCTACGAGGAAGTGGAGCAGATGGGCGCCTACGAGTCGATTCCCTCGGGAGGGGAAATCGTCTGGGATCTCAAGTGGTATCTCCGGGCATTCCCGGCGTCCGCGACCTTCGATGTAGGGGATCAGAATCTCGTAGACTTCGTAGATGAATTGGTGCTCTGAAACCGTATCGGGTCATAGAGGTCGCTTCGCTGTATAAACATCATACGTTTCGCTATCCGGATTGAACCGGGACATATAGAGCTCGCAATCGTCCGCCGAAATCCATCGTGGGGCTTCATACTCCGGGCTGTTGAGCTCTGATACCGGTTGGGGCAGATCAAACGGTTCACTCGGGCTTGTGCGGTGTGCCCTCCATATGTCTTTGCTTCCCTGGGCACCGCCGTCTGTTCTCATACTGCCCCAGTAAATAGTTAGCTCATCTTGGCTGACAACAGGTTGATCATCTGTAACGGCGGAGCTCAAAGCGGTGAGCAGCACAGGGGCCTCAAATCCCGTTGGACCCTTTTCACAGACGGCAAGATCATGGTGGCTTACGAGGTACATTCGCTGTCCGTCATAAGATATGAACGGGTCTCCGCCGACCATCTCATTTTCCGAATAGTGTGGAGTGGTAACAATCACCGGTTCGCTGAAGGCCCCATCGATGCTTGTTCGGATGCTCTCATGAAGTCGGAACCAAACGTTCCCTCCCCAATTGAAGTACATCGTTAGATTGTCCGAGGTGAGGTTGCCCAGCTCAGGAGGGCTCCCCATCTCGAACCACTCATTGACTACTGCCAGCTTCGGATCCTCATACAATGCACCGAAACCATCATCGAGCGAATCGCGAGTTGAGACAAAAATACGATGCGCTGTGTTACTCGCCACATGCACATACATCGTCAACCCATCCCAAGTCAGCCGCGGATAATCATCCGCATCATCCGAGCTCACCGCGTTCACCACGATCGGGGCGCCGAAGGGTTTTGACGGATCGCACCTCGGCGGGGCCTCGGTCTCTGTGTCCCGGGGAGTATTGGTCTCTGTGTCCTGAGGGGGCTCAGTCTCTGTGTCCCGGGGAGGATCGGTTTCTGTGTCCCGGGGGATATCGGTGTCGCTATCGGAATCCGCATCGGAATCCACATCCGTGTCTCCGTCTCCGTCGGAATCCACATCTGTGTCTCCGTCAGTGTCGCCATCCGCGTCTGTGTCGGCTTCAGTACCTGCCGAGTTGCTGTCCCATGGGGGATCGCCGGTTCGGTCGGTATCCGGATCGGCGCCGGTATCTCCCTCGACATCCGTGTCCGCATCGGCATCGGTATCACCATCAGCATCAGCGTCAGCATCAGCGTCTGTGTCGGTATCGGTGTCGGCATCCGTGTCGGTATCGGCATCCATGTCGGCATCGGTATCGCCATCCGCGTCGGCATCGGCATCACCATCGACATCTGCGTCAGCATCAGCATCAGCGTCCGTGTCCGCATCGGCATCACCATCGACATCTGCGTCAGCATCAGCGTCCGTGTCCGCATCGGCATCCGTGTCGGCATCCGCATCGGCATCCGAGTCGGCATCCGAGTCTCCATCGGAATCCGCATCCGTATTCCCCGTTGCCTGCTCCTCCGCATCATCCCCGGCGTCCTGGGTGGACGGGTTTGGAACGAGACAGCCTGTCGGACCTGTCAGGGCGAAAAGGGACGTAACCACGGCCAATGTTGATTTAAGCCACATTTTCTCACTCCTCCATATATTAGGGTTGTTACCATGTCAAACCTCGGAAAAAGATAAAGCGCTGATTCCGTTACCCCCTCTTCTCGGACGATTCGGGAGAAAAGTTGCGTAGAAAAACGCTTTTGGGGTGAAAACTGTCGGCTTGTGCTTGGCGTAGGGGAAGGTCTATGCCGCGCTTGGGGGTGATCTTGCCGCACCATCGTGACCGATGGGAGCCTCCTTGCTTTGGGGGGGGGCAAGCGCGCGAATGCGGTTTTGGAGGCTGGACTGTTTCACGTTTTGGTGTAAAGATGACGCCGGTTCAAGATGGGGATGCGCGCAGCCCGGCCAATAACGGTGGGCTCTGCGCGTCATCCTCTTTCACAGCGCGGGAGTAAGGATATGACCAAGAAATGGTGGGTAGTGTTGATTGCAATCATCGTCGCGAGCTGCGGCGACTCGGACTCTAGTGACGACGCCGGTGACGACGCCGGGAAGGCCCGGACCTCAGAGGATTCGGAGACCGACCCCGAGCGTCCCCATTACACCCCCTCCACCGACACGGGGGAGGAGGAGGTGGACGCCGGTCCTATGGAGTGCCTCCACACCGAGACGTGCGGCGAGGCGATTCCCTTCGAGCGACAGAACTGTGTGTTCCCCCTCACCCCCGAGGTAGACGGCGATCCCGGTGACGACGTCTGGGCGGCGGCCTCCTGGCAGCTCGTGAGCCACTCGGACGCGCAGAGCCCCTCGGACAGCGACGAGGACGCCTCCTACGAGTTCGCGTGCATCGCGGACCGCGACTTCATCTACTTCGCGTTCCGCGTGAAGGACGACGCGATCCAGGCGAGCGAGGCCACCACATGCGACCAGATGTACAGCGACGACTCCATCGAGTTCTACCTGGACGGATGTTTCGATCGGGCCTCCACCTATGATGGCGACGAGGCGCAGATCACCATCGGCGCCAACACTATCGGCGTCACGGACCAGGAAGAGATCACCCTCGGCGGGTGCGCCGGTCCCTTTGCCGCGGAGGACACCGGGAGCACCGTCTACACGAGGGCCACGGATGACGGCTGGGAGGGGGAGATCGCCATTCCCCTCAGTTTCGACGGCGATCTGGGGTGGAATCTGGAGCCGGTGGACGGACAGGTGATCGGCTTCAACACCCACTACAACGACGACGACGAGGGGGGAGACCGGGATCACAAGCTCATCTGGAGCATGAACGATCGCTACGACGACCAGTCCTGGATGGACACCCACAAGTTCGGGGAGCTGCAGTTCTGCGAGATCGGTGGGGGCGACACCGAGACGGGTGACGAAGGCGATGCCGGCGACGACGCCGGGGACACGGGCGAAGACACAGGCGAAGACACCGGCGAGGACACGGACACCGTCGAGGGACCGGATACGGCCACGGGGACGGAGGATACCGAGGTCGGCACGGCCGGGCCCGATACGGCAACGGAGACCGGCATGCTGCCCGACGCCGGGGACACCGGGACCATCGATACCGAAACGGCCACCACCGACATCACCGATACCGAATCCGATACCATCGCCGACGCGGGCCCTGACGCTTCGGAGTAGGCTGCGAGCCTCCCTCCCAGGCATTCTTCCCTTACGACATCTGTAAATTTTCGACCTGTACGGTTACCTCGATGGGGTGCAATTGGAGGGGACGACATTGTCAACATTGACACCATGGACGCCTCCTATTGGGCCTTGTTTATCCCCCCTACCGCGATCGAAGCTGCCCCAGGAACAATTCAGTAGGTCAGGCCGTGGCCGTAGGGGAAGAGGGGATCGACGTCGTCGGCGTCGTTGCCCGGCTCGTCGGATTGTTTGTCCACGTTGACGGGGATCTGGTCGAAGTCGGCGGGCCAGGTGTGGGTGAGCTTGCCGCTGAACTCAGCGTCGCCGTAAAGCACGTCCGCCACCCCGATGCCCCGGGAGCCGGGCAGCCAGGCCGCGACGATGGCGTCGACCCCGTCCAGCACCTCTTCGTCGATGATCATGGGGCGGCCGGAGATGAGCACCAGTACCACCGGGTTTCCGGTGGCCATGGCCTCGGTCAGCAGCTCGTAGTTGAGCAGATCGTGGAGGTAGATGGAGTGACCGTTCTCGTTGTGATCCCCCACCCCCTCGGCGTAGGGACGCTCCCCGAGGACCACCACGATCTTGTCGGCGCCCTCGATGTCCTCCCCCTCCGGATCCCAGGTGACGTTGTCGCCCCCCACTTCCTCCATCCCGGTGCGGATGGTCTCCCCCATCACCTGATCGGTGCTGTAGGTGGGGCTCCCCTGCCAGCCGATGGTCCAGCCGCCGGACTGCACGCCCATCATGTCGGCGAAGGGCCCCGTCACCACCACGTCATCCGAGGTGTCCAGGGGCAGCGCGTCGTCGTCGTTCTTGAGCAGCACCAGAGACTTCTGCACCGCCTCCCGGGCCAGCTCCTGGTGCTCCTCGGACCAGATCTGCGCCATCAGCTCCGGGTTGGAGTAGGGGTTGTCGAAGAGTCCCATCCGGACCTTCACCCGTAGGATCCGCCGAACCGCGTCGTCGATCCACGCCTCGAAGAGCCGCTCGCTCTCCACCCCGCTGTAGATGGCGTTCATGAAGTCGTCCATGCCCTGGTCCGCGGCGATCATGGCCATGTCGACGCCGGCGGCGATCGCGTTGGCCACGGCGTCCTCGGTGTACGTGGCGAGGGACAGGCCGGCGGCGTTCGGGATCGCGTCGTAGTCTGACAGGCAGAAGCCGTCGAAGCCGAGCTCATCCTTGAGGATGTCGGTGAGGGCGTACGTATCCACGGTGAGGGGGTACTCGACCCCGTCCCGTTCCCACTTGTGGTAGGAGGGCATGACCGCCGCCAGCCCAGCCGCCACCGCGGCCTCGTAGGGCGGCAGATGGAGGGTCCGCATGGTCTCCTCGCTGAATTCGTTGACCCCGTTGTTGATGCCGTCCGTGGTCCCCCCGTCCCCGAGGAAGTGCTTGGCCGTGGCCGCCACCGCGCCCGGATCGGACAGGTCGCCCAGGCCCTGCAGCCCCTCGATGAAGGCGGCGCCGAGCTCGGCGTTGATCTCCGGTGTCTCGCCGAAGCCCTCGTAGGTCCGCCCCCAGCGCTCGTCCCGGACCACGGAGATGCTCGGCGCGAAGACCATGTGGATGCCCACGCCCCGACACTCGATGGCCGTGGCGCGGCCCACCTTTCGGACCAGATCCGCGTCGCCGGTGGCGCCGAGGCCGATGTTGTGGGGGAACACGGTGGAGCCGACGACTTTGGCGTTCCCGTGGACCGCGTCGATCCCGTACATGATCGGGATACCGCAGCCGTCCATGGCGCCCTCCTGCAGCGTGTCGATGGCGTTGGCCCAGTTCTCGGGGGTGTTGGGGTTGACCGGCTCCTCGCCCCCGTTGAACACCGATCCGATGCAGGACTGGCGGATCCGCGCGGAGGAGACGTCGTCGAACTGCGCCTGCACCATCTGTCCCGACTTCTCGTCCAGGGTCATCCCGGAGAGGATCTCGTCGACCTGTTGCTCCACCTGCAAATCCGGGTCGCCCGCGTCGGGCCCCGAGGTATCCGAGTCGTTATTCGAAGCGTCGTCATCGGAACATCCCATCATCACAAACACCAGACATCCGGCGACGATTATGGACTGTAGCATTCTTTTCATATCTCATCTCCTTTTCAATCAGCGCATTAAACCACAATCTTCTATTTTTTGAATCCCCAATTCTCGGGGAAACGACCCGCGTCGGTGCGGTCCCGGATTTGTGATTTCGAAATTCGGGTCTGAGGTGAGGCTTCGATAGACCGACTCTACGAGACGACCCCCACGAGGGGTTAACGCCCGGGGTGGGGGCGAGCCTGTTTGACGGAGAGCAGAGGGGTCTCGCCGGGATCGCCGTCGAACTTGAACTCGACATCCATGGCGTACCAGGCGGTGGGATCGTCAATCGGGGGACCGTACGCCTCATAGAAATACTGGTGAATCGCCTTCAGCGCGATGCCGAGCTCGAGGGTCTGATCGTAGGTCAGCACGCTCGAGCCGGTGGCCACGAGGTTGGAGTGCTCGATGAAGGAGACCGGCTTGTTGGGCATGTCGTAGTGAAAGATGAACTGGTCCGACTCGATGCCCGGCAGCGGCTGAACGATGGAGAACTCGCCTATCTGGACGTTGACGTAGAAGCCGGGCGCCATACCGGAGGTGTCGAACGGATTGGCGGTGAGGGCCACGCCGTTGGCCTCCTCGTCCGGAAAGGAGTGGTGCACGAGGATGGCCATGCCCACGGTGGAGTGGTCGATGTTCCGATACTCCCGCTCGTCGAAGGCCCTGAAGAACCACACGCTCGACCAGACCGTCCTCAACGCGTCCTCCACCGGGAAGGCGTCGTCGTTCGGATCCCCGCTCCTCGAGGTATAGAGGCCCGCGCCCGTGAAGTCCTCGAGATCCTCCGCGTTGGTGCTGGACCGAAAGCGCATCCGGGTATTCGGATATTCGGTCACCAGCTTCTCTATAAGGGTGTCGAAGAAAGTCTGGTCGATCTCCCCCTCCAGCATGTCGTCGCGCAGGGCCTGGAGCTCCGCGTCCCGCACGGCCGGATCCCCCTGGAAGTCGGGATCTTCCATCAGGGCCGCCACCCGATCGTCGAAGCCGTTCTGCTCCATGAACTGCAGGTAGTAGTGGACCGGAATGACGAACGCCTTTGGCGCCTTGGCCTCTTCTATCAGGGCCAGCCCGCCGAAGTGGCTCGCCTTGCCGCCGAACGCCGGGATCGCCTCGGAGATGGCCTCCCGGAGGGGCAGCGCGTCCAGGTCGAGGACCTTTTCAATATCGGTGAGCTCGGTGACGGTATCGTTGAGGCGGGGAGTGACGGGGGGGAACATGGTCTCCTGGATATTCTCCCACCAAGCGTCTGCCTCCTCCTGAGAAGCCTCCTCAACGGTGTACTCGAACGGCCCCACCTCCAGGCGAACCCACTTGTCCTCGAGCGCGCGGAGCTCCTCGTGATCAAAGGCGTTCCGGAGGGACATATTCGGGGTGTTGCGGTTCTGTGAGAGCACGTTGATGTGGGAGAGGGGGGTCTGGAACTCCGCCGTGATAATCCCGGCCACCACGCTGATGTCGTTGGGCACGACGTCGAGCACGACGATGTCTCTGAAGCTCGCCGTCTCGGGGGCGAGATCCGCCGCCTCGACAAACTTCAGCCGGCCGTAGGCCTCCCCGAGGTTGAGGGCCTGGTAGTCGATCCCGTCATAGAGCTCCTTGGTGGTGATGGTAAGGACCGTGTCCGGGAGCTCCTCCGCCTCCCGGGCGACGAAATCGGAGGTCGGATGGAAGTAGAGCTCCTCGCCGAAATAGGCGGACTTCTTGATGGTGTTGTACGCCTTCTCGATCATCGCCGCGCTCGAGCTGTCGTAGGGGGCGATCTCGTACACGAACTTCTTCGGGCCGTCATAATAGGTGATGGCGCCGAGGAGGAACCGGCGCTGGGGGTGCGTATAATTCTCCTCGTTGAAGTCCTGGAGGGTTCCCACCATCTGCCGATCGTCTCCCCAGAGATTGGCCGACGCGAAGTCGTAGTGAATCTTGAACTCGGTGCTGTTCTGAAAAAAGAGATCGTCTTCGTACAACTGATCGATGATGGTCTTCACGGATCGCGCGCCGGGGAGGCTCGAGTCCATCGGGGCGGAGGCGAGGACCTCGAAATCGGTCTCGCAGCCGATCTCCGGAAGGAAGTCCGGGGCGGCCCCCTCCTCGGATACACATTCCCATACTCTGGTGTCGCCGGCGTCTGACGATTTCTCGTCTTTCCCGGAATCGCAACCCACGAGACCCCAAATAATTATCAACGGCGCTATTCTCATTCTCAATCTCCTTACATCGCTCCCTGTAGACGTAGTGTATTTATGGTGACGGTGGGACGTTCCAAAAGCAAAACCCCCTTCGATTAGATGCAGATCATATTGTCGGGAGAGCAACTCTGCCCGTCGGGGCACTCGTCATCCCCGCTGCAGGAGACGAGCCCAGGGATATCGATCTCGACCTTGACCTGCGAGACGACCACCAGGTCCACACATCCGGAATCGATGGTGGTCGAGGCGTCCGACCGCCGTGAGATATGGACCTCGGGCCAGCCCGAGAGACCGAGGTCGATGAGCTGGGTGACCAGGGTCGCCGGGATGGTGTAGGCGCCGGTGTCCGGCACCACACACTCGATCCATCCCGTCGTCACGGCGTGGCGATTCACTGAGAAGTTGAGGTGGACGTAAGCGTTGTCACCAAGGGCCGCGTCTGGATCCCAAAGGATATCCACAGGCTTGTCCCGCTCCACGGTGAAGGCGGACGCGCTGCTCGTGATGAGGCTCACACCCGTGGCCTGGAGGGTGAACGGTGCCCCCTCTCCCCCGGCCGCGCTGAGCGTAATCGTCGCGCCGGTGTCGAACGCGGGGTAGGGATCCCGGATGGTGGACGTGTACTGGAAGGTCAACGCGTTGGGATCCAGGGACACGGGCGATTTCATCCCGTCGATGGTCACGGTGCCGGCGTCATATCTGAGCGGCGCGGGGATGCAGGTCTCGTCGAAGCCGCAGGTCTCATCACCGGAGCACGCCGGGCTACAGGTGAGATCGGTCGGCGCGAGGAGCACGCAGGCCCCGTCCGAATCGAGCTCGCGGGCCACGTTCGACGGCGTCACCCCGTCAGAGACGGAGCCGCCGACCGTCGTGTAGCTATCGGTCAGGGTGATCCGAAACCCCCCGACCGACTCGTTCGCGTCACACGAGTCGCCCACCTGGATGGGGTTTCCGGTGTCCCCCGTCCATCCGCTGGCGGTGTCCCCGGTCCCCCCGTCACCGTTCGACGGCGTGTCGGCCGAGTCCTCGTCACTACAAGAGAGGGCGACCAGGAGAGAAATCCCCAACACGATACCGATACTGTTTCTTTTCATTTTCATAGTCTCCATTCTACATCGACTGCAAAGCAGTGGAACACGCCTGTCGATCGGCTGATGCCGGATTCCCGAGGGGGGGTGATGACCCGGCCCATGAAATCCCGTTCGTTCCGGGATCGCCGGGCCGCAGGTGGACCGCATCTCGGACCGGCCCCTGGAGGCTCGTCCGAACATCGGGTTGCCGTGTAAGGATGTCATCGACCGTCCTTTCCCCAAGTATGTGAATTTTGTGTAACAAATTGATCGAAAAAAGTGCAGCTTTACTTCTAGATTTGTTCTGAATTCAATTTGATGAAAAAGGCATCGATCGAAGGTGAGCCGAGAGACTATTCTCCTGCATCCGGCGTATCGGTGGTGGTGGTGTCCTCGGGCTCCCCGGTGCCGGTATCCGTGTCCTCGGGCTCCCCGGTGCCGGTGGTGGTGTCCTCGGGCTCTCCGGTGCCGGTTGCGGTATCCTCGGGCTCTCCGGTGCCGGGGGTGGTGTCCTCGGGCTCCCCGGTGCCGGTTGCGGTATCCTCGGGCGCCTCGGTGGCGGTCGCCGTGTCCTCTACGGCGGACTGATCACAGCAGACCTCCTGGAAGCCGTCACACTCGCCCTCGACGACTTCGCCGTCGCACTCGTTGAAGCCCACACAGTCGAACTCGCAGGCCGCGGGCTCACTGGTATCCTCCCCGCTGGTGTCCGGCTCGGCGCCCTGATCGCAGCAGACCTGCCAACCCATGTCGCATGCGCCGTCGACGACTTCGCCGTTGCACTGGTTGGCGCCCACACACTCGAACTCGCAGGCCGCGGGCTCGCTGGTGTCCGGATCGGCTGCCTGGTCGCAGCAGACCTGCCAGCCCATATCACATGCGCCCTCGACGATTTCGCCGTTGCACTGGTTGGCACCCACACAGTCGAACTCGCAGGCCGCGGGCTCGCTGGTGTCGGCATCACCGTCGGCGTCGCCGTCGGCGTCCGCATCGCCATCGGCGTCGGCGTCCGCATCGCCATCGGCGTCGCCGTCCGCATCGCCATCAGCGTCGCCATCGGTGTCCGTATCGCCGTCCGCATCCCCGTCCGCATCCCCGTCTGCGTCCCCGTCGGAATCGGTGTCCGTATCCCCGTCTCCGCCCCCCGTATCCCCGCTATCGGGTTTGCCGGAGCTCGTATCGCCGCAGGACGCTACGGCGAACACGACAACGGATAAGACCATAAAATATGCCAAATAACTGAATCTGTTCATGATGTTACATCTCCTCCCTTTGGTGAAAAAGGCATTTTTGTTTCACCCATACCAGTGAAACAACCGGTGAAAAGGGACGTCAAAAAGCAATCGATTAATTTTCGATTTCTTCCTGATCCGAATGTAGAGGGGACGCCCCCAAAAATACAGTCTTCCGGAACGTAACGGAAATCGAGCCACGCTCCGGGGAATGACACAAGCGGCGTCTCTGCCTTTACTACTTTTGATTCGGGGCGGAGCAAATACAGCTTTATAAAAAATGTCTTCTATATCTTAAGAACTACAAGTTCCGGTGTTCTGACTTCCTCAGCGAAAGGAAGTCATCAGCCCATGCAATGAAGCGACGGTAACCAATGTTCGAAATATATATGCTGTGGGTGAAAAGATACCGCCTGCGTTTTCAATACTGCAGTTGGGGATTCAGTTGTGATATTTTTTTAATGAAGCGGAAAGTGTTCAGAAGTAGGAGATACAATGCCGCATATGAATCGTAAGGGTCCGGAGAGACGGACAAAGCGGTATTCGAAAACCTGCTTTGGAAGTATCGGGGTGCTGTTCAATCGGACGGGATCCATCTTCAACATGTGGGAACCCACAGGAAAAGGGAGATAATAATGAATATTCGACTCTTGGGCTTATTTGTATTGTTGTCATTCGCGTTCGGCTGCCGGGACGCGGCGCCCTCGGGCGTGAATGACCCGGGGGGCGGCGACGGCGACGGCGACGGCGACGGCGACGGGGACGGGGATGGGGACAGCGACTCGGATGGGGATGGGGACAGCGACT
>JBNLED010000113.1:0-78857 GCA_050304755.1 Polyangia bacterium | reverse complement strand
GCCTGCCTGACGACGTGCGTCAGCGCCACGTGCGGAGACGGCTTCATCCAGGGAGCAGAGGAGTGCGACGACGGGAATACGAGCAACAACGATGCCTGCCTCAACTCCTGCATCTCCGCGGAGTGCGGAGACGGCTACGTCCTAGCCGGAGTAGAGGCCTGCGACGACGGCAACGTCACATACAACGACGAGTGCCGCAACAGTTGCTCCCTGCCGACCTGTGGCGACGGTGTAGTCCAGCCAGGGGAGGAGTGCGACGACGGGAACACCAGCAACGCCGATGCCTGCCTCACGACGTGTGTCAGCGCGTCGTGCGGCGACGGTTACATTCAGGGCGGAGAGGAGTGTGACGACGGAAACACGAGCAACAACGACGCCTGTCTCAACACCTGTGTCTCTGCGGAGTGCGGAGACGGTTTCGTTCTCGCCGGAGTAGAGGCATGCGATGACGGCGACGGCATCGACGATGACGAATGTCGCAACAACTGCGCGCTGCCGACCTGCGGAGACAACGTCGTCCAGCCGGGCGAGGAGTGCGACGACGGAAACACCAGCAACGCCGACGCGTGCCTCACGACGTGTGTCAGCGCCTCCTGCGGCGACGGATACATCCAAGCCGGAGAGGAGTGTGACGACGGAAACACGAGCAACAACGACGCGTGTCTCAACACCTGTGTCTCTGCGGAGTGCGGAGACGGCTTTGTTCTCGCCGGAGTAGAGGCATGCGATGACGGCGACGGCATCGATAATGATGAATGTCGCAACAACTGCTCCCTGCCGACCTGCGGAGACAACATCGTCCAGCCGGGCGAGGAGTGCGACGACGGAAACACCAGCAACGCCGATGCCTGCCTCACGACGTGTGTCAGCGCGTCGTGCGGTGACGGACATATTCAGGGCGGAGAGGAGTGTGACGACGGAAACACGAGCAACAACGACGCGTGCCTCAACACCTGTGTCTCTGCGGAGTGCGGAGACGGTTTCGTTCTCGCCGGAGTAGAGGCCTGCGACGACGGCAACGTCACAGACAACGACGAGTGCCGCAACAGTTGCTCCCTGCCGACCTGTGGAGACAGCGTCGTCCAGCCGGGTGAAGAGTGTGATGACGGGAACACCAGCAACGCCGATGCCTGCCTCACCACCTGCGTCAGCGCCTCCTGCGGCGACGGATACATCCAAGCCGGAGAGGAGTGTGACGACGGAAACACGAGCAACAACGACGCGTGCCTCAACTCCTGCATCTCCGCGGAGTGCGGTGACGGCTACGTCCTAGCCGGAGTAGAGGCCTGCGACGACGGCAACGTTACAGACAACGACGAATGCCGCAACAATTGCTCCCTGCCGACCTGCGGCGACGGTGTAGTCCAGCCAGGTGAGCAGTGCGACGACGGGAACACCAGCAACGCCGACGCCTGCCTGACGACGTGCGTCAGCGCCACGTGCGGCGACGGGTTCATCCAGGGAGCAGAGGAGTGCGATGACGGCAACACGAGCAACAACGATGCCTGCCTCAACTCCTGCATCTCCGCGGAGTGCGGAGACGGCTACGTCCTAGCCGGAGTAGAGGCCTGCGACGACGGCAACGTCACAGACAACGACGAATGCCGCAACAATTGCTCCCTGCCGACCTGCGGAGACAACGTCGTCCAGCCGGGCGAGGAGTGCGACGACGGAAACACCAGCAACGCCGATGCCTGCCTCACGACGTGTGTCAGCGCGTCGTGCGGTGACGGACATATTCAGGCCGGAGAGGAGTGTGACGACGGAAACACGAGCAACAACGACGCGTGCCTCAACTCCTGCATAACGGCGGAGTGCGGCGATGGCTTCGTTCTCGTCGGAGTGGAGGCTTGCGACGACGGTGACGGTATCGATGACGATGAATGCCGCAACAATTGCTCCCTGCCGACCTGCGGCGATGGTGTAGTCCAACCAGGTGAGGAGTGCGACGACGGAAACACCAGCAACGCCGACGCGTGCCTCACGACGTGTGTCAGCGCGTCGTGCGGTGACGGATATGTGCAGGCCGGCGAGGCATGTGATGACGGCAACTCGGACAACTTCGACAGTTGTGTCAGAGGTTGCGCCGTCGCCACATGTGGCGATGGATATCTCCACGTCGGAGTGGAGGCCTGTGATGAAGGAACCCCGGGGGACGAAGACGTCTGCACACTCACCTGTGCTCTCCCAACCTGCGGCGATGGAATCGTGCAATCGAACGAGGAGTGCGACGACGGAAATCTGGATAACTCTGATGACTGCCTCGACACCTGCCTTGACTTCTCCTGCGGTGACGGCTTTCTGCATCCGAGCGAGGCCTGCGATGACGGCAATCAGAGCAACAATGACGCGTGCATCAACTCCTGCATATCAGCGACCTGCCAGGACGGCTTCGTCCATGCCGGCGTGGAGGCTTGCGACGACGGCAATGCCATCAATACGGACGATTGCCTCGATGATTGTTCCCTTCCGACGTGCGGAGACGGCATTGTTCAACTGACGGAGGAGTGTGACGACGGCAATCTCGATAACATGGACGACTGTCTCAATACCTGCCTGGGCTTCTCCTGTGGTGACGGCTTCCTGCATCCGAGCGAGGCGTGTGATGACGGCAACAGGAACAACAACGATGACTGTCTGAACGACTGTACCTTCGGACCGAATCAGGCCCCCACCGCTCCATTCTTTATTGCGCCTCCGGGGACCACCCCCGCCTGGACCGATACCGAAATATGGGTGCAGGTCGGCACAGATCCGAACGGAACCCAGACAGGGGTTCGCTGCCTGAGTGAAGACTCCAACTTTTCTACCGGCTATGATTCGGGCCTCGGTATGCCGGGGAGGGTCGTATATCCCGTCTTCAATTGGTTTATAGACGGCATCAAGACGGTACGTTGCATTACCGTGGACGAGCTCGGCGCCCCGAGTGTTGCTGTTACCACCACGATAGTCGTCATGCCTTGAATCCGACCTCGAGAGGCATTTCTGCCCGCACTTGCATCTTCTGCATCGGAGATCTCTGTCTTGGGTTTATGTTTAAAGGGTAATAATTACATGTAGTAAGGTTTGGTATAGAGCCTGGTGCGAGATTTTTAACGACAAGAAGATAAAATCTATCGACATAGTAGACAAAAGGAATCATATTATCTACATGTTCAGTTATTTGAATATCCTCATAAACACAGTTCCCAATCAGAAGACGGAACCACCGCGAGAGGAATCTTGATGCACTGGGATGACCTGGCGGAAATCCTCAAGGCCCTGGGGCACCCGATCCGACTTCAAATCGTCTCCATTCTCTGCTCTCGGGATGAGAACGTCGGCAATCTGGCCCGCGAGATTGGCGCCTCTTCATCGTCGATCTCTCAGCAACTCTCCATCCTGCGAATGCGGGGGTTGGTCTCCAGGAGATACAACGGCGGGCACGCTTTCTATAAGCTGGAGGAGCCGAGACTCAGGGACATGATCGCCTGTATGAGCCAGTGCGATCCGAAGTCCCTCAGATCCATGAACGACACCGCTGAAGACGAGATCACCTCGACGACGCCGGAAACCCAAATCGCCTCGGAAGGCAAAGGGGGTAGATAATGAAGCGAATTCTCATTCTGGGGGCCGGCACCGCCGGTACCATGATGGCCAACAAGCTCGAGCGGGCGCTGCCCTCGGAGGAGTGGTCGATCACGATTGTCGATCAACACAAGACCCACTATTATCAGCCCGGCTTCCTGTTCATCCCCTTCGGCATCTACACCCAGAAGGACGTGGAGAAGCCCAAGCGGGACTTCCTCCCGGCCGGGGTCAACGTGATCTTCTCCGCCATCGAGGTGATCGAGCCGGATCAGAACCGGGTGCGCCTCGCCAACGGGGCCCTCCTCGGGTACGACTTCCTGATCATCGCCACCGGCGTGAAGACCCAGCCCGGGGAGACGGACGGACTGGAGGGACCGGGATGGCGGCGCAACATCTTCGACTTCTACACCGTGGAGGGGGCCACCGCCCTGGCCCGGTTCCTCAAATACTGGGAGGGGGGCCGGATGGTGGTCAACGTCGCGGAGATGCCCATCAAGTGCCCCGTGGCGCCCCTGGAGTTCGTCTTCCTCGCGGACTGGTGGTTCACCGAGCATGGGATCCGGAACAAGGTGGAAATTGAGTATGTCACGCCCCTCCCCGCGGCCTTCACCAAGCCCCGGGCCTCCCAGGTGCTCGGCAGCTTCCTGGAGAACAAGAACATCAAGCTCACCACCGAGTTCGACATCGGGGAGGTGGACCCGGAGCGCAACGTCATCTCGTCGTTCGAGGAGGTCGAGGTCGATTACGATCTTCTGGTGACTGTCCCCACCAACAAGGGGGACGCGCTCATCGCCCGCTCCGGCATGGGCAACGAGTTCAACCTGGTGCCCACCGAAAAGCATACGCTCGTCTCCAAGGCGCACCATAATGTGTTCGTCATCGGCGACGCCACGGACCTGCCGAGCTCCAAGGCGGGCTCGGTGGCCCACTTCGAGGCGGACATCCTGCTCGAGAACATGCTCGCCGTCATCGACGGGAAGGAGCCGCGGGAGCGGTTCGACGGCCACGCCAACTGCTACATCGAGTCCGGCTTCGGCAAGGGGATCCTCATCGACTTCAACTACGACACCGAGCCCCTGCCCGGCAAGTTCCCCCTCCCCGGCGTCGGGCCCTTCTCGCTGTTGGAGGAGACCCGGATGAACCACTACGGCAAGATGATGTTCCGCTGGATCTACTGGAACCTGCTCCTCAAGGGGGCGGAGCTGCCCATCTCCACGGAGATGATGATGGAAGGGAAACGGTACTGAGATGACGAGCCCTACTGTCGAAGAACAGCTCCAGGCGATCAACGCGAAACTGGACGCGATGCAGGAGGATCTCGCCGCGCGCAACCGGAGGCTGCGGGAGTTCGAGGAGTTGAAGGACGATCTCTCCGGGATCGTCCGGGACATGATGCGAGCGGCCGTCGTCGAGCTCGACGAGGTGACCCCGTTCCTGGAGACCGGCGACCTCCTCTCCCTGATGAAGAAGCTGCTCCGCAACACCAAGCGCATCGCCGCGGCGGTGGACCAGTTGGAGAGCGTTTCGGATTTCCTCTCGGACGCCACCCCCATCGGGAATGACCTGTTCCGCACCTTCGTCCTCAAGCTCGATGAGCTCGAGCAGAAGGGGTACTTCAGGGTCGGCGCCGAGCTGCAGGAGACCGCGGATGACTTCGTCCGGGTGTTGGATCGTCACCAGGTGGTGCGCGCGGTGGGCCGGGCGGCGCGGCAGCTGGGAGAGACCCCGCCGGAGGCCATCGAGCGCTACAGTCTGTGGAAGCTGTACAAGGCCACCAAGAAACCCGAAATCCAACATCTGCTGGGCCTCGCGATGACCTTTCTCGAGGCCCTCGCCGATGAGATGAAACCCACCCAGGATACCAAGCGCCTGGAGACCCGGGAGGAGAAGCTCCTGGAGGCAAGGAGGTAGAGATGCCGACACGAACCATCCTCGGCAAAACCATCGACTTCGACAGCGAGGGATTTATGAGCGATCCCGGCCAATGGGACAACGAGATCGCGCAACAGCTCGCCGCCGAAATCGGAATCGAGCTCAACGAACGCCATTTCATCGTGCTGGAGTTCATGCGGAAGGAGCACTCGGCGACCGGAACCGCCCCCTCCCTCCGCAAGATCAAGAACGACAGCGGCGTCGGCACCAAAGAGCTCTACAAGCTCTTCCCCAAGGGCCCGGCCAAGAAGGCGGCGTTCATCGCCGGCCTGGGCAAGCCGGAGGGATGTATTTAAAAAAAAAGGAGACCCCAAATGAACGAGATGGCAGTTATCAACCAGCCCGGACCGACCGCGGAGGCCGGCCCCCAACCCATCGAGAGAGTGTCCCTAATCATCTCGAAGGGATCCCTAGACGGCGTGTATCCCGCCCTGATCATGGGAAACGGCGCCCTGATGGAGGGGATCGACGCGACCCTGTTCTTCACCTTTTTCGGCCTCGAGGCCATCCTCGACAAGAAGATGGACAAGATGAAGGTAGCCACGGTGGGCAACCCGGGGATGCACATGCCCACCCTCATCGGCGGATTCCCCGGGATGTCCGCCCTGGCGACGAGCATGATGAAGAAGGAGATGGAGAAGCTCGACATCCCCCCGGTCCGGGAGTTCATCGAGATGATCCACGACGGCGGCGGCGGCATCTTCGCCTGCAAGGCCGCCATGGACATGTTCCACTACACCAAGGCGGACCTCTGCGAGTACGTGGACGATATCCTCACGGTGGGGCAGTTCTACGAGATGTCCGCCGGAGCGCAGGTGATCTTCACGTAGCGCTTCCCGAAGCGGTCTAAAGCTCCTCGGCCACGCCGATCTTGTACTTGTTGCAGGTGTTCTCGAGGGGGTCTATCTTGCCGCTCTTCGGCTTGGCCTGTTGGGTCATCCGGTTGTACCGCGACGGCTCGGTGATGAAGAAGTGGCGCTCCCCCCGATGGTCATCCACCCACTGCTTGAACTTCTCGTTCTTGGTGGAGACATAGGGGATCACCCGGTTCCCGGTGTAGAAGTTCTCCCCCTTCCAGTTCATCTGAAAGGCCACCAGGCGCTCGTCCCGGGAGTGCCGGTTGGCGTAGTACTCGCCGATGATGTGCTTTTGGGTCCAGTGGGGCGCCAGTTGGACCATGTAGTGCTGGTTCATGAAGTGGCTGAAGGCGACGGCCGCGAACATGGTGAGGACGATGAACGCCCGTCGCCACCGGGCGTGGAACCACCCCATGAGGAGCGTCACGAAGAGGGCCGAGAAGACGATCAGGGGGGTGCTGAAGTCGTAGGCGTCCCCCTCGGGATAGGGGCGGGAGTATTTGTAGATGAAGAGGCCGACCAGCTGGGTGTGACCGTCATGGACCCCCTTGGCCTTGGTGGTGGGATCGATGACCATGTCCTTGGCGACGGCGACGAGGATGACCACCGCCGCCAGCGCGATGATTCCCACCCGGGACACTTTGTTCTGCCAGATGTCGTCGAGGAGGAGGGCGACGAGCACCGCCGCGGGGATGACCATGGGGAAGACGTAGTGGTGGAACTTGGTCACCATCATCGAGAAGAGCATGTAGGAGCCCAGAGAGAGGGCCACGAAGAAGGTGGTGATCAGCCGTTTTGTCCGCTCCTCCGGCGGCACCGCTTCGTCCCCGTTGCGGATCGACTTCACCACCGGCCAGATGAGCATGGCGAACGGGAACAGGGCCACCCAGGGGAAGGCCGCGTATCCGAACTGCTCCAGGAAATACTGAAACGTTCCGTTGTCACCGTGCACCCCGGCGGAGAGGCGTTTGAAGTGGTCGTGGATGAAGAAGCGCTGGACAAACGAGTTGCCGTGTCTGAGGGTCATGGCGATGAACCAGGGGGAGGCGCAAAGAAGGAACATGCCGATACCCCGCAGCATATCCAGGCGCTTGGCCTTGTCCCAGTGCCAGAGGAAGAACTTGAGCGGCTGCTTCAGGTTCCGCCACGGCGCGATGGCGAGCCAGAATCCGAAGAGCCCCAGGATGGGCATCACGAGGCCAGGGAGCCCTTTGGCCATGACCGACAGGGCCAGGCAGAGGTACATCCCGTGGAAACAGAGCCGGGAGATCCGTCGCTCCTTGCGGAGGGCGTTGAGGAGGAGCGCGAAGAGGGCGAGGTAGAGCAGGCCGAGGAGGAGCCAGTCGAGGGAGATGTTCACGACCCCGCCGAGCTTCAGCCCGAACAGGTTCTTGACGACCGCGGAGAGCTGACCGTAGGTGAGCTGCACCTTCGCGTTGGACGGTCGAATATCCCCCCGCCCCAGCGTGCCGAACACGAAGGTGGTGCTGCGGGTCGCGAGGTAGATGAACTGGGGAACCGCCACCGCCAGGTAGCCGGCGATCACGGCGTGAAAACCGCTGAGCTCGAGCCGTCGTCCCCTCCCCAGGGGAACGGCGACGGGGGTGACCTCGGCGTGCTGCGGGGCCGTCATGCCCAGCAGGAAGAGCACCACTGCCAGGGTCATGAATCCGACGAACGGCATATCGGTGATGGATTGACGCGTCATGAAACCGAAGATGGGCATCGTCATCAGGATCCCGGAGGCGAAGAGCCCGGCCCGTCGGGACACCCGCCGGGAGAGGAGCTGGTAGACCCCCCAGATGACCACGATGGCCAGCATCCCGATGAAGAACCGGAGCCCCCATTCGGCGTGTCCGGAGATGCTGTCCGGCGCCACGTTCACCCCGAAGAGGGCCATCCCCAGGTTCATCATCCAGAAGAGCAGGACCGGCTTGGAGTAGAACCATTGATCTTCCCAGAAGAGGCTGATCCAGTCATCCTGCTCCAGCTGTCGCCGCGCGACCTCGCCGTAGTGGGTCTCCCAGCAGTCCCACAGCCCCTGGCTGCCGAGGGTCGCCATGATGGTGGCCGTCGCCATCCCGAACACCAGAAACCCCTCGTGGAGGTCGCCGTCGAAGGGCCGGCGAAGCAGCCTCGCCGCGACGATGACCAGCCCCCCCACGCCGAAGAGGACGGGGCCGGACCAGGGCGTCGAGGCCCCCATGGTGCCGATCACCGAGATCCGGCAGGCCCCCGCCGCGAACAGACAGAGGCCGAGGTAGAGCAGCCGGATATTGAACTTCGCGAGCAGCCGAAGCCACCAGGGCGCCCCTTCCAGAGGGACCGCGGCCGGGGCGTCATTTCCGCCGGCCCCCGTTGAGAGGGTGAGCGCGCCGAAGAAGTCGAGAACGCCCACCACGATGACCGCGAGAAGCGCGATGCCCACGGCGATACCGCCGTTGAAGAAGCGGGGCAAAAACATCAGGGTCGCCAGGGCCAGGGCGGCGACGCCGAATATCAATCCTCCACGTAAGCGATGAGATATCACGTCGATCACTCCAGCGATAAAGAGGACGCGCTTGATGTAAAGCGTACTGATTTAATGTTCAAAATCATCATAACCGCGGGAGGGTACAGGGAGCTTTACGGTGTGTCAATGGCGGGATCATCTCTCCCGAAAAGCCCTAGATGGGTTCGGTTTTGGGGATGGAATTTTAGATTGAGCCCTACCGTGGGGGGAACAAGGCAAGAGAGACATCGAATGCCTCCAGGGCGAGGCCGTGTTGTCGGGCAGCGGCGCTGCACTGTCCAATGTTGAACAGGATCTTCCAGGAGGGACGCCTGGCTGGGCCCTTCAGGTCGGATTTACAGCGTAGAGCGCGTCATGCGCCTAAGCCGTCTCTCCCGCCAGGGAGCTGGCCTTTCGGAGCCGCAGGCGCAGCGTGCTCGCCCGCTTGAAGTCCCGGCACTCCACGCAGGAGAAGGACTGCCACCGGTTGAGCGCGGCCTTATCCAGGCAGAGGTTATAGAATCCACAGTCATCTCGTCGGTGCAGAACGGTTTCATGGTCGAGCAGCGGATTGTTCATCTTCTTCATAAAAAGTACCTCTCTGTTTTTTTCGGCGCCGGACTGGAAGGCGCCAGTTGAGTGGGGTGGAGATCCCAAAGTCCGCCGGGAGGCCAAGCAATTTTGATACCATCCCGTTCCGTTGGCACAAGTGCGCGATATATCCAATTTTTGTATTGTCTGACCAGGGCGTTTCGAAGGGGAAACCTACCAGGATCGCAATGGTTGAATTCAAAACAAAACGGAATATTACAAATTTATAACAATCGACTCATTTCATCTCCCGGACCCTCAGGCCGAGCTGATTGAACCGGAGACGGATACGCTGCGCGTTGGCCTTGATGTCGCCGATGAGGAGTCGCTCCGCCATGGCCCGAAAATCACCGCCCGTCTCGTTGAAGAGATGACGTAGAATCTGGGTCTCGAGGTCGCGGGTCATGGCGTGCAGACCGTCCGCCGGAGAGATCCGGATCCGCAAGTCGGATTCGCCTTCCCGAAGCTCGGCCTGATCGGTTTTCCCCCCCTCCAGAAGCTCCCTGACGAGCTTGGGGGAGATGGGGATGATGCGCGGCTGGGTGGCGGCGGCTCTTCCCTCCCGGGCGGCGGTCAGGGCGTCGAACAGGGAGAAGATGGCCGCGTTCGCCATGAGGAACTCGAGCTCGCGGATGTTCCCCGGCCAGGGGTGTCGGACGAGGTGGGTGCGGGTGCGGTTGGAGAGGACGAAGGTCACGCCTTCGGAAGGCTGCTTCGGAGCGCCGCCGATGACGAGGGAGACCTCCGGTCGGTCCGAGAGCCCCGCCACGTTAATGTAGTCACCGATGAGCCCCCGGTTCTGGGGATGGGCGAATATCTTCTCCACGAACAGGGACGCCAGGTCGGGCAGATCCTCGATCCGCTCCCGGAGGGGCGGCAGGGAGATCCGCGCCGACGGGTTGAGCCGCGAATACAGATCCGCGCGAAAGACACCGTCTCGGACCGCCGCTTCCAGATCCACATTGGTGGCCGCCACGACCTTGGCCTCCAGGGGCCTCGGGACGTTCTCTCCGAGCCGACGGATCTGTCCGCTCTGCAGGGTCACCAGCAGCATCCGCTGGACCTCCAGGGGGAGGTTTCCGATCTCGTCGAGGAATATCGTCCCACCGGCCGCGTGCTCGAAGGCGCCGGCCCGATCCACGGCGCCGCTGAAAGCCCCCCTCGCGCTGCCGAACAGCTCGGCGGCCATGAGGGTCTCGGGGATGGCGCCGAGATCCAACGCTACGAAGGGGCCGTCCCGGCCGGTGGCGGGGTGGATCTCCTGCTCGGCGAGGGCGCTCTTTCCGGTGCCGGGCTCCCCGGTGATCAGCATGGGCAGGGAGGTCCTGGCCAGATTCAGGGCGTCCGAGCGGATCCGCTTCATCTCCGATGAGCCGCCGAACCGATAGGTCGACGCCCCCCGGACCTCGGCCTTCCGCGCCAGGATTCGCTCCACCAGCATCCCCACGGCCCTGGCGTCGAAGGCATCCGCCCCGGCCATCACCGCGAACTCGTCCACCTCGAGGGACTCGGCGGCGTCCTCGAACCGGAGCTCCTCCATGGAGGTCATGAGCACCACCGGCAGATCGCCGTGGCGCTCCCTCAGCCGCTTGAGGATTTCGATGCCCTGGAGCCGCCGGCTACGGGACAGCCCGCCGTCGGTCATAATGAGACGCTCCTCCGGAAGGTCGAAGGTCAAATCGAGGAGCACCACGTCCACATCCGGATGCCGATCCAGCGCCTGAGCGGTTTCGGCCCAGTCATGGGCGTGGGTGAGAATGCACCCCTCCCTTGCCGGACACTCCCAGCAGGGCCCGGCGAGCTCACACCGGGTCGCGTACTCATAATCCCGCAGCAGGGCGTGGGCCAGCTCCACGTATCGATCCCGGTCATCGACGATGAGGACTTTGGGCTTGTCTTTTTTCACGGTCGCCTTTCCCCCTTAATGTAAACCAGTTGTAGTAGTAACGAAATACTTCCGCGGCGAAAAGGGGTCATGTACTCGATGAGGACCGGTCGCCCCAATCAGGACAGATCGCTCTTACTCGGGGATCGAATTCTACCGGTCCAATTGTCCCGCGCCGTTGCCGAGCTTGGAGAGCAGGGCGTAGTTAAGGAGCACCAGGGCCATCAACCCGACGCTGAACAGAACTCCCATGGTGGGGAGGTGGGACCAGAGGGTCATGAGGGAGTCCATGACCACCGCGGTATCGATGAGGCTGTCCCGAATCGCTCCGGTCAGCCCGAAGGCGTCCAGGAGCAGCGCCCAGGCCCCCGCCATTCCGAGCAGACAGGTAGTGGTGATGGCGATGATGAGCCGCCGGCGTCGGCGTTTGGCGACCGTCGCCTCGAAACGGGCGGTGGTCCGGCGGGCGAAGTCACCGGGGAGCGGCCGCGATGCGACGGCGATGAGCGCGCGGGCGAATTCCTCGGCGCCGGGCTCGGATTTCCTCCGGTCGTTCATCCCATTCCTCCCCTCTCGAGTGATCCACCTTGCTTCATCTCATTCACACACGCCTCCAATCGGGCGCGTCCCCGATGGAGCCAGGTCATCACCGTGCCCATGGGGACCTCCAGGACCTCGGCTACCTCCTTGTAGGCGAGGCCCTCCACATGGTGTAGCACAACCGCCTCCCGTTGTCCCTCCGGCAGGGTATCGAGGGCCTTTGAGAGCAGGGAGACCGTCTCCTTCTGGTCCAGCCGATCGTCCGCCGGGATTCCGTCGTCCGCCAGGCGTTCGTCGTCCAGAAGGTCGTGAAACCGCGGTCCCCTCCGCCTGGACCGGTCGATGCAGAGCCGCCTCGCGATGGTGAGCAGCCACGGGAGGAGCGGTCGTGCGGGGTCGAAGCGCCTCCGGTTGAGGAACGCCTTCACGAAGGTCTCCTGGGCCGCGTCCTCCGCGTCCGTTTGGGTGAACCGGTAGCAGAGGTTGTAGACCGGCCCCTGGTATCGTTTCACGATTTGGTGAAACGCCCGGCCGTCGCCGCCAAAGGCCGCACGGATGATCTCGGTTTCGATTTCGGTCTGTTTTAGAGCGTGTTGTGTCACAGGTCATGTCTCGTGCCGGTAACGGATACGGCGATTCCCGATGATTATTTCAGAAAACGGGGGTTTTGTAGAACCCGAAATGGATGGACCAGGGTGCCCCTTTTGAGGCAGACTCTCCCGGCTGTCGGCGAGAAGCGGCGAACGAGGACACATGGAACGGGAGAGACAACTTGTAAGGCTCGAAAAGCGTCTGACCCGACGGATCGCGGAGACCAGCATCCGCTATGGCGTGCTCGCACCGGACGACCGGGTGCTGGTGGCGTTGAGCGGCGGGAAGGACAGCTACGGCCTCATCTATCTGCTCTCCCGTCTGGTCAGGCGGCTGCCCTTTCGGCTGGAGCTCATCGCCTGCCATGTGAGTCAGGGGCAGCCCGGGGTGGACCCGACGCCCCTCATCGAGTGGATGGGGCGGCAGGACCTTCGGTTCGAGCTCGTGGAGGAGGACACTTTCTCCATCGTCAAGCGCCATCTCCGGCCCGGGGAGACCCCATGCGCCATCTGCTCCCGGCTCCGGCGGGGGGTGCTCTACACCACGGCGCGGCGACTCGGTTGCAACAAGGTGGCCCTCGGCCACCACCGGGAGGATGCCCTCTCCACCCTGCTCCTCAACCTGTTCTTCGCCGGCACCCTCCAGGCCATGCCCGCCCGATACCGCACCAACGCGGGGGACCTCGAGGTCATCAGACCCATGGTGGAGATCCCCGAGGATGACCTCATCCGCCTGAGCGGGCTCGTGGGCTTCCCCATCGTGCCCTGCGGGCTCTGCGACCAACAGACGAACCACCACCGCCTCCTGATCGAGGCCCTGCTCCGGGATCTGGATCGGCAGTATCCCGGGCTCAAGCACTCCATGCTCGGCGCCCTCAAGAATATTCACCCCACCCACCTCCTCGATCCCGCCGTGGCGCGACGCGACGAGTGAGTCTTCCCCGGGCGGGCGCTCTTTGCGTGTGTTACCATGGCATGGGTGTTGCGTTTATACTCATCAATGTTATCCCATTATCATGAAAGCGCGATCTCCTCGACTTCTGCTGATTTATATTCCGGGGGCCCCATAGATGAGCACGGAAAAAGAGCGACAATTCTTCGAAACCATCCTGAACTCCGTGGCGGACGGTGTGTTTACGGTCGATCGGAATTGGCGGATCACCTCCTTCAACCGGGCCGCCGAGCGGATCACCGGGGTGCCCAAGGACCGCGCCATGGGAAAGCGCTGCGCGGATGTATTCCACGCCAACATCTGCGAGGCCGGCTGCGCCATCCGGCAGACCCTCGAGACGGGCCTGGAGCAGATCGACCTGCCCGCGCGAATCCTGAACAGTCGCGGGCGCTCCGTGCCGATCAGCGTGAGCACCGCCGCGATGTACGACAGCGACGGTAATATGGTTGGAGCGGTGGAGACCTTCCGGGACAAGTCCGCCATCGAACAGCTGAGAAGGGAGATCACCCACCAGTACACCTTCGAGGATATCGTGGGCAAGAGCGAGGCGTTCCAGAAGATGTTCCGCATCCTGCCCGACATTGCGGAGAGCGACGCCACGGTGCTCATCGAGGGGCCCAGCGGATCGGGGAAGGAGCTCATCGCCCGGGCGGTGCACAACCTGAGCACCCGGCGCAAGGCCCCCTATATCGTGGTGAACTCCGGCACCCTCCCCACCAACCTCTTCGAGTCCGAGCTCTTCGGGTACACGCGGGGGGCGTTCACGGACGCCAAGCAGGACAAACCCGGCCGTATCGCCCGCGCCGAAGGGGGCACCATCTTCTTCGATGAGGTGAGCGAGCTGCCCCTCGCCACTCAGGTGAAGCTGCTCCGGGTGCTCCAGGAGCGGGAGTACGAGCCCCTCGGCGGCGTCCGATCGGTGCGGGCGGACGTCCGGGTGGTGGCGGCCACCAACCGAAAGCTCTCCGACCTGGTGGCCCAGGGGGAGTTCCGGGATGATCTCTACTTCAGGCTCGCGGTGGTGCGCATGAACATCCCCCCCCTCTCGGAGCGCCGCGGGGACATCCCGCTGCTGGTGGATCACTTCGTCCAGCGGTTCAACATCAAGCGCGGGAAGAATATCCTGGGGGTCTCCTCGGAGGTCATGGCGTTCCTCATGCGATACGCCTTCCCCGGCAACGTCCGGGAGCTGGAGAACATCATCGAGTACGGCTTCGTCTTGAGCCACGGGGACACGATCGAGATGGACCACCTGCCCGAGGATATCCGGGTGAACGACCGCGTCGACAGGGAAGGCGGCGCCGTGAAGCCCCCCACCGGGCTCGCCTCGGCCGAGGCCGAAGTCATCCGGAAGGCCCTGGTGGACGCGGGTGGACATGTGGGGGAGACAGCGCGCTCACTCGGTATCAGCCGAACCACCCTGTGGCGGAAGATGAAGAAACACGGCATCGAGATGTGAGCCATCTTCGCCCGATTCGAGGTTGATCCATACCGGTTCGGACGTGCTTGATCGGCGTCGGAAAGCAGGCGATAATCGGATGGGTTGATTTGATACTTCCAAGGAGGCATGAGATGAAGTGTTTTCACAGCTGGTCGGCCGTTGCGGTGGGGGGGCTCTGTTTTTGTTTTCTGGCTTCGGGATGCAGGGGAGACGGGGACTACGGCGACGACGACTTTGGCGGGGGGAACGAAAACGGCAACGGATCGGCCTCGATCGAGGAGGCCTGCGAGCGTTCGTGTGACTGTCAGAACCAGGGCGATACTCCCGAATGCGAGAGCCTCTGTAGGACGGGCCTGAGGATGCTGTCGGATCCGGAAGAGTGTGCCGATTGCATTCTCGATGTTTCCTGTGAAGAGTACGAGAGCGGTGAGTGCAACAGCGAGTGCGGTGGGGACATGGGCTTCCAATAGACTCTCTTCGACCTGTACAGGCTTCAGAGGGGGCACTAGCCATTGGACATCATTGGACTGCGTGGACTCACCCGTGGCTGGGTGCATCCCAGGGCATCCTAGGGTGTAAGCCCAGGGGGCACGGGTGGTGTTGTAAGATTTTTCTGTTTCAAGTGTAATCAATAGATGATATTCAATTTATGAACGGAAAGACAGGTTTCTGGAGTCTTGTTGTCCGCTGTTCCCTAATGGCCGAATTCCTGACCCGTTCATTTGGAAAGAAAGGATCCGCTATGAAATGTCTTTGGACAATCGTGCTTCTGCTGATGCTCGGATGCAATGACGACCAGGGAGACGTTGACACCGACACGGACAGCGCCTCGGAGAGTGAATCCGTTGGGAACCCGGGAGGTGATTCGGTCGATGAGGAGACCGATGAGGAGAGCGACGACCCGGGCGCTACTGACGTCCCCGACGCGGAAACCGACACCCCTGACGCGGAGACCGACACCCCTGACGGGGAGACCGACAATCCCGAGGAGACCGATATCCCCGAGGAGACCGACAATCCCGAGGAGACCGATTCGGTCGACTCGGATGAAGTCGGTGACTCCGGGCGGGATACGGCGGCGCCCCCCACCGGGACGATACTCTACGACGGCGAGACGGTCCCCTACGCCTCGGGCGAGGCATGGGACGGCAGCTCGAGTATCTCCGAGAGCGACGAGGATCCGTATTCCGCCCCCAACCACCTCCGGGCAGACGTGGTCACCTCGGACGGTTGGGGCGCGGTGGTGTATTACTTCTATTCGCACGAGACGAGGGACTGGACCGCGGCGACCCGTTTGTCGATGCGGGCCAAGGGCGAGCCGGCGGCCGATGTGTCGCTGGCGCTCGTCTTCGTGAGCGGGGCGGAATATAACTTCGGATCGTCGGTGACCCTCGAGCTCGAGGGTGACTACCAGGCCTTTGATATTGATATCTCATCGGTCTCGCAAGATGTGGACCTGTCCCAGGTCGCCGGAATCATTCTGTACAGCGGTGAGGGGCGGGTCGTCGTCGATTTGGATGATATCTTCCTGACCGAGGGTGCTGTGGGGGACACGGAGGACGTTCCCGACACGGAGGATGTCCCCGACACGGAGGACATTCCCGACACAGACATCACTGACACGGAGAATCCCGATACGGAGATCCCCGATACGGAGATCCCCGACACGGAAATCGATACCGACACGTCCGACCTCGGCCCGACCGCGGAGGTTCACTACTTCGGTCGTTTCGACCGGCGCGATCCGGACGCCCCGGGGTGCGCGTGGTCGAACTGCGGGTTCGGCGTGCGCTTCGAGGGGGACGCGCTGGACGTTCAGCTCTCCGGCGCTGGCGCCATCACGTTTCAGGTCGTGCTCGACGGCGAGCCGTATACCGAGATCACCACCGAGGGGTGGGAGTGGAGCAGCGATCCGACCCCGCAGACCTACCGCGTCGCCGAGGACCTGTCGGCGGGGGAGCACGATGTCCAGCTCTATCGAAATCCGGAGGCGATGTTCGGCGTCGTCAGGTTCCACGGGTTCGCGGCCGAGAACGGACGCCTCATCGAGTCCCCCCCGCCCTTCAGCCGGAGAATCGAGATCATCGGCGACTCCATATCGGCGGGCTACGGTAATGACGGCTGCCCGTTCTCCGCGGCCACCGAGATCGGGTCGGCGGCCTACGGCCCGTTGGCGGCGCGGCAGCTGGGGGCCGTCGCCCATGTGGAGGCGTGGTCAGGGAACGGGATGGCGGCGAACACGGACGGCGGCACCGAGAACCTGTTGCCGGACCTCTACGGCTACGCCCTCCCCGAGGACAGCCAGACCAGCTGGGACTACGCCGACTACATCCCCGACGCCATCGTCATCAATCTCGGCACCAATGATTTCGCCGGCGGTGTCGACCGCGACACTTATATCGAGGCGTACGTGGCATTCGTGACCCGCCTTCGGGGCTACTATCCCGACGCCTACATCCTCTGCGCCGTCAACACGGCGGGCGATGCCTTCAGCGACGAGATTGATGAGATCATCGCCGACCTGGGGGACGCCAACGTGGAGAAGATCGAGCTCGGGGCCATCAACTGGTCGGGATGTGACGGCCACCCGGATCTCGCCGCCCATCGGGCCATGGCCGACACCCTCGCCGAGCGTCTCGAGGCCGAGCTGGGGTGGTAACCTAACCTGGTAACCTACTCCGCCGGCGCCGGAACGACCTCGAGGAGAGGGCAGGGGGCCTCGTCCGAGTTCCGGTGCGCCTCGGCGTGGAGGCGCTCGATGGCGATGGCCTGGCTCGGAAAGATCACCTCACCGCCGATGGGGTCGCCCTGGTTGGCCCGCAGCAGGGTCTCCAGGTCGTCGTCCTTCAGGCCGCTGATGCCGACCCGGTAGCCCTCTCTCCTCAAACGTTCGAGGAGGAGCAGCAGCTCCTCGGCCGCGCTGACATCCAGTCCGCTCATCGAGTGCAGGGCGATCACCAGATGATTGACGGACGATCGCGCGTTGATGATCTCGCGGAGCGCCTTCTCGAAGTACCTGAAGGTCGAGAAGTTAAGGATCCCCTCGAACCGAATCACCGCGATGCGGCGGCATAGCGCCAGGTGATTGCGGCTCGCGCACCTGAACGACCCGTCGTCGTGCTTCGATACCTCCACCAGCTTGGGGAGCAGCCCCCTCAGCGGGCACGACTCGTTCTCGTCGCTGGTGTGGGCGTCAGTGAACATCTTTGCGATGGCCAGGGCCTCGGAGTGGTAGAAGGAGTCGATGCCGATGGACTCGATGACCCGGCTCCGGGTGAGCGCCTCGAGGGCCCGCTCGGAGAAGCCGGTCAGGGAGACGCGGTAGCCGGCCTCCCGGACCGCGGCCACGAGGGCCGCCAGGTTCTCGGCCTCGACGCGATCCATCTTGTCGAGGGCCTGCCCCGCGAAGACGATGTTCTCCACCTCCGGCCTCGTCTTGGCCCATCGGATGAACTCGGACTGGCTCGCCCTGAAGTGGGAGAGGGGCAGCGGCCCGTCGAACCGGAGCACGGCGATATGGCGGCACAGCCCGAGCCCGAGCCGTTCGGCGCTTCTGAGGCTCCCGCTCTCGGTGAGCGACAGCTCGGTGAGCCGGTGAGAGAGGTCCACGAGGGGGCAGTCCGTCTCGGAGGAGCCCATATGGGCGCGGGCGTAGATCCCCGCGACCGCCACCACCTGCGTCGGGAACAGGTTCTCCAAGCCGATGACCTCGGCCACACGGGTGCGCTCGAGGACGTGGACGACCTCCTCCTTGAGCCCGCTGAAGGCGACCGCGTAGCCGTCCTTCCGAAGGCGGGTGACGAGCTCCCCCAGCTTCTCGGCGCCGGAGTCGTCGATGCGGTTGATGCTGTGGGCCACGAGCAGCACGTGGCTGATGGACGGCCGGTCCGTCAGGCTGGCGAGGATCTCCTGCTCCATGTAGGCGGCGTTGGCGAAGGTCAACGGCCCGTCGAAGCGGAGCACCGTGATGTGGCGGCAGGTGCGCAGGAGGTGATGCTCCGCGTTCCGCAGCGATCCGTCCTCGTGCAGCGACAGCTCCACCAGGGGCGGCATGATCAGCCGGTAGGGGCACTCCTCCTCCTGGCTGTCGGCGTGGGCCGCCGGGTAGATCGCCGCGATGGCCTGGGCGCGGTTCCGGAAGAAGCTCCCCTCCCCGACCCGATCATAGAAGTGGGATCGCTTGAGGACGTCGATGATCTTGTCGGAGAAACCGGAGAAGGAGACCGCGCAGCCCGTGTCGGTGAGGTTGTCCACCAGGTTCCGGAGGGTCTCCTCCCCGGAGGCGTCGATTTCGCTGACGCCGTTGCCCGAGATGAGCAGGTGCTTCAGCTCCGGGAACTTCAGGACGCGGGAGAGGATGGCGCTCTCCAGGTAGTTGGTGCTGGCGAAGTTGAGCGGGCCGTCGAAGCCCACCACGGCGATGTGGCGGCAGCTCTTGAGCCCGTGCCGTTTGATGTCCATCATCGCCCCGTCCCGGTGGGGGGCGAGGGTGATGACCTTGGGCCGCATGGTGCGGTAGAGGTACCCGCCGAGGGAGAGCACCACGCCGATGCAGATGCCCCACTCGAGGTGGGGGGCGAAGACGAAGGTGCCGACGAAGGTGATGAGGGTCACCGCGCCGTCGAACCGGCTGGTCCGCCAGGCATGGACGAAGCCGCCGACGTTGATGAGCCCGAAGACCGCCATCATGATGACCGAGGCGAGCACCGCCTGGGGGAGGTGGTAGAGGCCCTTCGACAGGAAGAGGAGCACCACCATCACGAAGAGGCTCGAGAAGACGTTGGACACACCGGTCCGCCCCCCGGACTGGAAGTTGACCGCCGATCGGGAGAAGGATCCCGACACCGCGTAGCTCTGGCCGAAGCAGCCGAGGATGTTGGCCAGCCCCTGCCCGATGAGCTCCTGGTTGGGATCGAGCTTCTGCCGGGTCCGGGCGGCCATGGCCTTGGCGATGGAGATGGCCTCCATGAAGCCGAGCAGCGAGATGATGATCGCCGCCGCCGCCAGCTCGCCGATGATATTCCAGTCGAGGACGGGCTTCTTGAATCCGGGCAACCCCTCGGGGATGCTCCCCACCACGGCGCCGCCGCCGGCGAGCTTCAGCGCCTCGGGGTTCAGGGGCTTGTCCCCTACGGCGATCCGCCAGGCGCCGTCCACCGGGAGATCCTCGGGCGCTTCCCCCGGGAGATAGAATCGCGGGCCGTCCTCGGCGGTCGCGCGCTCCAGCAGCAGGGCGCGGAGCTCGCCGCGGCGGGCGGAGATGGTTTGCTTGACGTGCGCGATGTGATCGTCGAACAGACCGGCCAGATCGTGCAGCACGAGGAGCTCCTTCTCGTGGGCGGCGGCGGTCGAGTGTATCCCGCCGTTGAGATGCGCCATGTCCGGGGCGTCGTGACACCGCGCGCACAGCTCCCGCCGATCCGTCGTGAGAGCGGTCCAGGTCTTCTTGTCCTCGCCCCGTTGGATCTCGAACACCTCGCGGGCGTGGACGGCCTCGTTGAAGCGATCGATGAGCGTCCTCACCTCGGGGGATTCAATTCGACCCGCGCCGACGACCGCGTTTTGCTCGAAGCCCGCGACCCAGGCGATGACCGTGGTGATGACCACCGCGATGAGCACCTGGGGGATGCGCTTGTTGACGCGGCGGAGCGCGATCATGGTGAGGAAGGAGAGGGTGGCCATGGCCAAAGTGGGCCAGTGGAGGTAGTGGACCGCCGCCAGGAAGATGCGGTAGATGGTCTCGTAGTGGTGCGGGGCCTTGTCCACGTACACGCCGAAGATCTTCGAGAGCTGCGAGGTGGCGATGATGAGCGCTGCCGCGTTGGTAAACCCGTTGACCACCGGGTGGGACAGGAAGTTGACCACCACGCCGAGCTTCAGGATGCCCAGGGAGAACTGGAACACGCCCACCATCAGGGCCAGCAGCAGGGCGTAGGCGATGAACTGCTCGCTCCCGGCGGTGGCGAGGGGCTCGAGGGAGGCCGAGGTCATCAGGGAGACCACGGCCACCGGTCCGGTGGCCAGCTGCCGGCTGGATCCGAAGAGGCTCGCGATCACCGGCGGGAGGAAGGCGGCGTACAGGCCGTAGTACGCCGGAAGGCCGGCCAGCTGGGCATACGCCATGGACTGGGGAACCAGCACCAGGGCGACGGTCAGGCCGGAAATGAAGTCGGCGCGGAGCGTGGCAAGGGTGTACTTCTCGAACCAGGTGAGGAAGGGAAAGACGCGCTTTAGAATCGACATCGCTTACCTCGAAATCTGCCGGTGCCGGAACAGCGTGACGCTGCAAAACGAAACCGCGGGAACCTCCTGACACTGAACGGAGAACATCCGGCGTTACACGGCCCCGGGCGGGGACGGCGCGCCCTCGTGAATCTCTATATTATTGATGCCCTTTACCTTTGTCCTGAGGTTGTTCACGCTGCCCTTGAGCCGGCGGGCGTTGTGATCCCCCGTGTCCACGTACAGGATCACGTTGCCGCCGGTGCTGGTGACCGATATCCCGGGATGTTTGCCGAGGAGCTCGGCCTTGATTTCGCATGCGAGGGCCAGATCCTCCAAGCCGAGCTGGGACTCCTTGGTTGTCCGGAATCGGGGAAGCCGCGCGGATTGGTAAATGGTCTCTACGACATCATCTATATCGAACCGGTCAATCTTGATGACGAGGTCGTAGAGCAGGGGATCCCACGGGTCGACCCCGTACAGCTGCTGCGTCCACTTCCGCCGTTCCTTGTCCACCTTGGAGATCCACGTGGCGGCCTCCCGCTCAGTCACCTCCTCGCTCTCCATCAGGTTGGCGACCCGGGTCTCGAGGTTCGCGACGATGCACACCTTGAGCACGTGGGATACTTCCTTGAGAAACACGTGTCCGGCGAGGCCGTGATAGACGATGTTGTCCTTGCAGAGGTGACGGGTCAGGGCGCTCTGGATGTACGCGATGTAGCTCTCCTGTCCGTGGGTGAACCGGTTGAGGAGCGACGGGGTATCGATGATGGCGTTCACGAGCTTGATCTCGGGGATGTTGAACTTGTCACTCGCCTCCAGCAACACATCCCTGCTGAGGCACTCGAACCCGAGGCGCTTCGCCGCCTTCTCGGCGACGGCTCTTCCCATACTGAAAGAGCCTCTTGAAATCGTGACAATCGTCATCTTACCATCCTCCCCTGCAAAAAATTTACGGGTATTATAGGGGATAGCGTCAAATAGTCGAGGGGCATTTCCTCGTGTGGGCCATGGCGGACCTGTGAGCCGTTCGACCGGATTCCCCTCTGCACGAAATCGCGAAATAGGGTAAGCTGGAAAGAATACCCCGGCGGAGACGACATCGGCGATGGCCAGGAAGAAGAACAAACGAAAGCAGGGGGAGCAGAAGTTCACCCACCGCCCCTTCAAGGGGATCGCCGTCGATCTGCCGGCGTCGGGGCCCGCGCCGACGCCCGAGCCCGAGCCCGCGCCCGAAACCGAGCCGCCCCCTCTGGATGATGACGACGCGCTGGCGATGGCCATGGCCGGCGTGGTGCCCATGAAGAAAATCGCGCTGGCGGAGAAACCGTCCAGGCCCCGGCCCATGCTCGTCGAGGCCGACGAGGAGGCGCTGGTGATGCGCCACCTGGACGAGCTGGTCCACGGGGTGGCGGAGTTCGACTTCGCCGACACCAGCGAGTACATCGAGGCGGCCCAGAAGGGCGTCGATCGGCGGCTCATCCGGCGCCTCCGCCGGGGGGAGTTCTCCTTCCAGGCCCACCTCGATCTGCACGGCCTCAACCGGGATCAGGCACGGGAGAAGGTGGGGGGATTCATCCGGGACAGCGTGCGGCGGAGCCTGAAGTGCGTGCTCATCGTGCACGGACGGGGGCTCGGATCCAAGGACAATATCCCCGTCCTGAAGACCAAGCTGGCGGCCTGGCTGACCCGCGGCGCCATCGGCAAGAAGGTGTTGGCCTACACCTCCGCCCGTCCTTACGACGGCGGCACCGGCGCGGTCTACGTGCTGCTCAGGACCCTTTGAGGAGCCCCCGTGAGCCACGCCGACACCATGGATCGGATATACCGCTATCAGCGTCATTTCTACGACGCCACCCGCCGGCTCTTCCTGTTCGGGCGGGACGCACTCCTCGACGCCATGGATATCAAGGACGGCGATCGGGTGCTGGAGGTGGGCTGCGGGACGGCCCGGAACCTGATCCGCATCGCGGGGCGGCACCCGGGGGCCCGCCTCTTCGGGCTGGACGCCTCCGCCGAGATGCTCGCCACCGCCCGCCGCAGCATCACCCGGGCCGGCCTCGAGGATCGCATCCGGGTGATCCGGGGCCTGGCCGAGGCTCCGGACCACAAGGCGCGCTTCGGGCTTGGCGCCGGCTTCGACAAGATCTTCTTCTCCTACTCCCTCTCGATGATCCCCGACTGGCGGGGCGCCGTCGCCGCGGCCCTCGCCGATCTCACCCCGAGGGGGGGCCTGTTCGCGGTCGACTTCTGGGATCAGGCGCGCTGGCCTCGCCCCTTACGGGCGCTCATGGTCCGGTGGCTCGGCCTGTTCCACGTCCGCTACGCGCCGGGCATGCTCGAGGAGATTACCCGTCAGCTCGCGGCGCATCAGCGGGCGGCGGAGATCCGGTCGATACTCTCGGGGTACGCTTTCCTGGCGGTGCCGCGGTAGGCCCGTCCGAACGGATTCAGAGATACGGGCTGTCGATCCGGAAGTGCTTGAAGAAGATGTCGTCCCGGTCGGCGAAGTCGTTGTCCAGCAGGATGAGGTGCACGTTGCTGAGCTCCCCCGCGAAGCGGCAGTTCTCGAGGTAGGCGATCCCCTCCACCTCCTCGTGACGCCGGCTCTCCTTGCGGATCGGCTCTCGATGAAGGGCCGCGCCGCTCATCCCGCCGCTTTGAGTGGGCGTCAGCCCGAAGGCGATGATGTCGTCGGTTGCATCAGAGGAGAGCAGCAGCCCGTTCGCAGAGAAGCAGCCCCCCTGGATGCGGGTCACCTCGGTGTCGAGGACGATGTCCTTCTCTGGCACATGGCGGTAGGCCCCGCCGTCGCCGCGACGATAGGCGTGGACGACGCGCACCGGATCCGCCTCCCTGCCGAACCCCGAGCTGTAGAGCAGCCCGTTCCGGTGCACGGCACACCAGGGCATGCTGTTGCCCTGCGGTGGGGCGCCGCCGTCGCTTCCTTCCAGCTCGACCACCGAGACGCCCGCGTCCGGGACCTCGAACCGCGCGGTCGGGAGCACCACCAGCAGCCGCGGCCGCTCCATCGCGCAATAGAGGCTGCCGTCGTGGTAGTCGATATCCCCCAGATGGTCGCCGCCGGCCCCCGCCAGGCTGACGAACGTCCGGTGGGTCATATCCATAGCGAAGCGGTGCACCCCCCTCGCGTCTTCGTTGTTGCTGGAGATGTACCAGTAGCTGCCGTCGGAGGTGACCCCCTGGCACTCCCGGGTCCAGCTTCTGTTCTCGTACTCCCGCTGGTTTACAAAGGCGCACATCTCTACCTCCGTACTTTGGCATGGCTCGTTGCTCGAAGACCCCCCAATATACCAGAATAGGGGAAAACTTCTACCGCCGAACGGCCGCCGATTGGGCTGGTCCTCTGCCCGATTATCACGTATATCTTCCCTACCACTAGAGGAGGGAATGACGGCAGATGAATGCACGATGCTTCGGGATGATGCTCCTTTCTGTGTCCGCCATGATCATCTGCCCGCCGTTGAATGCGGATGAAGGGTTCAGCGGCGTGGAGCTCCCCGGCGAGGCGCCTGAAGGGCCGGCAACCGAAGCCGAGATGAGTCCGCAGCCCCCCGCCGGCGAAGCGGCACCGGAGACCTCCGAAGCGGCACCGGAACATCCGGTGGTTGAGCCGCCGAGCGCCCCGCCCCCGGCCGCGGAGAGCGAGTTCCTGGGGGTGGTGCTTCCCCCCGAGGCCTATTATCCACCGCAGCCCCCGCCGGCGGAGGCTGCCTCCCCCGCGTCGGCGCCGCGTCCCGAAGCGCAGTCCATGGGTGAGCCCGAACCGCCCCGCGTCCCTCCGAAGGAGGCGCAGCAACCGAAGCCGATCTTCCCGTGGTTCACCGTATCGCCCCAGATCGGCTACCTCTTCTTCCCAAAGAGCGAGATGGAGTTCAACGGGATGAAGGCCACGGTGGAGACGCGAAACGGCCTCACTGCCAAGCTGCACTTCGATCTCGGCGGTGATGGCCTCGGCTTCGAAATCGCCCCCCTCTACGCCATGGAGTTCGGCGGCATTCACCCCGGCGTCAACCTCTCGGGGCTCGACTTCAGCAAGGATGCGGCGGGGGCCAGCATCCAGGTGGTGGGCGGCGAGCTGACCATCGTCTACCGGTTCGCCGTCAAGCGATTCTACCCCCACATCGGCGCCGGCTTCCGCGGGACCTACCTCTTCGGGGACGAGGTCATGTACGGCACGGAGATCTACGGCCGGTTCCCCATCGGCTTCAGCGTATATGTGGGCAGACACGTGGCGCTGCTCTTCGAGGTGGGGCTCATGGCCGGCGCCACGGGGGTGCGCACCCCCCCGGCCCTCCCGGAGGCCTTCGACACGATGGACCCCTCGCTTCGGGGGGGGCTCGAGCACGCCGACACCCGGGCGGACTTCGAGAGCTGGTATGCGGACAATCAATATGAAATCGATCTGTGGATGGCGGAGCACCAGGACGAGCTCCCCGAGGGATACGACCGGAATCAGATGGCCACGGACTTCGTCTCGGAGCAGATGGGGCGGAGCATCCGGTTCGGATCCGGCTTCGGGATGGACGTCGTCTTCGGCGTGCGGTTTCCCTGATTATCTCACCATCCCCGCCGGAAATAGGCGTCCTTGAACCCCGCGGACTTGAGCTGCTTTTGGGCCGTCTGGGCCTCCTTGCTCGTCCGGAACCGGCCGGCGGTGACGATGTGAAAGCAGCAGAAGAGGAGCGGCGCGCTCCGGCTGTCGAGATAGGCGGCTTCGCCGAACCCCTTCTCCTTTAATCGATCGATCAACCGCTGCACCTTCTCGGAGGATTTCGGCGTCCCATAGGGGATCGAGGCGGCGATGGCGAGCCACGGCCGATCGTCACCGAGCGCCGGAACCGCCCGTCGGTTCTCCTCCCCGCCGAGCAGCAACCTGAGCGCATCATCCTTTCCCTCCTTGTAGGGGCGAGACCGGAGGACATGAAACCCGTAAAGCTTGTAGGTCGCGTGGACCTCTCCGTCCGCCTCCCATTTCTCCTTCGAGGTCTTTCCGGTGAAGACCCCGTCGGCGACCCGCACGAATCCGTCCCGCCCCGGATCCGCGGGGATCCGCGCGTGGGGGCCGGTGGTCAGCTCCAGCCAGGCCGCCCCCTCCGAGCTGGCGTCGGTTCCGATGTAGTGGGTCGGACACTCACACCCCCAGCCGGCACACTGGTGGGCCACGGGGATGCGGACGAGCTCCGGGGCCCCCTGCTTCGCGCGCTTCACCCGAGCGGCGATCCAGTCTTTGACGGACATCCCCTTCTTGTCATCATCGAGGTAGGCGACGGCCTTCCCGATCTCGTGGGGATCGTATGCGATGGTGTCCACGAGGCTCACCGGCATCAACTCCGCGGTCCCCGCCGGCGCGGTGGTCGGCTGGACTTCAGGTGACGGAACGCCGGGAACGGCCGTCAGCTGGACTCCTGGCGCCGGCATGCCGGGAACGGGCGTCGGTTGAGCGCCAGGCGCCGGAACCGCCGGCGGGGGGATCGCCGCCGCCGGGGCCGCGGGAACGGCCGGGGCGCTCCCCGCGGCAGGGATCGGCGCCGGTTCGGGCTGCGAGCAACCGACGAGCACCACCATGATGATGAATTGCGCGCTCCGACTCCGGAGCGGGACGACGGTGGCCGAGGCTCCCCTCTTCGACATTCGATACCTCATGATACCTCCATTTCTGAAATGATTTACGAATACCAGCTTTTGTAATGAACGTAGTGGGCGGCGCTCTTTGCCAGGGATTGAAGCTGGTTCTCCGACAGGGGCTTGATCCGCTTCGCCGGGATGCCGGCGTAGAGATACCCGCTCTCGAGCACCGCGTTTTCCAGCACCACAGCGCCGGCGGCCACCACCACGTTCTCCTGAACCACCGCCCGGTCCATGAGGATGGCGCCCATGCCGATGAGGGATCGGTCCCGCACCGTACAACCGTGGAGGATCACCCGGTGCCCCACAGTGACCTCCTCCCCGATGACGGTCTCCGAATAGTCCTCGGTGCAGTGCACCATCGAGAGGTCCTGGATATTGCTCCGCGCGCCGATCCGGATAGGGCCCACATCTCCCCGAAGCACCGCGTGGGGCCAGATGCTCGCCCCCGCGGCGATATGAACGTCGCCGATGAGGACCGCGGTTTCGTCGACATAGACGCCCGCTTCGACCTGAGGGGTCACCCCGTTGACTGATTTTATAATTCCCATAAAACTTGTGTATCATCGGGGGAAGCCGTCCACAAGGCGGCTGGGGTCGATTGCGGAATCCGGGGACAATGGCCGAGGATCCGTCGGGTGTGACAATCCAGTTGCCATGCATTCGGGTCTGGTGTCATTCAATCGTTTGATATTCGTTATCTTGTCTTTATAATGAGTTTAGCGTCAACTTGCTGGAGTCTATGGCAACAAAGTTGCTATTTGATGGGTGCGCATCAGTCAGAGGAATCGATGAGCAAAAGCGACATCATCAACCATCGATACCGGGTCGTCCGTGAGCTCGGCAGGGGCGCCCAGGCGATGGTGCTGGCGGTGGAGGATACTCTCGGTGGGAACGAACGGGTGGCGCTCAAGGTGCTCCACGAGGCGTCGATGGAGTCCCTGTTCCGATTCGAGTTCGCGCAGGCCAAGCGGCTCGAGCACCCTCACCTCGCCCGGGTGTACGATCTCGATGTCGTTCAGTCGATTGACGGCGCGCTGACCATCCCGAAGGGCGCGGTGTTCTTCACCCAGGAGCTCGTCCCGGGAGAATCGTGCCAGCTTCAGTTCTCCGGCCTGCCGAAGGCGGAACGCCCCGCCCGGGCGGCCGCGCTCTGCGTGGCGGTGGCACGGGCCCTGGAGCTCATCCACGGACACGGCCTGCTCCACCGGGACGTCAAACCCTCGAACATCCTGGTGGGGAACGGCGGAAAGCTCGTCAAGCTTATCGACCTCGGCCTCTCGACGCACAAGGATGCCCTCGACGGGCTCAGGGCGGGCACCCTGGGGTACACTCCCCCGGAGGCCCTCCATGGCTTCTTCGACGAGCGCTCCGACCTGTTCAGCCTCGGCGTCACCCTTCGGGAGCTCCTAACCGGAGAGGCGCCGCCCTTGGTGGCCGGACCCATCGGGCCCGCGCCGGCACATGTCCCCGCGAAGCTCTGGGAGCTGACCGCGAAGCTTGTCCATCCGCTGCCGGAGCGGCGCCCCCAATCCGCGCGGGAGACCCTCCTCGCATTGGCCCGAGCCGCGGGGGCCGGGGTGCTCGGGGACGACCAGCGGACCGAGCTCATCGATGCGGCCAGCGACACCGCCACCCCCACCACCCGGGCGGCCCGCGTTCGCTCTCCGAACCTGGTGGGGAGAGACGGGGAGCTCTCCCTCCTCGTGAAATGGCTGGAAGGCGCGGCCTCTTCGGACGACGACCACCGAACGACCCGAACCCTGTGGCTGGCGGGGGCTCCCGGCGTCGGCAAGACCCGACTCTTCCGCGCGGCGGTGGTGGAGGCCCAACTGGCGGCGGTCAGAAACGGGGACAGGCCCATGAGCTTCTTCTCGGGCTCCCTCCGGGAGCTGATGCGGCGGATTGCCCCCTCGCGGGGAGGCTCTTTGCACCATCTGTCCACCTGGATCAGCGGCGTGGTCTCGGACGAGAAGCGCGCCGGGGAGCCGGGGCACGACGCCCTTCTGGCGGAGATCGCGGACACCCTGCTCCGGCTGAAGCACCCGAGCGCGGTGCTGATTGAAGACGGGGATTCTCCTCTGGTGGGGGAGCTGATCCGGCGGCTGAACGGGCTGCCTGCGGACGGGGAAGCGCTGGCCATCGCCGCGGAGCGTCGGGATACCTCCGACCGCGACACCGCCGAGCCGGGCGGTGGGCCGGCGCGGATTCCGGTGTCGCCGCTTGGCGCGGATGACGAACGAGCGATCATCCGCCACGCGCTGGGGCGGGCTCCCGATGATCGCATGGCGGAGCGTCTCCATCAGATGACCGGGGGGCTTCCGCTGCTCACGGAGGCCGCTCTGGCGGCGCTCCTGGCGCTCCGGCCGGACGGGATAGTCGCGGCTAAGAGCCTCGAGTCGTTGGATCTGTCCGATACCCTGGATGACCTGATCCTCGAGGGATTTCTGGAGGGGCTCTCTGCTCCGGCGCTGGCCGTCGCGGAGTCTCTCGCGGTGCTGGACGGTCCCGCCACCGGCGATGAGCTCGCAATAATCGCCAATATAAAGGAAGTCGACGATCTCTTTTCAGCGATTCGCGAGCTGGAACGGAAGGGATGGCTCCACCGGAATGACGGCGAGCTCATCCTCAAGAGGCTGGTCGCCGCCGGACTCAGACGGACCCTCACCCCGTCGCGCACCCGCGCGTTGAGCACCGCCGTCCTCGCTGTTCTGGAGCGACGCCCCTTTCGCGATCCGGGCCGGCTGGCCCGATACGCCGCCCAGGCCGGGATGACGGAGAAGGCCGCGGAATTCGCGAGGGCGGGGGCCGCGGTGCTGCGGGCCTCGGGGGACCTCCTGGGGGCGGCGGACCAGCTGACCCTGCTCGCCGGGATGGCGCTTCCGCCCGAAGAGCGGAGCGCGGTGCAGACCGAGCTCGCGAAGGTGTGCCGACAGACCGGCCAATACGATCGGGCCATCTCGCTGGCCCGCGAGGTCGAGGAGCGGGGCGGCGCCCTGGCGCCGAGGGCCACCCTCGAGCGCGCGGCGGCCCTTAGACTGGCCGGCGCCGCCGATGAGGCCGCGTCCCTGCTCGACGACCTCATGCGGTCGAGGTCCGCGGAGGTCGCGGCGGAGGCCCGGGCCATCGCCGCCAGGACCGCCTTCGACAGCGGAGACCTCGCCGCCGCCGCCGTCCTTCTCGAGGGGATTGATGACCTTCGGGCCGCCGATCCGGTCCGCACAGGCGCCCTCTCCACCCGCGGACTCATCGCCCTCGCCCGGGGAGAGACCGAGCAGGCCCGGGCGCTCTTCGAAGCCGGGCTGGACATCGCCGTGACCCTCGGGGATCTCAGAACGCTGGCGCGGTTCAACGGGCTCCTCGGGATGGTGTTCCATACCGCCGGAAAGTGGCATCGGGCCCTCGCGAGCTATCAGGCGGCCCTGGACCTGGCTGAGCGGGCCGGAGACCGCCACGGCGGCGCGACCTATGCGGTGAACCTCGCGGCGGCCCTGACGGAGCTGGGCCGCATCCCGGACGCCCTCGCGGCCTACCGGAGCGGTCTCAGGATGCTGCGGATCATCGGTCGTCCCTCGGAGATCGCCCGGGCCGGGGCGAACTACGCGGAGCTCCTGTTGCGCATCGGGGATGTCGACACGGCCCAGTCGGCCTCGGGACGGTCCGTGGCGGACGCGAAGCGCTCGGACGACCGGCGGGCGCTGGCCCTGGCGCTCTGTGTGCAAGGGGACGTACTGATTCACCTCGGGAAGCTCAAGGCCGCGAAGACCGTCCTCTCCGAGGCAGAGGCGGTCGCCTCGAAGGCCGGGGCTGCCCAGGAGCTCGCCACCAGCCGGCTGCACCTCGCCGCCCTGGGGCTGAAGCAGGGGGATCGCCGCCGGGCCTCCGAGTGGCTCGCCCAGGTGACCGCCGGTCGGGACGAAGCCCCCTTTCTCCACCTGGAGCACCGGCGGCTGATGGTCGAGGCGGCCCTCCTCGGCGCCGGAGAGCCGCGGCCCGCGTTCGACGCGCTGTTCGATTCGCTCCCGGCTCCCGGGGAGCCCCTGCGATCGGACCATGTGAGGGCTTTCGTCACCGCCGCGCGGTGCGCCTCGAAGCTCCGCCTCTCCGATCACGCCGGCGCCCTGGCCCGGTCGGCGGTGCAGCTCATTCACTGGACACGGGCGCAGACTCCGGCGATCCACCGCCCGGAGGAGACCTCACTGCTCAAGGAGATGAAGATGATCGCGGATACCGACAGCGCCGCCTCCAAGTCGCCCTTCGAGGCGAGCTGGGAGCACCTGGTCCGAATCAACGCGCGCCTCAATTCGGAGGTCCGTGTGGGGCGGCTTCTCGACATGATCATGGACGCGGCCGTCGATATCACGGGCGCAGAGCGGGGCTTCCTGCTCATCGTCAACGGCGCGGACGACCTCGAGGTCCGAAGCGCGCGGAACATGGATCAGCAGTCCCTCGTCCCGGGGGAGCGGAGCTTCTCACGAACTGTGGCGAAGCGGGCCTTCACCCTCGGGGAGCCGGTGCTCACCACCGACGCGTCGGAGGACGAGCGGTTCCACGACCGGTTGAGCGTGGTCAACCTGAACCTCCGGTACATCGTCGCGGTTCCCCTCCGGGTCAGGGGGACCGTCATCGGCACGATCTATCTCGACAGCCGGCGCGGGGGGCGCTTCGACGACGGGCGCATCGCGCTCCTGGAGGCCCTGGCCACCCAGGCGGCCATCGCCCTCACCAACGCTCGCCTGAGGGCGGAGAACCGCCAGCGGCAGCAGCGCATCGAGCGGCTGAACCGGGAGCTGGAGTCCGAGCTGAAGACCCGGGAGGGGGAGCTCGCCAGGGTCCGCGGGGAGCTGGAGAAGCGCACGGACGAGCTGATCACCAAGTACCGGTACGATGATATCGTCGCCCGATCCAAGCCCATGGCCGAGGTGTTCCGCGTGCTCGACAAGGTGGTGGACGGGGATGTCCCGGTGATCCTCGAAGGGGAGTCCGGTACAGGCAAGGAGCTGGCGGCCCGGGCCATCCACTTCAACGGGCGAAGGAAGCGGAAGGCCTTCGTGGCGGAGAACTGTGCGGCCATCCCCGAGACCCTGCTGGAGTCGGTGCTGTTCGGCCACGTCAAGGGGGCGTTCACCGGCGCGGTCTCCGACAACCGGGGGCTCTTCGTCGAGGCCGACGGCGGGACCCTGTTTCTGGACGAGATCGCCGAGATGCCCCTCTCCATGCAGACCAAGCTGCTCCGCGTGCTCCAGGACGGCGAGGTGCGCCCCGTGGGCGGCGCCCGGACCGTTCGGGTGGACGTGCGCATCCTGGTGGCGTCCAACATGGGTCTGCAGGCCCGGGTTAAGCAGGGATCATTCCGGGAGGATCTCTTCTACCGGCTGAACGTCATCCGCATCGAGCTGCCCCCGCTCCGAAAGCGGCGGGAGGATATTCCCCTCCTGGCGGACCACTTCATTCAGAAGCACCGCGGCCGGAAACGGAAGCAGATCTCCAAGGCGGCCATCGAAGCCCTCATGGACTTCCACTGGCCCGGAAATGTCCGACAGCTGGAGAACGAGATCATCCGGGCGTTGGTGCTCTCGGGCGATGTCATCGACTTCTCCCACCTCTCGGAGGAGATCGTCTCCGACGTCAGCCGCCTCTCGGAGGCCACTATCGATCTCGATATGTCCCGGCAGGTGGATCGTCTGAAGCGGCGCCTCATCGCCGCCGCCCTCAAGCGAACCGAGGGAAACCAGACCGCCGCGGCCAAGCTCCTCGGCGTCTCCCGGTACGGCCTGCAGAAGATGATGACACGACTCGACCAGGAAGGGAGGAATCGATGAAACCGTTCACCTATGTCAACCCGACGGAGATCCAGTTCGGCCGGGGGGTGATCCCCCGCCTCGGGATCGCCCTCAGGCGTCTCGGCGTAAAGAAGGTCCTGCTGGTCTACGGCGGCGGGAGCATCCATAGAAACGGAGTGTACGAGACCGTGGCGACCTCGCTGAAGAGTCGCGGCGTCACCGTCGTGGAGCACCCCGGGGTCCGCGGAAACCCGGTGCTCTCCCATGTGCGGGCGGGCATCGAGACGGCGCGGGCCGAGAGCGTGGACGGGGTGTGCGGGGTCGGCGGCGGCAGCGTCATCGACGAGGCCAAGGCCATCGCCGCGGGGACCGGGATTCGGGCGGATGTCTGGGAGCTCTTCGCCGGACGGGCCGCGCCCAAATCCCCTCTCCCGCTGGTCGCCGTACTCACCCTCCCCGCCACCGGCTCGGAGATGAACGGCATCACCGTCGTGACCAACGAGGAGACCGCGGAGAAGAACGCCCTGGTCTGCCCCGGCGTGCTGAACCCCCGGGTGTCGTTCCTCGACCCCGAGACCACCTTCTCCCTGCCGCCGCGGCAGACCGCCTTCGCCTGCACGGATATCCTCTCCCACGTGATGGAGGCCTACTTCACCACCCCCGCCGAACGGCTGCCGATGCAGGACAACCTCATCGAGGGGGTGGCCCGGGGCACCGTGGAGGCCATGGAGACCCTCCTGGCGCGCCCCGACGACTACGACGCCCGGGCGGCGTTCATGTGGGCGGCCACCCTGGGCTGGAGCGGCATCTGTCAGGCCGGTATCCCCGATCCCTCCATGCCCTGCCATGCGTTGGAGATGCCGATGAGCGCCGTCTACGACATGCCCCACGGCGCCGGGCTCTCCGTGGTCATCCCCGCGTGGATCCGGGTGGTCGGCGAGCGGCACGAAAGGCGCATCGGTCGCTTCTTCGAGGCGGTGTTCGGAGAGACGGGCTCTCCGGAGGCGCTCGCGGAGGCCCTCCGTCGCTACTACCGGCACATCGGCACCCCGGTGACCTTCGCCGAAGCCGGAACCCCGAGCCCGGATATCGACCGGCTGGTCCGGCTGGCGTCCCGCGCGTTTGTCCAGCGGCGGATGACCGATTACACCGAGCCGCTGATAGAGACCATCTACAGGTGTTGTCTGTGAGACCCCTTCGAACAGACTTAAAAGGAAGTCTTACAGCCCCTCGAACCGGAGCTGGAGCTTTCGCCCCTGATCGGGGAAGTCGATGGGGTAGTCGCCGTCGAAGCAGGCGGTGCAGAAGCCGTCGCCCCCCACCGCGCGCTTGAGCCCGTCCTGGGAGAGGTAGGCCAGGGAATCGACGCCGATGATATCCTTGATCTCCTCGACGGACGTGGTGTTGGCGATGAGCTCCTCATCCGTGGGGGTGTCGATGCCGTAACGGCAGGAGTGCTTGATGGGGGGGGAGCTGACGCGGAAGTGCACCTCCCGTGCGCCGGCTCGCCGGAGGTTCTCGACGATCTTCCGCGACGTGGTGCCCCGGACCAGCGAGTCGTCCACCACCACCACCCGCTTGTTGTTCAGCACGGATTGGGAGGGGTTCAGCTTGAGGAGGACGCCGAAGTTGCGGATGGACTGCTTGGGCTCGATGAAGGTTCGGCCCACGTAGTGGCTCCGGATGAGCCCCAGCTCGAAGGGGATCCCGGCGGCCTCCGCAAACCCCAGGGCGGCCGCGGTCCCCGAGTCCGGCACCGCGATGACGATATCCGCCTCCACCTTGGACTCCTCCGCCAGGATGCGGCCCATCTCCTTGCGCGAGTGGTAGACAGAGCGCCCGTCGATGATGCTGTCCGGCCGCGCGAAGTAGACGTACTCGAACAGGCAGACGCGGCAGGGGCGCTCGGGGAAGGGACGGAGACTCTCCGGCTCCCCGTTCTCCTTGAATACCAGGAATTCTCCGGGGACCACGTCCCGCTCGAAGGTCGCGCCGATGAGATCGAACGCCACCGACTCCGACGAGAGCACCCAGCCGTCCCCGAGCCGGCCCAGGCAGAGGGGCCGGATGCCGTAGGGATCCCGCGCCGCCACGAGGAGCTTCTCGGTCATGAAGAGGATGGAGTACGATCCGTGGGCCCGGTAGAGGGCGTAGCTGATGGCGTCCATCATGTTGGCCCCGGAGCGGGCGATGAGGTGCACGAGCACCTCGGTGTCGGTAGTGGACTGGAAGATGGCGCCGAGCCGCTCCATCTCCTCCCGGAGCATGATGGCGTTGGTCAGGTTGCCGTTGTGGGCCACCGCGATGGACCCCTTGCCGAAGTGGACGATGAACGGCTGGGCGTTGTAGAGCTCCGTCCCGCCGGCGGTGGAGTAGCGCACGTGGCCGATGGCCCGGTCTCCCGGAAGCCGGCCGAGGACCTCGGGGGAGAAGATGTCCCCCACGAGCCCCATCCGCCGGTAGGCGTGGAGCCGGCTGCCGTCGGAGGTGACCATCCCGGCGCTCTCCTGGCCGCGGTGCTGCAGCCCGTGGAGCCCGAGATAGGCGAGATTTGAGGCTTCGGGGTTCCCCACGATGGCGAATACCCCGCATTCGTCGTGAAAGTGTTCGTCTGAGAGTGTCATTGGCTTACTGCTCGATGAAGCTCTTGAGGTGCTTACTTCTGGATGAGTGCCTGAGCTTCCTGAGCGCTTTGGCCTCGATTTGCCGGATTCGCTCTCTCGTGACCTCGAAATCCTGTCCCACCTCCTCAAGAGTGTGGTCGGACTTCTCGCCGATGCCGAAGCGCATCCGAAGGACCTTCTCCTCGCGGGGGGTCAGGGTCTTGAGCACCCGCCGGGTCTGCTCGGAGAGGTTGAGGCCGATGACCGCGTCCTGGGGCGAGACAACCCCCTTGTCCTCGATGAAATCGCCGAGGTGGCTGTCCTCCTCCTCGCCGATGGGGGTCTCCAGGCTGATGGGCTCCTTGGCGATTTTCAGCACCTTGCGCACCTTGTCGAGGGGGAGCTCCATGCGCTGGGCGATCTCCTCGGGGGTGGGCTCCCGCCCCATCTCCTGCACCAGGTAGCGGCTGGTCCGGATGAGCTTATTGATGGTCTCTATCATGTGCACCGGGATGCGGATGGTCCTGGCCTGGTCCGCGATGGCGCGGGTGATGGCCTGGCGGATCCACCAGGTCGCGTAGGTCGAAAATTTGTATCCCCGGCGGTACTCGAACTTGTCCACGGCCTTCATGAGACCGATGTTGCCCTCCTGGATGAGATCCAGGAACTGGAGGCCCCGGTTGGTGTACTTCTTGGCGATGGAGACCACCAGCCTCAGGTTCGCCTCCACCAGATCGGCCTTGGCCCGCTCCGCCCGCCGCTCGCCCTCGTAGATCCGGCGGTAGATCTCCCGGAGCTCGTCCACGTCGAGGTTGAACTCCTCCTCCACCGCCCGGATCTTCTTCTGGGACTCCCGGATCTGGGTGTCCAGGTTCTGCAGCTCGCTCGGCTTGAGCCCGAGTTTCCGGCCGATGCGCCGCTCCGCGGTCTTGCTGAGCTTCATCTCACGGACCGTCCGCCGGATGTCCCGCGCGGACATCCCGCCCATCTTCTCGGAGCGGGAGATCTCAGCCTCGGCCCGCTCCACCTTGGCCACCTGCTCCTTGAGCTGAATGACGATGCGCTGCACCTGATTCTTGTTCAGGTTGAGGCCGTAGAGCAGCTTCTTCACCTTGATCTTGCAGCCGTTGAGCTCTCGGGTCAGAGTCTCCCGCTTCTTTTCGGAGAGCTTCTTGCCGTTCTTCAGCTGGGTGCCGATCTTCTTGGTATCCCGGTTGAGCATTCGGATGGTGTCGATGGTTTCGAGGAACCGTCGGTCCGCCTCCTCCTGGCTGATTCGGTTTTCCTCGAACTCGTCGAACTCGCTGAAGCCGCTGTCCAGGTTGTCCTCGTCCTCGTCCGATTCCTCGTCATCCGCGGGGCTCTCCTGGGGCAGGCTGGCCTTCTCGACCACATCCTTCAAGCGTATCTTGTCCTGCTGGAGCTGGACCCCCAGACCGATGATGTTCTGGATGGCGATGTCGGAGGAGAGGAGCACGTCGAGGACCTGTCGATCCCCTTGCTCGATGCGCTTGGCGATTTCCACCTCCCCCTCCCGGGTGAGGAGACAAACAGAGCCCATCTTTCGGAGGTACATCCGCACCGGATCACTCGTCTTCGACAGATAGACCACATCCTGGCTGTCGCTGGAATCCCCTTGCGGCTCCGTGGTCCGTTGCCGTTCCCGTCGGTTCCTGTCCTCACGGAGGATGCCGTCCTTGTCGACCACCTCGATGTGCTCGCTCGAGAGCACGTCCAACAGACTGTCGAGCTCCTCCGACGACACCATCTCCTCGGGAATGAGACTGCTGACCTCTTCATAGGTGAGGAAGCCCTTGGTCTTGCCGAGCTCGATAAGTTGCTGAATATTCTTCTTTTCCTGCGTGCTGTTCATTCACAAGCCTCTTGCTTGGTCTAGTCCGAGGACGCGCCTCGGTCAAATATTTGGCTCGAATATCAATATAACCCCCGAAGATCAGCTTTTTTTCTGGACAATTCGAGGACACGGTTGTCATCGCCGTTGGAGCTGGCCAGCCGTATCTGCTGGTCCAGCTCCCGGATTTGCTCCTTTATCGGTTTCTGGGTCAGCTTCACTGCTGTCTCTGAGAACGCCTGGAGGGCTTTTTCCTCGTCCTCGTAATGGCAGACCAACGCCCGCTCCGCGATCCACGCGCCGGTGACGGCGTCTTCCGCCGCCTCGATGAGATCGGACACGGACGCCGCGCGGGTTTCCGAGAGCGCCACCATCCGCTCCACCGCCCGCTTGATCGGGGGGGTGGAGATGAGCCGGACGATCCCCTCGTTCTGTACTCGTTCCAGTAAGGTCGGAAAATCGAGGAGCAGGCCGATGAGCTCTCGCTCCTCCGATTTGCCCGGCAGATCCCTCTTGAGGTGCTCCGACGGGGGGGTGTCGGATGGCCGACTCCCGCTCAGGGCTCTGAAGACAACGCGGTTTTCCACGCCGAAAGCCTCCGCGATCTTCCCTCGATAGAGATCCTTTTCGACCATGGAGGTCAATGCGTCGATGAAGGGCTTGAGCTTCTCGATGCGACGGGCCCTGTCCTGGGCGCTGCCGTCACATGCCGCGACGGTATCTGAAATAATCTGGTCCAATAGGCCGACCTTCCCCGAGATTATTCTTTCAACCCCCTCCCGCCCGATGCTGCGCACCAGGCTGTCCGGATCCTCTCCCGCCGGCAACGGCGCCGTATAGCTGGCGAGGGAGGCCTTCGCCAGCACCTGAAACGCGCGAGCCGCGGCCTTTCTTCCCGCGTTGTCGCCGTCGAACATCACCACCGCGCTCTCCACCCGCCGCCGCAGCAGCATGGACTGCTCCGCGGTGAGGGCGGTTCCGAGGGGGGCGACCACGTTCTCGATTCCCGCGCCGGAGAGGGAGACCACGTCGAAGTTGCCCTCTACGAGGATGGCCACGCCGCTCTTGCTGAGCGGCACCCGCGCCTGGTGGAGCCCATAGAGCACCTGCCCCTTCTTGTACTCCTCGGTCTCGGGGGAGTTGATGTACTTGGCCCCCCGCTCCGCGTCCTCCGGGCTCAGCGCCCGTCCGGAGAAGGCGATGGGCCGCCCCGTGGGATCGGTGACGGTGAACATCAGCCGGTTCCTGAACCGGTCGTAGTAGCCACTGCCGCTCTTCCTCGGCAGCGCCAGTCCCACCGTCTCCAGCTCCCTCGGAGATACTTGTTTTCGTTGAAAGAAATCGATGAGCCCGGACCAGGCGTCCGGCGCGTATCCGAGGCGGAACCGGGCCGCGGTTTCGTCATCCACCCCGCGTTTTTCGAGGGCCTCCCGGGCGATCGCCCCCTGCGGCGTTTTGAGGCTCGCCTCGAAGAAGGCGGCCGCCTCCTCCAGGATGTAGTATCGACGCTTCCGGGCCTGGTTCGCCTTTTCGGCCTGGGTCCGCGCCTTGTCCGAAACCTGAGGGGTCGGCAGGGAGACCCCGTAGCGGCCCGCCAGCCGACGGACGGCCTCATAGAAATCGATGCCCTCGATACGGGTAACGAAGCTGAAGACATCCCCCGAAACGCTGCACCCGAAGCAGTGGAAGAACTGCCGGGCGGGGTTGACATTGAATGACGGGTCCGAGTCGGCGTGGAACGGGCAGACCCCCTTCAGGTTGGCGCCGGCACGGCGGAGTGTGACGTATTCGCCAATAATCTCCGCGATATCTGCTCGCTCCCTAATTTCGGCGATCTTCGAATCGGGAATCAAATTCTACCCTCAAACCGTTTTGAAGAAAACGCGATTTCCCCATCGCCCCAATTCGCGTATATTTTTCTCTGTGCTTTCGGATATTAAGAGAGTGAGCACCGCACCTCCTCGAAAGAAACCGCTGAAATATAGGGGATTGATGGCTTCTGTCAAGTTTTTCGTCTAGAATTCTAATACTCTAATTAGAATAACTGTATCTATTTGAATTTACATGATTAAAAAGGAGCCACACGAAAGTGTCAGAATCCGATGGATAATTTTCCCGTGAAGCTGTGCCAGTAGGCGTCACCCATGGTGCATCGCATGTACCCCATGCTGGGGGAGACGGCGATCCACCGGGTGACCCACGCGTCCACCCCGACTTCCGCTCCGAGAGAGGTGACCAGATAGAGCTGGTCCGTGGAGAATCGTTCCGTTTTCGACCATCCGAGGCCGCCTTTTACCAGAATGTGGGGCGAAAAACGTTTCGGAAACTGAATGCCTGCGACGATGTTTCCTAGAAACAGCAATTCGTTTCGGTCCTCCAAATCGCGCATTCCGAGCAGGGCCGAAACGCCGGCTCGAAACCTGTTTTTCTGGAGATTGATGTCGATTTCGGCCGCCCCCACCGGCCCCGGATCGTTCCCTTCGGCCATCCAGAATATCCGAAATCCGAGAGAGGTGAGGGGGGCGCCCATGCTGTCCAGGGGGCGGGGCGGCCCTTTCTTCCCTCGCCCCCGTCTCTCGGTCTCGACCCGTCGTTGCCTCATCAACGCCTGTCTCCGGTCCTCGAACCTCGAACGGATTTCCTCGTCCCGCGCCGTCTGAAAGGGCTCCGGCGACTCCCCGGTGGCCGAGGGCGCCGACTTCGGCTCCGCGGCGTATCGCTTGTCTCCGGGGATGCGGCTGATCCGATCGGAGTATCCGCTCTCGGGACGCTCCGCGGGCTGACGTTCACCGCCCTTGTCGTGCCGTTTGTACTTGATGGGATGCCGCCGGCTTTCCCCTGAGGCCTCCTCGTCGGAGTCTTCCGAAGGCGTCTCGGTATCGTCCGTCTCGGCGGGGACCCCGACGATCTTGAGATTGGCGCCGTCATTCGGACACTCCTCCGTTGTGTCTTCGAAGGTCTCGCCGCAGATCGGACAGACGACCCGCCCCTCGGCCGAGACCCCTTCGTCGATCAGCATCACAAACAGGATCGCCGGGCAGATGCGGGAGATCGCGCTCTTCATCGTTCCATCCCCATCGGCTCGAATCCCCGGAAGAGGCGCGTCATGTCCGGCGTGTCCAACCGCTCCCGGGCGGTCACCCGCATCACGGCCGCCTGGCCGTTCGCCAGCCGGTGATATATGCAGACCGACCGTCGATCCGGGAACACCGCTTCGATCCTGAGGCCCACCGCTCCGTTGGTGCTCGTGAAGGTATAAAACGGAGAGACCTCCGCCCGCCCCGACCACTCGACCACATCCGCCGCCACCGCGTCCCGGACCGTCCCGACCTCCAGCCGCTCGACGACCATCACCATCCGGGCGTCGAGGGAGTCGTCGTCGGGATCGTCGTCCCGGTCGCCCGCTTCAGGGGCGATGGCCAGGCGCTGGCGATCGGCTTCTTCGTCGTCCTCCAGTAGCTTCCAGGGGGGGGAGAGATAACGGAATCGGTACAGGCCATCCTGTTGCTCGAAGGTCTTGAAGAGGGCGTAGGGATCGGCGCCGTCCGCTTCCGCGCAGCCGAGGAGCGGGACGATGAGCGGCAGCCCGAGGCACAGCGATATCCAATAGTTGACCCTAATATTGATTGTCGGCCGAAATGACATCCGCAGATATTTACCCGTTCCCGGGGGGTTGTCACGCTCTTTCCGTCCGGTCCCCGTCTTCCCCTTCGCGATTCTGGAAACTGGAGATGCCGCGTCACTCCCGGCCGGCGTCGCGATCCGCGTCGAGGCCCCCGTCGATCCCGTCAGCGTCCGTTGCTTCGGCCCGATGCTCCGGTCTCACGTCATCGAAGTCATCGCCGAAGGTGCCGCACCCCGAAAACCAGAGCGCGCACGCGCCCGCGAGCAGCCATCGAAACCGGGCGGCCATCAGAAGCGTCCTTCCAGAACGAAGAGACCGCCGTTTTCGACCGGCGCGGGGGCCCAGCGGACCTGTCTGCGGTCTCTTTTCCGGCGCTCGAAGTCGGTGAGAAACAACATCACGAAGGTCGCCGCGGCGGCGGTGGCGGCAGCGGTGAAGAGCGCTCGGGCCGCTATCTGCAGCGATTTCGATCGACGCCAGTAGCCCGGGTCGCCGCTCCCCCGCTCGAGGGCCTTGTATCGCTGGTGTACCGTGATCTCGAGCGCGCCCCAGCCCGCCGTGAGCGCGGCGGTGATGCCCAGGGCGCCCCACCAGTAGTGCGCCGCGATCCGCTTTCGACGGGGCGCCTTCCCGGGGGAGCTCGACGGCGGAGGGGCCGCTGTGACGGCCGGGCCGGGGGCGCGGGTCTCCTGCGCCGCGTCCGCCTTTCTCGCCATCTCCGCGGCGATGTAGGAGAACAGCCCCTTGGCCCGCTCCTCGATCTCCTGCAGGACATCGGCGAACGCTCCGGATGACGAGAACCGCTCGCCGCTCACCGCCGGAAAGAGCTCGATGGTGATCTCGTAGCTTGCATCCGAGGCCTCCACGTCCGCCACAGCGCCGAAGTCCAGGGTGGGCCCCGCCACCACCTCCGCCATGCAGATCTTGTCCGCGCACGTCTCCCGGAGCACGGCGGCGAGACCGGCGCGGCCAGCGGCCCTCAGCAGGCTCTCCGCCACCATGTCCGCCCGCTCTTCGTTGGTGTCGTCTTCCCAGATGTCGTGATAGGTCCCGATGAAGATCCCCATGTCCCCGGCCGCCGCGGGGGCGCTGACGAGCAGCAGAGGAAGAAAGGCGCACAGTATTCCAGAAAACTTCCTCACGTTACTCTCCCGACGACGCGCCGATTTTCCGGAGGTGGTTGTTGGCCACCTTCCGAGCCCGCGAGTCCTCCGGGGAGCGGTCGAGCACCCGTCGCCACTCTTCGGCGGCGGCGTCCCGGTCCCCCTTCGCGAGGAGAATCTCCCCCCGGAAGATCCGCCACCGCGCCTGATCCCGATACCGGATCGCCCGGTCGATCTTGTCGAGGGCTGTCGTGTACTCCCGGTTCTCAAAGGCGACCCTGGCCAGGCCGAACCAGGCGCGGGCCGCCCTCGGGTTCTGATCAACGGCCTGCTCGAACAGGGCGGCGGCGGTTCGGTAGTTCGTGTTCCCGAGCTCGGCGTACCCTTCGTTTACGAGGTCCTCCACGTCCGGCGCGTCCCGCTTCGATGATGGGGGCTTCATGGCGCGGTGACGCTGACGAGGGGCCGTCGGCGTCCGCCGCGGCGGCTCCTGTTCGACGGGGGATTGGAGGGGCGAGACGGCTCCCGGCGTCGGCGCCTCCGGGCTCGGCGGCTTGGCGATCGGCGTCTTTGAAACCGGAGACCGGGCGTCCGCCGCGATGACCGGAGGGGTCTTCAACGGCGCGCCGACCGCGGCCCGGGGTCCGTGCCTCCGCTGGAGCCACAGATGCCCCCCTCCCGCGGTGACCGCCAGGAGCACCGCGGTGACCGCGGCCCAGACCAGGGGCCGGCGCTTCGGGACGACGCGCTCCTGCGCCACCGGGTGCATGACGGGGAGCGGCGCGATGGCCTCGGCGAGCTCCTTCACGGTGGCGTAGCGTTTGTCCGGGTTCCGCTCGAGGGCCTTGGCGGTGATGCGATCCAGGTATCGCGGCACCTGCCCGTTGTGCCGGCTGGGCGGAATGATCCGGTAGTTGTGGTCGACGGAGCGCACCACGATCATGGCCCGGGTGGTGTCCCCCATGGGGGTCGCCCCGGTGAGGGCGTTGTACAACACGACCCCGAGGGAATAGACATCGGCCCGGAAGTCAGGCTCCTTCTCCTCCATCTGCTCCGGCGACACGTAGTCGATGCTGCCGGTGATCTGGCCCGCGACGGTGAGCTTGTCCTCCCCCAACCGAAGATCCCGGGCGATGCCGAAGTCCAGGATCTTCGGGCATACGTGCCCCTCCTCGTCCCGGTGGAGAAAGATATTGGAGGGTTTCAGATCCCGATGGAGCACTCCCTCCGTGTGGATGGCCGTCACCCCCTCGCAGACCGCGAGCAGCAGGGTCAGCACCTCCCGGATATAGGCCTCCCCGCGATCCGCCACGGGGGTGCGCTTCATCCAATTGGCGAGGGTCTCGCCCCGGAGGAGCTCCATGACGATGAAGCGGTGCCCCGCCTGATCCACCCCCGCGTCGCTCACCTCCACGATGTTCGGGTGCTTGAGCCGGACCGTGGTGCGGGCCTCCCGGGTGAATCGCTCAACCGCCAGCTCGTCGTCCCCACAGGATTGGGGGAGCACTTTGAGGGCCCGGGGCTCCCGGAGGGTGAGGTGCATCGCGGAGAAGACCTCCGACATCCCCCCCTGGCCGAGGGAGTCGATGAGCTCATAGCGTTCATCGATGATCATGCCGGAGGAGAGCTCGGATCGGAACCCGCCGTCGGGCGGTCGCCGGGGGACCGTCTCCTGTACGCACGAATGGGTGATCGTCTTCTGTTTCACCGCGGCTCCCGCCTTTTCTCTGTCACCGGCCTCATCGATGCCGTGACCTCCGATATTGTATACTAATTTGCCGCTGCCTTCATCAAAACGGAAACAGGGAGCGCTCCCGCCCGTCCGCGCCCAGAGAACAAGCGGGATTCCAGCGAAGACGTATCGTTTTCACTCTCGACAAACGCGCTCCTCCTCCTCCCTATGGCCGGACGAAAACATCGCGTTCGCCATAAGCCGATTGAATCGTTCGATTTCCCATCAAATCGATAAATACCTCTCGTGAACGGTCCAAAAAATCTGATCTGTTAACCAAGGTCGATTGACTAGCCATAATAAGGGAAATGCAGGGGCTGAAAAATCGATACAAGAGATGAGTGAGGACCATCTGAAAACATCCGGTATGGCGGGAATGAGCCGTCATTCTGATATGGGAAAGGGCGAAACGGGCGGTTCCGAGAACCTCATCGATTTGAACAGGGCGCTTGCACCCGAACAGCAAAGAGAGGTGCTCGATGAAGTGGCCAGCGCGATGAGCAGTAGACGGAATTCCCGTACGGACGGACTGTCCGATCGCTCGGAGAAGGAGGGGCGGCGGATGGATCGGAAGAGCGCATCATCGGACGAGGCCGACGAAGACCTGAAATTGTATGTTGACCTCGATCAGTACGACCTCGACGATGATATGGGGGAGCTCATCAGTTTCGATGTCGGTGTCGCATCGAAATCGCCCCCCCGCCGGTCGGGCGGGGCGCCTCCTTCGGCCGCGGCGCGGCGGAACGAAGACTCTGTCCTGTTTTCCATGGTCGGCCAGAACATCATGCGCCAGCACCTCTCGACCAGCCCGTACAAAATAGAGGACGAGGTCGCCGACGCCATGTCGGACATCCACGCGCTCACCTCCAGCACGCCGCCGCCGCCGGTGAAACCGCCCCCGGTGGATTCGGAATGGTGGTCTGGGCCGCTGCTGCCGAGCGTCGCGCCGCTCTCGAACGGACGGCGGTGGGGGCTCGTCGGGGCGGGGCTCGCCGTCGCGGTGTCCGTCGCTGTCGGAGCGATTTTTCTTCTCGAATCGAACGCCGACGACGAGTCGGAGGCGCTGGCGGCGCGGCAGATCCTGGAGCTCCAGAACCGATACGACCAATTGGTCACGCTGCTCGCCGAGTCGACCCCCGAGCCCGTCTACCAGCTGAGAAAGGAGCTCGAGGAGACCCGCCGGGAGCTCGCCCTGGTTCGGGCGGCCCGGAATGACCGCGACGCAACCGAGGACGATTCGAGCATCGACGCGGACCCCTCGCTCGAAGGAGGCCGTGGCGCCGAGTCGAAAAGCGGCCTTGCCTGCGCGAAGGCGGGCGGACCGGACGGCACACGCCCCTGTCACCAAAGCCGCAGAGGCGGCCGCCCGTCTCGAAACGCTCCCCCGCCGGACCCGAAACCGGCACCGGTGAAAGTCCAGGCGATCGATGATCTGGACGCCCTGCTGGGGATTCGCGCCAAGGCGTCGTCGGAAAAGTCGCCCGTAGCATCCTCCCCCATGAAGCGCGCCCCGTCGAAAAAAGAAACGGCGGACGGAAAGGAAGGGCCGCTGACACGGGCGGACGTCCAATCGGGAATGCGCCGGGTGGCCGATCAGGTGAAGCGCTGCGGTCAAGGGGAGGGCGCCATCGTCATGGCCGTCACCATCGCCCGAAACGGTCGGGTGTCCAAGGCCTTCGCCACCGGGGCGCTCGCCGGGAGCAAGATCGGCCGATGCGCCACCGACGCGGTCCGGTCCGCGCGCTTTCCCCAATCCTCGAGGGATGTCACTGTCAAGTACACTTTTACACTGTAGGTCGTGTCCTGGAGCTCGTTCGAAGCCTCGACACTTCGATTCCCCGGATTCGACGGCGGATGACAATTCCATGACCGGGGGCTGCGACGATTCACCTTGACGACACGGGAGCCTGCCTCCGGTGTGTCTCGAAGAAAGGACGTGTTCTCATGTCACAGGAAACCCGTAGCGCGCTTTCATCCCGCGCCTTCGCCGCCGCGCCCAGGCGCTGGGAGGTCATCATCACGTTCGCCGGAACGCTGCTCGTCACCGCGGTGGCGGTCCCCTGGTACGGGTGGTATCACGGGTTCGACGGTGCGACCTGGGGGATGTTCGCCCTGTTCGCCGCGCTCAACAACCTCTCCATCACCGCCGGGTACCACCGCCTCTGGTCCCACAAGACCTTCCGGGCCGGTTTCGTCGTCCGCCTGCTGTTCGCGCTGGGCGGCGCGTTCGCCCTACAGAACTCGATCCTCAAGTGGGCCTCGGACCACCGGCGTCACCACCGCTACGTGGATGACAACGATCGGGATCCGTACTCCGCCCGGCGGGGGTTCTGGTTCTCCCACATGGGGTGGATGCTCCGGGACTATCCGAGCGCGCCCCTCGATTTCTCCAACGTGAAGGATCTGATGGCGGATCCCGTGGTCCGGTTTCAACACCGCTTCTACCTCCGGCTCGGCGTCGCGCTGAACCTCCTCGTCCCCATCGCCGTCGGCGCGATCATCGGCGACATCCCGGGCGCGCTGATCCTCGTCGGGTTTCTGCGCCTCGTGGTGTGCCACCAGACCACCTTCCTCATCAACTCCCTGGCCCACAAATGGGGCGCCCGGCCGTATTCGGAGAAGAACACCGCCAGGGACAATCCCGTCCTCGCCCTGCTGACCTTCGGCGAGGGGTACCATAACTTTCATCACGCCTTTCCCGGCGACTATCGCAACGGCGTGCGGTGGTGGCAGTGGGATCCCACCAAGTGGCTCATCCGCGCGCTCTGGGCGGTCGGCCTGGCCCGGGACCTCCGGCGTACCCGATCGGAGCGGATACGGGAGCGGGCCGCGGCGCTGCGAAACGCCGGCCTCGGGGGCGATGCCCGCTCTGCGCCACCGGAAGGCGCCGCCTCGGAGGCGCCGCCGCGGTGCAGGCTCGGGCCGCGATGTCACTGCGGTCCCCACACCCGGCGACCGTTGTCCCCCGGCGGCTGCGCGGGCGCCGACACCCTCCCCGGGTGAAGGCCGTCGCCTGGACAGAGGTTTGTATTAGATATCCGCGGCCCATATCGTATATACTGTTCGATGTAATGATACGACTTGCCATGAATGTAATAGCGGGGATGAGTCTCGCGGTGATTCTGGGGCTCGGGTGCTCCGATACAACAGTTCCCAACATCGTACGAGAGGCCTACGTTCCCCCCTCCGGCTCCGATCCCGACGACGCGGAGACCGCCGATACGGGATCGGGGGAACCGGGCGCGGAGGGCGACGCCGACAGTGACGGCGACTCGGATGTCGATGCGGACGGAGATACGGATACCGACGCGGACAGCGACAGCGACTCGGACGCCGACACGGATGGCGACAGCGACTCGGACGCGGATGGGGACACGGATACGGACATGGACGGGGACACGGATACGGACATGGACGGGGACGCGGACACCGATACCGATACGGACGGGGATACGGATACCGATACGGATGTGGACACCGACGTGGACACGGACGTCGATACGGATGTGGATTCCGACGTAGACGCGGACGTGGACGCCGACGCGGGACCGGACAGCGGAGCGGAGGAGTGCGAGCCCATGCTGAAGGCGGTGGTCCGCGATTTTTCGTATCAGCACGAGGATTTCGGTGACCATTGCTGTGCGCTGGCCACCGGGCTCGTCGAGACGCAGCTCGGCGTGGACCAGAAGCCGGAATTCGCCTCGAGCATCGGGAGCGCGGACGGGCACGTCAGCATCACGAGCGCCGAGACCTTCGATCAGTGGTACCGCTCGATCGATGGGATCAACTACACCTTCGAGCGGGAGCTCCCGCTCACGGTCGTGGGGGACGATCTCTTCGAGTACCGCAACAACGACTACTACCCGGTGGCCGACGACGAGGGGTGGACCAACGAGTACCAGGCCCACAACTACTACTTCACCACCGAGATCCACATGCGGTTCGTCTACGAGCTGGGCCAGGTGTTCAGCTTCACCGGCGACGACGATCTCTGGGTGTTCATCGACGGGTACCTGGCCATGGACCTCGGGGGCGTTCACATCGAGACGACGGGGACCATCGATATGGACGAGCTCGCGGCGGAGATCGGCATGACCGCCGGCGGGAGCTACACCATGGACATCTTCCACGCCGAGCGCCAGCCGTCGGAGTCCAACTTCCACATCACCACCAACATCGACTGCCTCATCCCCGTCATCGTGGTGTAAGGTCTCTGGTCAAAATAAAGTTACCAAGCTGGCAATCGCTGCGCCCGTCCGGCAAGGCGCGAGGAGTGGAGAATACTGGGGGTATTTGACCGACGAGCAACGCCGACAGGCGGGATGCAGCGGTTGTCAGATGTCTCCGGCAACGCCGTGGTGGGCGGATTGACGGTCATGAACAGCGCTGAGTTTATGGTGACCGACGACGCGGAGGTGAGGGCCACCTATCTCCCCATCGATCATTATGACGGCCAGACCGGCGTCTCCGGGGTCGCGGGCACGGCGGTGCTCTACGGCGATATCGTTTACCTCGAGAACAAGAACGAAGGATCTTACAAGGGCCTGCTGGACTACGACGCGCCGAACGCCGTTATCGAAGATATCAACATCCCTCCCCCGTACGCCTGGCGACCGTAAAGACAGACCTCTCTACTCGCCGGTGATGGCCTCCGGAATGAGATCCGCGATGGCCTCGATGCCGGGCCTCGCGTCCGGCCAGTACCCCTCGTCGTCGGCCCGGTTGTCGAAGTAGGCCCAGCAGAAGGTGCCCGCGTAGCCCTGGGTAACCGACTCGGTGTGCATCTCCATGCTGCTCCATACGCCGGGCTCCCCCTTGCAGGGGAACTCGCCGATGATGACCGGCTTGCCGTAGGGGAGCCAATCGCTGCTGGTGTTGATCCAGGGCTCATAGCTCCACCCCGAGCCGTGCTGCCAGGGGTAGTAGTGGGTCTGGTAGACATCGAAGAAGGCGAGGGGATCACCGTCGGCGGCATCCTGCAGCGCCTCATCGGAAACGGCGTTCCCCCCTTCGACCATGTACTTGAACATCCCCATGCCCGTGGTGACGACAGCGTCCGAATCCGCGGCGTGGATGGCCGCCGCCGTCTTCCCGTGGAATCGCTGCAGGGCCGCCATCGAGACCTCGCCGCCCTCGCTCTCGAGAAGCCAGTCCGGCTCGTTCATGATCTCCCAGATTCCCATGCCGTCATGGTCGGTGTAGCGCTCCACGATGGGGGTCACCACCCGCTCGTTGAACGCGTCCAGGGCCTCGTCCTCGGTCACGAGGAACGTCATGCCGGAGTTGGAGATGTCGAACGACAGCAGGCAGGGCATGATGAGCACGCCGTGCGCGGCCGCCGCGTCGAACGCGACGTCGAGGTTGTCGAAGATCTCCTGGGCCAGGGGTTGAACGATGTGGCCGTCATACGAGAGCTGATACAGGCCGTCGGTAAACCACCACCAGCGGACGGCGTTGGCGCCGGAGCTCTCCAGGGTGGCGAACATCGCTTCGAAATTGGCTGCGTTGTAGCCCGTCAGGTCCCCGTCCCATTGGTCCCATGCCACGTTGATCCCGTTCATGTAGTAGGCCTTTCCCCGGATACAGATCCGATCCGGGTTGGCGTCGTCGCCCACATTGGAGCACTCCCCGTCGGTGTCCGTGTCGGTGTCTGCGTCGGTATCGGCGTCGGTATCCGCATCAGCGTCACCGTCGCTGTCCGCGTCGGTATCGGCGTCGCTATCGGTGTCCGTGTCGGTATCGGTGTCCGCGTCGGTATCGGTATCCGCGTCGGTATCGGTATCGGCGTCAGTATCTGCGTCGGTATCGGTGTCCGCGTCGGTATCGGTGTCCGCGTCGGTGTCGGTGTCGGCGTCAGTATCTGCGTCGGTATCGGTGTCCGCGTCGGTATCGGTGTCCGCGTCGGTATCGGTGTCCGCGTCGGTATCGGTGTCCGCGTCGGTATCGGTGTCGGCGTCCGTATCGGTGTCCCCATCACCGTCTCCATCGCCGTCTCCATCCGCGTCCCCGTCCGCGTCCCCGTCCGCGTCCCCATCCGCCGCGGAATCAACGTCGTTGTTGTCAGCGCCGCCGTTCTCGCTGCCGCAACCCGCCGTCCAGCCGATCATTATAATAACTATTAACATCCACCCTATCTTTGACATGCCAGTCCTTTCTTTTCGGGTTTGATATTACAAGAGGATAGCATTTTTTTGAGGCCGGTGAAATAGGGGGCTTACAAGTAAACCCCCCAGACGCGGGCACCCTCAAGGGGCACCTACAGACGAAACTCATTCGCCATCGTCCGGCGCCTCGGCGGCGGCGGTCTCCGCGGGAGCGGGGGGAGCGGACACGGTGGGGTAGGGATCCACCAGGATCGTCGTGCCGGGCGGTTGAAGCCGCGCGAGCACGACCGTCGGATCCATGGGCTCGTTCGCGTCCGGAAGGTGTTCGAGCAGGGTCTCGAAGAGCATGGGGAGCGGCAGCGTCGGGTTGCTCGCCAGCATGACCTCATTGGAGAAGACCAGCCCACCGTCACTTGCGCCGTAGCACGAGACGCGCGCCGTGGTCAGGTCATCGTCCCTGGCGGAGACGTAGGGAATGGCGTTCATGAAGGCGTTGGCCGTCTTCCGTCCGCCGGTGGTGGTGTTTCCGAAGACGAACACCCGGCACAGGGTGTCGGCGCCGGTCTCCCGGGCCAGCCGGGCGGCCACCGACCGGTCGAGCCCCCGCTCCCGATAGTCCTGGCGGAAGTGGGCGAGGCTCTCGCTCTCGGAGAGAAGCTGCACACACCGGGCGGTCTCCGGCGTTCCGAACGACTCGTCGAAGACGTACACCGGCTCGTTCAGGGGGACGGTCCAGGACTTGCCCTCCACCTTGGAATCGATCACCCATCTTTCGCCGGCTTCGTTGCGAAAGGCCACCGGCGCCGGATAGCTCACCGCCGCCGCCTTGGCCGCCACGACGGCATACCCTTTGCCCATCAGGACGGCGGACACGGTGGGGGCGGCCTTCTCCGCGGCCCCCCGGCTCGCCCTGTAGCCGATGGCGCCCTTGTTCTCCCAGCGGGGGAAGCGCACCTCGGTCTCCACCCACACCGCGACGTTGCGGATAGGGTTCTTCCGATAGAGGGCGTCCGACGCGTAGAGCACCTCCGGGGGCTTGCGGGAAGCGCACGCGGTGAGCGCCGCGGCCAGGAGCAGCCAGGCGATGATGTTGATGTGTTTTTCGGACATGGAAACCTCCCTGAAAGTTGATGCGGTTCTTGCCATGCCCTCCTTCTCGGACGGATCGCCGAAAAAGTTTCCAATTTAACCGGCTTTTTTTGGATTTTACAGGAGATCGTCGAAAGCCGTGGTGGCTCGAGGTACACCGTGAACGTTTGAATACTAGAGCATTGGAATTATGGTATCATCAGATTCTGAGGCTTCAGCTCGTGAGATAGGCTCGGCGCGATATCGCGAAACCAATTTTCGACCGGTTCGGTTGACTTCGAGGGGCGCAATTGCGGTGGACAAGAATGAGTGGACTCCAACCGTACAGGTCGCGTTTTTTGGGAGGGTGAAATGACCATAAGAATCGGAACATTGACTATAGTCCTCTTGACGATCGCGGCGTGTACCCGATCGGTGGATCTCTCGGGGGATTGCGAGGACGAGGAGACCCGTTGCGCCGGTGACCTGATCCAGCGGTGTGACGACGGCGTCTGGACGGACTGGGACGACTGCTTAGTCCAGGATATGGCATGCACCACGGTCCTCGGAACCGCAACCTGTGTCGCCTCCGGGGAGATGGACACGGAGATCGGAACGGACGCGGACACGGACGCGGACACGGACGCGGATACGGATGCGGATACGGATGTGGACACGGACGCGGATACGGATGTAGACACCGACGGGGACACGGATGTGGACACCGACGGGGACACGGATGTGGACACCGACGGGGACACGGATGCGGACACCGACGCGGATACGGATGTCGATACGGACGCGGATACGGACGCGGATACGGACGCGGATACGGATGTCGATACGGACGCGGATACGGACGCGGACACGGACACGGACACTGCAGGGTGTCGCGCCATTCCGCAGGCCGTCGCGCTTCAGGAGATCAACCTGCTGATCCTCCTCGATCGATCGCTTTCGATGAGTCAGTCTACCTTTGGCGATTCCACCTACGAGCATATCGTCGATGAGGCCCTGTCGGAGATGGTCACCTCTCTGGACACCCGGATCAACTTCGGGCTCATCCCCTTCCCGTCCATCGACTGTATTCCCGGCGATGATTCCGACATAATGGATCGATGCGTTCCCGCCAATCAGATCCCGGTGCCGCTGGGGTTGAACAACGGCGCGTTGATTCGGGATTATCTCATGACGCTGGACACCTGCGGCGGTGCCCCCATCTGCGACTCCCTCCTGTGGGCACTGGAGGAACACCTGCTCCTCCTCCCCGAAACGATATCGGAGAATCCGACCTCCGTTCTGCTCGTGACGGACGGTCCCCCCAACTGCAACGACTCGCTGAACAAGGACACCTGTACGACCGGCCTTCTGGACGGCAGCCCCCCGGTCCATCCGGTCCAGTGCGTGGACGACGCCTGCGCCACCGCCGCGATCGAGCGGCTGCTCGACGAGATGGGGATCGAGACCTTCGTCGTCGGTGTCGGTGAGGTGGCCGCTTTCTCGCAGGTGATGACCGCCCTCGCCAACAGCGGCAGCGCCGACGGCGAGCGGGACTATTTCGCTGCCGCCGATCCCGCCGCCGTGACGGAAGCGTTCGACGAGATCGTCGCCGAGGCCACCCCCTGCGTCTTTCACATGGCGTGGGAGGCGGTCCCGGGCCAGCCGGGGGTCACCAAGGGATGCAACCTGGTGGCGGCGAGGGAGCGGGACGGCGATGTCGCGCGGGATATCCCGGCGCGGGGCGTGGCCTCCGAGTGCGGCGCCGGGGAGGGGTGGTACTGGAAGGGGATGACGGCGGCGCCGGACTTCAGTACGCCCCTCGAGCAGTGCCTGACCGCCGAGCTCTGCCCCGCCTCCTGCGAGCGCCTGAAGCACGGACAGACGGAGCGCGTCGACTTCGTGTTCGGCTGCCTGCCGCCGGGCTGAGCGATTTACGAGCCGATTAGAATACCCCGAGGAGCCCGTGTAACGCTCTCACGACGTTGATTCGAGGCGCGCGCTGCCCCACGGCCTGACAACCGCAGGAGCCGCTGCCGCTGCTCGATGAGGCGACGCCGTCCAGGATTCATGAATCGATGACGAGGCAGGCGTCGGCGTCGTCGTCCGTATCGACCCCGAAGGGGCGAGGGTCAGGTGTCAATTTAGTAAAACAAAAGCGTTTTACACGTGAGACATGAGAGTAATTATAAAACAAGTATGTTTTATCAGGGCCCTGCGAAACCGAGCGATCGCTAACGACCCCTTCGCCGTCCAAGGCGATGGACGGTCAGGCAATATGATATTGTTGACAAGCTACAGGTCGTGATGAGCCACAAAAGGACAGCTCATCCCACAGATCAGTCCGTTCTTATCTCCGCAGGGTTCCACCTCACCCGGGCACCCCTCGATGGCGCATCCTCCGCCCTCGCAGTCAAGGATGGCACATCCTCCGTCGCCAAGACAATAGACGGTGCAATTGCCCTTGGCGCACGAAATACTGCCCATATCGCCGGAACCGAAGTTCGCGATCAGGCACCCCTTCTTGTCGCAGACAATCCCGCTCTCGCCGCTCCCGGCGCTCACCAAGATGCACTCGCCCTCGTCGCAGCCGAGTTGACAGCTCTGATCGGTATTGCAGTACGAGCTGCAGCCCTTATTCCCGCAGTCCCCGCCGCAGTCGCCCTCGGTGCAGAACTGGTCAAAGTCCGCCGGGTCGAGGTCGCTTAGATTGCAGCAGGCCCCTGTTTCGCAGACCGCATCGTCCACGGCCGTCCCGTTCAGTGTCTCGCAGTCGGACAGCGGCATGCAGGAGCGGGAACACGCTGCCATTCCAGATCCAGTCCCGACATCGGTGATTGTATCGCTGTCGATATCCCCATCGGCATCCGCGTCGCTGTCGGTGTCTCCATCCGCGTCAGCATCCCCATCCGTGTCGGTATCCCCATCGCTCCCGATATCACTCTCAAGGTCAGAACCGGTGTCACCGTCGACGTCCCCATCTGCATCAATATCGCTGTCGGCATCCGCATCACCGTCAGTATCCACGTCACCGTCAGTATCCACGTCAACGTCGGCATCCACGTCCCCAAAGTCTGTACTGAACTCTTCCGATTTGGACAGAAACTTCGATGAATAGCAGGCACCTTTGACACAGCGCCAGTTTGCCGGACAGTCGGTCTCGTCACGACAAACAAAGTGCCCCTCTGTGGGCTCGAGGGAACATCCGGCTTGGAGAAGAAGAATCCCCCGAATGACGCAAACAGCAATGGACGAGAGCAGTTTCATTTGCCATACCGGAACGGTTCACCGTAAGGCAACCGGCCGTGCTATATAGTGTAGGCCTTATCAGCTGCGTTTCAACGAGGAGAGACCCGAGGGCCCGACGATGGGATCTCCTGATCGTCTCCGGGAATCCCTTCCGGCTCGATCACGTCGCCGACTTCTCGAATCCCTCGCTCACTGCCACCGAGTCGATGAGCGGCGGCGGCGCGCCGACCTGGGGGTGGCGGGTTCGGGATACCCTGTATGTGAACGGGGGCGAAGCGGGGCTGCTCATCTACGATATCCCCTCGATGTCTCTCCTCGGCCTGCTGCCTGCGGGGGGGAGACGGCCAACGGGCTCGCCATCGCGTACGATCACCGGTTGGCGTTCCTCGCCAACGGCGAAGCGGGGCTGGGGGTGGCAGGCGTGGGTGACCCGCTGAGCCCTCAGAGTCCTGGTGGCACTTCGCACATTTTTGAAATTACTGGTAAAAGTTTCGTCCTTTTGGCTTGCACTAAAAGGCAGATTGATTTAATCTTGTGCTGGTGAAATTTTACAGTCACACTGATTGTAAAGGAACACTACCCATGGAGTCTAAAATGACCGAGACGTTATCTATTGTCGGTACTCTTTTCTTCGACGGTGACTCCGACGGCGATTCCGATGGGGACTCCGATGGGGACTCCGGTTGCGGCGAGATCGGCGGCGATGCCGGAGACATCTGCTCGAGCGGCGAAGAGTGTGTCGGCGGCGTCTGCACCCCCCTCGGTTGCGCTGATGGAGAACGCGAGGGCTTCATTGATATCGATACCTATCCCGATATAGCGGGCCGCTCCGGTGCATGGGATACGCCGGGGGTGGTTACGGTAGTGGCGCCCTCGTGCGGGGGAACAGGCGACGATGCCGAGAATTCCGACGGAACCGGATGCAACGTCTCGGATCTGTGTGCGCCGGGTTGGCATGTCTGTACCAGCAATGATGAGGTCGCATCGAACAGCGCCACCGGATGTGACGGCGCGACAGTGACGGGGGATCCCGAGATGATCTTCATCACACGACAAACCGGTTCGGGAAACATGCGCTGTGATGATGCAGGGAACAACGATGTTTTCGGCTGCGGAGATCTCGGCGACGCTCCTGATGGGGGAACCTGCAGCCCATTGAACGTCTTCAGTCACAACTTGTGCGGCAGCCTCGAGACACCCCCCTGGGAATGTGGAGATGATGGCTACCAAGAGGCGGCTAACGTAACAAAATCAGATGGCTCCTATGGGGGCGTTCTCTGCTGTAGAGAGTAATGAGGGCTGCTACATACCCTTGGGGATCTGAAGCACATCCCACTTTTACACTTGGACCATTTTGGGGTCAATATTGACTCAGATGGAATTTTTTTCTGCCATTAAATGTCGGTCCAATCAAACCGAACACCCATTTTTATATGATTTCAATACATTAAAAAGCCGAATCGCCTGGTATATCTTTTGCACCAATTGCACAGTTGAAAAGCAAGGAATGGGGAGTCATGATTCATTCAATTAAAAATATCACCCTTTGCGTGTTCTCATCGATAATCCTGCTCTTCGCCTGTGAGCCTCGAGACGATGCGGCTTCGTCTTATGACCCGGACGGAGCGTCCGTGGTGACTATTTCAGAAGTTCCCGGTGAGGCGATGCTCCAGCGTGAGGATCGACGATTATCTCTGTCGCGATTCCAACTCTCCCACACCCCATTCGCGAATGAAGAGTGCTGCACCGAACCCGGAGAGATATCCGGATGCTGGTGGGAGGATGCCGATAGCGACGGCGTCACGTGCTCCCCTGACAAGAGCTGCCCCAACAACCAGTCCTGCAACTACGATTTGACCGGTCCTTCAGGGCAGGGGTTGTGTGAATGCCGCAGCAACTCCGACTGCAACGACGGCAACACCAGACAGGGCGTCTGCAACACCGACCTCGGGGTGTGCGGGCCATCCTACTGCAACGGCTTCCTCGTCTGCGCCTGTTGGGGCGGCTGCAAGCCGGGGGGGATCGCGGGATATGACTCACCGGAGTCGATGTGCAAAGATGTTCAGAATGGCTACGCCGGCTACTGCTGTGAGGGGGCCTATCCACGGCGAAGCGACGGCGCCGGGTTCGGATTCTGTGCCAACGAAAACTGTGCTATGAGGGACGAGGATTGCGACAGCGAAGCCGATTGTGACGACGGCAATCCCTGTACCGCCAATCGATGCGAGAACGGTTTGTGTCAGTTCCCCGCCATCGATGGAGATGTCCCGGAGAGCCCCGGTTGCAACAACCTCGCCGGTGAGCTCAGCGCCGATTGCGCCGTCGAGTGGTGTGTCCGCGGCAGCTGCGCCGTGGATTTCAGCAACGAGAACGGCGACTGCGAGGACAACCCGCAGGGCGTCGACCCGGCTTGGTACGGCAATGGTCCCCGCAGCGACGATATGGATACGACGAGCTGCTACTTTCAAAAATGCGACGGCTCAGGGCGCTGCGTGGCCAGATCGGACCTGTCCGACACGCTTCACTGCGATGACGCGTCGGGGAACCCCTGCGAGTCGGGCTATTGCGCAGCCGGCGCCTGCCACCACGATCCCTCCGATCACATCGGTGTCCCGTGCAACGGGGATGACAACGCCTGCACGGTCGACAGATGCGACGCATTCGGGGCGTGCGTTTCCGGAGAAGTACAGGATTGTGACGACGCCAACTGGTGCACCTTTCCGGACGCCTGCACGGACGAAGACCCGAATCACATCGTCTGGACCTGCGAGAACCCGCCGCGGAACGGGGACGCGACTGACTTCGGCTACAGCGACCCGGACCACTGCAGCGATATTGTCTGCCTCGCTGGCTTCGAGGCGTCTGTCTCCACGGATTGCGCCGCCCACAACCCCGAGGGCTACGACCTGCAGTGCAACCGGTATTCGTGTATCGATGGGAACGGCGAAGACAACTGCACGCTCTCCTACGCGGACCTCATCGGGGAGGCCTGCGATGACGGAGATCCCTGCACCGTGGGTGACACCTGCCAAGACGGCGGCGGCTTCGGCGTGTGCCGATCCGGCGCGGAAAAGAACTGCGACGACGGGAATGACTGTACCGCCGACTCGTGCATCAGCGGGGAGTGTGAGAACGCGATACGATCCGGCGCGGGCTGCGATGTCGATCCCTGCACGGTCGATACCTGCAACGTTTCGGGTATCTGCGTCAAAGGCCCGCCGCTCGATTGCTCCGGTGAAACCACCGCGTGCGCAAACGGCGTCTGCAACCCGTCCACCGGGGAGTGCGAGCCCGATTACCTCGTGGCGGGCACGTCCTGCGACGCGGACGGCAACGCCTGCACGGTCGACGACGCCTGCGATGGAAACGGCCGATGTATCGCGGACACGGAGATAAAGGACTGCTCGGGGATGGACGACGCCTGCAACACCGGCGTCTGCAACCCGACCACCGGCGACTGCGAGCGGGACCCGATACCCCACGAAGGGGCTCCCTGCAACAGGGATAACAGCGACTGCACGCCGAATGACACGTGTCAATCCGGGGTCTGCGTCGCAGACGCGCCGGTGGACTGCTCCGGCATGGAGGATCAATGCAACCGCGTCACCTGCGATCCCGGGACAGGGGATTGCGTGTATGACAATGACCGTCTCCTTGACGCGCCGTGCAACCTGGACGACAGCGGCTGCACGGTAGAGACCTGCCAGGGGCCCGCCGCCGACGGGCGTCTCACCTGCACGCCCGTGTCCACCGTTTCCTGCTCCGACGGGAATGAATGCACCGCGGACAGTTGCGAGTCGCTCACCTGGAATACATATCAATGCAACAACACCGACGAGCCGGTCACGGCGTCCTGCAATTTCGACGACGACGGTTGTACCCGGGATGACCACTGCGACAGCGGCGCGTGCGTCAAGGGCGTCACCGTCACCGCCGCTGCCTGCGAGAGCGCGCTCGGTGTCGACACGGACTGCAACACCGCGGTGTGCGTGGACGACAGCGTCAATAGCTACCATTGCGAAGCCGTCGTCAAGTCGACCTCCCCGGGAAGCTGCGATCTGGACGGCGACGGCTGCACCCTTGATGAATGCGTCGACTCGGGAGACCCAGCCGTGGGCGCTGAGTGCATGTTGGGTGACGAAAGGGACTGCTCCGGTCTGAACAACCTGCCCTGCGTGTCCGGCGTCTGCCTCGCATCGAATCCATACGACAGCAGCTGTGATACCGTGAAGGCCGACAGCTCCACCTCGTGCAGCGCTGACGGGGACGGCTGCACGCAGGACGACCACTGCGACGACGGCGCGTGCGTCAAGGGCGACGACGCCGTCTGCAGCCCGCCGGACGACTGCCACACGTCCGCCTGCCGATCCACCGGCGACAACAGCTACGAATGCGACGATACGCCGGTAGCGGACTGCTGCCTGGACGTCTCGGACTGCGCGGACTCGGGGCTCGGTTGTATCGGCACCCCCCTGCCGCCGGACGGATGCAGTCAGCTGGCCTGCGTGGACAACGAGTGTGTGTGCAACCACGAAGCAGCGGACAGCGCCTGCATCGACTACAACGACCTGCTGTACCCGACCAACTGCTATGACGGCGAATGCGACGGCGCGGGAACCTGTGATCCGGTCTCGCACACCGCAAACAACAACCTCTGCTCCGATCTGTTCGACGCCGCCGCCCCCGCGTCTCTCAACACCTCTCATGTAGGCTATCTCGGCACCGTCCCCGTCGGGGGTATTGCCGGGAGCACGACCTGCGCCAACAACAACTACAACTCTATCGCGGATACATGCACCGAGAAGACCAGCGGCAATGATCTGGGGACCAGCGGCAATGATGTCGTCTATGTCTTTGAATACCCCACCAATACCGCGAACGATTATCAACTCTATTCCTATGTCATTAAAGTACAGGCGAACTTCGAGGTCGGTGTGTATGTCGAGACGGGCATCTCCACCGCCAATGATTGCCCGGAGGGGAATCGGCCGGCCGATGACGCGTCGGCCTCCGCCGGGGTCTCGTCCAAGATGTGCGCCTATCCCTACAAAAACACCGTCGCACCGCCGGCCATCGAGGAGCAGTGTGCCCTCGACGGAAACGCGCTTCGAGATCAGGAGTGCTGCGATCCGTGTATCGAAGGCGCCTCCTGCGGCTTCAAATGGTGCAAGCGCGGGTACGAAAACGACGGCACCTCCTGCGACATGTGTGACGGTGCCGGCGGCGCCGGCTACGATCCCTGGACCCACACCGGCGACTGCGACACGCTGTGGACCTACCCGGATGATCCCTTTGACTGCGAGTCCGAGACGCCGATGGATGCCGAGTACGACGACTACGAATATATGGCCGTCGCGACGGTCTCACCCGAGGGAGACACGGACGGTTCGCCGCGGCACATATTCGTCTTCATCGACGGCATCGGCGGCGCCTCCGGAAACTTCTACCTGACGGTGGAACGACAGCCCCTCCAGGCGAGCCCCTGCGCCCGGGCCAACGATGACACCCGGGTGTACGACATCACCGACGTGGGCGCGGCGGGACAGACCTTCCTCGGGACCCTGGACGGCGTGGTGAACAGCGAGCCCGCCACCGGCGGCGCCTGCGGCGGGCACGACTGCGCCACTTGGCCCTCCCCCACCGGCTGCCACCAGGGGGGATATGCCGCGAACGAGTTCTGGCCCAACCGGGAGTACTTCAAGATTCACCGGAACCTGGCCGACGGCGATCAGACCTACTGCATCCAAACCGACGAATCAGTCGATAACGCCGCGGACCTCACCATCGTCGGCGCCCGGCGCACCGATTCGCAGGCCCTGACCATCTGCAGTGACGCCTACACGCCCATCGACTGCCGCCACGACGACGCGGGCGGCAACGTCGAGTGGGAGTTCACCGCCGGCGCCGGGGAGCTCTATCTCTTCTCCCTGTCCCAGTGGGGCTATACCAACAGGCCCTGCAACTCCGCGCTGGGCGACGACTGCCACTACGCGCTCACCGTCACCGAGGGACCCTGCCCGTCGGACTGCGTCGATCCCCAGAGTTGGTACGGGGCCGCGGTCAACGGTGTCTACACCGTTGAAGGGGTGGCAGACGGCTTCAGCCCGGACAGCATCGTCGACGGCGACACCAGCGATAGCTCTAACGACTACGACATCCACGGGGGCTGGGGCGGCAATGACGAGCTTTGGAGAATCGATGTACTGGAGAATTCCTACGTGCTCTTCAGCGGCTGCTGGGGCGGGGGCTACGGCTGGTTCGACGGTCAGATGGCGCTCTTCGATTGCCAGGGCGACCAGGTCATGTGGAACGATGATGGCTGCGGCCGCTGGGGCATGCCCCACTTCGCCGCGGATCTGTACATCTCCCGCCAGCCCTACTACCTCCTGGTGGACGGCTACGGTTGGCGCGACGACGGCAGCTACGGCATCTCGATGACCTATCTGAACACCTGCTATAGCTACACCCAAAACGGCGACGAGACCGACGTGGACTGCGGGGGGGCTGTCTGCGCCCCCTGCGCGGAGGGCCAGACCTGCATCGTGGACAGCGACTGCGAGAGCGACGATTGCACCGGCGGCGTCTGCGCGGCCACCGCCGGCTGCAGCGAGGCCACCGCCACCGACCTGGGGGGGGAAAACAACTGGGTTACGGTCAGCAACGACGCCTGCGTCATGGTCCGGGATCACTATCCCGCGCATTGGAACAATAAATTTATGTGGTTGAAAACCAAAAACGGCGGGAACGAGTATCCCCTCCCGTTCCATTGGTCCAACAGCTGCTCCGGCAGGAGTGACGACGAGTCCTTCTCCGGCAACCAGATGGCGTTGACCACCGACTACCGAATAGACGACAGCTGCGCCACGGTCATCGAGCTCCAAGGGAGCGGATCCCGCACCGTGAAGTTGCGGTACACGGGGGTCAACCATTCGATACCGAATCTATAGCCCGATGGATCTCGCTGTGAAAGGATCTGTTTATGAAGCGTATTGATTGCACCACGAGAGTATGGTGGCGCCCGTTGGTCATCGCCTTCAGCCTCTCATATGTGGGGCTACTGGGGTGCGATGAGTGCAAGACCGATTCGGACTGCAGCGATGATGAAATCTGCGCAAAGGGATCGTGCCGAGCCGCCGAGGAGGATGCCGGCTCCGCTGCCTCGGAGTCCACCGACGGGGACTCGGAGCCCGCAGAGAGCGACAGGGAGACAGAGCCCGGTGAGGACTCGGCGTCGGACGCGCCGCCGCCGGACGCCGGCGACACCATCGAAGCGGGGGCGGACGGATCCCCCTGCACCGACGACGAGGACTGCGACTCCGGCCACTGCCAGAACGGGATCTGCTGCGATGAGGGCTATTGTTGCGGAACACCGGGCGACAACTCGGACTGCCCGGAGCGGACCTGCGAGGCGTCGTTCTGTGACGGCAACTTCCACTGTCAGTACAACCTGCTGCCCTGCGGCGCTCTGGACCAGGCCTCCGACACCCCGTGCAGCGGCGACAGCCGGTGCGACGGCGAGGGCGGGTGCGTCGCCGCTGAACCCTGCGTTTCCGTAGCGTACGGGGGCAGCGGCAGCTACGAATGCATCGATGGCAATATCGTAGAGAGCTGCCGCGAATCCTGCTCGAGCAACGCCCACTGCAACGAGGGCTATGCCTGCGTCGACACCGCGTGCGCTGTTCGGATGGCCAACGGAGAGGTCGGCTGCGACGCCAACCTCGACTGCGAATCGGGACACTGCGATCCTTCGAGCGCGATCTGCTGCGAATCGGGCAGCTGCTGCATCCGGGACGGGGATTGCGGTCGCTACGCCTGCGACGCAACGAGCTTCTCCTGCCTGACCAGCTGCGCCGACATGGACGGGGCGGATAGCGACGCGCGTTGCTCCGCCGCTGCAGACAATCACTGTGACAACGGTTGGTGTTACGACGACCTGGCGAACGGCGAGGTGTGGTGCGACGAGGATTCCGACTGCCGCTCCGATCACTGCGATCTTCTAAAGGGGATCTGCTGTGAGGGAGATGCGTGTTGCGTCTCGGACGACGACTGCGGCGGGATGGCGTGCCTCGTAGACGACGGATATGTTTGCGCGCCGTCCTGCGCGGAGGGCGGGGAGGACTCGGACGCGCTGTGCGCCGCGGGATTCGCCTGTGTCGACGGCGGCTGCGTCTCCGGAACGCTCCGGAACGGAGACGCCTGTGAGACCGACCTCGAATGCGCCTCCGGGCATTGCGATAACGGGTACTGCTGCGCCTCCGGAGAGTGCTGCGCCTCGGCCGAGGACTGCACCGCGGACCGCCTCTGCGACACCGCCTCCTGCCTGGGCTCGAAGCAGTGCCGCTACTATCCTCTGGCGTGCGCCTCCTTCGACCTCACGGAGGGGGAGACGTGCACGGGCGATCAGCGCTGCGACGGCAACGGGGGCTGCGTCGCGCTGTCGGCGTGCGAGGGCGGCTATATCGGCGATACCTTCGAGTGCGCGCCGGGGTCCGTCACCTACGACTGCAAGGCCACCTGCGCCGACGACGGCGACTGCGTGGAGAGTTACCATTGTGTCCAGGACGCGTGCGTTCCGGATTTGCTTTCAGGGGAGAGCCAGTGCGATGCCAACACGGACTGCGCCTCCGGAAACTGCAACGAGGCGACCGGCGTCTGCTGCGACGACGGTTACTGCTGTGACGACAACAGCCAGTGCGGCGACTTTCTCCTCATCTGCGACCCGGCGACGGATGCCTGCCTGACCGCCTGCACCGACGCCGATGACTGCGCGGACTTCGGGGATTACCACTGCGACGCGGGCCTCTGCACCGCCGATCTCCTGAACGGCGAACGGTTCTGCTTCGAGGACACCGACTGCCTCTCGGAGCACTGCGAGGTGTCGACCGGCGTCTGCTGCGATGCCGGCGATTGCTGTCTCAGCGACAGCGAGTGCGGCGGCTTCCTCTGCGGGGAGGCGTTCAGTTGTCTGGACGATTGCGCCGGGGACAACGAATTGTGCGCCGCCGGTTATTCCTGCGACCAGACGGTCTGTCTTCCCCGGAAACCGAACGGGAGCGAGTGTCTCGTCGCCGGCGACTGCGCATCGGGTTACTGCGATTCGGTCAGCGGCATCTGTTGTGAGGGCGGCGACTGCTGCGCCGATTCTTCGGACTGCGACCTCGGTGGCGAGTGCTCCGTCGATCTGTGTACCTCGGGATTCCAATGCCAGACCAGCGACGCCCCCGAGGGTGTCAGTTGCAGCGACGGCGACTTCTGCAACGGTCCGGAGCGCTGCTTCGGCGGGGTCTGCACCGAAGGGACGGCGCCGTGCACCAACTCCACCTTCTGCATGCTGGAGAGCTGCGATGAGGGTGCCGATGAGTGCGTCTACACCCCCAGAAACCAGGGGGAGGCGTGTACGGGCGCCCTGTTCTGCCTCGGGGACGTCGCGAAGGTCTGCACCGCGAGCGGGGTGTGCGCCGATCCCGGCACGGGGACGCCCCCCTGTGCTGGAGCGACGGGCGATCCCTGCACCTTGTTGGCGTGCGACGAAGACAACGACCGATGCAACGAGCTCGCGGCGGTGGACGGAACCCCCTGTGATGACGATCCCTGCAACGGCGACAACCGGTGTCTGGACGGCGAGTGTCAGGACGCGGATGAGCTCCCCTGTGAGGACGGAGACCCCTGCACCGACGACGCCTGCACCGACGACAACGGCACCGCGGTGTGCGGGGCTCACACGACAAAGCAAAACGGCGACCCGTGTGACGGCGCGCCGTGTATGGGAGAGGCCGCCACTTGTGAGCTCGGCGTATGCGTCCCCGCCGAGGTCCGCCCCTGCGTCGATGGGAGCCTCTGTACGATGGACGTTTGTTACGAGATGGTGTCCGGCATCCAGTGCGAGCAGCAGCCGATGGCGCCGGTGGCGGCGACCTGCGGGAAGACCGCGATGACCCAGGACCATTTCGAGAGCAGCGAATACTACGACTACGAGGGGAGCTGTGGTGTTTCTCTGGACGGCGTCGAGGGGGTGATCAGCGTGGCGGTCGACGCCGCGGGTTCCCTGACCGTCGCAGTCTCGGAAGTAACCCCCGCGATGGACATCGAGGTGCTGCACCTGACGGACTGGTGCGACGCGTCCACGTGCACGGATCACGGAACGAACACCTTGACCGTTTCGGTGCAGCCGGGGACCCACTTCTTGGTCCTCGAGGTCCCTGTAGCGCTGACGCCGGAGAGCCTGGAGGTGACGGTGACATGTCCGTAACCCCTGAGCGCTGTTTCGCGTGGATGACTTTTGGAAGAAAGATAGTGATGGAGGAGAATATGGTGATTCCAGACATAACCGCAACCCTCGGTCCCCCCCGCTCACGGCCCGGGTGGGTCCGACGCTACGCAAGGGTGTGCAGCCTATTGCTTATTGGAACCACCTCGGTATTTGTCGGATGCTCCGACGAAGTGATGTCGGTCGAGCCGCAGGAAGAACCTCACCCCCCGGCCCCCCCTCCAGCAGGTGGAGAGGGGGAGAAAGACGCGGCGCCGTCCTTACCGGAAGGATACCTCGAAGGGCGCGGTAGCGTTGATCATCTGTTTGACGACATCGACGCTCAACTGAGCCCATTCCGCGAGCCGGCGCTCCTCGCCACGGAGTGCTGCAGCGAAGCGGGCCAGATTACCGAGTGTTGGATGCAGGACGCAGAAGACGACGGCGTCACTTGCGACGAGGACGACGATTGTCCCTTTGGCCAATGCAACCTGCTCCTCGGGGTTTGCAAGTGCGATTCCGACGACGACTGCGCGGACGGCCTGTGCACCCCCAACGGGCTCTGCGGTCCGAAATGGTGCAACGGATACCGGACGTGCTCCTGTTTCGGCGGCTGCGAGAGCAGCGATCCCGATCACTCCCCGGAGGAGGTGTGCACTTCCAATGACTATGTGTGCTGCGACGGAAACTACCCCGTACACCCCCAGCTCAGGGGAGAGGATTTCGGAGAGATCGGCTTCTGCTCGACCAATGCGGATTGCCTCATCAGCTTCTGCACCGAAGACGATGACTGTCCGGACGACGGGGACGCCTGCACCGTCGAGGAGTGCGATACCGCGTCCGGCGAGTGTCGGCACGAGCTGAGCGATACCATCTGCGACGACGACAATCCCTGCACCGCGGACTCGTGTGATCCGATAGACGGGTGCCGAAACGCTGCGATCACCGGCCCCTGCGATGACGGGAACGAGTGCACGGAGAACGACGTCTGCACCGGCGGCGAATGCCGCGGGTCGGTGGCCGAGTGCGATGACGCGAATCCGTGCACGGACGACAGCTGCGACGACGACGCCGGCTGCGTCTACACCTTCAACACCGATCCGTGCAACGACGGGGACGCGTGCACCGTCAACGACGTCTGCGGCGAGGGCGTCTGCGGCGGCGCCGCCAGAAACTGCTCGGACGGCAACCACTGTACGGATGACAGCTGCGACAGCTCGGCCGGCTGCGTCTACGCTTACAACACCGCTCATTGTGATGATTTTAACGCCTGCACCGAGGGGGACACCTGCTCGGACGGGACCTGCTTCGGCGGTGAGGCGCCGGACTGCGACGACGGAAACCCTTGTACGGACGATACCTGCGACGTCGTGCTGGGCTGCGTCAACGTCGACAATACGGATCCCTGCGACGACGGCAACGAGTGCACGGAGGGCGACGTCTGCACCGCTGGGGTCTGCGCGGGCACGGCCGACGTGGTGTGCGACGACGACAACGACTGCACGGAGGACACCTGTGTCCCTGCCTCGGGTTGCCGCTTTTCGAACATCACCGCGCCTTGCGATGACGAGAACACCTGCACCGAGGGGGACGCGTGCAGCGGCGGCCTCTGTCAGGGGACCGTCGCGGACTGCGACGACGGTAACTACTGCACCGATGATTTCTGCTCGCCGGAGCTCGGATGCGAGCACAGCGAGAACACCATGGCCTGTGATGACTTCAACCTCTGCACGGTGAACGACCGATGCTCCGGGGGCGAGTGTGGCGGCATCATCGTTCACTGGCGTTTTGAGGAGGACTTCTGGGACGGCCACGACGGAGACGTCAAAGACCACGCCGGGCTGTACCCCGCGACGACCGAGAACGAGGTGTCCCTGGTGCCCGGCAAGGTCGGCCAGGGGATCCGCTTCGGTCCGGGAAACGGAAGCAACGTCGGCAAGGCCGGGACCGGGTTCCACGTCAACGCCGACACGAGCACGCTGGCGTTCTGGGTCAAGTTCGACAGCGTCGAGGGAGAGCACCAGACCATCGGCGCCTTCAGCGGCGCCGGCAAGCGATTCTACCTCGGCATCGATCGGGACAACAACATCATGGCGGGGTACGGAAACAAGTTCGTCGGTTGGTCGAAACCGTCGGTCCCGTCCACCATCGAGCCCGGAGAGTGGGTCCGGATGGTGATGTCCTACGACGGAGAGATGGTCCACGTCTATGTGGACAACGTAGAACTGATATCCTTCGAGGCCACGTTTCACGGCGGCGGGCTCGGCCCCGAGTTCTTCCTCGGGACCAACGCCGGGAACGTCGAGATCGACGAGGTCGTCGTGGATGAAACGTACTGGCCTCCGGAGGAGGTGGGCATCGACTACGACGACGGCAACGGACCGGATCCCTACCGCTACACCGTCAACTGTGACGATGACAATCCGTGCACCGACGACACCTGCGTCGCCGCCGAGGGGTGCGTCAACACCCCCATATCCGGCCTCTGCGATGACGGGAACGCCTGCACCGAGGACGACGTCTGCGCCGCCGGTGCCTGCACCGGATCCAGCATTGTGTGCGATGACGAAAATCCCTGCACGACGGACAGCTGCGATGCGGCCGCCGGCTGCGTGTTCACGGACAACACCGTTGACTGCGACGACGGAGACAAATGCACGACGGACGATGTCTGCGCGGACGGCGAGTGTGCGGGTATCTCCCGGGACTGCAGCGATGACAATCCGTGCACCGATGACGCATGCGATCCGTCATCCGGGTGCACCCACGTAGACAACACGCTCGGCTGCGATGACGACAACGCCTGCACGCTGAACGACGCCTGCGTCGCCGGTGATTGCGTGGGGGAGGTCGCCGCCTGCGACGACGGCAACCGCTGCACAACCGACACCTGCAATCCGACGACGGGTTGCGTCAACGCGGCCATCAGCCCCTGCCCGGACTGCGTGGCCGATACCGACTGCGAGGGCCAGGTCGCCTGCAACGACTGCGGCACGGTTCGGTGCTCGGACGGCAGCTGCATTTGTGATCCGCTGGGCGCCGGGGCGGCGTGCGATGACTACAGCGTCGCCGACTTCCCCCCGAACTGCTTCCACGGGGAGTGCACCGATTCGGGGGCCTGCACGCCGACGAGGCACGCCGCGGGAAACAACCTCTGCTCCGACCTGTTTACCTCGGGCGCCGTCGACACCGGCCATGTGGCCTACTTGGGGGCCATCCCAATAGACGGTGATTTCCTGCAGGTCACCGGCAGCACCTTGTGCGCGGAGAACAACTACTACGCGGAGGGGGGCGACTGCGATGAGTACCTCACGGGCAATCAGATCGGCTATGAAGGGCGGGATCTCGTCTACGCGTTCCAGTACCAGACCAACGCGGCCGATGAGTTCGAGCTCTACTCATATATCTTGAAGGTCGAGGCCGACTACGACATCGGCGTGTACATCAAAACCGACATCTCCTCTCCGAGCGACTGTCCCGAGGGCAACAACCCGACCTTGGACGCCCACACCGAGACCTTCGTGGCGGTGGAGTCCCGGCGCTGCTTCTATCCCTATCAGGACGATCCCATGCCGCCGGTGGTAGAGGACGAGTGCCGCGATGACGGGAACACGCGCTACGGACAGGAGTGCTGCGATCCCTGCACCGACGACAACTGCTACAAGTGGTGCAAGCGCGGGTACAACCACGACGGCTCGAGCTGCGACATCTGCGCCGGCGCCGGCGGCCCGGGCTACGATCCCTGGACCTTCAAGGGTGACTGCGACGCCATGTGGTCCTACCCTCACGATCCCTTCAATTGCGATTCCGCGACCCCGAACGATACCGGCTATGACGACTACAACTACATCGCGAGCGCCGTCATCTCCCCGAAGGGCGAAACAGACGGTTCGACCAAAACGGTGTTCGTGTTCATCGACGGCGTGGACGGGAGCCAGGGCAACTTCTACGTCACCGTCGAGAAACGGCGCTGGTGGGCCGGTCCGTGCGACAGGGTCAACGACGACGGCCGGGTGTACGACGTCACCAACGTCGGCGAGACCGGCGAGACCTTCCAGGGAACCCTGGAGAGCACGGTGAACAGCTTCCACGCCTGCGGCGGCGACTGCGGCGGATACGGTTGTGATTGCGGCTGGACCGGCCGGAGCAGCTGCCACCAGAATGCCGCCGCCACGGAGCTGTGGCCGAACCAGGAGTACTTCAAGATCCACCGGAACGCCTTCGAGGGGAGCGCCACCTACTGTATCTCCAGTGATGAGACCATCGCGGACGGCGCCGACCTCGTGATGGCGTTGAAAAAACGCAGGAACGGCGCCGACACAATCTGTGACGAGTCCTACAGCACCGTGGGCTGCCGACACGACAGCCACGGCGACAACGTCCAGTGGGAGTTCACCGCGGATCCGAACACCCTCTATCTCGTCGAGATATCCCAGTACGCGAAGATCAACCGGCTTTGCACCCCGTCGGCAGGAGACGACTGCAACTACCGGATCAACGTTCGGGAGGGGGCCTGCCCGGTCGCCTGCCGCGACGTGACCGCCTGGTACAGCAATGGGGTGGAGGGGGCCTACACGGTGAACGCTGACGGCTCGGGCTTTCTCCCGGACAGTGACATCAACGGCGGCACCAACGACGAGTCGAACCGCTTCGACACCTCCGGCGGGTGGGGCGGGAAGGACGAGTTGTGGCAGATCGACGTTTCGACCGATTCGAGGGTGCGGTTCAGCGGGTGCCGGGACGGGGGCTCCGGCTCCTTCAACGGACAGATGGCCCTGTTCAACTGCGCCGGGCAGATGGTGGCACAGAATGACAACGGCTGCGGCTGGTATGGGATGCCCGAATTCACGGTCGACTTGAGTGCTTTGAGTCAGCCCTACTACCTGCTGGTGGATGGGTATGACAACAACGACAAGGGGAACTTCTCGATAGGAATGTCCTATCAATGAGACGCCGGGGGCTTCGGCGTCTCGCCCTGCAGGGGTTCAATTGATATGCCGCCGAGCCATGTCATCATTACTTTTGTCCTTTGAGATGGCCTTGAAAGGATTCGAGAGATGAAAAATGCCGACCTGATGGAGAAGGGCCTCCTCCCATTGTTCCTGTCTGGTATTGTCGCGCTGTACGGTTGGGGGTGTGCTGAATGCAAGATCGACTCCGACTGCAAAAATAATGAGATCTGCCGCCACAAGAAGTGCGTAGCCGATGATACGGTTGATACGGGCAGCGACAGCGGGGGCGATATCAGCGATACAGCGACGAACACCGGGGCTCCCCCGGGGAGCGATCCGAAAAGCGACACGGACTCCGGCACCGCGGACGGTGGCGACGACCAGGGTACTGAAACGCTGGACACCGAGACGACAGACACCGCCGATAGAGACACCGATGACACCGTCTGCACACCCACGCTGCTCCAGGGAAGCCCCTGTGACCATAACTGCGAGTGCTTCTCGAATCACTGCGGCGACGGGTTCTGCTGTGACGAAGGTGAGTGCTGCGGCGACGCGGACGACTGCGATGACACCCGCTGCGTCCAGTATTTCTGCTCCGGCAACAAGCAGTGCATGTACAGCGAGGCGGTGTTCGGGTGTGGAAGCCAGGACACGGAGGGGGGCGACACCTGCGTGGGCGCCCAGCGGTGCGACGGGTTCGGCGGCTGCGTGGAGGTCACCGTTCCGGATTGCGGGCCCTATGCACCGAGCGATGTCTACACCTGCGAAGAGGGCGCGGTGGAGGCGGGCTGTCACACGAACTGTACCATCCAAAACGGCGCCACCAACTGCGCAGAGGGGGCGACCTGTGTCTCTTCCACCTGTCGCATGGCAGCGGGGCTGAACGGAGAGGCGTGCAGCGAAAACGGGGAGTGCGCCTCCGGTCACTGCGGCGACGGGATCTGCTGCGGCGAGGGAGAGTGCTGCCGGTCCGCCGCGGATTGCGACGACAGCGTCTGCAATGAGCACACCTGCACGGACAACGAATGCCGGTACAATCCGAGCAGCTACTGGTGCGGCGCCGAGGACCCGGACGGGTGCGGGGGAGAGGCCTTGTGCAATGGGCTTGGAGAGTGCCTCAGCACCAACCGATGCGCCGGGCCCTACGCCGGGACCGGGGCGTTCGTCTGCGCGGAGGACGAGGTCCGGGAAACGTGCTACACATCCTGCGGAAACGCCACGCAGTGCGCCGACGACTACCGCTGCGAGGCGGAGGAGTGCGTCCCGGGCACGCTCGAGAACGGCGCCGCCTGCAGCGCCGACGCGGAATGCATCTCGGGCCACTGCGGCGACGGTTATTGTTGCTCGGCCGGGGAGTGCTGCGCAGCGGACTCGGACTGCGATGACACGCTGTGCAACGCCAGGCGGTGCGACGAAAATAGCCGGTGCGACTATAGCGCCGTGACCGATTGCGGCTTCGTGGACAACGACCTCGGAGAGAGATGCACCGGGGACGATCGCTGCGACGGTTTCGGCAACTGTGCGTCCGTCTCGCCCTGCAGCGGGGCCTACGCGTCAGACGGCGGCTTTGCTTGCAGTCTCAATGAAGTATCGCAGCGGTGCAACCCTGACTGCGCCAACCTCACGGACTGCAATGACGGCTATTTCTGTGAGGGCGGGGCGTGCGTCTCCATGGGCCGGCTGCCGAACGGAGCGGCGTGCGCCGGAAACGGCGAATGCGACTCGAACCACTGCGAGGGCGGTATCTGCTGCACGGCCGGGGAGTGCTGCACCACCCCGGCGGACTGCGACGACTCGCTCTGCGTCCAGCGGTCGTGCGGCAACTTCTCGTGCGTCTATCACGACATCGGCACCTGCGGCGCCGCGGACACCCTGGACGGAGACCTCTGCGCCGGGGAGTCGCTGTGCGACGGTCAGGGGGGCTGCGCCGTGGTCGACCGCTGCGATGCGTTCGCCCCCACCGGAGAGTACGCGTGCGCGGCGGGGACGGTCAGTGAGGTGTGCTTCACGACCTGCAGCGATGATTCGCAGTGCAACGAAGGGGACACCTGCACCGGCGGGACCTGCGCGGACAAGCTCAGCGATGGGCAGGGACCCTGCGACGAGGGCCGGGAGTGCGAGTCCGGCTACTGCACCCCCTCGACCGGCATCTGCTGTTCCGGGGGCTTGTGCTGTCACGACGATGACGACTGCGACGGATACCTGTGCGATACCGCGTCCTGGTCATGCGCTATCTCGTGCACCGGCGACTCCGGGGACGACGATACGCGCTGCGAAGGGCTCGGCGATTTTCATTGCGACAGCGGCACATGCTTCGCGGATCTGCCGAACGGTGGAGCGCCCTGTGACGAGAACACCGATTGCCTTTCGGGTTACTGCGACCTGTCGAGCGGCACCTGTTGTGACGCCGGAGCGTGCTGCAGCGGCGTCGACGACTGTGACGGCTTCGCGTGCAGCGCAACGTTCCACTGTGAGAATGACTGCAGCCCCTCCAGCGTGGAGGATGATGCGCTGTGCGGCGAAGGGTTCCATTGCGTCGGCGACCTCTGTGAGGCCGATATCGCAGACGGTCGAGGCACCTGCGAGGAGGACACGGACTGCGCCGGCGGCAACTGCAACACGCTCAACGGCATCTGCTGCTCGCAGGGAGACGGGGCGTGCTGCAGCAGCCCCTCGCACTGCGAGGACGGGAACCCGTGCACTCGGGACCGGTGCGGCGTCGATTTCCACTGCTACTTCGTCCCGAGCAACGAGGGGGAGAGCTGCAGCGACGGCCGGTTCTGCAACGGGCCGGAGCGGTGCGACAACACCGGAGGCTGCGCCGCGACCAGCGCTCCCTGTGCGGATACACCGGCGGCTTCCTGTACGGAGGTCACCTGTTTCGACTGCGCCGAGACCGTCTGCGACGAGGAGAACGACACGTGCGTGGACACGGCGATCAATGACGGAGAGGCCTGTACAGATCCGGAGTTCTGCATCGGCGACATTTCCAGGGTGTGCCAAAACAGCCTCTGCGTCGATCCCGGCACCGGCGTCTCCCCGTGTACCGACGACACGGGCAACCCGTGCACCGTCTCGACATGCAACGAGACCACAGACTCGTGTACTGTCGATGTCATGGTCGATGGCTGGGATTGCGATGACGGCGACCCGTGCAATGGAGAGAACCAGTGCATGGACGGTGTCTGCGTCGCCGGTGAGTCTCCCCCGTGCGACGACGGCGACCCCTGTACCACGGATCCCTGCACGCCGAACGGGGACGAGGCGGCGTGCGGCGTTCATGAAGGGATCCCCGATGGCGCCCCCTGCAACGAAGGGTTCGCCTGCTTCGGCACCGCGCCCACCTGCTACCAAGGTGTCTGCATCCCGGACGATGACCAACCCTGCAACGACGACCTCGGCATCTGCACCATCCACGAGTGCCAGGAGGTTTACTACAACGATTACGATTGCGGGATCCCAATCTACGAAGATCCCTACGAAATCCCATGCGTCATCGGCACCACCCCGATAGAAGACATCGACCTCTTCAGCCACCGGGAATACGACACCTACAACGCGACCTGTCCCGGGACGTTCGACGGACCAGAGGCGGTGGTGGTCTTGGAGCCCTCCGCCAACGGCACCGCGACCATCTCCGTGAGTCATGTCGACCCCGCCATGGACATTGAAATCCTCCTGCTCGACAACTGGTGCGATCCCACAAGCTGTACAGCCCACGGTACGAACAGTCTGACCACCAGCGTATCGGAAGACGGAGCCGTCTTCGTGCTCGAGGCATCAGTCCCGCTGCCTCCCGAGGCCCTGGACATCGTCGTAGGGGCCTGCCCGCAGTAGCTCACAATCGGGTTATCCTGCCGTTGTGGTCCGTCAGTCGGCCGTGCGCCGGTTCTGTCGGTTGCCGAACCCGTCGAGGGAGAGCTTGAACGTCGATCCGTACTTCTGCCGCTCCGCATGGAAGACCGCGACCTCGCTCTCGTCCATACAATCTCCGTGCGCCCACGAATCCCCGGTGACGCACTCGATGGGCCAGCAGGGGTTGCAGTCGTAGCCGAGCACGCAGTCATCGACGTCCACGTCCGGCGCCTCGGGCAGACCGAAGGAGTGGGGGGGATCCGCGCCACGTCGTAGTCGCTCTCGGGGGTGACGCCGAGGCCGTCCATGGGGAAGTACACCGGGGTGCCGTTGTAGGTCTCCCCCACCCGCGACCACTGATCGCCGTTAGAATGGTTCGGGGAACTGGAGGACGACCTGGTAGGCCTTGGACATCAGAGGCTAGCGATCACCGCCCCGCCGATCGTTTCGCCGTCCGCCCCGGGGCGGTCCACCGCGACCCCGGTCACGCCGATCCCGTCCGCCGCCGCCGCCCCGCCGGTCGCGGCCGCCGCCGCTGCGATCGCTCCGCTCCCTGGGGGGACGATCCACCCAGCCCTCGGGCTTCTCGAGGAGCTCCCGCCGGGAGAGACGGATCTTGCCGGTATCGGAGTCCACGCCGATGACCTTGACCTCCACCTGGTCCCCCTCGGAGAACATATCCTCCACCTTCTCCACGCGCTTCCAGTCGAACTCGGAGATGTGCAGCAGGCCGTCGGTGTTGGGTAGCAGGTTGACGAACGCGCCGAAGTCCGTGATGCGGACCACGGTGCCGGTGTAGATCTCGCCGGTGGTGACCTCCTTGATGAGCCCCTCGATGATCTCGACGGCCTTGGCCACCGCCTCCTCGTCCGGGGAGGCGAGGTGGATGGTGCCGTCGTCCTCGATGTTGATCTCGACGCCGGTCTGCTCCACGATGCCCTTGATCATCTTTCCCCCCGGGCCGATGATGACCCGCACCTGATCCGGCCGCACCTTGTAGGTGGTGATTCTGGGGGCGTACTTGGAGAGCTCCTCCCGCGGCTCGGCGATGGTCTGCTTCATGCATCCGAGGATGTGCAGCCGTCCCTGCCGGGCCTGCTCCAGGGCGGCGGAGAGCACCTCCCGCTTCAGCCCCTTGATCTTGATATCCATCTGGACCGCGTTCACGCCCTTCTCGGTGCCCGTGACCTTGAAGTCCATGTCGCCCAGGTGATCCTCGTCGCCGAGGATGTCCGAGAGGATGGCGGTCTTGTCCCCCTCCTCGATGAGGCCCATGGCGATGCCCGCCACCGGCGCCTTGATGGGCACGCCGGCGTCCATCAGGGCGAGGCAGCCGCCGCACACGGTGGCCATGGAGGAGGATCCGTTGGACTCCGTGATCTCGCTCACGATGCGCAGGGTGTAGGGGAACTCCTCCGATGAGGGCAGCACCCGCTCCAGGGAGCGCTCGGCCAGGGCGCCGTGTCCGATCTCCCGGCGACCGGGACCCCTGAGGCGCCGGGCCTCCCCCACGGAGAACGGGGGGAAGTTGTAGTGCAGCATGAACTTCTTCCACCCCTTGTTGTAGAGGCCGTCCAGTCGCTGCTCGTCCGAGGTGACGCCGAGGGTGGCGGTGGCGATGCTCTGTGTCTCACCGCGGGTGAACAGGGCGCTCCCGTGGACCCGGGGCAGCCAGCCCACCTCGTTGGTGATGGGGCGGATGTCGGTGGTGGAGCGCCCGTCGATGCGCACGCCGGTTTCGACGATGCGCTTGCGGACGATATCCTTCTTGAGGGATCCGAGGGCCTCCTTCAGCTCCCCTTCGCGTTCGGGGAACTCCTCGCCCAGGGCCTGGACGACCTCCTTCTTGAGCTCGTCCAGCCGCCCGTACCGCTCCATCTTGGTGGGGATGCGGGTGGCCTCGTCCACCTTGGCGGCGAACAGCTCCCGCACCTTGCCCTCCAGTACCGCGTCCTTCTCGACGGGGGTGACCTCCCACTTGGGCTTGCCGATGGACTCCCTTAGGGTGTCCTGCAGGTCGAACAGGGGGGTCATGGCCTCGTGGGCGAAGTAGATGGCGTTGATGAGGTCCTCCTCGGAGACCTGATCCGACCCGCCCTCCACCATGGTGATGGCGTCGCGGGTGGCGGCCACGATGATCTCCATGTCGCTCTCCGCCGTCTCCTCCATGGTGGGGTTCGCGACGAACTGCCCGTCCACCCGGCCTACCCTAAGCGCGGCGATGGGCCCGAAGAAGGGCACCGGCGAGATGGTCAGGGCCATGGACGCGCCGGTCATGGCGAGCACGTCGCCCTTCTGGTTGGGGTCGGCGCTGAGCAGGGTGGCGACGACCTGCACCTCGTTCCTGTATCCGTCGGGGAACAGGGGGCGGATGGGCCGGTCCATCAGGCGGCACACCAGGATTTCGTCGTCCCGCTGCTTGGCCTCCCGCTTGAAGAACCCGCCGGGGATCTTGCCGCCGGCGTAGGTCTTCTCGATGTAATCGCAGGTGAGGGGAAAGAAATCGCCGTCACGGGCTTCCGTGCTCCCCACCACCGTGACGAGCACCATCGTCTCTCCCTGGGAGATGATGACGGCGCCGCTCGCCTGCTTCGCGATGCGACCGGTCTCGATGGTGATCTCCCGACCGCCAATGTTTACGCTCTCTTTAATGAACATTCGGAGTACAGCCTTTCTACCGATTCGTGATCGGCGCTGGGCCATGCACCCTGAACGCGTATTCCGCGATAAACTTTAGTCTGGTTTTTCAACCGCGTTCGATGAGATAAACGCGGGCAAAAAACAGGACTAAAATCGTACGGAATGAGGTGGGATGCATGGATGAAAAAATTGAAACTACTTGCGGATACCGAGTGACTTGATAATCGTTCGGTAGCGCTCCACGTCGTTCTTCTTCAAATAGTCCAGGAGGTGACGTCTCTGGCTGACCAGCTTGAGCAGCCCACGCCGGGAGTGGTGGTCCTTCTTGTGGGTCTTGAAGTGCTCCGTCAGATAGGTAATGCGATCGCTGAGCAGCGCGATCTGTACCTCAGGAGAACCGGTGTCGTTCTCATGGGTCCGGTAATTCGAGATGATCTCCTGCTTTCTCTCAGTGTGCAACGGCATGTCTAATAATCCTCGTTCCTTTATCTTCTGTTGTCGCCAAGGGTGATTATCGCACCACCCTGCTTCGAGTCAACTTCTTTCGGCCGCCCGCCCGTCCAGGCACGTCGACCTCGAGAGCGCCCCGGAAGAGCGCACTCGAAAAAGTGCGTTTAGCTCGTTATTTGTCGATTGGCAACCCCTGTTGTTAATATTCGACCGATGAATGTGAAAAATAGATCCTCAAACAGTTCTGATGACGAGACCGCGGCCGAGGATCCCTTGGATTTCAGCGGCGCGAGGGGCTACGCGACCCGGGGCACCGGCGAGAACGTCACGGGGCGGCTGAAGGCCCTCGGGGCCGGGACGGTGGTCGAGGCGGGGGTCCGACTTTTTCATCCCGAGAACATCGAGATCGGCGCGAACGCGTTCGTGGGACACGACGCCCACCTGGACGGATATCACAAGGGCTTCATCCGCATCGGCGAGGGCTCGTGGATAGGACAAGGGGCCTTCATCCACGGGGCCGGCGGGGTGGCCGTCGGACGGTCCGTGGGCATCGGTCCCCGGGTCGTCATCCTGACCAGCGAGCACGAACTGTCCCGCACGGACATCCCCGTTCTCCACGCCCCCCTCTCGTTCGCGCCGGTCACGATAAACGACGGCGCGGACATCGGGGCCGGCGCGATTGTCCTCCCCGGCTGCGAGATCGGGCCGGGCGCGGTGATCGGGGCCGGCGCGGTGGTCACCGGGGATGTCCCCCCTCGCGGCCTCGCCGTGGGAAACCCGGCGCGGGTGATCCGCCGACGATGAGCGCCGTTTCGCTGACACCGGATCGCTTCGCCGTCCGCGCGGCCGGGTTCGCGGCGTTCGGCATCCCCGCGGTGTTCAACGTGCTCTTCGCGGCCTTCGAGCCCTACTGGCTGGATGCGCCGGAGTTCGCGGCGGCGGCCCAGACCCTGGGGATGCCCCACCCCCCCGGCCATCCCCTCTACGTGATGCTCGTCAAGCCGTTCACGCTGCTGCCGTTCGGCGGCATCGCCTTCCGCGTCTCGCTGGCCTCGGCCCTCTTCGGCGCCCTCGCCACCTTCATCCTGTTTCACCTCATCCATCGCATCCTCAAGGCCTGCGCGGGGACCCTCCCGCCTTGGTTCCTCGCGGTGGTCTCCCTCTCGGTCTCCCTCGTCGCCGCGGCGTCCCCCGGCTGGTGGTTCCAGTGCGTCCGTCAGGAGGTCTACTCCCTGCAAATCCTGCTCGTGCTGGGCGCTCTCTACCCCTTCGTCCTCTTCTGCCTGAGGCCCGTCACGTCCAACGAGCGGTATCTCTATGTGACCGCCTTCGTGGCCGGCCTGGGCCTCACCAATCACCACTTCATCATGCTCGCCACCTTCCCGGCGGCGGTCTGGCCCATCGTCGCCCTGGTCCGGAAGAAGAGCGCCCTCGGCGTCTTCAAGCTCACGGGGCGGTTGTTCCTCGTCGGGGGCTTCGGCCTTCTGCCCTACCTCTTCCTCCCGCTGCGCACCCTGTCGGGGGCGCCCGTCTCGCTGGGAGGCGTCCATTCCCTCTCGGACTTCATCTGGGTGGTGACGGCGAAGGTGTATCAGAAGTCCATGACCCGAGAGCTCCCCCTGAGCCTGGACGAGCGGGTCCGGGACGGGGCGTTCTCCATGATGGGGCAGGTGGGACCCCTGATCGTCATAGCGTCCCTGATCGGCTTCTACATGCTGATCCGCAACCGGCGGACCCGGATGACCGGCATCGTGCTCACCCTCGTCGCGGGGGTGACCCTGCTGCTTCGGACCACCATGGGGTTCGACGCCTTCAACCCCGACTACTACGGCTACATGTTGCCCCTCGTGGCCGTGATCTGTATCGGGTTCGCGGTGTTCGCGGCGGTCACCTTCTGGGTGCTGAAGGAGAACTTCACCCTGCACCGGTTCGTGCCGGTGATCGTCGCCGGGGTCCTTCTGATTCTGCCGCTGCTCCGCGCCCGGATCGCCCGGGACGAGGTGGACCTCTCCCGGTTTCGCGCCAGCCGCCTCTTCGCGGACTTCTGCGTAGAGCAGGCGACCCCCGGGACCCTCATCCTCACCAGCTATTACAACCTCTTCTTCACCCTCTCCGCCCGGCAGTTCATCGACGGCTCCCGGCCGGATCTCGTCATCGTCAACCCCATGCTCCTCAGCTATCCGGGCTACCTCAAGTCCACCGTGGAGCGCTATCCGTCCCTCGTTCCCCTGGCGCGCACCATGCTGGTCCACGGCAGACTCACGGAGACTCCGGTGGCCGCGCTGGCCCTGGAGCAGCCGTTGCGGATCGAGCCGGATTTCCTCCTCGATCCCGATGTCGTCCGGTACATGATCCCGGACGGTCCGGTCTACCACACCGCCCCGGAGCCTCTGGCCCGGTCCGACGTGGCGGCCGCGTCCCCGGAGTATCTCGACGAGGGGTGGAAGCGGTTCTACCGTCTCCTCGGCACCCGGTGGGAGGAGCACGAGACCTGGCGTATGCTCTCCTGGAGCCACTTCCAGGACGCCATCTTCATGGCGCGGCGGGGGGATCACGACGGCGCGATGCGATCGGTGGAGATGGCCCACGCCCTCGGCAACAAGGCGCCGGAGCTGGACGCGCTCCTCTCAGAGCTGACCCCCGGTGGACGGCAACCGGTGGATGTAAGCCAATTTCTTCGGCCCTCGGCCGAGCCGAAGGAGCCCCCTGACGCAATGAGATCTGGTTCAGGCGATTAGGCCTCTGATCAAAATTAACTTGCCATCTGACAACCGCTGCATCCCGCCCGTCGGCGTTGCTCGTCGGTCAAATACCCCCAGTATTCTCCACTCCTCGCGCCTTGCCGGACGGGCGCAGCGATTGCCAGCTTGGAAAC
>JBNLED010000112.1:0-6327 GCA_050304755.1 Polyangia bacterium | reverse complement strand
CTCCATAGATGTTAACGCGAGTTGGAACCGGCGATAGAGGAGTGCGTCTTCCGCACCAATCAGGCGACCTCCGCCGGCGGCGGGCTCTTTGTCATCAACACCCTCCCCGGGACGGTGGTCAACTCCGTATTCTCCGGCAACGCGGCCGCCAACGCGGGGGGGGGATCAACACCGACGGCGGGCTCCGACATCTTGGGCAACGACCGAGTGGACATCATCATCGTGGGACCAGCATCGCGGACATGGGCGCGTACAAGCACCATCCTTAGGGGCCGGCCCGATCCGGGACCGGGGCGAAGCCCTTTTTTCCAGTATGATATCGCCGCACTTCTCCCGGAGCTTGCCGCGTCGTCCCTGCTCCTGTCGAAATCCGTCAGCGGGGCAGCCGCATCATCGTCCCTGTACACAGATAAATCCGCCCGATTGACAGATGCGGATTCACATTAAAAGTAGTACTCTTCCGTTAATTTACTGTTGGTTTAGAAAAGGGTACATAAAAATTGCCAAAAGATTTCGACAAAGGAAAATGACAGACATGAAAACAAAATTTTTATTGTTTCTGGTTGTATCTGTTTTCGGAGGAGTTCTAGCCGGCTGCGCGTCTGACAACCAGGACGGTGGGATGGATAGCGGTGTAGGTACGGACGACAATAGTGACTCTGACGCGGACAGCGACGCGGATGCGGATTCGGACAGCGACGCGGATTCCGACACCGACGCCGACAGCGACACGGATGCCGATACGGACAGCGACGCGGATACCGACAGCGACGCGGATTCCGACACCGACAGCGACGCGGATTCCGACACCGACAGCGACGCGGATACCGACACCGACAGCGACGCGGATTCCGACACCGACGCGGATACCGACGCCGACGGGGACACGGACGCGGATTCTGATGTCGATGGGGACGGCGATTCGGACAGTGACGGGGACGCTGACGGGGATTCCGACACGGATACGGATACAGACGGGGATACAGATACGGATGGGGACACGGATTCCGGCGGCGACACGGAATCCTCCGCCGGTTTGGATACAGGTGAGGCCCCGTACACGGTCTCGAGCCCTGACGGACGGCTCAAGGCCGAGCTCACGACGGAAGACGCCACATTGCGGTATCGGATTACGGTCGACGGCAATCAGGTCCTCGCGCCATCCGAGATCGGAATTCGCAGCAGCGGGGTCGATATCGGTAGAGATGTCGTCCTGGGGACGCTCGAGCGCAGCGCTGTCGACGAGGAGTACACGTTTTTCGGCGGCCGGTCGACCGCCGTGAACCAGGCGAACACAGCATCGGTGCCGGCGACCAGTGGAGACGAATCCTTCGTTGTGGATCTGCACGTCGCCGACGACGGCGTGGGCATCCGCCTGCGGCTTCCCGCCAGGACCGGCAGGACCGTCGAGGCCGAGCGATCGGCCTGGCGGTTCGACGGCAATCCGACAGTGTGGGCCACGGAGCTGGAGGCGGCCTACGAGCAGCACTATCGAACCACCCGCCTGGACTCGCTCGGGAACGCTTCCTACGGCATGCCGCTGACGATGAAGGTGGACGATCTCTATGTCAGTATTACAGAAGCGGCGTTGAAGGACTACGGCGACATGGGGCTGCGGCGCGGAGCTGACGGCGCGCTGGAAGGAACGTTGTACGCAGACCCGACGGGCTGGGGGACCAACGACGAGGTCATCCAGCCGTGGCGGGTGACGGTCATCGCCAGGGACCTGACCACCCTGGTCAACAGCACGCTGGTTCAGAACCTGAACCCGCCGCGGGACGCATCACTCAGCGGCGCGGACTGGATCAGGCCGGGGCGCTCGACCTGGCAGTGGATGGCCATCGGCGCTCCGCAGTTCGGAGATCAGCAGCAGTGGGTCGACTGGACAGATCAGCTCGGCTTCGAGTACTACCTCGTGGACGACGGATGGAAGGCGTGGTCGGACAACTGGAACTCCCTGGCGTCGGTCTGCTCGTACGCCGCCAGCAAGGGGGTGGGGATCTGGCTATGGGTGCACAGCAACGAGGTGTCGAACCCCTCCGATCGCCAGGCCTATTTCCAGCACGCGGCGGATATCGGCATCGTGGGGGTGAAGATCGACTTCCCGCCGGCGTGTGACCACCGGGAGGCCACATGGTACTACGACGTCGCTCGGGACGCGGCCCAGCACCAGCTCATGGTGGACGTCCACGGCGCGAACAAACCCACGGGCATCGAGCGCACCTGGCCGAACATGCTCACGCGCGAAGGGATCCGCGGCCATGAATACCAGATGACCCGCTATTCGCGGGTCCTGGAATCGGCGCACGATACCATCCTGCCGTTTACGCGCTTCATCGCGGGGGCCGGGGACTATACGCCGACGGTATTCGCGGTGGAGGAGCTGCAGGGGAACACGTGGGCGCACGAGTTGGCCCAGGCGGTGGTGTTCACGTCGCCGTTCCTCTGTTTCTCCGGTCACCCGAGGGACTACGTGGACAACACCGCGGTCGACGTGCAAAGAGAGATCCCGGCCGTATGGGATGAGACGATTGTTCTCCCGGGGAGCGAGCCGGGGGAGGTGGCCGCGTTCGCGCGCCGGTCGGGGGACGAGTGGTTCGTCGGCATCCTCAACGGCGACACCGCGTCGACCCTGGACGTGTCGCTCGACTTCCTGGGCAGCGGCACCTGGAACGCGATCCGCCTGGGAGATGTTTCGGGAGCGGGGGACGCGTGGGACCGTCAGGAGGGGACGGTTTCCGCCTCGGATTCGATCAGCGTGGCGCTGTCGCGCCGGGGTGGCTTCGTCGCGCGTCTCTGGCAGTGAATTCCAAGCGGACCGGCACCGAACGAGGGCGCCGGTCCGTGCCGGTCTACTTGTCCTCGGCCTTGGAGGTTTGCTGCTTCTGCGCCCGCTCGCCGAGCAGGCGGGCCTTCTTGAAGGCCGCCCAGACGGCCTTGGATAGGATGGTCCGCATCCCGCCCTTCTCCATCTGGTAGATCGCCTCGGCGCTCGTGCCCCCCGGGGAGGTGACCATGTTGCGGAGCTCGGCCATGTGCCGCTCCGACTGGAAGGCGAACTGGGCCGAGCCGATCACGGTCTGCATCACCAGCGGCCGCGCCTCCTGCCGGGACATCCCCATATGCACCGCGGCGTCCAGGAGCGCCTCCATCAGGAGGAACGCGTAGGTGGGACCGGTGCCGCTGATGGCGGTGGCCATGTCCAGGGCGTCCTCCCGCTTGAAGAACGACTCCAGTCCCATGGTGCGGAGGATGGCGCGGGCGTAGACCAGCTGCTCCTCAGTGATGTCCGGGGAGGCGGTCCAGGCGGTGATGCCTTCGCCGATCTGCGCGGGGGTGTTGGGCATGGTCCGGATCACGGCGCTGTGCTCGAGGCCGTTTTGAATGGTGATCATCGGAATGCCGGCGATGATGGAGAACACGAAGGCGCCGGCGGGGATGCGCCCCTTGAGCTCCGCCATGACGGTGGGGAGCACCTGCGGCTTGACCGCCAGCACGACGATGGTGGCGTCGCGGACCGCCGCCGGGTTGTCGTCCATGGTCCGGATGCCGTACTTCTCCGCGAGATCCCGCCGCCGTTTCGGGTGGGGATCACTCGCGATGATCTGATCCTTGGGCAGCTCATTGTTCTCCGCGAGGGCGTGGATGATGGCGCCCCCCATCATCCCGCTGCCGATGAATGCGATTGTCTGATCCTGTAATTGTTTGTACATCTCTACCTTCCTCAGGTGGGTTCAGCCCTTCTCACCAGAATTGCTTCATACACGTAAAGGAAAAGTTGTACAATATGTCCTATTCAGACACCCTCCCGCCGTACCATTCGTCGTAGAAATGCATGTACTCGCCGGAGAGGATGGGCTGCCACCAGGTCTTGTTCTCCTGATACCACGCCACCGTTCGCTCGAGCCCGGTCTTGAAGTCGATCCGCGGCCGCCAGCCGAGCGCGGTCCGGGCCTTGGAGAAGTCCATCGCGTACCGCCAGTCGTGGCCGGGGCGGTCCTCGACGTACCGAATGAGCTCCTCCCCGCCCCCGAGGACCTTGAGGATGCCGCGCACCACCTCGATGTTGGCCACCTCGCTCGCCCCTCCGAAGTTGTAGACCTCTCCCGGAGCCCCCTTCTCGAGGACCGAGAGCACGCCGCTGCAGTGATCGGAGACATGAATCCAGTCCCGGACGTTGAGCCCCTCACCATAGACCGGCAGGGGCTTGCGATCCAGGGCGTTGATGATCATCAGGGGGATCAGCTTCTCGGGAAACTGGAACGGCCCGTAGTTGTTGGAGCACCGGGTGATCACCGCGTCCACGCCGTAGGTCCGGTGGTACGCCTGGACGATGAGATCCGCGGAGGCCTTACTGGAGGAGTAGGGGCTGTTGGGGTTGAGGGGGGTCGTCTCCGTGAACGCGCCCGAGTCCCCGAGGGATCCGTACACCTCGTCCGTCGAGATCTGGACGAAGCGCGTGGCCCGTCCCCGGCGGACCTGCTCGAGCAGGTTGAAGGTCCCGGTGACGTTGGTTTCGATGAAGACCCGCGGCCCGACGATGCTCCGATCCACGTGGGACTCCGCTGCGAAATTGATGATGGCATCCGGCGGTTCTTCGAACGTCTCGAAGAGCCCGTCGATAAACCCGCTGTCGCCGATATCCCCTTTTTCGAAGCGCACCCGCGAGGCGGGATCCACCGCCCGCAGCGTGGCCAGGTTTCCGGCGTAGGTCAGATCATCGAGAACCGTGAGGATCCACTCGGGGCGTTCCCCGAGGAGCATCTGCACGAAGTTGGAACCGATGAAACCGCAGCCGCCTGATATCAATACATGCATCATCCGACCTCCGGGAGCTTTTAGCACAGGGGGGACATGGGAAACAATCGATTCCGGGGCCGACTACTGCCAGCAGCGGGCCCAGTTGGCGAAGGTGCCCCGATCCGCCTCTCCGAACGTCTGGACCGCGCGCACCGCGTCGAAGCGGTCCCAGGGACCGCGCCCGTGGAGATTCAGGATGAGATGGCCGGCGTGCCAGGCCGGGGTATCGGCGGGTTGGCGCCTCAACCACTCGTAGAAGACCCCCGCGGCGAAAGGGGAGAGCCCCTCCGCGTGACGGAGGCAGGGGAACCGCATGGCGAGTGACGGCAGGCGTTTCTCCAGGGGTAGGCTGAGGTTCTCATAGTCACGGAGCAGCTTGCACATCATCGACCTCCTGACGCCAATGTTCCACAGAACGGCCGGCAGGGCAAAAAACCGGCGGGTCGCGCACATTCCGACGCTTTCCTCGTGCTCGAGCGCCGCGGTTGGGGTATAAGCAGCCGATGGGATTACTAGGAAGCACATCGAAACACACGCTCATCTACGCGTTATGCGAGATCACGGGGAAGGGGATCGCGTTCTTCCTCATCCCCCTGTACACCTCCTATCTCAGCACTGCCCAGTATGGCATTCTGGAGATCCTCACGCTGACCACTTGGATCCTCTCGAACCTCGTCACCATGGGGTTCAACCAGTCGCTGCTTCGCTTCTTCTTCGAGCACGACGAGAAGGAGAAGCGAGATCGGGTGATCGCCGTCAGCCTGACGGTGGTGTTTATCATCGGCGCCGTGGTTATTCCCCTCGGTTTCGTCTTCTCCGGAATACTGTCGAAGGTGCTGCTCAATTCGAACGGTTACGATCTGTTCTTCGAGATCGTCCTCATCACCATGGCGTTGAGCCTCATTATGGAGGTCCCCGTCACCATCCTCCGGGCGAAGCAGAAGTCCATATCGTACGGAATCGTCATGCTCTCCAGGATGATTCTGCAGCTCTCCCTCAATGTCCTCTTCATCGTCAAGTTCGAGATGGGCATTCTGGGAATTCTGGTGGCCGGGCTGATCGCGGTCTTCGTTCCGGGGATCATCGTGACCATCTCGCTGATGCGGTCAATCACCTATTCCTTTTCGCTGGCCCTGTTCAAGAAGATGCTGATGTACAGCATGCCGCTGGCCGGCAGCTGGTTCGGCATGTTCATCCTGCACTTCGGCGACCGCTTCATCCTCCAGAAGCTGGGGAACCTGTCCGCGGTGGGGATCTACGCGCTGGCCTACAAGTTCGGCATGCTCGCCAACGTGCTGGTCACCGCCTCGTTTCAAATGACCTGGCTGCCGAAGCAGTTCGAAATCGCGGAAGAGGAGGGCGCGAGCAAGCTCTTCGCGAGAATTTTCACCTACTACATCTTCGTCCTGGTGTTCGTCAGCCTCGGCATCTGTATCCCCATCAAGCCGGCCATCGAGCTGATGGCCACTCCCGAATACCACTCGGCCTACCTCTACGTCGCGCCGCTCTCCCTGTCTTAGGTGTTCT